>NZ_JAQQGK010000003.1:0-599629 GCF_028550695.1 Pseudomonas sp. BLCC-B112
CATCCCTGCCGGGTTACCCACGGCTCAATGCCTGCGTTCGGCCATCGTGGTTAACGGGGCGTTCAGATCAAGATCAAAATCAAGAGCGAGACGGCGGCCTTGCGGCCGGCCTGGAGCGGGAATGGGGCGGCACCTTCCCTTGTAGGCGCTGCCGAGGGCTGCGAACGGGCGAGAATCGCCCGGCCAGTTGGCGCGGTGCATCAGGTACAGCGCTGATACGAAAACAGGGCGACAGGACTGTTTTCGGCCTGGTCGCTGACAAACCAATCCGTGGGAACAAACACCCTCACCACAGAGCCGTGGCTGTTTCAGAGAGTGCTGAAAGCTGGTTGGAACTACGCCCATTCGCTTTCTTTTGTAGGGCAAATCCGAGAAACTGCCGGCCGCTTGAATGCGCCTGATGGGCGGGCTAGGGTGCTGGAGCCATCGCCAAATCGATGGCTCGGATGTGCAAGTCCGAACTCTGCAAAGGCGCACAAACGATCAGCACTGATTGGTCGTTTTCATGTCCGCTGCGTTATGGCGGCCGTGCGTGGGAGATCTTCGGATCTGCCGGGTGTCCTTGCAGACTCGGTCTTGCACACCTGCGTACGGCTGCCACCTTATTCGTGTGCAAGCGAACGGTGTTGGCTCCTTTTATCTGCAAGGAGTTAGACCATGAAAAAGCTCGTCCCCGATCCCCCCACGTCCTATCGCGATCCCGAACTCAAGGCCGCCAACGCCACCTTGCGCGTGGCTCTGGCTCGACAACCGCAGGACCCCGCGCTGTTCCAGCGCAACACCCAAGCCAAACCTGTTTCTGCCGACTCGCTGTTCAGCGTGCGCCCAGGCGTCAGTGCTGAAGAGGCATTGGTGCATGTGTCGTTGTTGCTCAAATGCGCCGAGGAGGTCTGCGATGAAATCACCCAGCAGGGCAGCGGCATCGAGCGCGGGCTGATCTGGTCCATGGTGCATTCCGTGGAGATGGCCCGGGCGGTGGTAGAGGCGTTGCTGGACGCTAGCCCGCGAGGTGTCTGCTCATGCTCGGACGAGCCGCGCTCGTAAAGCCCGAGTCCCCGGTCTTCTTGAACTTAGAGTGTGGTGGCCGTCGGCGAGGTGGCGACACGGATGGGGAGACATACCCGTTGCTGCGGTAACGCCGGCTTAGGATTTCGCTGTTACGGCCAGCCCTTTCAGGGTCTTTGCTCAAGGCTGCTTCTGCAGTATTGCGGCCTTGAGCATCCGGTCATTGCCATCGCTTTAAGGCGTCGATACCGGACGCAGGCGAATCGAATCGATGATGGCATCCCACAGCACAAGTGCTGCTTTATCAGACTTGAAAGCCGGATCTGGTGGGGTGCCATCGTCATCGACGTCAGCTTCCTCCACGCTCAGTTCCGCCTTGAGGTGGGGCTCGTAGACCGACTCGTCCTTGCCCTGGGCTTCCCAGAGGAAGGTGTAGGTACGTTGCCCCTTTGTGCTGCCTGCCAGCAGGTACTCATCGGCGTGAATGGCACCGCCACGCTCTCTTTTGCGCAGAGTCTCGATGCCCGCAACCATCTTCAGCGCGCCCATCAAAAAGCCACTCACTCGATCCATTAACCGATCACGTTCGGCTCCAGTGCTGGATCTGAATGATAAAAAAGTTCTAGGGTGTTCCGGGAAGGTCACGCCAATTCCGAAGCCTTCACTTTGAAAGCTGTCACCCGCGATATAGGCCCGGTCGATACAGAATCCTGGTTCGGTGGGGATTTTGTTGGGAGCGCGAGAGCGTAGGTTACGAGCCAGAGAGGTAGCGATTTCAATGCCGCGATGTTCTCTGTCTGGAGACATTTCAACTCTCCAAGAATATGGTTGCCATGTCGGTTTAGAAAGAACGTAGGTACTCAAGTAATAAGTCTCTATGCTGGCGTCGGAAGCCCAGGACAACAATCCAGTTGAGCCTCCACCAAGATCTAGCCGACGAAGAAACATGCTGCCCTTCGTATCATGCTGTTGCCCTTTTAGCTCCTTCTCCCGTTGATCAATTCTGGTAGCCAAGGTTGCTGCAGTGTCGTCGAGTGCTTTGATGCTGCTGCCCCATAGGCCATACCCTGCTTTGACCTTTGCCTGGGGTGGTAAATCAATTAGAAAGCGTCCGTAGCAGTGGGTAACCCATCCACTCTTGTCCATGGCCGGGCTCCGAGAGGAAAAAATCGATGCGCAGCTGATAACGCTACTTAGGGCGATGAGACCCAGGATCGTTAGTAGGCAATGAGCGCGCTTCATAAGCCCTCCTTGGCGTCCAGCTGGCAGTCAGCCAGTTGAGTGATCTCGATCACGTCAGATAATGCGGCCCATTGGCGAGTGTGCTGTGGTCGCGCGCGCTTCCTTAGGAAACTCACAAATCATCCATCCAGTTATCTTTGGGCTTCAGCTCAGCGAGGAACTCTCCCAGTGCGTAGTCATCATCTACCGCTGGGCTGTTGGCCATCTGTTGCGGACTTTTAGGCGGGGAGGGCGTGCCAGCATGGTCGTCGCGTCCAGTAGCCGATACCGGGCGCAGGCGAATCGAATCGATGATGGCATCCCACAGTTCCAGTGCGGCTTTATCGGACTTGAAAGCGGGAGCCGCTGGCTTGCCATCGTCATCGTCATCAGCTTCCTCCACGCTCAGTTCTACCTTGAGATGGGGCTCGTTGATCGACTCGTCCTTGCCCTGGGCTTCCCAGAGGAAGGTGTAGGTGCGCTGGCCCTTTGCGCTGCCTGCCAGCAGGTACTCATCGGCGGGAATGGCACCGCCACGCTCTCTTTTGCGCAGGGTCTCGATGCCTGCAACCATCTTTGCCACACCCATCAGAAAGCCACTCACTCGATCCAGTAACCGATCTTCTTCGGCTCCGGTGCTGGATCTGAATGACAAAAAGGTTCTAGGGTGTTCCGGGAAGGTCACGCCTATATCGAAGTCTTCCACTTGAAAACTATTACCTGCGATGTAGGCCCGGTCGATACAGAATCCCGGTTCGGTGGGGATCTCATTGATTTCACGAGAGCGTAGGTTGTGGGCCAGGGAAGTAGCACTTTCAATGCCTGCTGCTTCACGATCTTGTGTGACGCCACCTTTCCAGCGGTAAGCGCGCCATGTCGGCTTGGAAATAGCGTAAGTATCCAGCAAGTACATCTCTACACTGGCATTGGACTTCCAGGAAAGTAGCCCTGTTGAGCCATTTCTAAGGTCCAATCGACGAAGAAACATACTTCCCTGTATCTTTTTATGCCGTTCACTCTTCAATTCCTTCTCACGCTGGTCGATTCTGGTTACTAGAGCCTCAGGGCTATCGTCGAGTGCTTCGATGTCGTCGTCCCACAGGTAATACCCAGCGTTGATCTTTGCCTGTGGTGGCAGATCGATCAGGAAGCGTCCGTAGCAGTGGGTGATCCATCCACTTTTGTCCATGGTTGGGCTCCGAGAAGATGAGAACGAGGCACAGCTGGTCAAAGCAACCAGGCCAAGAACGGTAAACAAGCGACGAGTGAGCGTCATATGCCCCCCTTGTCGTTAGGGTGCCAGTCAGCTAGCTGAGCGATCTTGATCACGCCATAGAGTGCGGCCCACTGGGCTCTCTTGTCGTTGTAGCTCTCCTGGTGTTCGTAGCCCTGATCAGTGTTGTACTGGCCTTTGCCTTTGCCACCCTGGCGGAAACTGGCCTTGATGCCAGCCTTCCTGTGGGCCTGTCCGGAGTCGGTTGGCACCGTGCCATCGCCACCACTGCCAGACTGGTCCTCCTCCTTGACCGTCCAGTTTTCAAGCGTAGGTACGATGACGGGCAGGCCACGGCGAAACCAACTGCTGTAGCTGCCGGTCTCGTTATCCTTGAGCGCGGAACCGGGGGCTTCCAGGGGAGCTGGATCACCTTGCCAGATCATGTCGCGCCAACTGTGGCGCTCATCGTCAGCTGCATAGTGGGCATAGGTTTCAGGGTGGTAGCCCGACGCAGCCAATTCACGATGGAATATAGAAACGTCATCTATACGTTGGCTGAACTCACGCCGAGAGTTTTTATTCTTACTGGCCTTTCCCAACATATCCAAATACTTAGTGTTCTGCTCCGGCACCAACCCATACCAGGCGGTGCTCTTATAGATTTCCTCGTAGGGGTCCTGGTTCTGCGGATAGGCGCGGGGTTTACCGTCCATATCCTTGATGACCTGCCCCTGGGCATCGCACAGGAACAACCAGGGGCGACCTTCCCGATACTCGTTGCTAGGTGTCAGTTCCAGCGCCCCTGGGGCATTGGCCACCACAGCGGTCACTTCGCCTGCGTTGTAGCCAAGGATGATGCTGGCAATACCTTCATAGCCGCAGCGCATGTGGTGGTAGATGGCCGATGAACCGATTGACGGTTGCACGCCATGGACCACGCCAAGCACTCGTTTGTAACCGTGCAATTGGGTCAGGGAGCGTGCAACCAGCCCGCCCATTGAGTGGGTGACCAGGATGACCTTCATCTGATCCGCCTGCTCAGGGCTGACGCTTGCGTGTTCGCGGTAGTGGGCGAGGACGGTGTTCTCGATGTAGTCACGCACATCCAGGGCGGACTGCCGGTTGGATTGCAGCCAATTGTAACCGGCGCACCAGACGTCGAATTGATACTTGCCCGCCTGTTTCAGTTCGTCTTCGCTGAGGGGCGTCGCCTGCCCCAGTTCTTCGCCATAGGCTGCGGGTTCATGCAGGCTTTCAGTGTTCCACCATTGCTGGATCTGTTGTCGGCTGACGATGCTGTCCAAGCGGCCCTCCATCAGGGCCATGAACGGGTTGTAGGCGCTGCGCATCACCGTCCCCCAGCCACGAATGCGCGCCGCCTCTTTGCTCAGGCCGGATGAGCACGTATCAATCGAGCCTCGATCATCCACCTCGACTTTTTCCGGCTTTAGCAGCTTCTGTCGATCCTTGGGGCCGCGGCCCCACCAGACAGCCAAGGCTGCGAGAGCGGGGAGGGCATCAGTGGGCCAAAAGCTGGCATTCGGCGGACTCCAGACCTTGTTCTGGTTCTTCTTGTTGCGCAGGTTGCTGCCCATGATGCCTGGAATGAAGATCACCGGAATCGGCGCGGCCTGCCTCGCCAGCAGGACCTTTTCACGCTGGTCCTCGGTGCGGGTCAGTTGGGTCTTGTAGACCGGTCGCCCCAGATTGTCGCGCGAGCGAGGAATGATGACGTCCTCAGTGTTATCGGCTGCTTGGCTGCTCATGCAGTGGACTCCCTGTCGTCGTTGGAGCTATTTCCCTTGGCCAGAATGCGCATCTGGACTTGATCCATGGCCAGGTCCTGCTGCCTGGGCAGACGGCCTTGTCCATCGGTCGTGAGGGTGGTGACCCCACCGTCGCCGCGCCGCAGTTCTACGGTGGTGTTTGCCAGAGGCTCAAGGGTGATTTCATCACGCAGCACATAGGCGTCATTGAACGGGGTCGACTCCCATGAGTTGAACGTGGTCGAGGCATGTGCGGGACCGATAGAGGAGTGCTTGGCTGCCTTGACCGTGAAATTCCCCGGCATACCCAGCTCGATATTGCCGCCCTTGAGCGTCAGGTAGGCCCCGCCGCACATCAGGGTGATGTGTTCCTTGGCAGACACCAGCACGTGCTGTTGGCCCGCGCTGACTTCCACGCTCTGATCCGCTTCCAGGCGAATGCTGTTCTGTTGCGCCTGCAGCAACATCGGCCCCTGGTGGGTGATGTGGCGCATCTCGCCGCTCTGGGCGAACAGGCCCAGGTCGCTACCGGCGTTGACCACAAATTTCTGACCTGAGGTGAGCTGCTGATTCTGCTGGGCGATGCTGTCGATATGCTCGCCCGCCGCCAGGGTGACGCTCTTGGGCGATACCGCGGCGATGCCCGCCTGGCCACTCAGGGCAATGGCCGGGTTGCCGCCGTTGCTCTGCTGCGACTCGTCGTTGGCGCCATGCCCCAGGTCGCGCACCGCTTCGCTGAGGGTTTTCTGTGGCTCGGTGTCGTGCCCGACGCCTTGATGGTCTTCGGCATAGTCGCCCAGCCCCTTGGCCAGTTGCAGCGCGGCCTCCAGTACCTGGATGGCCACGCCACGCTGCAGCTGCCCGGCATTGGCCTGCAGTTGCGCTTCGGTGCTGAGCAGCAGCCCCCTGGCCGCGCGCAAGGCGCCGCGCTCGTCGGTGCGCAGTTCAAAGCCTTCGCCACGGGGTGCGCCCCCTTCGGGCCGAGGATGGGTCAGGTACCCCAGGTGCAAGGCGCTGCTGCCGTGGTCGCTCATCAAGGCTGCACTGATCTGCTGGGTGGTGTCATCGATGCGCAGTTCGTTGGCCCGGCTGCCCTTGTGTTCCTTGCTCTTGAGGGTGTTGAGCGTCTTGTGATCCGGCAGGCGGTAGGGCGGCATATGGCTGGCCCGGTAGGTGCGTCCGGTGATGATTGGCTGGTCACAGTCGCCATCCAGGTAATCGACTATGACTTCCTGGCCAATGCGTGGGATTGCCATATGGCCCCACTGCGCCCCCGCCCAGTTCTGTGAGACCCGGACCCAGCAGGAGCTGAAGCCGTTGTGCTTGCCCTCGCGGTCCCAGGGGAACTGAATTTTCACCCGGCCATATTCGTCCGTGTGGATTTCCTCGCCTTCCGGGCCCACCACTGTGGCTATCTGCGGGCCGTCAATAACCGGTTTGGGCAGTGGCATCGGCCGCCATTCGCAGTCCTCGGCAATGATCTGGGCGCGGAAGTCGTAACTCACGCCCATCTCGGCACCGGCAGCCTCTTCTTGCTGGCTGGCGTGCTGAATCCCTTTGTGGATGATGCGCACCGAGCGCCACCAGCGGTTGAAGTCACCCCGGGGGTGCCCGGTCAGTTGGAAGGAAAACCCCGGAATCAGCCGCGGATCATCCCCTTCCACCGTCGCCACCCGGGCATCGCGACGATGGCCCAACAGGCGGTTTTGGGTGAAGGGTTGGCCGACGGCGCTGCTCTTGTAGCGGCCCGGGTAATCGTAGCGCTCATAGCGCTGGGCCTGATGCTCAAGGTCATCGCCAAGCTGTCGCTGCTGCTGGTCGAAGGCCGGGCGCTTGAAGCTGTAGTCACGCTGCGTCTGCTCGGCGGTACGCACGTTTTCCGTGTAGCTGAAGGCGTACAGCACCGGTTGCGGGGCATCCCCGGCCGGTTGGGTGGAGTACAGCACCGGCCCGCCCTGGATGCGCTCCTGGACGTACAACTTGTCACCCTGGACCAGGGTGTGGGCGTTGGCATCGTGTTTGAAGAAATAGAACAGGCCTTCCTCGGTGGACAGGCGGTCGAACAGATAGAGGTCGGTGTCACCGGCCTGGACGCAGTATTCACGCGGCGCATGCGGGGTGTGGATGTAGGGCTGGTAATCAAGAACGCCGTGCTCGTCGAGCACCGACTTGAGGATCTCGGGCACCGTTTTCTGCTGAAAAATACGCCAGTCGGAACTCAGGGCAAGGCGTGCCAGTTGCGGCTCCACCAGCAGGCGGTAACGGGTGCGGCGAAACCCGGTTTTACCCTGGGTGAAGCTGCTGACCAAGCCATGCACATGCCGCACCTGCAGGCCGCCTTGCCAGATCGTCAGCAAGGCCGGCTGGTCGAGGATCTGGCCAAAATCGATGGCACCGTTGTCGCTGGCCAGCTCGAGCGTCAGGCGAAAAGGCTCGGACAAGGCTTCTTCCAGGGTGAACTCGACAACCTCGAACGCCACCTGTGCGGTCAGCACGGAAAACGTGAACTGCAAATCCCTTTGACGCATGACACACACCTCCACTTCGTGAAGTGCTCATCCCCCCTGACAGCACGAGCGATCAGGGAGTGTGCAGTCGGTGCTCGGTTTTCCCGAGCCTCATCCCATCCAACGGATGACCGGTGTGCCTCCTCAGGCGTGCCTGGGAGCGCGAACCCCATCGATCAGCCCGGCTGACCGATGGGTTGGAACCTGCCGCTGGATTTAGCCGGCGACCGGGGTACGCCAGTCATCGGAGCCGGAAGTGCCCGACACTTCGTGGGTCCAGGTGATCTTGCGGTAGGTGAACTCGACGTCCTCCAGGTGGGTGAAATGCGCGTTCGACGGGTCCTGGCAGTTGTGCATGTAGTCCTTGATGTCGACGATGATCGCGTCTTCCAGGGTGGTGGTGAAGTAATGCTCTTGGGTGCCGGCGGCGGAGGTGCGGAACCACTGGATTTCGATCTTGCTCAGACGCTCACCGGAGGTCAGGGCCGCGAGCAGCAGCGGTGAAGCCTTGTCGAAAACCTTGGTGATCTTCACCGGTTTGTGTACCCGCTGGCCGGTGGGCTGACCGGACTGCGGATCGCGGGGGATGATCACTTCATGGCTGAAGCCCTGGACCATGACCTGATCTTCGTGACCTTCCTGGTAGGTGTTGCCAACGGAGTCAGCGGTGAAGGCACCGGCGGTGATCAGACCTTGTTTGGTACCGGTGACGGACATGTACGCTGGGGTTGCCATTGTTGCTCTCCTTGCTTGGATATACGGAAAACCCGGAGGCCTGAATGGCCGGCCGGGCTCCAGGGACATCTCAAGAGTCATGCCAACTTGCCAATACCCCTTGCCAATCAATCACTTGATGGAAATCCAAGGTTCAACAGGCTGTTTCCAGCCTGAATTCCTATAGAAAGTGCGCAAGAAGTTGCGCAGTACTGCGCAACTTCTTGCGCACTCCTCTGTAGAGCCCTGACCGTCATGCTTACAGCGATGTGCCCACAGGCTTACTCACATTTGAGTGCGCAACTTCTTGCGCATCAAGGCTAAAAGCCATCATAGGCATAGGCGGCATAGTTCCGCCCAGGCGCGGGCTCACCTGGCGACTTTAGTTCTGGTCCGATCCTTCGCGCTTCGCGAGTCGGCTATAAAGCTCGCCACAACCTCACCGCAGGCGGGCCCATGAGTTTCGCTCGCCATGCATGGGTGATTTTCCAGTGCGTTTTTCACTGTTAACCTTGCCGCCATGACCCATTCTTCCGCACATCGCCCTCACATTGCCTGGACGCTGTATTTCTGCGTGCTGTTCAACGTGTTCGTCTGCGGTCTGGGTCATGGACAGATGGCTGCACTGGAAATCACCGGCGTGGGTGGGCAGTTCTGTCACGCCCTGGGCGAATCTGCATCGACTCTGGATGACAGCTCCAGCGACAAGACTGGCCCCAGCACCATGGGGGCTTTTGTCTGCCCCCTGTGCTCGGCGGTGAGCCTGGGCCTGGGGCTGCTGTTCTGTCTGGCCTGGCTGCTGCTGGTACGGCACTCGGCGCGGGTCAAGGTCGAGCGGGGCAGCAAGGCGCCGCCGCGTTACTCCTGGCCGTCACTCAATCCTCGGGCTCCCCCTCTGAGCGCCTAGCGCTGCTTCGCGATTGCCTTGGCGTCGCGTGTTTTTCATCTCCCGGTACTTAAGTCTGCGGTCGCGATGGCGACGGCGGCCGGGGTGTTTGATGATTTTTTCGAGTCCGAGTCCATGAAGTTCCTGTATCGCTCCCCCAGTTGCGCGGCGCTGTGCTGTGCCCTGTCGTTCAATGCCCTGGCCGAGGGCACGCTGCAATTGCCGCAGACGCGCATCAGCGCCGATGAAGTGCAACCCACTGGTCTGCAACTGGATACCCAGACCACCACCGGCTCGCGCCTGGGCCTGACCCCGCGGGAAACCCCGGCCACGGTCAATGTGGTCAACCGCCAGCAGATCGAGCAGCGCGGCGCCGCCAACACCCAGGACATACTGGCCAGCGTGCCGGGGATGAACGCCGCGGCATCGCCGGGCATTCCGGGGTTCGTCTCCTATCGCGGGTTCTCCGGGCCGCAGATCACCCAGCTGTTCAACGGCATCAGCGTGCAATACGACTCCATCGCCGCCCGTCCAGTGGACAGCTGGATCTACGACCGGGTCGAGGCGGTCGGCGGGCCGTCGAGCTTTCTCTACGGCACTGGCGCGGTGGGCGGTTCCATCAACTACATCACCAAGCTGCCTTCGCGTACCGAGTCGTTCAATGAAGGGCGGGTCAGCTATGGCTCCTTCGACAGCCGCGAAACCTCCTTGGGTTTCAACCATGCGCTGAACGATGGCGCCGGGCCGCGCCACTACGCGCGTTTCGATGTCAGCCACACCACCAGCAACGGTTATGTCGACCGCGAGCAGCGCGATGCCTGGACCACGGCGTTTTCCCTGCTGACGGATTTCAACGACCAGCTGTCCCACACCCTGGCCTACGAGTACCAGAACGAAAGCGTCGACAGCCCTTACTGGGGCACGCCGGCGCTGAACCCGCTGGGGGGCAAGATGGAGGTGGACAAGAGTCGGCGCTTCGAGAACTACAACGTCAGCGACGGTCGCTATGAACAGCGGGTGCAATGGCTGCGTTCGATCATCGACTATCAGGTCAATGACCGCACTTCCGTGCGCAACACCCTGTACCACTACAACGCCGATCGCGAATACCGCAACCTGGAAAACTACGCCTACAAGAGTGACAACAGCCAGGTGGTGCGCTCTGGCATTCTGCTCCAGCGCCACGCCCAGGAACTCAACGGCAACCGTTTCGAACTGCTGCACCACAACAGTCTGTTCGGCCTCGACAGCCAGTGGTCGGCGGGTATCGATTACAGCCACAACGTGATGAGCAACTATCCGCGCTCGGTGTCGGGCTCGCTGCCTGGGGTCGATCCGGACGCTTTTGCTCCGGGCAGCTTCTGGGACTTGCCAGGCATGCAGCGCGGCTTCGAGAAGAACCGCCGCAACCAGGTGGACACCTGGGCCCTGTTCCTGGAAAACCGCCTGCAACTGACCGATCGCCTGTCCCTGCTCAGCGGCCTGCGCCACGATCAGATCGACCTGCAAGTGACCAATTACCGCGCCGTCACCGAGGCCAATCCGGCGTTTTTCCAGCGTAAATACCGGCCCACCACCGGGCGCCTGGGGCTGGTCTATGAGTTGACCCCGGCGGCCAACGTCTATGTGCAATACAGCACCGCTGCCGATCCACCGGCAGGCATCCTGACCACCGCCAGCTACGGTCAGGTGCGCGACTTCGACCTCAGTACCGGCAATCAGTGGGAGATCGGCAGCAAGTTCGATTTCCTCGACGGCCGTGGTTCGGCGACCCTGGCCGCCTACCGCATCGAACGCAAGAACCTGTCCACCGCCGATCCGAGCAACCCCGGCAGCAGCCAGCCGGTGGGCCAGCAATCGTCCCGGGGCGTGGAGCTGGCGGGCTCGTTGCAGGTCACGCCCAAGCTGTTGGCCGAAGGCAACTTCGCTTATGTCGACGCCCAGTACGACGAGTTCTATGAAAACGTCGGCGGCCGGCCGGTGTCGCGCAAGGGCAACAGCCCCACCAACACCCCGGACAAGGTAGGCAACCTGTGGCTGAGCTATGACATTGCGCCGTCCTGGCAGGTCGGTGGCGATGCACGCTACGTGTCGTCGATGTACGCCAATGCGGCCAACACCCGCTATGCGCCGGCCTACACGATCTTCGGCGCGTTCGTCGGCTACCAGTTGAATGCCGATACGCGGATCACCGGCCGGGTGCGCAACCTGACCGATCAGGTTTACGCCCGTACTACCGCGCCCACCCAGCTCTACCTGGGGGCGCCGCGGACCTTCGAGCTGGCGCTGCAAACGCGCTTTTAACCTGAGACCGCGGGGCGTCCGATGGCGCCCCGCGCATTTGCGAGCAGCCTGTGATGAAGCGTTATCTGTACCTCTGGCACCGCTGGTTGGGCATTGTTGCCTGCCTGTTCATGGCCCTGTGGTTTATCTCCGGGGTGGTGATGCTGTATGTCGGCTACCCCAAACTGACCCCCGCCGAACACTGGTCACGCTTGCCTGTGCTGCAACTGGACGATGCACCCATTGAGCTGAAACAGGTGCTGCACGCTGCTGATCCCGAGCTGGCGCCGTCAAGCATTCGCTTGACCACGGTGGCCGGTGCCCCGCGCTATATCCTCGAATACCCAGGACCGCGCAAGGTGGCGATCGAGGCCGATAGCGGCCTGCGGGCGCTGCCCACTGACCGGGTCGAGGCCCTGGCCGCGGCCCGGCAGTTTGCCCCCGGTGTGGCGGTGCGTGATCGCGGGACAGTGAATGGCGACATGTGGAGCCAGTCCCGGGCCTTGGACGCCGACCGACCCTTGCTGCGGGTGGCCACCGCCGATGCCGAACGACGTCTGCTGTATGTCTCCGGCACCACGGGCGAGGTGGTGCGCGATGCCACTGCCACCGAGCGTGGCTGGAACTGGATCGGTGCCTGGCTGCACTGGCTGTACCCGCTGCGGGGCATCGGCATCGATGGCGCCTGGGGGGCGATCGTCACTTACCTGTCCCTGGCCGCGACCCTGATGGCCGTGCTCGGCCTGGCGGTGGGCGTGCTGCGCTGGCGTTTCAAGCGCACCTATCGCAACGGTTCGCACTCGCCGTACCAGGGCTTTGCCCGCTGGCATCATGTGGGCGGCATGCTGTTCGGCGTGCTGCTGATCACCTGGATCTTCAGCGGCCTGATGTCGATGAACCCGTGGAAAATCTTCAGCAGCTCCCAGCCCCTGTCGGTGGCGGCCTATCAAGGCGCACCGCTGCACGCTGCGGCCTTTCCCCTGAACGCGGCCCAGGCCCTGCAACGCTTTGCCGATGACGGCCTGCAGCCCCGGGAACTGGAGTGGCGGATGATCGGCGGCAAGGGTTATGTGATCGGCTACGACGGTGCCGGACGCACGCGGATTCTGGCCATGGACGATCAGCAGGTGCTGCGCCAGTTCAACCCCGACACCTTGCGCCAAGCGGCCTGGGCCATTCGTCCCGAGCGGCCGATGGTTGTCCAGCAATTGGCTGCCTACGATTTCTATTACTACGCCCGCGAGCCCCACAGCATGATGGGCCACTTGCAGCAGCGCCTGCCGGTGGTGCGGGTGCGCTTTGACGACCCGGCCCAGACCTGGCTGCACCTGGACCTGCACACCGGCGCCATCGTCGGGCAACTGGACCAGCCGCGCCGCGCCTCGCGCTGGCTGTTCGGCCTGCTGCACAGCTGGGACTGGCTGCCGCTGCTGGCCAACCGCCCCTTGTGGGATCTGTGGATGATCCTGTTCAGCGCCGGAGGCTTGCTGATCAGCGTCAGCGGTGTGGTGCTGGGCTGGCGCCGCCTGGGGCGAGCATTGCGTGCGCGTCGGCGTTGAGGCGGGGGAGGGCGCAATACCGCGACCTGGATCAGGGTTATGCAGTATTTCTGCCCTTCGCCGACGATTTAAGCCACCGCTCCCGGTCCCAGCGGTGATAATGCCCGCCTGCTCATTTCCCTACTGCTTCCGGAGCCCATTGCACCCATGTTCGTCATCACCCCGCAGGACCCCGAACTCTACCGTCGGCAAACCCGCCGCAGCACCCTGATCATCGCCCTGGTGTTCATCGCCCTGGCCATGCTGTTTTCCAGCGCTGCGGTGGCGGTGTTCGGCCAGCCCGGTGGCGATAACCTGGTGTGGAATGCCGGCGGCGTGTTCACCGGGCTGGTGATCAGCGCCGTGCTGTTGCGCACGGTGTTCTGGACCCAGCCGTGGATGGCCTCGGCGGTCTATGGCTGGCGCCTCAAGCGCAGCCTGATGCGGGTGACCAATGTCATGCATCATGTCACCGCCGGGGTGGCGGCGAGCGATCCGGCGGCCCTCAAGCTGCTGCGTTTCTATCACCTGGGGTTGACCCAGATGCATCAGCTGGACGCCAACTCCAGTGCCCACGGACAGATGCTGGGTGAAGTGGAGCGCCATCTGGCGTTGCTGGCCGAGCAGGGCATCGACCCGCAGCAGGAGCGCCTGGAGGCGCAGTGGCTGGAAGCGGTCAAGGTGCACCAGCCGCGCTGAGGTTCAGGTTGATCCGCTGGCTCTTCCTCAAGGCTGCGGATCATCCAGGTAACGCCACAAGGCCTCGGCCATTTCGTTGGACTGGCCACTGCGACCAAACAGCTGCTGGCCGATATGCAGCCCCAGCTGGCGATAACTCTCGAACTGCGCCTCGTCGAAGAACTGATCCACCGTGCTCTGGTTGGGAAAGCCCGGGTTGGCCCGGGCGTAGTTGACGACGTCCGGTGTCAGCCCGGCGATCAGCCGCGGCTTGAGCACCAGGATCCGGCAGTGGGGCGTGGCCGCGATGTCCGCCTGGGTGTCGGGGCTATGGGCGTAGACGTTCAGCAGCAAGGCGCACTTGTGACTGTCGGCGCTCGGTGGCTGGCGAAACTCTTCCAGACTGCCGAACAGCGCCTTGAGTTGGGGGTGGGCCAGTACCCCCGGGTCTTCGCGGATCTCCAGAGCCTGGTCGATGCGCGCCAGGCGCACCAGATTGGCCAGGTCGTCGAACTGGTAATCCGGATCGCAGCCGCTGTCGCAGGTGACGATCAGTTCCACCCCGCGCCCCTCACGCAGCAACTCGTAGGTGGCGGTGTTTTCGAAATGCCCGCCGTCGGACAGGTACTGGTAGTCGCGTCGATGTCCATGAAACCGCGAGGTCAGCTCATAGAACAGGTAGGCCTGGGTGCCGAAGTAGGTCCAGGGCTTCAGGTCACGGGGCTTCCAGTGCTGTTGCCCGGGATCGAGGAAGTGGCTGGGCCACCAGATGCCCAGGCGTATGTTGGCCAGCCCCAGGATCAGCGACATGCCCAGGCTGTTGGCTCGCCCCAGGCCGGTGCTGAAGGCGGCGCCGGAGACGCCGATCCACTGGCCCAGGCTCAGGGGGCTCATGATTTCCGAGGCCGGGCCCTGGCTCAGGTCACGGCGGTAGGGCTTGCCATCGAGGGTGTAGCGTTCCGCCGGACCGTCGCTGGCGACGCTGCCTTCGGTTGACGGGGCCCAGTTCGGCGCGATGCACAACGGCTTGCCCTTGCGGTCGCGCTGCACCAGTTGCTCGGCGGGGTCCACCGTCAGGTTCATGGTGACGTTGATCAGGTGCACCGGCCCGGCACTGGGGGTGGCGTAGTACTGCTGCAGCGACAGGTCGTCGCTGGACATCGGCTCGGCCACGCTGAGGTAGGTGCGGCGCTGCTGTGGCGGGCCGTTGAAGCGCCGGCCATTGGACGCGCCGAGGTAGGCGCGGGTCAGCCGGGCGCTGTAGAAGGCCTGGAGCGACGAGGTGTTGAGAAAGCCGATGAAGCGCCCGCTGACGCAGACCAGCAAGGCGGTCACCAGGCTCAGGGCCAGCAGGCGCCAGGCAGCGGCGGCGCTGTAGCTGATGGCGCCAGCATCATGGGCGACCCATTGCACCAGCAGCGCCCAGCACAGGCACAGCAGGCTCATCAGCAGGCATCCGGCAACCAGCGCCAGGACATCCAGGGGCAGTTTGCGCATCCAGTCGGGCAGCGGCTTTTCATCCTTGAGCAGCACCAGGCGGCGCACCAGCCACATCAGCAGCGCCAGCAGCAGGGGCGTGGCCAGGGCCTGATAGTCCAGCAGGTAGCGATACAACGCTTCGGCACCGGTCACCAGCAGGGCCAGGAAAGCGAGAATGGCCACTGCCGCCATGGCTCGCCCCAGGGCGCGGGTGATCTGCACCCGGTAGTTGCGCACGCAGTTGTTGCAGGTGCTGTCCTTGGCCGGGTCTCGGTGATCCGCCAGCCGACGGACCAGCCGGTGGGTGATCAGCAGCGCGTTGCTGCCGACCAGGGCGGCCCCAAGGGCCAGGGTGCCCACCACCTGCCATTGGGCCTCGTCATAGGCCAGGGCGCCGCCGATCCACAGGCCGGTGACGATCGCCAGCATGAAGCGCAAGGCCGGGTTGCCAAGGTTTGGCGGCTGGTCCAGATCGCCTTGGGGGATCACCAGCCAGTACGCCACGGCGCAGGGCAGGGCGAACAGCAGGGCGGCCATCAACGGCCACAACAGCAGGCTGGCCTGACTCAGCACCTGGAACAGGGTCAGCAGGCTGAGCATCAACAGGATCGGCATGCCGATCATGGCGTGCAGCGACAGCCAGTTGCGCCAGGTCATGGCCAGGGCATAGAGCATGTCGCCGGAGCCGGTGGGCGTCAGGTAGCGGCCGTTTTCCCGCAGCCAGGCGCCCGGGCCCTGGCCCACGGGCTGCTGGGCGTAGTCGACGCCGGTGCTGATACGTCCCGGCGGCTCGAAGCGCAGCGCCTGGTAGGCATCGCGGGCGGCCTGGCCCACCGGGTCCTGGGGATCGGGCTCGCGCAGGCGGCCGGGAAGGAACAGGCTGGAGAAGAAACTGCCGATATAGCCGCCGCCACTGACCGTGGACAGGTAGTCGATGCGTGACAGCAGACTGTGCTCGGTGGCGGTTTCAGGCGCGGGCTGGAGTGGGGCCGTGGAGGCCGTCGCCGGTGCCGGCGCCCGGGCCATGGCTTGCAGGACGCCGAGGCAGAAGGTGGCGCTGCGGATGCCGCCCCCGGACAACGCCAGGCCCCAGTTGCCACGCTGCGGCGTGCTGGGTCCGGGTGCTTGCTGATGCAGGCTCAGGCGTCTGAAATGGATGCGCTGTTGCTCGATCTGGTAGAGGGTCGAGTCGGGTGTCATGGGCCTTCCTTGGAAAACGAAAGGGGCGGGACCTGAGTGAGCTCAGGATCGGTTGCCCCGGCGAGCGCCCAGCAGAATACCGGATGCGCAGGTTGCGGTGTATGTCACCGGGGGTTCAGGGAGGGCTGGATGGGTATGTGGCGGATGCAAGGGCAGTGGGCGCTGGATGCGTCTGGCGCATGGAAAAAATGACCCTGGTTATAACGTTAGATTTTATTCATATAAATGGACATAAGCTTTAGCCGCTATGCTGCCGCCAGTTTTTTACCTGGCCGTGTGATTTGTAGGGTTTTATTGATGGATGTGGGTAATTTCGGTTTTGTCATCGCAGGCCTGGTAGTGGGATTCATCGTGGGCATGACGGGGGTGGGCGGCGGCTCGCTGATGACCCCGATCCTGCTCTGGTTCGGCATCAACCCGGCCACCGCCGTGGGCACTGACCTGCTGTACGCCGCCATCACCAAGTCCGGTGGGGTGCTGGTGCATCAGAAGAACCGCAATATCGACTGGCGCATCACCGGCTGGCTGACCCTGGGCAGCGTGCCGGCGGTACTGGCCACCCTAGGGTTCTTGAACAACCTGGACTCCGATCCCCAAGCCTTGAACTCGGTGATCAAGCAAGGGCTGGGCTTCGTCCTGCTGCTCACGGCCCTGGCCATCGTCTTCAAGAAGAAGCTCATGGCCTTCGCCCAGCGCCACGGCAGCGACTATCAGCCAAGCCCCCGCGGCCTTAACGGCCTGACCGTGATCACCGGGCTGATCCTTGGCACCATGGTCGCGCTGACCTCCATCGGCGCCGGCGCCCTGGGCACTGTGGCGCTGTTCATCCTCTATCCGTTCCTGGCCACCAAGCGCCTGGTGGGCACCGAAATCGCCCACGCCGTGCCCCTGACCCTGGTGGCCGGCCTGGGTCATGCCAGCATGGGCAACATGGACTGGCACCTGCTGGGGTTCCTGTTGATGGGCTCACTGCCGGGGATCTGGATCGGCAGCCACATGACCGGGCGGATCTCCGACGAGATCCTGCGCCCGTGCCTGGCGGTCATGCTGTTCTCCATCGGCTACAAGCTGGCCTTCTGAGGCCCACAGCCGGGCCATGCTCGCCGTCACCTGCTAACTTCCGTGGATTCCAGGGGTCAGTTATCCTGCGCAGGCCTTTGATGGGCGGCGCAGCCCCTTTTCCCCTTGTGTGATGCAGTCCATGACTATTTCCTCTGCTGATGGTGCCGCCCCCCAGACCTGGCGCGGCGGCGAGACCGGTGCCGCCATCCGCCAGTTCGATTGGTCGCAGACCTCGGTGGGCCCTCGGGAGCACTGGCCCAGCCTGCTGCACAGCACCTTGAGCCTGGTGCTCGAATCCCCTGAAAGCCTGTACCTGCTATGGGGCCCGCAGAAGCAGTTCTTCTTCAATGACGCCTATCGTCCGGTGCTGGGGCCGCGCCTGGCCCATGCCCTGGGGCAGACCATCGAGACGCTCTGGGCCGATGCCTGGCCGGATGTGCAGCCCATGGTCGAGCAGGCGTTTCGCGGCCAGGCCTGCCGTCATGAAGACCTGCCGGTGAACATGCAGCGCTATCCCGGAGAGGAACTGACCTGGTGGTCGTTTTCCATGAGCCCGATATTCGACGAGCGCCAGGAGCAGGTGCTGGGGGTGCTTTGTCACACAGTGGAAACCACCGCGCGGGTGCGCCTGGGGCTGCACGCCCGGCTCACCGAGTCGCGCCTGCGCGAGACCCGCGAGCTCAATACCCGGGTGCTGGCCAGCAGCAATGACTGCATCAAGGTGCTGGATCTCGATGGTCAGTTGTCGTTCATGAGCGAGGGTGGCCTACGGGTCATGGAGGTCAGCGACTTCAACGCCATTGCCGGCTGCCCCTGGCCGGACTTCTGGCAGGGCCAGGGCAACCTTGACGCCCAGGCCGCCATCGCCGCTGCCCAGGCCGGGGAATCGGCGCGGTTCCAGGGCGCCGCCAACACCCTGGCCGGCAACGCCAAGTGGTGGGATGTGCAGGTCACGCCGATGCTCGATGAGGCCGGTCAGCCGGAGAAGATCCTCTGCATCTCCCGGGACATTACCGCCACCCGCGAGGCCGAGGAGCAATTACGCCGCCTCAACGAGTCCCTGGAGCAGCGGGTCCAGGAGCGCACCCAGGAGCGCGACCGGATCTGGCAACTGTCCACCGACCTGATGCTGGTGGCGGATTTCAACGGGCGCATCGTCGCCGTGAACCCGGCCTGGACCCGACTGCTGGGCTGGCAGCGGCACGAACTCGAAGGCAGCAGCTTCTACGATTTCATCCACCCCCAGGACAGTGTGGCGGCGGTCAACGCCTGTACCGAACTGGCGCTGGGTCAGAGTTTTTCACGGGTGGAAAACCGCTTTCGGCACAAGGACGGCAGCTATCGCTGGGTGTCCTGGAGTGCCGTGCCCGACCCCCAGCATCTGCACGCCGTGGGGCGTGACATTCAGGCCGAGCGTGAAGCCGCGCAGGCGCTGCGCAAGACCGAAGACATCTTGCGTCAGGCACAGAAGATGGAGGCGGTGGGGCAACTGACGGGTGGGGTCGCCCACGACTTCAATAACCTGCTGACGGTGATCCGCTCGTCCACCGACCTGCTGCGACGCAACCTCAGCGAGGAGCGCCGGCAGCTGTACATCGATGCGATTTCCGACACCGTGGACCGCGCCAGCAAGCTCACCGCCCAGCTCCTGGCCTATGCCCGCCAGCAGAACCTGCGCCCGGAAACCTTCGACGTCGGCGTCAGCGTGCAACTGCTGGCACAGATGATCAATCCGCTGATCGGCGCCTGCATCGAGCTGCGTATCGAGCTACCGCAGCAAGCGTGCTGCATCCATGCCGACGCCGGCCAGTTCGATACCGCGCTGATCAACATGGCGGTCAATGCCCGGGACGCCATGCAGGGCGAGGGCCTGCTGGTGATTGCCGTAGAGCGGGTGGCGCAGATTCCCGCCAGCGCCAGCCAGGGTGCCCAGAGCGGCGACTTTGTCGCGGTGTCCCTGACCGACACCGGTGCCGGCATCGACCCGCAGCAGATCGAGCGGATCTTCGAGCCCTTCTTCACCACCAAGGAGGTGGGCAAGGGCACTGGGCTGGGCCTGTCCCAGGTGTTCGGTTTTGCCAAGCAGTCTGGCGGTGGCCTGGTGGTCCACAGTCAGCCGGGGCAGGGCACGCGCTTTACCTTGTACCTGCCGCGCTCTGAAGCTGTGGTCAGCCCGGTAGCGGCCCCTCGCCCGGGGCCGCTGCAGGTGGATGGCCAGGGGGCCACGCTGCTGGTGGTGGAAGACAATCCCGAGGTGGGCGTGCTGCTGGCCCAGGCCTTGAACGAGCTGGGCTACCAGACCGAATGGGCCACCAGCGCTATCGAGGCGCTGCGTCGCCTGAGCCAGGAGCCGGGGGTGTTCCAGGCGGTGTTTTCCGATGTGGTGATGCCCGGCATGAGCGGCATCGAACTGGCCACTCGCATCCGCAGCGATTACCCCGGGCTGCCGGTGATCCTCACCAGCGGCTACAGCCCGGCCCTGGCCCAGGGCCAGACCCGGGAGTTCGTGTTCCTGCAGAAACCCTACTCGGTGGCGGCCCTGGCCCAGGCCTTGAGTGCCGCAATCGGCAACGACCCGCCGCTGTGATGCGGGCCGCCGCCGTCTATGGCTGGTGGCTGCCCTTCATCCACTCCTGGGCCGAGCGCCACAGGCAGATCCCCAGAAAATAGGCGGAAGCCGCCAGCCACAGGCCCATGATCGACGGGCTGTGCAATGGGTGGCTGAGGATCAGCAGCGCGCCACTGAGCAGCCAGACGAAGGTCACGATGATGTTCAGCCCCATCCACTTGCGCACCCGGAACGGATGCAGGAACTGCACCCGAGTGGCGGTCAGCAGGGCCAGGGCGAAGATGCTCAGCAAGCTCAGCCAGGGGCCGGGCTCGATCAGGTAGAAGCACAGGGCGACCACGTTCCAGGCGGCGGGAAAACCCTGGAAGTAGTTGTCGTGGCTCTTCATGTTGACGTTGCAGAAGCACAGCAGCGACGACAGCAGGATCAGCGAGGTGGCCAGCAGCGCGCTGTACTCCGGCAGGGGAATGTAGCGGTAGATGAACAGCGCCGGGATGAACACATAGGTCAGGTAGTCGATCACCAGATCCAGCACCGAGCCGTCGATGTTGGGCAGCACCGAGCGGGTGTTGACCTTGCGCGCCAGGGAGCCGTCGACGCCATCCACCAGCAGCGCCACCCCCAGCCACAGCAGGCAGGCCTTGGGCTGGTTTTCAAACAGTGCCAGGGTGGCGAGCAGGGCGCTGACCACTCCGGTGGCGGTGAAGCCATGGGCGCCCCAGGCTTTGATTCTGGCGATTTGCAGGGTCGATATCACGGGGCATTTCTCCGGCGGCTGTGGTTCCCGGACACCCCGCGGTGTGCAAGCGGCGGCGTTGGTCCAGGTTGCAGTTATCGACCGGAAAGCCCGGCAGAAGGTTCAGCCCCACCCCTGAATCAGGCTCAATGCGGGCCTTGTCGCCCTCCAGGGAATCGGGTGTTGCACAGCTGGCTGAGGTCAACGGTCGAAGGGGATTTCCTGAGTCTAGGCGCCATCGCCCAAGCAACAAGAAAAACGCCACCTGGCGTTGCAGGCCGGTGGCGTTTTTTATCGGGCGCCCCTGGGGACACGCTGCTGTGCAGCTCGGTTACTTTGCCGCCTCCAGGGCGCTGAGCAGCGCATGGGCGGCCTTGATCCGTTCCTCGTTGGGGTAGTTCTTGTTGGCCAGCATGACAATGCCGATCTGCTGGCTGGGGACAAACACTACATAGGCGCCGAAGCCGCTGGTGGAACCGGTCTTGTTGTACAAGGCGTCGGCCTGGGGCGGTTGGGCCGGAGTCAGCCACTCTACCGGGTGCGGTTCGAGGGCCATTGGCGTCGAGTTGCCCGCCACCAGCCGCGCCAGCGGCACCGGGTAGGCGTAGCGCTCCCAGCCCAGGCCCTGGGTCAGGTCGCCGACCCGGTAATAGCCGCTCTGGGTGCTGGCGATGGCTTTTTGCAGCGTGTCGTCCAACGGCTGCGGTTGCAGGTTGTCGGCAATGAACTGCAGCAGGTCCGGGGCACTGGTCTTGACCCCGTAGGCCTCGGCGTCCAAGGGACCTGGGCTGACCCGGATCGGCTTGTTCTGCTTGTCATAGCCCTGGGCGTAATGGGCCTGCTGGTCCTTGGGCACCTTGATGTAGCTGTGCTTGAGCCCCAGTTTGGGGAACAGGCTCTTTTCCAGCAGTTGATCGTAGGGCTGGCCCAGGCTGCGGGCGGCGAGGTAGCCGAGCAGGCCGATGCTGGGGTTGGAGTACAGGCGCTGGGTGCCCGGGCTGAAGGTGGGCTTCCAGTTGTTGTAGTAATCCAGGATCTTGTCTTCGCCCTGGACCTCATCGGGGAACTGCAGCGGCAGGCCACCGGCACTGTAGGTGCCCAACTGCAACAGGCTGATGCCGTCGAAGGCGCTGCCGCGCAGGGCCGGCCAGTACTGGCTGGCGTGGTCCTCAAGGGCCAGCTTGCCGCTGGCCTGGGCGTAGCCGGCCAGGGTCGCGCTGAAGGTCTTGCTCACCGAGCCCACTTCGAACAGGGTGTCGTTGTCCACCGGCTGTTGATTGTCCTTGGAGGCAAGGCCGTAGTTAAAGTAATGTCGCTTGCCGTTGGCGATGATCGCCACTGCCATGCCGGGAATGCCCTGCTGCTGCATCAGCGGACGGATGGTGGCATCCACGGTGGTTTTCAGATGGCTGTCCTGGGGGTTCTCGGCCAGGGCGTCGACGCTGCCGAGGAGCAGTACGCAGGCGCTGATGATGCCTAATCCGGTTGAGGTTTTATGGCGCATGATGGGCTGTTTTCCATGGGTTCTGATTTTTTTGCCGCCTATTCCCAGCGACTTTCCGGCTTCGGGGTTCTTTGCGGGAACCCTGGGGCGCAGTGCTCGCGGAGTCTTCCCGGGAAGGGAGAACGTGGTCAGCGCTGCGCGAGCGAGGCCAATGTAGGCAGTCTGCGCAGGATCGGCAAACGACGATATTTCGCAGGAGCCATTAGAAAAACTAGGGAATGCCCATGCTCCGTCCACACCTGCCCTTGAACGCGCTGCGGGCTTTCGAAGCCTCGGCCCGTCATTTGAGTTTCACCCGCGCCGCCATCGAACTCTGTGTGACCCAGGCGGCGGTCAGCCATCAGGTCAAGAGCCTGGAGGCCCAGCTCAACGTCACCCTGTTCAAGCGCTTGCCCCGGGGGCTGATGCTGACCAGCGAAGGCGAGACCCTGCTGCCGGTGCTGCGTGAGTGCTTTGATCGCATCGCCCAGACCCTGGGGCGTTTCGAGGGCGGGCACTACCGCGAAGTGCTGACGGTGGGGGCCGTAGGCACCTTTGCCGTGGGCTGGCTGTTGCCACGCCTGGGGGATTTCCAGGCGCGCTATCCCTTTGTCGACCTGCGCCTGAGCACCAACAACAACCGTGTCGACGTGGCCGCCGAAGGCCTGGACTACGCCATCCGTTTTGGCACGGGAGCCTGGCACGGCATCGAGGCCCTGGAGCTGTTGCAGGCGCCGCTGTCGGTCTTGTGCATACCGCAGATCGCCCACCAGTTGCACAGCCCGGCGGACCTGTTGGGCCAGACCCTGTTGCGCTCCTATCGCACCGATGAATGGCCGCAATGGTTCCAGGAGGCGGGACTGGGCGGCGGCAGTCCCTTGCCCCAGAGCATTGTCTTCGACTCCTCCCTGGGCATGCTCGAAGCGGCCCTGCAAGGCCTGGGAGTGGCCCTGGCGCCGCCGCTGATGTTCGAGCGGCAACTGGCCAGCGGGGCGGTGGTGCAGCCGTTCGACATCGGCATCGTCACCGGCAGCTATTGGCTGACGCGCTTGCAGTCGCGGGCGCAAACCCCGGCCATGAGCGCCTTCAAGGCCTGGCTGCTGGAGGCGGTGGCCGCAGGCCCTCATCAATAGCGCCAATGCCCCGGCGTCCAGAGCCACTGGCCGGTGTGGCCAGTGGCTTGGCTCAGCCCCGTGGGCCCTGCACAATCCTCGACCTTGCAGGGCAGGCGCCGGCATCGTGCCGATGGCCGGCATGCCCTGGGAGTGTGGAGGAAGGTGGATGCCTGTCTTGAAACAGCAGGACCAGGACCCGGACGCGATTGCACGTCCGGTATGTGCCCTGCGCATCTCGATGCAAGAAGAGCGCTGGGAACGGCCGTGGCACAGCCATCGCAAGGCCCAGTTGCTGTTTCCCGCGGGCGGTGTGCTCAGTTGCGAGAGCGCCGAGGGCCTGTGGCTGGCGCCGCCGCAGTGCGCGGTGTGGATTCCCAGCGCGATCGAGCATCGGGTCCAGGGGCTGGAGAACGCCCAGGGTTATTGCCTGTTGGTCGAGCCCGAGCACGCCCGGTCGTTGCCGCAGGCCTGCTGCACCCTGGTGATGTCGCCGCTGTTGCAGGAGTTGCTCAAGCGCTGTGCGCAACTGCCGTTCCTGTATGACCAGGACGGCGCCGCCGGGCGCCTGGTCGCGGTGACCCTGGATGAGCTGGCGGTCGCGCCCCGTGAGCAGATCCACCTGCCCATGCCCCGGCACGCACAGCTGCGGCGTCTGGCCCAGCAGATCCTTGAACAGCCGGAACGGCGCCTGAGCCTTGGGCAATGGGGCGAGCAGATCGGCCTCAGCGAACGCAGCCTGAGCCGCTTGATCGTGGCCGAGACCGGCCTGAGTTTCGGCCGCTGGCAGCGCCAGTTGCACATCCTCCTGGGGCTCAAGCAATTGGGCCGGGGCGACTCGGTGGAGTGTGTGGCGTTGACCCTGGGCTATGACAGCGCCAGCGCCTTTATCCGCATGTTCAAGAAAGCCGTGGGCCAGCCGCCGGGGCGGTTTTTTGCCGAGCGTCGCCAAGCCCTGGAAAACCACGCCCTGTAGCCGCTGCCGAGCCCGCGAGGCTGCGAAAAGGCCCGCAGGGCCTTGCCTGGCGATGCCTCGTCAAACTCAAGATCGCGGTGGCCGCCAGGTCAGAGTGCCGCCTGTGGCAGTGGCAATATCTGGCTGGATTGGTCAATAACTTGTCGATCTCGGCTGATGCGGACAATGGTTGGCGGGAAGATGATAGGCATTCTTGTTTGTCAGCTTCTGGAGGTGTTCCCATGTACTTCGATCATCAGCATTTTCCCCTGGTCTGGATGCGTCGCGCCGAAGGCGCAGGACAGCCGGTAGTCGACCCTTACCAGCAGTTGGAGGCGCTGACGCAGCGTGCCCAGGCTTTTGTCCTGATGAGCGATCTGATACCTGAGCCCGAGCAGCGCAACAGCGCTCAGGGCAAGGCGTTGCTCAAGCAGGGCTCGATGTGGACCAAGTGCAACAAGGCGGCGATCCGCCGCTGGATCAAGGCGATGATCGTCATCGCCCCGCAGCCGGAGAACCAGGCGCAGGTCGAGGCTTTTGCCAGGACCTATGAACAGTTCTGGGGCTACCCACTGCTGCACAGTGCCTCGCCGCTGGCCGCCGTCAGTCTGGCCCAGCAACTGCTGGCGCCACCGCGCAGCAACCTGCACAACTGGTAAAAGCGGCGAGGTTGCCGTCAGCCGCTCCGGTGCTCGGGGAGGTTGGCGGTGATCACCTTGCCCATGCTGACCCGGGGTTCAA
Organism: Pseudomonas sp. BLCC-B112; assembly: GCF_028550695.1. Lineage (NCBI taxonomy): Bacteria > Pseudomonadati > Pseudomonadota > Gammaproteobacteria > Pseudomonadales > Pseudomonadaceae > Pseudomonas > Pseudomonas sp. BLCC-B112. The sequence goes on from NZ_JAQQGK010000003.1 coordinate 25,152, forward strand.
TCTTGGTGGCCCGGCCAGGTTTCGGTGGGAAAGTAGGCCTCCAGCCCGGGCTCCCGGTGGTCCACGCCGTCCCGTGTCCAGTAGCAGCTCAGGCGCGAATAGTTGTCCAGGTCACCGCGCACCAGGCAGGTGGCGGCGTGCCCTGACCAGTTGAAACGCAAGACATCGGCCTCGGCCATGCGGGCACGTTCCACTTTGCCGATGGCGGTGGTGGTCTTGCCGTTGACGGTCTTGACCAGGGTCAGGGCCTGGTTCTCGTAGCGGATCTGCGCAGTGCCGGAGTAGGTCGGGCCGCCGTCCGGCTGTTTGCCGATCAACATGAACTGGCCGGGCACCATGCTGTAGTAGATGTGCGGTTCCTGGTCCTGCTTTGGCGCGGCCTGGGCCGCGAGGCTGGCCAGCAGCAGGCCGAGAAGGGGGGCGCGGGAGAACGGCGGCATCGGTGCTCACTCCTGTTGAGGCGGGGGGCCATGATTCCAGACTTGGCGTGGCAGATAAATGCCTGGGCGGTTAGCGATGTTCGGTAGGTGTTCCACGGTGTACGGCAAATGAGGCTTAGCGGCAAGCTTGGAGCTTGCGGCTGAGGCGGGCTTAAAGGTTGTTGGGGCGGGGTTTGGTCGCTTTCTTTTGTAAGGCAAATCCGAGAAACTGCGGGCCGCTTGAATGCGCCTGGTGGGCGGGCTAGGGTGCCTGGGCCATCGCCAAATCGATGGCTCGGATGTGCAAGTCCGAATTTTGCTAAGGCGTAGAAACGCTCAGCCATGCTTGGGCGTTTTTCATGTCCGCTGCGTTATGGCGGCCGTGCGCGGGAGATCTTCGGATCTGCCGGGTGTCCTAGCAAACTCGGTCTTGCACACCTGCGTACGGCTGCCACCCTTATTCGTGTGCAAGCGAACGGTGTCGGCTCCTATTCTTAGCTAGGAGTTTGACCATGAAAAAGATCGTTCCCGATCCACCTACTTCCTATCGCGATCCCCAGCTCAAGGCCGCCAATGCTTCGTTGCGTGAAGCGCTGCCCCGGCATCCATTGGACCCTGCGATGTTCCAGTTCAAGACCACGGCCCAGGCCGTTGCTCCTGACTCGCTGTTCAGCGTGCGCCCGGGGGTGGGCGTCGAGGAGGCGCTGGTGCATGTGGCGTTGCTGCTTAAATGCGCGGAGGAGGTCAGTGATGAAATCACCCGGCAGGGTAGTGGCCTGGAGACCGGGTTGATCTGGTCCATGGTGCATTCGGTGGAGATGGCGCGGGCAGTGGTGGAGGCGTTGCTCGATGGCGCTCCGAAAGACGCTGTTGGCCTGGGTTCTCCGGCGTTGTTGGAGTAGGCGGAGGTTGTTGATGGGCGGCTAGCTCGGCATCCATGCCGAGCTGCCCCCTGCGCAATGCCTGCACTCGGCCTCCTGAAGGGGCAGGAAGATCAAAAGCCACAGTCACAGCTGCAAGCCTCAAGCCGCAAGCTTGGAGCTTGGAGCTTGGAGCTTGGAGCTTGGAGCTTGGAGCTTGCTAGAGCTTGAGCACTCTGCCGCTGGCGGCCACTGCCAAGAGCAGTACCGCGATCAGGCCGAAGGCCGCGCTCAGGCTGCTGCCATGGGCGATGAAGCCGATCACCGCCGGGCCGGCCAGGATGCCGGCATAACCCAGGGTGGTGATGGCTGGCACGGCGATGCTTTCGGGCATGACCTTCTGCTTGCCCACGGCGGTGTAGAGCACCGGCACGATGTTCGAGCAACCCGCGCCCACCAGGGCATAGCCCAGCAGCGCTGCTTCCCAGGCCGGGGCCAGGGTCGCCAGCAGCAGGCCGGCGGCCGCGGTACTGCCGCCGATGATGATCACCCGCCGGGCGCCCAGGCGATGGACGATGGCATCCCCGGTCAGCCGGCCCAGGGTCATGGTCAGGGCGAAGGCGGCGTAACCGAGGCCGGCGTAGGCCGCATCCAGGTTGCGCTCGGCGCTGAGAAACACTGCGCTCCAGTCCAGCACCGCGCCTTCGGCGAGGAACACCACAAAGCACAGGCAGCCAATGAACAGCACCACACCGTGGGGCACGGCAAAGGCCGGGCCCGAACTCTGGCTGCCGTAGGGCAGCATGTGCGGCGCGGCCTTGAGCAGGGCAACCAGCATCAGGGCAATCACCACCAGGGTTGCCCCCAGAGGCGACAGGCCCAGGCCCAGCAGGGCGCTGACGCCGGCGGCGCCGACAATCCCGCCGAGGCTGAACAGCCCGTGGAAGCCCGACATCATGGTCTTGCCGCTGGCGCGCTCGACGATCACCGCTTGCAGGTTGACCGTGGAATCCACACCACCCAGGCCGGCACCGAACAGGAACAGCGCGGCCATCAACAGCGGAATCGAGGTGAGGGTCGCCAGCAGCGGCAAGGCCAGGCAGATCAGCAGGGTGCCGCCGGCCATGACACGGCGACAGCCAAAGCGCCCGGCCAGGGCCCCGGCAATCGGCATCGCCAGGATCGAACCCACGCCCAGGCACAACAGCAGCAGGCCCAGGGTGCCTTCGTCGAGCCCGGCCCGGGCCTTGGCGTAGGGCACCAGCGGGGCCCAGGCGGCGATGCCGAAACCGGCGATGAAAAAGGCGATGCGCGTGGACATCTGTTCGAGGCGGCCGGGGGTGGCCTGCAGGTGAGTGTTGCTGGCAGTCATAAAAATCCTTGGCGGTCAGGTGCCAGCGAGGGGGGCAACGCTGGCTGACCGGTTGTGCTGTCGCACCGATCCCTTGTTCGTGCAGCCTGGTATCGGTGGCGCCTTCAGAAGGCTTCGAGGGTGGCCGGGGGGATTGTGACAAAACTAACGGTTGAAGGTTGCAGAAAAACCCATCCGGGCCCATGAACGGAACATTCGTCGCCGCCTCGGCAATGCTTGAGGCATTCCACGGCCGCTGCTGTTGGCGGAAATATTAGTGCGCAGGGGGCGCATCTATTGCGCATAATCGGCGGCTTTTGCACAAAATCATTCCACTGTGCGCCGTTGTTTTCCGGAGTTGCGCCGTTCATGAACACCAGTCTCGATGCCTATGACCTGAAGCTGCTCGCCGAGCTGCAACGCGATGCCAGTACCGCACAGAGCGAACTGGGCCTGCGGGTCAACCTGTCCACGGCGGCGGTCAATCGGCGGCTCAAGCGCCTGATGGACGAGGGTGTGATCGAGCGCTACACCGCGCAAGTCGCCCCGGATGCCCTCGGCCATGAGCTGAGCATCATCGTCGAGGTGGAAGTGGAAAGTGAGCGCATCGACCAGATCGATGCGCTCAAGCGCAGCTTCCAGGCCTGCCCCCAGGTCCAGCAGTGCTACTACGTGGCCGGTGAATGCGATTTCGTGCTGATTTTCTGCGTGCGCAACATGGCCCAGTACACCCAGCTGACCCGTGAGCTGTTCTTTGGCAATGACAACGTCAAGCGCTTCAAGACCCTGGTGGCGATGAACCGGGTCAAGGTCGGGCTCCAGGTGCCCACCGACGGTTGAGGCTCAAGGGGTCTGCAGCGCCTCCACCAGAAAATCGATGAACACCCGGACTTTCTGTGACAGGTGGCGCTGGCTGGGATACAGCGCGTAGATCTGGCGGCTGGGCAGGCGTTGTTCCGGTAACACGCGCAGCAGTTGGCCGCTGTCCAGGAGCGGTTGGGCGACAAAGCCGGGCAGGGCGCCAATGCCCAGGCCGGCCACCAGCATGTCGCCGAGCAGCAGGCTGTTGTCCACGGCAAAGTGCACCGGCAGCTCCAGCCGGGTCTGGCCTTCCGGGCCCTCCAGTTGCCAGCGCCCGGGATGCTCCGCCAGCCGGTAGGCCAGGCAGCGGTGGCGATGCAGGTCGGCAATGGCGCTGGGCGTGCCCTGGGCCTGGAGGTAGGCCGGCGCGGCGCAGATCACCTGCTCAACCTGACCCAGGTGACGCGCGATCAAGGTCGAATCCTCCAGTTGCCGGCGAATCCGCAGGGACACGTCGAAGCCTTCGCCCACCACGTCCAGCACCTGATCGTTGAGGGTCAGGTCCACCTGCAATTGCGGGTAGCGCTGCATGAAGGCCACCAGGATCGGCGACAGCACCTTGAGCCCGAAGGACAGCGGCGCATTGATCCGCAGGCGGCCACCGGGTTCGTGGCTGCCGGCCTGGGTGGCGCGCTCCAGGGCGTCCAGCTCATCCAGCAGGTGACAGCATTCATTGAAGTAACTCTGCCCGGCTTCCGAGAGGCTCATGCGTCGGGTGGTGCGCAGGATCAGCAGGCTGCCCAGGCGCTCTTCCAGTTGCCGCACTTGCTTGCTGACGGCGGCGGTGGATTGCCCGAGGTCGACGGCGGCCTGGCTGAAGCTGGCCCGTTCCACCACCCGGCGAAAGGTGCGCATGGCCATCAGTACGTCCATATTGTTTCCCCTGGGTTGAATATCTATCCACGAATCGGCTGATTATCTCTGATTGATCCCTCAATACCATGGGCACTTCATTTCACAGGAGTGTTGTCATGGCTCATCACGCAATGTCGAAGATCCTTCCCGGGGTGCTCGCCCTGGCCCTTTTCAGCGGTGGTTGCAGTGCCGCCACTGTGGCCCGTGCCGAGGTTGGGATCAGCCCTTGGGGGCCCAAGGATGAGATCGGTCGCTTGAACCTGATCACCCCCGAGTCCCGGGCGGCGATCATGGCCCGGGTCAGCGGCGAGCAGGCCTACGACCTGGCCGTGGATTATTTTGTCGGCATGCCCAGCTGGCAGGCCGCTGGAGATCCGCCCTATCAGATGTGGATGACCCACACGCCCCACGGCAATGTGGTCGCCGATCCGATGCAGGTCGGCGAACCGATGAACCAGCACGTCAGTTACAGCGGTTCGGCGGTGTCGATGTACGCCCATATGGGCACCCATATCGACGCCCTCAACCACTTTGGCCTCAACGGCAAGATCTGGAACGGCTACCGCGCCGATCAGCATCTGGGGGATCGGGGCTGGAACGTCACCGGGGCGGAAAAACTGCCGCCGATCATTGCCCGCGGAGTGCTGATCGATGTGGCTGCGGCCAAGGGGCTGGAACAGCTGGCGGACAGCTACCGGGTGACCCGCGCCGACCTGCAACAGGCCCTGGCCAAACAGAAGGTGGCGCTGGAGAAGGGCGACGTGGTGCTGATCCGCACCGGGCGCATGCGTGACTACGACAATGCCCAGCGCTATATGGCCAACCCGCCGGGGCTGAGCCTGGATGCGGCGAAGTTCCTGGTGGAAGAGGGCGGCGCCATGGTGGTGGGGGCGGACAACCTCAGCTTTGAAACCTTCCCTTCCGAGGTCGAGGGCAATTACCTGCCGTTGCACACTTACCTGCTGGCGATGCAGGGCGCGCCGATCCTGGAGCTGGTGAACCTGGAAGGCTTGTCCCGGGACAAGGTCTATCAGTTCGCCTTTATCGGTGCCTCACTCAAACTGCGGGGTGCCGACGCTGCGCCGATCCGGCCCATGGCCTTGCCCATTCGCTAGCCTGGCGGATGGTTGTTCTTCAGCTGCGCGCGATGTCCACCCAGGTTGCTTAGTCCCCTCTGGTCGAGCCGCTGGATTGCCCGTAATGTCAGCGGCTCGGTTTTTTTCTGGAGGCGGTGTGATGGCAGCGTTCTACGATGCCCGGGGCAATATCTATGGCGTGGTGTCGCCCGAGGCGCTGCGCAGCCTGGGCATTGCCTTGCCCGACACGGCGGCGCAGGCGGCCCTGGAGCGGCGACGGTGGGCTGTGCAGGCCATCGCCGCGCTGTGTGACTGGGCGCCGGGAACCCGGCCGCAAGGGGCCAAGGCTCATCGCTGTGACGGCTTGTTGGTGGGGCCGTTCCAGGCCGGTGCGCCTTTCGATCTGCTGATCGTCAATACCGACGGCACCCTGGCCGAGCGCAGCGGCAATGGCCTGACGATTTTTTCCCAAGCCCTCACCGAACAAGGGCTGATGGCGGTCGAAGGCGAGACGCTATTGCGGGTGCATCATGACCAGCCCGGTGGCGACTCGCCGGTGATCACGGCGGTGGAGCCGGCGCGGGTGGCGGGGGTGTCGGGGTTCTGGCTGGACCTCGGGCAGCCGAGCTTCGGACCTGAGGCGGTGGCAGCTGATGGGGTGCAAAGCCTGACCTTCAATGGCTGCCAACTGAGCCGGGTCGCGCCCTTGCAAGCGTTGAATGCTCAGTGGCAGCACAGCCAGTTCGTGCGCATCGGCAATCCCCATTGCGTGACCCTGGTGGAGGCGGCCGATGCTTTGCCGAGCAACCCGCAGATGCTCGAACCGCCGCTGTTCGAGGGCCTGACCCGTATCGCGTTCGCCCGGCCCATCGGCAACGGCGAGCCCTGCCCGGCCGGGGTCAACCTGCAATGGGCCATGCGCGCAGGTGAAGGGCGCATCGCGGCCCGGGTTTTCGAGCGTGGCGAAGGTCCCACCGCGTCGTCCGGCACCAGCGCCAGCGCTGTGGCTTGCGCGGCCTGGCGGGTGGGCTGGGTCCAGGCCGGACGGGTCGAAGTGCTGATGCCGGGCGGCACCGCGCCGTTGCGTCTGGAGGAAAGTGCCGGCGACCTTTGCCGGGTCAGCCTGTTCGGCGAAGCTCGGCGTCTGTAGCCGCTGCCGTAGGCTGCGTACGGGGTGGGCGGTACTCCGACGCTGATGAGGGTGCAGTGATTTTGCCGGCGTCGGTGTTCGGCGGGAGATAGCCAGGCAAGGCCCTGCGGGCCTTTTCGCAGCTTCGCGGGCTCAGCAGCGGCTACAGCGGTGGGTGTGGCCGCAGCGAGCTTGAAACGGGTGAGGGCTTGTGGAATCTATCACTCCTGCAGTTGCACCTGAGCCATCTGCCGTTGCATCAGCACCTTGCCGTGGCGGATCGAATACAGCGCCAAGCCCTGGCTGCGGAGCATTTCGTAGTCGCTGTCGGCCGAGAGGATCAGCAGGTTTGCCGGGCGGCCTTCTTCAAGGCCGTAACCCTCGCCCAGGGCCAGGGCCTTGGCGCTGTTGTCGGTGACCAGGTCCAGAGCGCTTTGCAGGTTGCTGTAGCCGAGCATGTGGCAGATGTGCAGGCCGGCTTCGAGCACCCGCAGGATGTTGCCATTACCCAGGGGATACCAGGGATCGACGATCGAGTCCTGGCCGAAGCAGACGTTCATCCCGGCATCCAGCAGCTCCTTGACCCGGGTCACGCCGCGGCGTTTCGGGAAGCTGTCGAAGCGCCCCTGCAGGTGAATGCTCTCGGTGGGGCAGGAGACAAAGCTGATGCCGGAATGCCCCAGCAGGCGAAACAGCTTGGCGCAGTAGGCGTTGTCGTAGGAACCCATGGCGGTGGTGTGGCTGGCGCTGACCCGCGAGCCCATGCCGCGGCTGCGGGCTTCCTCGGCCAGCACTTCGAGAAAGCGCGAGTGCGGGTCGTCGGTTTCGTCGCAGTGCACGTCCACCAGGCAACCGGTGCGTTCGGCCAGGTCCATGAGGAACTTCACCGAGCTCACGCCCTGATCCCGGGTGTATTCGAAATGGGGGATGCCGCCCACCACATCGGCGCCCAGGCGGATGGCTTCTTCCATCAGCTCGCGGCCGTTGCGGAACGATTCGATGCCCTCCTGGGGGAAGGCGACGATCTGCAGGTCGATCAGGTGCGCGCTTTGTTCGCGCACTTCCAGCATGGCCTTGAGGGCAGTGAGGTCCGGGTCGGTAACGTCGACGTGGGTGCGCACGTGCTGGATGCCGTGGGCGGCCAGGGCGCGGATGGTCTTGTGGGCGCGGGTGCGGGTGTCTTCGGCGGTGATGGTGGCTTTGCGTTCGCCCCAGCATTCGATGCCTTCGAACAGGGTGCCGCTCATGTTCCAGCGCGGCTCGCCCGCGGTGAGGGTGGCGTCCAGGTGAATGTGCGGTTCGACGAAGGGCGGCACCACCAGGTTGCCGCCGGCATCCAGGTGTTCGGGGCCGAAGGCCGGGACGGCGCCGGAGGTGTCGGCGCCTTGCAGGACAATGCGGGCGATGCGGCCGTTTTCCAGGTGCAGTTGGTACAGACCTTCACGGTGGCGCAGGCGGGCGTTGGTGATCAGCATCGGAGCAGTTCCTCGGGTCGGGCAATCAGTGGTTCAGCCGTCGGATCAGGGCAGGTCCTTGTCCCACGGTCGTTGGACGGCCCCCGGCCAGGCGTTAACGCGCCGTGGGGCAGGGGGCAGGGTGTTGCGTGACCGGGCCATGATAGACCCGGAAGGTGTCGGGTGAGCAAATCAGGCCTGGATGTCGACGGCCTGGGGAACGCGCGCGCCCAGCATCGCGCTCAACAGGATGTAGCTCAGGCCGGCAGCCGCGATGCCCACCAGGGGCGCGACCCAGGGCGAGCAGAAAGCCGCCAGGGTGCCCAGGCCATAGGCGCACAGCCCTGGCCAGTTCCAGGCCGGCAACTGGCTGTCGGCCAAGCGCGGGTAGCGGCCGCGCCAGCGATAGAAAAAGTCGGCCATGATCACCCCGCCAATCGGCGGAATCACCGTGCCCAGCAGCACCAGGTAGGGCACCAGCAAGTCGTACATGCCGAGCATCGCCAGTAGGGTGCCGATCAGCGCGCCCACCAGGGTCACGGTCTTGCGCCGCTGGGTGCGCAGCAGGTTGCAGCCGGCCACGGCGAAGTTGTAGATGGTGTTGTCCTGGGTGCTCCAGATGTTCAACAGCAGCATGGCCATGGCCGCCATGGCGAAGCCTTGCAGCAGCAAGACTTCCACCACGTCCGGCTGCTGGTAGACGATGGCGCCGTAGGCACCGATCAGCACCATCAGGCCGTTGCCGATGAAGAAACCGATCAGGCTGGCGCTCACCGCCACCCGCGCCGAGCGGGAGAAACGGGTCCAGTTGGTGGCCTGGGTCGCACCGCTGACAAAGGTGCCGAACACCAGGGTCAGGGCGGTGGACAGGTCCATGGTGGCGCTGGGGCTGAGGGCCAGCAGGCCGTCGAGACCGCCGACCTGAATGCTTGCCACCCCCATCGACAGCACCAGCAGCAGGCCCATGGCCGGCACCGCGATCCACGACAGGATCTCCAGGCCGCGATAACCGATGTAGGCCGTGGCGCAAAAGGCCATGCCGAACAGCAGCATCAGCCCCAGTACCGCGCCTTGATCCAGCTGGAAATACTTGCCCAGCACCACCGCCGCGGTGGCAGTGCCCCAGGCGTACCAGCCCACCTGGGTCAGGCCGAGGATCAGGTCGCTGAGCTTGCTGCCCCGTTCACCAAAGCAGAAGCGCCCCATCAGCACCGTATTCAACCCGCTCTTGAAGGCGATGTAGCCCAGGCTCGCGGCATAGACCCCGAGCAACAGATTACCCAGGACGATGACCGCCAGCAGGGTCGGGAAGTCGAACGCCACCCCCAGCTTGCCGCCGGCGAACATAGTGGCGGTGAAGAAGGTGAAGCCCAGCAGCACCATGGCCATGGAGGCCAGGCCCTTGCGGGCGTGCGCTGGAACTTCGCTCAAGGGGTAGTCGTTGCCGGGTTCGTGCTGGGTCATGGGCCTGTCCCTGGTCGGAGTGATAGCCGGTTGTTGCAGCCAGCGTGCCAAGCGGCCTGACAACCGGGAGCTGCCCGGCAGGTATAGACGATGACAGGTATTCAGCCACAGGTAAGCGCCGGCACCGGCACGAAAGCGGTGCAAGCGGCGTCATCTTGAGTCACGCCACGCGGGGTGCGGATCAGTCGAACATGACCTGGGTGGTCCGGCCCTGATGAAAATCGAAGGCTTCGCGGATATCCCGTTCCACGGTGCGGCCCTGGGACAGGGGCGGTAACTGGTCGGGGGCGAAGAAGCCGGCCTCGGTGGCTTCACTGCCGGCCAAAGGGGGCTGGGTTCCCTGGCGTTCACAGAGAAAGTACAGCTTGTAGAAGTCGCGGTGATCAGCCTTGTAGGGGCCCTTGGCCTTGTGCCGGACGCCGTACAAGGCGCGTACCGACACCTCGAGCCCGGCTTCTTCGTGGATTTCCTTGATCACGTTTTCGCTGGCCGACAGGCCGACATCGGCATAGCCACCGGGCAGGGCCCAGAGGCCGTCGTGCTGTTCGCGCACTAGCAGAATCTTGCCGTCCTCGATCAGCGCGCCGCGCACTTCCACCATCGGCGTCGAATAGCGCTGGGCAAAGTCCGAGACCAGATCGGTGATGCGCTCCAGGGGCACGTTGCCCAGCTGCGCCAGCATGCCGTGGGCGATGTCGGCGATTTCCTGGTAGCGCTCGCGGTCGTGCACGTCCTTACAGAAGTGCAGGCCGGTGGAGGCGATGGCTTGCAAGCGTTTGGCGTGGGTCAGCCAATGGCTTTCCATGGGTGGGGTTCCTGCAACGTCAGAGAGAAGGCGCTTGTTTTAAGCCCTTGGCGAGCAGGGAGCAAGCACCACGCCGCGGCCGGCGGCGTGGTGCGCTTGGATCACCCGGTGAGGTGTTGCAGATGGCAACGCACTTGCTGCGTCGCATCGCCCAGCAACTGTTGCGGCTGTTCGCAGCCCGGGCCGCGCCGACTGCAGCGGTCGAAGAAGAAGCAGCCGGCGGGCAGCTTGCGGTTGCCCGGCAGTTCGGTGGGGGCCGAGACCTGGCTGTCCGCCAGGGGCGCGCCCAGGCGTGGCACCGCATCCAGCAGCAGTTGGGTGTAGGGATGGCGCGGTCGCTCCAGCACTTGCTCGGCGCTGCCCAGTTCGACGATCTGTCCCAGGTACATCACCGCCACCCGGTCGGCCATGTGCCGCACCACCGAAACGTTGTGGGATATCAGCACAAAGGTCAGGCCGCGGCTGCGTTGCAGGTCTGCCAGCAGGTTGAGGATCTGCGCCTGCACCGAGATGTCCAGGGCCGAGGTCGGTTCGTCGAGGACGATGATGGCCGGGTTCGACGCCAGGGCCCGGGCAATGGCGATGCGCTGGCGCTGGCCGCCGGAAAACTGGTGCGGGTAGCGCTCCAGGTATTCGCCGCGAATGCCCACCTGTTGCGCCACCTTGGCGGCGATCTCGCGCATCTGTGCGGCCGGGGTGGTGCCCAGGGCGAACAGCGGCTCGGTGATGATCTTCCAGATCGGCAGGCGCGGGTCGAGGGACGATTGCGGGTCCTGGAACACGATCTGCACGTGGCTGTGGCGCTCGCGGTCGCTGGCGTAGGCCCAGCGCAGATCGCCGCTGCTGGGCTGGACCAGGCCCATAAGCAGCTGCGCCAGGGTGCTTTTGCCGCAGCCGGACTCGCCGACGATGCCCAGGGTTTCCCCGGGGCGCAGTTCCAGGTCGATGCCGTTCAGCGCGTGGGCGAAGGCCCGGGGCCGGCCCAGCCAGTCATTGCTCAGGGGGAAACGCACTTGCACGTCGTTGAGCCGCAGCAGCGGCGCGTTACCGGTTTGCGAGGCGGTGGTAGTCATTGGGCGGACTCCGGGGCGGCCAGCCAGCAGGCGCTCTTGCGCTGCTCGCAGGCGTTGATCGAATGCAGCGGTGGCCGTTGGGCACACACCGCCATGGCCTGCGGGCAGCGCTCGCGAAAGGTGCAGCCAGCGGGCAGGTGGGCGAGGTTCGGCACCTGCCCGGGAATGGTCAGCAGTGGCGCGCCGGGGGCCACCTGTTCCGGCAGGCCGCTGAGCAGGCCGCGGGTGTAGGGATGCTGCGGATCGAGCATGACCTGGGCGGTGCTGCCTTGCTCCACCACGGCGCCGGTGTACATCACATAGACCCGGTCGCAGAACTGCGAGACCACCGCCATGTCGTGGGTGATCAACAGGATCGCGGTGCCCCGTTGCCGGGCCTTCTCGCGCAGCAACAGCAGCACCTGGCGCTGCACCGTGACGTCCAGGGCGGTGGTCGGCTCGTCGGCAATCAGCAGTTGCGGATCGCAGGAAAATGCCAGGGCGATCATCACCCGCTGGCGCATGCCGCCGGACAGCTCGAAGGGGTAGGCCTGTAGCACCTGCTCGGGGTCGGCGATGTGCATGTCCCGCAGCAGGGCGATGGCCTTGGCCCGGGCCTCGTCCTGGCTCAGGCGCTGGTGATGGATGATCACGTCGAGCATCTGCCGGCCGATGCGCCGGGTCGGGTTGAGGGCGGTCATCGGCTCCTGGAAGATCATCGCCGCGTCGCGGCCACGGATCTGCAGCAGCTGTTTTTCCGGGGTGGTGAGCATGTCGCGGCCCAGCAGCGACAGGCTGCCGGAGGTGATGCGGTAGCTGCGTTCGGGCAGCAGGCGCAGGCTGAGCATGGCGGTCACCGACTTGCCCGAGCCGGACTCGCCGACCACGCCGACGATTTCCCCCGGGTTGACGTGCAGCGACACGCCGTTGAGGGCCTGTACGTTGCTGCGGTAGGCGGGGAATTCCAGGCTCAGGTTGTCGATGTTGAGAACGGCGGATGAGCTCATGGTCATTTCCCCTGTTGCCGTGGGTCGAGCAGGTCACGGATGCCGTCACCCAGCAGGTTGAAGCCGGTGGCGGTGAACAGGATCGCCAGCCCGGGAAAGGTCGAGTACCACCAGTTGTCGAGGATGAAGTTGCGCCCGGTGGCCACCATCGCCCCCCATTCGGCGGTGGGCTGTTGCGCCCCCAGGCCGATGAAGCCCAGGGCCGAGGCCATGAGGATGGCGCTGCCGATGTCCAGGCTCAGTTGCACCAGCAATGGCGGCATGGCGTTGCGCCCCACGTGCCAGCTGACGATATGCCAGCGCCCGGCGCCGTAGGTCTGGGCCGCCTTGACGTAGCCCATCTGGCGGATGCTCAGGGCCTGGCCCCGGGCCAGGCGCACGTAGAACGGAATGCGCACCAGGGTGATCGCCAGCATGGCGTTGAACAGGCTCGGGCCCAGGGCGGCGGCCAGGGCCATGATCAGCACCAGCGATGGCACCGAGAGCATGATGTCCATCAGGCGCATGATCAGGCTGTCGAAGCGCCCGCCGATGATTCCCGACAGGCAGCCCAGCAGGCCCCCGGCCAGGCACGAAGCGAAGGCCACAAACAGGCCCACGCCCACCGACTGGCGGCTGCCGTGGAGCACCCGGCTGAACAGGTCGCGGCCGACTTCGTCGGTGCCGAACCAATGGGCGGCGCTGGGTGCGGCCAGGCGTTGGGCCAGGTTCAGGGCATTGGGGTCATGGCTCGACAGCCAGGGGGCGAAGGCCATGCACAACAGCACCAGCAGGGTCATGCACAGCCCGGCGATGGTCAGCGGGCTTTGCCGCACGCGGTAGCCCAGGTAGGCCAGGCGCGCACGCCAGCCGCTGGCTTGGGCCGCAGGGACTGGCAGGGGAACGATCAAGGGAGCGGACATCTCAATTTACCTCGCCAATGCGCGGGTCGATCACCCGGTACAACAGGTCGATCGCCATGTTCAGCAGCACATAAATGAACGACACCAGGATGGCGAAGCCCATCACCGCCGGGAAATCCAGGGCCTGGATCGACTTCACCACATAGGCGCCCATGCCCGGCCAGGCGAACACCGTCTCGGTCAGCACCGCGCCGTACAGCAGATCGCCCAGGGTCAGGCCGAGCACCGTCACCGAGGGGATCAGCGCGTTGGGCAGGGCGTGGCGCAGGATCACCGCCCAGCGCGACAGGCCGTAGGCCCGGGTGGTGCGGATGTAGTCCTCGCCGAGTTGGTCGAGCATCGCCGAGCGGATCTGCCGCGCCACCACCCCGAGGTTGACGAAGCCCAGGGTCACCGCCGGCAGGATCAGGTGCTGCAGGGCATTGAGGAACAGCGGAATATCCCCGGCCAGCAGCGAGTCGATCAGGTAGAAGCCGCTGATGGTTGGCGGCGGCTCCAGGCCTTCGTCCAGGCGGCCGCTGCCGGGCAGCCAGCCCAGGTTGCCGTAGAACAGCAGGATCAGCCCCAAGCCCAGCCAGAACGCCGGGGTGGAAATCCCGGTGACCGCCAGGGTGCGAGCGATCTGGTCGATAAAGCGGTTGTGATAGACCGCCGACAACACCCCCAGCGGCACGCCCACCAGCACCGACAGCAGCAGCGCTGCCAGAGCCAGCTCCAGGGTGGCCGGGAAGAAGGTCTGCAGGTCCTCCAGCACCGGGCGGCTGGTGCGGATCGAGGTGCCCAGGTCGCCGTGCAGCAGGTCGAGCATGTAGCGCCCATATTGCTGGTACAGCGGCAGGTCCAGGCCCAGCTGGTGGCGGATGTTCTGCACGATGGCATCGCTGGCCCGGTCGCCGGCGATCAGCCGCGCCGGGTCACCGGGAATCAGGTGCGAGATGGTGAAGGTAATCAGCGAAACCCCGATCACGACCAGCAACAGGCCGAGCAGGCGTTTGCGCAACATATTCAGGAAGGCCATGAGGCAACCTCGTTAACGCTTGACGAACGGCAGGGGCAATAACGGCCCCGCAGCGGGGACACGGCAACCCGGCGCCGGCCCGGTTCAGGGGCCGGCGACGGGGATCGCAGGGCCGGTCCTACTTGCTGATTTCGGCGATGTTGAACACCTGTTCCAGCATCGGATGGAACACGTAGCCCTTCACCGAATCGCGCATCGGCAGGCTGTAGTTCTTCTGGTACAGGTAGGCGTAGACGTTGTCCTTGAGGACGATCTTCTGCGCCTTCTGGTACAGCTCGATGCGCTGTGCGGTGTCGTTGGTGGCCGCCGCTTCACGGATCAGGCTGTCGACTTCGGGGTTGCTGTAGAACGAGCGGTTGCCCGGCAAGCCCTGCAGGCTGGAGTCGAACCAGAAGTTCATGAACATGTAGGGATCGGCGAAGTCCGGGCTCCAGGAGCCGATGGCCACGTCGTAGTCACCCTTGCCGACCCGTTCACGCATGGTGGCGTTGGCCAGTTTTTCCATCTTCAGGTTGATGCCCAGCGGCGCCAGGCCCGCTTGCAGGGTCAGGCCGATGGACTCCCAGTTGGCGTCCTTGTCCGAGTACAGGTAGGTCAGGTTGCTGATCTTCTGCGGCACCTTGGCCAGGCTGGCCTTGGCGCCGTCGAGGTTCTGCTGCATCAGCGGCAGGCTCGGGTCGTGGGCCCACATGCCGTCGGGGATCGGCCCGTTCATCAGCTTGGCCTGGCCCTTGAGGATGCCGTCGACGATGCCTTTGTAGTCGATGGCCTGGACCAGTGCCTGGCGCGCTTCGACGTTGTTCAGGGGCGCGCGCTGGTTGTTCAGGTAGAGGTAGTTGACCCGCAGCGAGGGGAAGGTCTGGATCACCACCCCGGACTTGCCGGCCAGGGTGCCGAGCTGGTCTTCGGGCATGTCCTCGATGATGTCCAGGTCGCCGCGTTCCAGTTGCAGGCGGCGCACCGAGGCCTCGCTGATGATCTTGATCACCACCTTGTTCAGGCTCGGCTTGGGCCCGGCGTAATAGCTGTTGGGCTCCAGCGTCAGCGACTGGCCCTTCTGCCAGTTGCTCAGGCGGAAGGCCCCGGAGCCGGCGGTGTGGGTCGAGAGGTAGGCGTTGACGTCCTCGCCCTTGTTGGCCACGTCCGGGTTGATGATGCCGCCACCGTTGTGGGCCAGGGTGTAGAGGAAGGGCGCGTAGGGTTTCTTCAGGGTGAAGCGCACGGTCAGCGGGTCGACCACGGCCACGCTCATGTCATCCGGGAAGGCCCCGGATGGGCCTTGCTTGAGCTGCATCAGCCGGTCAAAGGAGAACTTCACTGCGGCGGCGTCCACCGGCTTGCCGTCGTCGAACTTGTTGCCGGGCTTGAGTTTGAAGTCCCAGGTCAGGTTGTCGGCCGAAGTGCTCCAGCTCTCGGCCAGGTCGCCCTGGACTTCGGTGCTGCCCTTGCCGTTCTCGACCTTGTAGGTCACCAGCTTCTGGTAGGCCGGGTAGGTCACGGCCCAGTCGTTGTTGTCGATGGTCACGGCCGGGTCGAGGGTCTGCGGGTCGGCGGCCTTGCCGATCATCAGGGTGTCCTTGGGCGCGGCGGCGCTGGCCGCCTGCCACGTGCCCAGGCTCAGGGCGGCGCACAGCAGCGACAGGGCGACACGGGTGGACAGACGCACATCAGGGTTATTGCGCAGATTGGGGGGCATGCCGGTTTCCTTGATCATTCGATGTTGGGAAGTTCGTCAGGTTTTTTATAAAAGCTATAACCGGGCAGTTGGAACTGAAGCGGTGTTGCAGTACGACCGGCTTGGGGCAGTGAGCTGCCTGTTGTTGTGGCCGGCTGGGGAACGGGAGATCAGTGTTCGAAGGGCTGGTCGTGCTCCTGGATCAGGGGGAAGTCTTCGGCGTTGGGCAACTCGTAGTGCCACCACTCGGTGGGGATCGCCTCGAAGCCGGCGCTGAGCATGATCCCCAGCAGCATCAGGCGATTGCGCTGCACCTGGGGCGGCAGGTCGCTGTAGAACTGGTGCGACTTGGGCTCCATGGCATCGAAGGCGGTGCCCATGTCCAGCGGTTGGCCGCTTTCATCCACCAGGGTCAGGTCCACGGCCACGCCCCGGGTGTGGTGCGAGCCCAGGCGCGGATCGCGCACGTAGTCCGGGTTGGGCAGGGCCTGCCACAGCAGCTGCTGGGCGTAGGCCGGGCGATAGGCGTCGTAGATGCGCAGGCCCAGGCCGGCCATGCGCGCCAGCTGGCTGGCCTTGTACAGGCAGGCCGCGGCGTCCTTGTGCAGCAGGCAGCGGGCGTTGCGGTAGATCACCTGGCCGGCCAGGTTGTCGGCGCTGGCGTAGACCAGGTCGATTTCCAGTTGGTGGCGCTGGGCGTCGATTTCGACAAGGGGGCTGTTGTTCACTCACTCACTCCATCTTGGGGCACGCTTGAAGGTCAGGATTCGAACTGGCCGAAGGCTTCCTGCAACGCTCGGTTCTTCGCCAGGCGCTCATCCAGGCGCTCGCCATAGCCCTCGGCCACCGCGGACACCATCAGGTTGAACAGGCAGGTCAGCGGGGCCAGGGAATCCCAGAACTGGCCGACATCGGTTTTCAGTTGCAGCAGGTCCAGCGGGTAGTCCCGGGCCCAGGGGCATTGCAGGTCGGTGACCAGGGCCAGGGGCAGGGCGTTGGCGTTGGCTACTTCACAGAAGGTCTGGGTGACGGCGGAGTAGGCGCGAAAATCGGAAATGATCGCGTAGGGCTTGGCGAAGCCCGAGTTCAGGGTTTCCGCATAGATGCCCGAGAGGCCATCGACGTAGTAGACCTTGGGCCGGATGTATTCCAGGTGGCTGTGGAAGGCGTTGAGGATGCCCCGGGTCGACTGGATGCCGATGATGAACACCGCGTCGGCCTCGACGATCTGCCGCACGATGTCGGCGAACACCTGGCTGCGGGCCAGGCCGTAGACGTGCTGGATGGCCTCGATCTCGCGGTGCATCGAGCGCTCCAGGGCGTCGTCCTGATGGGCTTCGCTGCGAAACGCGCCGAGCCGGTCGGTGATCAGCCAGGAGGCCGGGGCATCGCCGCGCAGGCCTTGCTTGACGTCATCCAGGTTGCGGTAGCCCAGGGAGCGCAGGAAGCGCCCCACGGAAATGCCCGTGGTGCCGGCTTGCTGGGCGATGCTGTCGGCGGTTTCGAAAGGCAACTGCTGGAGGTTGGCCAGCAGGTAGGTGGCGATGCGCTTGCCGGTGGGCGTCAGGCTTGCAAACTGCTGTTCCAGGGTGATTTGGAAACTGTTCTTGTCCATGACCATCTCGCCAGGCGTTCGCGGAAAATGTTATTGAGGTTTCATTTTTGTAATTCGTGTTAGAAACATAACATCGGCTTTCGCGACAAAACAAGGCTTTTGTCCGACGGGGTCGTTTTCGGCAGAAAGTGACGCTGCTGGTTATCTTCAGTGGGCCGCAGGGGCTGCGTTCAACCAGTGCCCGAGGTCACGGATGGCTGTTTCCACACAGGTGCTACGGCCGCTCCAGGTGCAGGCCAGCATCAGGTTGCGCGGCAGGTTGAAATCTTCCACCGCAAAGCCCTGGGCATCGCGGCCCTGGGCGTCGTGGGGTACTTGCTGGCGCAGGGTCGCGGGGCCGCTGAAGTAGGCCCACACCGGCTTGCCCAGGGCGATGGCCGCGCCCACTTCGAAGGCGGTGCCGGAATCCGGCTCCAGGCCGCGAAAGTCGTTGAGGTTGGCCAGCAGGGCGTCGCAGTCGCGGATCATGGCCAGGTTCTGCTGGCAGATCCACTGCGCGGTGGCTTCTGGCGAGAGCTTCTGCGGGGCCTGGTTATCCAGGGGGAACAGACCGTGCAGGCCCTGGGCGCTGCACAGTTGCTTGAGGTATTGGCCATGGGCCTGGGCGTCGGCGCGAAACACATCGAAACCGGCGAGGTAGATACGTGGGCTCATGGGGCAGCTTCCTTGCGACCTGTAGATGGCTCGGCTTATTCGCCGCGATAGATGCAGCCGCTGGTGCAGGTTTCGTGGATGCGAATCGCCGAAAGCTCCGGCAGCAGCGGCTTGAGTTCGTTCCAGATCCACTTGGCCAGGACTTCGCTGGTGGGGTTTTCCAGGCCGGGGATGTCGTTCAGGTAGTTGTGGTCCAGGCGCTCGTAGAGCGGCTTGAAGATGGCCTTGATTTCCGAGAAGTCGCGAATCCAGCCGGTGTGCGCGTCGACCTCGCCGCTGAGGTGGATCGCCACCTTGAACGAGTGGCCATGCAGGCGGCCGCACTTGTGGCCCTCGGGCACGAAAGGCAGGCGATGGGCGGATTCGAAGGTAAATTCTTTGAAGATTTCCACAGTGTCGGTCAGCTCTGTCAGGTGGCGTCGCCCGGGGGGCGAGTTGAGGCAGGCGGCGAGTTTATCAGCTTGGCTCCCGGGCTGCGGAAAAACCCTGACTAAAGGGTCAGTGCGCGGCCTGGGGCAGCCTCACAGGCTTTGCAGGCGTTCGCCCAGGCGGTTCTGCGCTGCCAGTTCGAGGAATTCATCGCCCAGGCGCCGGCTTTCGTCCATGGCGCTGCGCCAGTATTTCTGCCGGCCGGCGTCATCGCCCATGAAGCGCTTGAAGTCGTTGCGGTCCGGCAGCTTGCCGTAGGGCAGGCGCGCCAGGTATTCCTTCGACGGCGCCAGCAGCAGGACGTCGCGCAGGCGCTCCGGGCTGGCCCGGCGCCAGGGCAGGGTCTTGTCGAACCAGCCGGGGATCACCCGGTCGGTGAAGTGCGGGTAGAGCACGATGTCGCTGCCGCTGTAGGGCAGGTCCAGGTGGTAGTCCAGCAGGCCGCCGTCGCGGAAGGTGCCGGCACCGGCGCCGGGCAGTTCGCGCACGCCCTGCATGACCATGGGGATCGAGCCCGAGGCCAGCAGCGCCTGGCGCAGGTTGCTGCGATCCAGGGGCACGAAGCGCGAAGGGAAGTCTTCCAGGGCGTGCAGCGGCGGAGCCAGGCGCGGGTCATGCAGCACCAGGCGTTCGAAGTGCCGCGACAGGCGCGCACGGCCGCGCAGGTTGTCGGCGATCACCGAAGACAGGCCCAGGCCGAGGCGCCCGCGGTGATCGTCTGCCAGCAGGCCGTGGCTTTTGACCACCATGATGTTCAGTCGGTAGTGAGGGTTGTCGAGGATCGACGCGTCGCGGCCATCGAGCAGCTCATCGAGCATGCGCTGGGAGCTTTGGCTGATCTGCGCCATGGTCACGCCCTTGGCGAAACTCTGGGCGTTGTACAGCTGACCGAGGCGGCGGATGCCTTCGGCGGCGTCCGGCAGGCAGGCACTGGCAAAGCGCCAGGAACCCACCGAGGCGCCAATCAGCGAACGCTCACGGGGCACCGCCGGCAGCCATTCACCGAACAGCGCCAGGTCCAGGCCCTGAATGCCCAGGGCCTTGGGGCCGCCGGCAGCGCCCGGCAAGGTGCCGACTTCGCCGGCGTGCAGGCCTTGGCGGCGGATGCGGGCCAGGGCGCGGGGGCCGGCCTTGAGGGTCAGGGCGGGAAACTTGATATGGATGGCGGTCATACCGGGCTCACTCTTGAATCAGCCGCCGAGTATAGAGAACCCGGGCGCTTCGGGCCGAGTGAAACTTGTGTCAGGGCCATGATGGCGATTCAGTTTCAATTAAGTTGCCTTGGGTATCGTCGGCGCCATCGGCCTTTGGCCACTGACCTTGGAGACCTGTCATGAAAACCCTGACCGCGCTGTTCAGCGCCAGCCTCATCGCTCTGACCACCAGCTTGGCCGCCAGCCTGGCCCATGCCCGCGACCTGGGCCCCGACGAAGCCCTGCGGCTGCGCGACGCTGGTACCATTGTGTCCTTTGAAAAACTCAATGCCACGGCCCTGTCCCGGCATCCTGGGGCGAGCATCAGTGAAACCGAGCTGGAAGAGGAGTACGGCAAGTACATCTACCAGGTTGAACTGCGTGACCCGCAAGGGCTGGAGTGGGACCTGGAGCTGGACGCCGTGACCGGCCAGGTACTCAAGGATCATCAGGACACTTAATGAACTCGACGATGCGCGCCGGCAGCCGGGTGGCCCTGGCGCTGTTGCTATTCTGCTCCCTGGCCGTGGCCCGTGACCTGGACCAGGACGAGGCCCTGCGCCTGCGCCAGCGGGGGGTGATCCTGCCCCTGGAGCAACTCCTGCAGCAAGCCATGGACCGCTATCCCGGCGCCAAGTTGCTGGAAGCCGAACTGGAAGAAAAACATGATGTGTACATTTATGAGGTTGAGCTGTTGACCGTGGACGGCGTGGTCCGCGAGCTGGACCTGGATGCCGCCACTGGGCGCCTGTTGAAAGATGAGGAAGACGACTGATGCGCCTGCTTGTGGTGGAAGATCACGTATCCCTGGCCGATGAACTGCTGGAGGGCCTGAAACTCCAGGGCTACGCGGTGGACTGGCTGGCCGACGGCCGCGATGCCCTGTATCAGGGCGCCAGTGAACCCTATGACCTGATCATTCTCGACCTTGGCCTGCCCGGGGTCCCGGGTCTTGAGGTGCTGCGTCAATGGCGCGCCGGTGGCCTGGCGACCCCGGTGCTGATCCTCACCGCCCGCGGCTCCTGGGCCGAGCGCATTGAGGGCCTGAAGGCCGGCGCCGACGATTACCTGAGCAAGCCTTTTCACCCCGAGGAGTTGCACTTGCGGGTGCAGGCGCTGTTGCGTCGCTCCCACGGCCAGGCCAATCAGCAGACCTTGCAGGCCGCCGGGCTGCACCTGGATGAAGGTCGCCAATGCGTGGTCCGTGATGGCCAGGACGTGTTGCTGACCGCCGCGGAATTTCGCCTGTTGCGCTATTTCATGCTGCACCCGCAGCAGATCCTGTCCAAAAGCCATCTGGCCGAGCACCTGTACGACGGTGAAACCGAACGCGACTCCAATGTCCTTGAAGTCCACGTCAATCACCTGCGGCGCAAGTTGGGGCGCAGCGTGATCGAAACCCGCCGCGGCCAGGGCTACCTGTTCGGCGGGAGTGATTCGTGAGGTCGATCCAGCGGCGCCTGAGTCTGGGCCTGATCACGGTGATGCTGGTGGTCGGCCTGGTGTTGGCGCAGACCAGCCTCTGGCTGTTTGAGGTGGGCCTGCAGCGTTACCTGGAGGCGGGACTTCAGGAAGACAGCGAAAGCCTGCTGCTGGCGCTGGTCCGGGGCCCGCAAGGTTTGCAACTGGACGAGCGTCGGCTGTCGCCTGCCTATCAGCGGCCCTTTTCCGGGCATTACTTCCGTATCGATTTCGCTGATGTGCATTGGCGTTCCCGTTCCCTGTGGGATCAGGAGCTGCCGCAGCTGCAGCGCGCCGGCCTGCAAAGCGACCTGCAACTGGGGCCGGAAGGCCAGCAACTGCTGGTGCTGCGCAGCGACTACAAGCGCCTCGGGCAATCGATCTCCATCAGCGTGGCCCAGGATTACACCCCGGTGCGCGAGAGCTTCCAGCGCATGCGTCAGGTCGGTCTTGGCCTGGGGCTGGCCGGGTTGCTGCTGATTCTGCTGCTGCAGCGGATTACCGTGCGCCGGGCCTTGCGTCCCCTGGAGACCGCACGGGAGCAGATCGCCCAGTTGCAGCAGGGCCAGCGCTCGCAGTTGGACGCCCAGGTGCCGGTTGAACTGGAGCCGCTGGTGGCGCAGATCAACCATTTGCTGGCCCACACCGAAGACAGCCTGAACCGCTCGCGCAATGCCCTGGGCAACCTTGGCCACGCCTTGAAAACCCCTCTGGCGGTACTCCTGAGTCTGGCTTCGGGGCCCAAGCTCGAGGGCCACCCCGAGGTACGCAGGGTGCTGCTGGAGCAATTGCAGCAAGTGCAGCAACGCCTCAATCGCGAACTCAACCGCGCGCGGCTGGCGGGGGATGCACTGCCCGGGGTGCTGTTTGAATGCGATGCCGAACTGCCGGGTTTGCTGGCGACCTTGAACATGATCCATGGCGAGCACCTGGACTTGAGTTACCAGGCCCCCCCGGGGCTGCGCCTGCCCTGGGACCGGGAAGACCTGCTGGAGCTGCTGGGCAATCTGCTGGACAACGCCTGCAAATGGGCCGATGCCCAGGTGCGCCTGAGCGTCGAGGAGCGGCCGCAGGGCTTTTGCCTGCGGGTGGAGGACGACGGCCCGGGCATTCCCGAAGCACGGCGTAACGAGGTGTTCAGTCGCGGCGCACGGCTGGATGAACAAACCGATGGCCACGGGCTGGGCTTGGGCATCGTGCGCGACATAGTCGACGCCTGCGGCGGCACGCTGAGCCTGGGGGACAGCGAGTGGGGCGGCTTGCGGGTGGAGGTCGAGCTGCCCAAGCGCTGAACGCGCCGGGCGCTAGGTTCGGCGCCCGTGACGGCTGTCGATCAACCGTCGAACCTTGGCGCCCTCTGTAGCCGCTGCCGAGCAACAGCGAGGCTGCGACAAGGCCCGAAGGGCCTTTGGCGTCCTCAAGGGCGGTGCCCTCTTGGGGGCTATCGCAGCCTGCGGCAGCGGCTACAGGTCAGACGCGGAACTGGTCCATCAGGCTCTGTTGCTGGTTGGCCAGGCTGTTGAGGGACTGGCTGACCCGCGCCGATTCATTGGCTTGTTCCGACAGCGATTCGGTGACGTCTCGGATGGTCGCCACGTTGCTGTTGATCTCCTCGGCCACTGCGCTCTGCTGCTCGGCGGCGCTGGCGATCTGCAGGTTCATGTCGCTGATCACCGTCACCGCGTCGCCGATCTGGCGCAGGGCGGTCACGGCTTGACCCACTTGTTCAACGCTGCCCTGGGCCTGGCGGTGGCTGCTGTTCATGGACCCCACCACGTCCCGGGTGCCGGTTTGCAGTTGCTCGATCACTTGGCGGGTTTCCTCCACCGATTCCTGGGTGCGTTGGGCCAGGTTGCGCACCTCGTCGGCGACCACGGCAAAACCGCGCCCGGCCTCCCCGGCGCGGGCCGCTTCGATGGCAGCGTTGAGGGCCAGCAGGTTGGTCTGCTCGGCAATCGAGCGGATCACTTCCAGTACCGTGCCGATCTGTTCGCTGTTGGCGGCCAGACCTTCGACCTGGGTCATGGCGGCGCTCATGTCGGCGGCCAGTTGGTCGATGCTGCGGGTGGTGCGGTCGATCACGGTCAGGCCCTGTTGCGTGGCCTGGTCGGCATCCCGCGCCGCCTGGGCCGCCTGGGCCGCACTGCGGGCCACGTCCTGGGCGGTGGCGCTCATCTCGTGGGAAGCAGTGGCCACTTGGTCCACCTGACGATACTGCTGTTCCATGCCGGCGCTGGTCTGGGTGGCGATGGCCGATGACTGGTCGGCGGTGCCGCGAGCGTCCTGCACCGAGCGTTTCACTTCGGCAATGATCGGCTGCAGCTTGTCGAGGAAACGGTTGAACCAGCCGGCCAGTTGCCCCAGCTCGTCCTTGTTGTTGTACGCCAGGCGCCGGGTCAGGTCGCCTTCACCGCTGGCAATGTCTTCGAGCATGTGGGCCACGCCGAGAATCGGCCGGGTCACGCTGCGCGCCATCAGCCACACCAGCAGCAGGCCCACTACAGCCGCCAGCAGGCCCAGGCCCAGCTCCATCAGGGTGCCGCTGTTGTTGCTGGCGTCCAGTTCGCTTTTCAAGGCTTCGGCCGGACCCACCAGGACCTTTTCCGGCACATCCAGCAGCACGCCCCAGGGCTTGCCGCCAGGGATCGGGGTGAAGGGGGCGAGGACCTTGAGTTTCTGCTGGCTGTGCAGGCTATGGGTCTGGGTGCTATCGGCCAGTTGGCGGATCAGTTCGGCGCCGTTGACGCTGTCGACACTGTCCAGGCGCTGGCTGAGCTTGCTGGCATCCGGGCTATAGCCGGCCAGCAGGCCTGCGGGGCTGAGGATACTGACGCTGGTCTGGCCGGCGTAGAGCTTCTGGCTGGCATCGCGGCTGATGGCCTGCAGGCTGTTGAGGTTGATGTCCACCGACAGCGAGGCGATGACTTTGCCGTTGACCAGCAGCGGGAAGACGATGCTGGTCATCAGCACCTTCTGGCCGTCGATGTCATAGAAGTAGGGCTCGATCACGCAGGGCTTGAGGGTGCTGCGCGGGCAGGTGAACCAGGCATTGGCCGGTTGGCCGCTGGGTCCGCTGCGGGTGTCGCTCATGTCGCTTTCCGGCAACGCCATGGAGGTCAGCTGGCCCGGGGTGGGCTGGGACCAGTACAGGGCGAAGCGGCCTTTTTCGTTGCTGCCCAATTCGCTCTGGCCGCTGAACAACTCGTCCTTGCCATCCAGGGCGTTGGCTTCGAACACCAGGGACAGGCCCAGCAGGTCGGGGTTGGCCTGCAGCGCCGACTTGACCTGGCGGGTCAGGTCTTCACGCAGGTCGAAGGCGTCGAGGAAACGTTTCTCGGCCTGCTCCCGCAGGAACAGCACCTGGCGGGAAAAGCCGTGGCCGTATTGATAGGCGTCCATGAACTGTTGGCGAATGCCCAGTGCCTGGACTTCACCCTGGGCTTCGATCCGCGCCTGGGCTGCTTCGTTGAGCATCTCCATGCTCGACGCTTTCACCAGCTCGGAGCTGTGCTCCATGCGATACAGCGAAAGCCCCACCAACAGCGACACGATGCCCAACAGGCAGAGTCCGGCCAGCAGGGTGATCTTCCATTGGATGGAAAGTTGTCTGAGCGACATGGAGGCGTCCTTTATTCGATAAATATCTGAGACTTTGCACTGTAACGGCCGACGAACGGCGTTCTTTAAACGCTTGTTCGAAATAAGCCGTGAGGCTCTGGGGCTGCTGTGCAGCCCGACGGGAACGAGCGCCCTCGCCACGGGTACGGGGTGGGTCTTGGGAGCTTCGCGAGCAAGCTTGCTCCTGCGGGCGGCGGGGTGCGGGTTTTGACAAGCTGGTTGCGCTGCTGCAAAGTGCGCGCCCTCTAATAAGAACCTCTTTCATCTCGATGTCGGCAGCCCGCTGCCTTCCGGTCGGTCACAGGCTTTTGCGTCTTTTTTAGCGGCGCAGTAATGAGGTAACGATGATTAACGCAGTAATTGCCGCGGTTGGCGTGATGCTGGTGCTCAGCCTGTCCCGCGTGCATGTAGTGATCGCCCTGATCATTGGTGCCCTGGTGGGCGGTTTGACGGGTGGCCTGGGGATCGAGGCTACCCTCAAGGCGTTCAACAGTGGTCTGGGTGGCGGTGCCACCGTGGCCCTGTCCTACGCCTTGCTCGGCGCCTTCGCCGTGGCCATCGCCAAGTCCGGCCTGGCCCATGCCCTGGCGGACAAGATCCTGATATTGGTGGATCGCCAGGACGCCCACGGCGGCGGCCAGGTCAAATGGCTGCTGATCGGCCTGTTGTGGGTGGTGGCGATTGCTTCGCAGAACATTCTGCCGATCCACATTGCCTTTATCCCACTGCTGGTGCCGCCGCTGCTCTATGTACTGACCAAGCTGCAACTGGACCGGCGGCTGATCGCCTGCGTCCTCACCTTCGGCCTGATCACCCCCTACATGTTCCTGCCAGTGGGTTTCGGCAACATCTTCCTCAATGAGATCCTCCTGGCCAACGTGGCCCGCAGCGGGGTGGACATCAGCCAGATCAACGTTACCCACGCCATGGGGATTCCCGCCCTGGGCATGCTCTGCGGCTTGCTGCTTGCGTTCTTCAGCTACCGCAAGAAGCGCGTGTATAACCTGGATCGGATCGAGAAAGTCGAGCAGGTGGCGGTGCAGTACAACCCGCGTACCCTGCTGGTGGCGGGGGCGGCTATCGTCGCTGCGTTTGTGATCCAGTTGCTGCTGGACTCGATGATTATCGGGGCCTTGTGCGGCTTCCTGATTTTCTCGGTGTCGGGCATCGTGCGTTGGCGCGAGACTGATGACCTGTTCACCGAAGGCATGAAGATGATGGCCATGATCGGCTTCATCATGATCGCCGCCTCCGGGTTTGCCGAGGTGATGAAGGCCACCGGCGAGGTGCAGAGCCTGGTCCAAGCCTCGGCTGCGTGGATCGACCACAGTAAAGGCGTGGGTGCCTTGCTGATGTTGCTGGTGGGGCTGTTGGTGACCATGGGCATCGGTTCGTCGTTTTCCACGGTGCCGATCCTGGCCGCGATCTTCGTGCCCTTGTGCGTGCAGTTGGGTTTCAGCCCGTTGGCGATCGTCTGCATCGTGGGCACTGCCGGGGCGCTGGGTGACGCGGGCTCGCCGGCCTCGGATTCGACCCTGGGCCCGACCTCGGGGCTGAACATCGACGGTCAGCACCATCACATCTGGGACACCGTGGTCCCGACCTTCCTGCATTACAACCTGCCGTTGCTGGCCTTTGGCTGGGTCGCGGCCATGGTTCTCTGACTCCATCCCTCTCTGTACAGGAGCCGGCTTGCCGTTGAAGGCGTCCTTCAAGGCGCTGCAGGGTCTGCCGGCCCTCTAGCCGGCAGGCCGGTTCCTGCGAGGTCGGGCTCAACTTTTGTTTTGGCGTGCCGTTAACGCGGTTATCACGCCAATAAAAAACCAAGAGTGAGCCCACTATGCGCTTGAGCCTGAAGGCCAAAGTCCTGTCCCTGGCGGTACTCCCGGTACTGCTGTTCGCGCTGGTGATCAGCCTGAGCACGGTGTTCATGCTGCGCCAGCAGGCCCAGAAAGAGGTTGAGGAAACCCGTAGTCGTCTGCTTGGCGAGGCCAAGACCACGCTGCAGAGCTATGTCGAAGTCGCCCTGAACACGATCAAGCCCCTGTATGACGCGGCGGCGCCCGGGGATCAGGCGGCCCGGGCCGAGGTGGTCAAGCTGCTGTCCAACATCACTTACGGCAAGGACGGCTACTTCTTCGGCTACGACTCCGAAACCGTGCGTCTGTTCAAGGGCAACAGCCCGGACGGCGTGGGCAAGAGCTTCAAGGACAATCGCGACCCCAACGGCGTTTACGTCAACCGCGAGCTGGTGCGCGTGGGCAAGGACGGCAGCCATTACGTGCAATACAGCTCGACCCAGCCGGGCAGCGACGTGCTGGTGCCCAAGCTGGGTTACACCGAGTACTTGCCCAAGTGGGACATGGTGCTGGGCACCTCGGTCAATCTCGACGGCATCGACGCCCAGGTGGCGGCAGTCCAGGACAGCGTCAACCAACGCATGGAAGGCATGGTCCTGAGCATCCTCGGGATCGCCGCAGTGGTGCTGCTGGTGATTGCGGCCCTGGGCCTGCTGGTGGCCAACACCATGCTGCGGCCGCTGAACCTGATGAAGGCCAACCTGGATGACATCGCCGCCGGCGAAGGCGACCTGACCCGGCGTCTGGCGATCACCAGCCAGGACGAACTGGGGGAACTGGCCGGTTCGTTCAACCGTTTTGTCGACAAGATCCACGGTCTGGTGCGCCAGATCACCGAGATGACCGGGCAGCTCACCGAGCTGGTGACCCAGGTTTCGGATCAGGCCCAGCGTTCGGAACAGGCCATGGAGCGTCAGCGTCACGAGACCGATCAGGTGGCCACGGCGATCAATGAAATGTCTTCGGCTGCCCAGGAAGTGGCGCGCAGTGCCCAGGGGGCGGCGGTGGCGGCGCAACAGACCGATGAGGAAGGCCAGGCGGCCAAGCGCGTGGTGGATGGCAGCATCCAGCAGATCCATGCCCTGGTCAGCGATATTCGCAACAGCGGCACCTCCCTGGATAGCTTGCAGCAGGACGTGGCGTCGATCGTCAGCGTGTTGGATGTGATCCGCTCCATCGCCGAGCAGACCAACCTGCTGGCACTGAACGCGGCCATTGAGGCGGCCCGGGCCGGGGAGGCCGGGCGTGGTTTTGCCGTGGTTGCCGATGAAGTGCGGGCCCTGGCCAGCCGTACCCAGCAAAGCACCCAGGAAATCCAGGGCATGATCGATCGCCTGCAGCAGGGCACCCGGGTGGCGGTGGACGCCATGCGCCGCTCCAGCGACGCCGGCGATGGCACCTCGGTGAAAGCCAACGAGGCCGGGGCTTCGCTGGACACCATGGCCCAGCTGATTGGCACCATCAATTCGATGAACGCACAAATCGCCAGTGCGGCAGAGGAGCAGACCGCGGTGGCTGAAGAGATCAACCGCAGCGTGCACCAGATCGCCGTGGCGGTGGACAGCGTGGCCGATGAAACCCAGCGCGGGGCCCAGACGTCACGCAGTCTGGCGGACCTGGGGCAGCGCCTGGGTCGGTTGGTGGGGCAGTTCCGGATCTGATGTTGTGCTCAGCCAGCCGCCTGGAGCGGCTGGCAAGAGCGCTGCGCCTCAGGCGCTGATGTCGCGCATCAACAGGCCAAAGCGCAGGTCCACCTGATCGGGGATCGGCAGGTACACGGTGTGGCCATCCCCCGGGGCGACTTCGATGGTTTCGCCCTTGGCGTTCTGCAGTTCGTGCAGATCGAAATGGAAGTTGCCCTTGGGGGTCATCAGTTCCATGTGATCGCCCAGGGCGAAACGGTTCTTCACCTTCACTTCTGCCAGACGGTCACGGCGTTCGCCGGTGAGTTCGCCGACGAACTGCTGGCGTTCCGACACCGAGCTGCCGTTCTGGTAGTTCTGGTACTCGTCATGTACATGGCGGCGCAGGAAGCCTTCGGTGTAGCCGCGCTGGGCCAGGGACTCCAGGTCGTTCATCAGGCTGCGGTCGAACTCGCGCCCGGCCGCCGCGTCGTCGATGGCCCGGCGGTACACCTGGGTGGTGCGCGCGCAGTAGAAGTGGGATTTGGTCCGGCCCTCGATCTTCAGCGAGTGCACGCCCATGCGGGTCAGGCGCTCCACGTGCTGCACCGCCCGCAGGTCCTTGGCATTCATGATGTAGGTGCCGTGCTCGTCCTCGAAGGCCGGCATCAGCTCGTCCGGGCGATTGGCTTCCTGGAGCAGGAACACCTGGTCGGTGGGTGCCCCCAGGCCCAGGGTCGGCTCCGGCTGGAAGGTCTGGACGATGTCCCCGAGGTTGTTCTCGGTGGCTGCTTCGGCCTTGTATTTCCAGCGGCAGGCGTTGGTGCAGGTGCCCTGGTTGGCGTCGCGCTTGTTCATGTAGCCCGAGAGCAGGCAGCGTCCGGAATAGGCCATGCACAGGGCGCCGTGGACGAAGACTTCCAGCTCCATGGCCGGCACTTTCTGGCGGATTTCCTCGATTTCTTCCAGGGACAGTTCCCGGGACAGGATGATCCGGGTCAGCCCTTGCAGTTGCCAGAATTCGACGCTGGCCCAGTTCACCGTGTTGGCCTGCACCGAGAGGTGGATCGGCATGGCCGGGAAGTGCCGGCGCACCAGCATGATCAGCCCCGGGTCGGACATGATCAGCGCATCCGGGGCCATCTCGATGACAGGCTCCAGGTCCTTGAGAAAGGTCTTGAGCTTGGCGTTGTGCGGGGCGATGTTGACCACCACGTAGAAACGCTTGCCCTGGGCCTGGGCCTCGCGGATACCGAGGGCCAGGTTGGCGTGGTCGAATTCGTTGTTGCGCACCCGCAGGCTGTAGCGCGGTTGGCCGGCGTACACCGCATCGGCGCCATAGGCGAAGGCGTAGCGCATGTTTTTCAGGGTGCCGGCGGGGGCCAGGAGTTCGGGCTTGGCAAGGAGCGTCATGGTGCTGTCGGTCGCAAAAGGTCGCGAGGGTAAGCCAGTGCTGGCGGGCATTCATTGATCTGGATCTATGTCTGATGCAGAAAAAAACGCACTCGGCATCACGGCTGCGGACTAACCTCAGGACGCCGTGATGGGGCGTTGACTGATCTGGATCGGACATGAATCAAAACAACCTGCAAAACAAAAGCCTGCTGCTGTTACTGGTCCTGGTGACGGTGGCGTTCATCTGGATTTTGCTGCCGTTCTACGGAGCACTGTTCTGGGCGGTGATCCTGGGCATCGTCTTTGCTCCCTTGCAGCGCCGCCTGCAATTGAAGTTCGGCTGGCCGCGCAATCTCACGGCCTTGTGCACCCTGCTGATCTGCTTGGTGATCGCCATCTTGCCGGTGATCATCACCAGTGTGTTGCTGGTCCAGGAAGGGGCCGAGCTGTACAAGAAGATCGAAAGCGGTCAGTTGGACATCGCCGGCTACCTGGCCCAGTTCAAGCACAGCCTGCCACCCTACTTTCAGCACCTGCTGGATCGCTTGGGCCTTGGCGAGCTCAAGGGCTTGCAGGAGAAGACGGTCAAGAGCGCGATGCAGGGCAGTCAGTACCTGGCGACCCAGGCGTTCAGCTTCGGTCAGGGCACCTTCGAGTTCGTGGTGAGCTTCTTCATCATGCTCTACCTGCTGTTCTTCTTTTTGCGTGATGGCGCCGAACTGGCGCGCAAGATCCGCACCGCCGTGCCCCTGGCCGAGTACCAGAAACGCCGGCTGCAACTGAAGTTCAATCGGGTGGTAAGGGCTACGGTCAAGGGCAATGTGCTGGTGGCGGTGACCCAGGGCGCCTTGGGGGGAATGATCTTCTGGTTCCTGGATATTCCCAGTGCCCTGTTGTGGGCGGTGCTGATGGCGTTTCTGTCGTTGCTGCCGGCGGTGGGGGCGGGGATTGTCTGGGGGCCGGTGGCGGCGTACTTCCTGATCAGCGGAGCGATCTGGCAAGGGGTAGTGCTGGGGGTGTTCGGGGTGTTCGTGATCGGCCTGGTGGACAACCTGCTGCGGCCCATCCTGGTGGGCAAGGACACCAAGATGCCAGACTACCTGATCCTGATCTCGACCCTGGGCGGGCTGGCGATCTTCGGCCTCAACGGCTTTGTCATCGGGCCCTTGATCGCCGCGCTGTTCATGTCCAGTTGGGCGCTGTTCGTCGAAACCCGGCCTCGGGTGCAGTTGCCTTAGCAGTGGACCCTGTGCAGATCGAGTTGCCTGGACAGGGCCTGGGCGGCGGGCAGGGAGGTCAGCGGGCCGCTGACGGCTTCGCCGTCGCGTACCAGGTACCAGCAGGCCAGCAAGCCCAGTTCCCTGAGCGACGCGGGGACGGCACTGCCGATAACGGACATGATCTGGACCTTGGGCATGACAACCTCCTCGATGGGCGAGGAGTTACCTTACAAAGCCTCAAGTGCTACGAAAAATCACCCAGTCTGATAGTGGACATTGATGCCGGTGCTAGCGGTTGCGGTGGTTCAGTCCACCACCTGATCGAGCATGTGCAGCACTTCCTGCTCATTGAGCAGGCCCTTGCGCACCAGGTTCTGGGCCAGCAGCGAGAGAAACTTGGCGCAGCGATGGCCTTCCAGATGCTTGAGTTCGGTCAGGGCGTCGTACACCCGGCTGGAGGTGCAGAGGCCTTCGACGCGGTGGGGGTTTTGCGTGGGCATGGGGTCGTCCTTGTTGTTATGGGCCTGTGGCGAGCGGACTGGGTCGATCTTGCAGTCCTTGAATGACACAAACATGACAGTCCCGCGTTGCTCAGGGCCGTCGTGGGATCAGCACACTATTCCCGGATTTGCAGGCAAATACTGTTCCAGTCGCGACATTGTTCGGGATTATTCAGACATCCGGGTGATGGCAAAATGCAACAGGCCCCGCTTCGAGGGCGGGGCCTGTGGCTGTTTCAGTGGACGGTTACCAGCGGCCGGGACGTGGGCCGTAGTAGTAATGAGGGTGGCCGTAGTAGCCCCGTGGCGGGCCGTAGTACACCGGCGCCGGGCGGTAGTAGACCGGTTGTTGGACATAGACCGGTGCCGGCTGGTAGTAGACCGGCGGTGGTGGCGCGGCATACACCGGCTGGGGTTGCACATACACCGGCGCCTGCTGCACGTAGACCGGACGATCCTGATTGGCGATCACCGAGCCCACAACGGCTGCACCGACAACTGCGCCCAGTGCTGCGGGGCCGGCCCAGCCACCACCGTGGGCCGATGCCTGGCCGGCGACAGCCAGTGCACCTATGAGCAGGGCAATCTTGGGGATTTTGGAAATCATGGTTGGTCCTCGGTTCAACCCCTGCGTTTATGGTCTGCACCAGACTCAAGAACTGACGCGGGGATACTGCTAAGACAGCGGTTTCTGGAAAATCTGCACAGCCGCTAAGTAAATATTGTGTAAGGTCTGTACCGGCCTCTTTACCGTCATCCCTGGGCGCTGCAGGGGCCTGCAAACCAGCGCCGATATGATCAGGCACAAGGGGCTTGGCTGACCAAGCCCGTCTATCCGAAAGTGCCCAGCGAGGAGATGAATATGCAAATGAACCCCAACAAAGACACCCAGTTGTGCATGTCGCTGTCCGGGCGTCCGGGGAACTTCGGCCTGCGTTTTCACAATCATCTGTATGAGCAGTTGGGGCTCAATTTCTACTACAAGGCCTTCAGCAGTCAGGATCTGCCCGGTGCGGTGCGGGGGATACGTGCGTTGGGGATTCGCGGCTGCGGCGTGTCCATGCCGTTCAAGGAGGACTGCATCCCCCTGGTGGATGAGCTGGATGCCTCGGCCAGGGCCATCGCTTCGATCAACACCATCGTCAATACCGATGGCCACCTGAAGGCCTACAACACCGATTACATTGCCGTGGCCCAGTTGCTGGCCGAGCACGACGTGCCACGGGAATCGACTTTCGCCCTGCGCGGCAGCGGCGGCATGGCCAAGGCGGTGGCCAGTGCCTTGCGTGATGGCGGTTATGCCCAGGGCGTGATCGTCGCGCGCAATGAAGTCACCGGGCGCGCCCTGGCCAGTGCCTTGGGATATGAGTGGCGGGCGGAGTTGGGCAGCCTGCGGCCGCAGATGCTGATCAACGTGACCCCGATCGGCATGAGCGGTGGCCCGCAAGCGCAGCAGCTGGCGTTCGAGGCCGAGGCGATTGCTGCGGCGGACCGGGTGTTCGATGTGGTGGCCGTGCCGTCGGAGACACCGTTGATCCTGCGGGCCAGGGCCGAAGGCAAGCAGGTCATCACCGGGCTGGAGGTGATTGCGATTCAGGCCCTGGAGCAGTTTGTGCTGTATACCGGCGTGCGCCCGAGCGAGGAGCAGTTCCACAAGGCGGTGGCCTTCGCTCGGGCTTGAGCCGGCATTGTCGTCAGCGGCCCATGGGGACGCATCAGCTCAGCCTTCGAGCTGGGCCAGACGTTCTTCCAGGGCGGCGATCCGCGCTTCCAGTTCTTCGATGCGCTCCACTGAAACCGCGCCGCCGGCGCTGCGCTCCACCGGGTTGCCGCGGGCGGCGAGGATCGCTTCGATATCCGCCGGGTCGCCCAGGGCGTGGGTGTAGCGGTCCTCGCGCTGGCCGGCCTGACGCGGGATGTGCAGGGCCAGGCCCCGGGCGATCAGGCGTTCGAGCTGGTGCAGGACTTGCTCGCTGTCTTCGAAATCGTGCATGCGCCCGCTGCGAGTCAGCAGTTCGTTGACCGTCTGCGGACCGCGCAGAAACATCAGGCCGCACAGGATCAACTGCGCCGGCACCAGTTCCAGGGCCTTGTCCAGGCGCTGTTCCCAGCGGTCGGCGCGGCTGCCCATGACCAACCGAGTGAAGCCCCGGGCCTCAAGGGCGCGCAGGCTCTGGCCGACCTGGCCCTGGGTCAGGTTCATCACCGGTTCGCGGCTGGTTTTCTGATTGCAGGCGATCACCAGGGCATTGAGGGTCAGGGGATAGGTTTCCGGGCTGGTGGCCTGCTTTTCGATCAACGAACCCAGAACGCGGATGTCGGTACTGCTCAGGCGCAGTGCTTCGCTGGGGGTGTCGTGCTCGTTGCTCATAAGTGCTGGTCCCTTGGTCACTGATGGATGAGGTCGTGGAAAACCCGGTGCATGGCGCGCTAGGGCGGTCTTGAGTTTTCCGTGGCCGAGTCGGCCTTCTTCGAGGGGCTCTGTTTTACCTTCACAAGCCGGTTCTGACCATCAGAACTTGGTGGGGCGGGGATCGGGTTGCGGCGTTCAAGCAAGGCAAGGCCGCCGCGCAGTCGGCGCGGCGGCAGGTTTCAGCTGGATTGCGCAGCTTGTGCCGGTTCGGCTGCGGCCCGCGGCGTGGACGGCGTTGGGGGACTGGCGACGGGTTCCAGGCACCGCTGGGCAAACCGGGCGATGCTGCGCAGGGCGTTCCTGGCAGAGCGCAGATAGAAGGCCTGCAACTGGAAGACATGCCAGCGCCCGTCGTGAATTTCCAGCTGGCAGGGTACGCCGGACGCCCGTGCCCGTTCGGCTAGGCGGAGGGAGTCGGACAGCAGCAGTTCCTGGTCGCCGACCTGGATCAGCATCGGCGGCAGGCCGCGCAGGTCTGCTTCCAGGGGGCGATGTGAAAGCGTCTGCGCAGGGACGGCGTAGGCCTTGAGGGCTTGTTCCAGCCAGTCGCGGCGGATCATCGGGTCGACGGCGGATCGGGATTGAAGGCGGTCTGCGCCCAGGTCGGGATCGGTAACCGGCGAGAGCAATATCAGCCCGGCCGCGAACGGCTCGCCGCGTTGCTTCAAGGTCAGCGCCAGTGCCAGCGCCAGGGCGCCCCCGGCAGAGTCACCGGCAATCAGCAGCTGTTGCGCCGGGCAGCCCTGGGCACGGATGGCGTCATAACAGGCCAGGCAGTCGTCCAGCGCGGCCGGGTAGGGATGCTCCGGTGCCAGTCGGTAGTCGGGCGCCCAGACGCGGCAGCCAGTCTCCCTGGCCAGGCGGCTGGTGACGCTGTAGTGGGTGTCCGGGTTGCCCAGGCAGAAGGCGCCGCCGTGCAGGTAGAGGATGACTGCGTTCGAGGTCCGGGCCTTGGGCTCGACGCACTGCACCGCCAACTGACCCAGGCTCGTGCGCTTGCGGGTTACGCCCAGGCCACCGGGCATCAGCCAAGAGAGGGCGTTGACGAGCTTGCGCTGGCTCACCAGTTGCCGCGGCGGGCCGATCAGGGTCCTGAAACTGGCTCTCAGGAAAAGCCGCAAGAAAGCCGCGTTGCACCGTTCCAGCCAATCTCCGGGTGGGGCCACTCGCTGTCCATCGCTGGGCGAAAACGGCGCGTCCAGGGGGCTGGCAAATCGGTAGGCGGACAGTCCGCCATAGCGGGTCAGCCATCTGTAGCTCCAGGTGAAACCGGGCCAGTTGGTGCTGTTGTGCCCCTGCGCGTCGACATACCAGCTCTGGCAGCCGCTCCACACCGAGGTGGCCAGGCGGCGCTGGATGCGCCACTGAAAACGCTGGTAGGGCGACTCGTCCACCTCCAGGGTTTTCGCCGCGCTTTTGAGCAGCGCCCGGCGGGCCTTGATCACGTGGGATATCTGGCTTTCCAGCATGTGGATGATGGAGTTGTGGCCCAGGTTGGTGTTGGGCCCGTAGAGCATGAAGAAGTTGGGGAAGCCGGGCACGCTGAGCCCCAGGTAGGCTGCCGCGCCATGTTGCCAGGCCTGGTTCAGGTCGACCCCGCCGCGGCCGCTGATGCGCATCGGCGAAAGGAATTCGGTGGCGGCGAAGCCGGTGCCATAGATGATGGCATCCACCGGATGCTGCTGGCCGTCGAGGGTTGTGATGCCGTGCTCGGTAATGCGCTCGATGCCCTGGGTCAACAGCTCGACATGGGGGCTGGCGAAGGTTTTCAGGTAGTCGTTGGACAGCAGGATGCGTTTGCAGCCGATGGGATAGTCCGGGGTCATGCGCTGGCGCAGTTCGGGGTTGGGCACCGAGGCATTCAGCAGCTTGTGAAAAGGAATACCGACCACCCATTGGGTCAGGCTCTTGAGGCGGGTAAAGCCCAGGGCCCGGGATTCGAAATGCAGGTAGTGGGCGGCGCGCACCAGTTTGGCCCATAGCGGATGGCGGGCGAATCGCTGTTTTTCCTCCGGGCGGTAGGCGCGGTCGGCCTTGGGCATGATGTAGGCCGGGGAGCGCTGGAAGACCTTGAGCGCGGCCACCTGATCGGCGATCTGCGGAACGAACTGGATGGCCGAGGCGCCGGTGCCGATCACCGCTACCCGCTTGTTGGCCAGAGGGTAGTGATGGTCCCAGGCTGCGGAATGGAATACATGACCCTGGAAACTGTCCAGGCCCGGCAGGTTGGGCAGGGCGGGGCGGCTCAGTTGGCCAGTGGCGCTGATCAGCAGGCGGCTGAAGTGCTCCTGGCCATCGCGGCAGATGACCTGCCAGCAACTGCTGGCTTCATCGAACCGGGCGTGGCGCACTTCGCTGCCAAAGTGGATGTGGCGCAGCAGGTCGTAGCGCTGGGCGCAATGCTGCAGGTAACCGTGGATCTCTGCCTGGGGGGCGAACACCCGGGACCAGTTCGGGTTGGGCTCGAAGGAAAACGAGTACAGGTGCGAAGGCACGTCGCAGGCGGCGCCGGGGTAGGTGTTGTCGCGCCAGACACCACCGACGTCCTGGCCTTTCTCAAGAAGGATGAACTGATCGACCCCGGCCTTGCGCAGGGCGATGGCCATGCCCAGGCCGCCGAAGCCGCTGCCGATGATCAGGGCCTCAAGGGGCGCGGTTGAGCTGGAGGGTGGGGTACAGGCAGGTGCTGATTGGGGCATGACGACCTCGTTGTTATTGTTGTGCGGCACTGGGTTGATCCTCCCGAGGCCACGTCCTTGTTTCTGTGGTGCAGCCCCGATCAGTGAAGCATGCAGGGAATAAAGTGCAGGCCCCATGCTGTAACGGGACAAGTGCTTTAGTATTTGGGCCAAATCAGCGGTTCATGAGTCCGGCCCATGAGTATCCAGACCTACACCCGAGGACCTTCCAGCGCCTTGCTGCTGGTGAGCTTCGGCCGCGAAAAGGGCTTGCCAGTGGCGAGTTTGCTGGCCGGTTCGGGGTTGTCCCTGGAGCAGTTGCAGGACCCCAACAGCCTGTTGACGGCGGCTCAGGAACTGCAACTGGTGAGCAATCTGCTGGGTTTGCTGGGCAATCCCCGGGGCTTGGGTTACGTCGTGGGCGCGCGCTATCACTTCTCCAGCTACGGCCTGTTTGGCTATGGCCTGATCAGCAGTACGACCGCGGCGGATGCCTTGAACCTGGCCTTGCGCTTTTTACCCCTGACTTATGCCTTTGCCACGATCGGCTATCGATTGGAGCAGGAGCTGGGCGTGCTGACGTTTGCTGAGCCTGCGGTGGCGGACCCGGCGGTACGGGAGTTTCTGCTGCAGCGGGACATGGCCGCTGCGGCGGTATTGATGAAGGAGATTGTGGGCCCGGACTTTCGCCTGACGCGGTTTACCCGGTGCAATGGCCGTCCTGTGGCGCGCAGCACGGGGGAGGTGGAGCAGATCCTGGGCCTGAGTCCCGCCTATCGGGCCGCGCAGCATGGCTTGGCCTTCGACCGGCGCTTCCTGACCCGGGCCTTGCCCCAGGCCAATCCACTGACGGTGTCGATGTGCGAGCAGATGTGTGCACAGTTGCTGGAGCGTCGTTCAGCGCCTCAGGGGGCTACGGCCCTGGTGCGCCAGTATCTTGAGGCCGCCCCCTCCGGCAGCGTACCGGACCTGCCGAGCATGGCGCGGTTGAGTCGGACCAGCGTGCGCACCCTCAAGCGTCGTTTGCAGGAGGAGGGCACGTCGTACCGGCAATTACAGACCCAGCACCGCAGCGCCCGGGCCTTGGAGCTATTGGGCAACCCGGCCTTGAGCCTGACGCAGATCGCCGAGCGGCTGGGCTTCAGCGACCTGTCGAGTTTTTCCCAGAGCTTCAAGCGCTGGTTTGGCGTCGCGCCCAGCGCCTATCGCCAAGGGCCGCCGGGATAAAGGCCCCGGGGTCGGCCGCTGTGGCTATAATCGCTGCTCGTTGTATTTCCGCCATCCATGTCGAGACTGTCATGACTATTTCCCTGTACGCCGCTTCCGTTCCTGTCTTCAAGCAAATGCTCAACGCCTTGAGCGATGTACTGCACAAGGCCGAAGCTCACGCCACGGCGAAGAATATCGAACCCAATGCCCTGCTCCAGGCGCGCCTGTATCCGGACATGTTCCCGCTGGTGCGTCAGGTGCAGATCGCCGTGGACTTCGCCAAGGGCGTGTCGGCTCGCCTGGCCGAGGTCGAACTGCCCAAGTACGACGATACTGAAGTCACCTTCGCCGACCTGCAGGCGCTGATCGCCAAGGTCCTGGCCTTTATCGAAGGCATTCAGCCTTCGCAGATCGATGGCAAGGAAGGCATCGAGATCGTCACCCGTCCGGGCACTCCGAAAGAGAAGCGCTTCAGTGGCCAGTCCTACCTGCTGACCTACGGCTTGCCGCAGTTCTTCTTCCACGTCACCACCACCTACGCGATCCTGCGTCACAACGGTGTGGAAGTGGGCAAGCGCGACTACATGGGCGCGTTCTAAGGCGTCCTGCTGAAGAGCGGCACGAGCCTTTCAGCGCGCATAAAAAAGCCCGGCCAGGTTGACCCTGGCCGGGCTTTTTAGTGGCCGTGAATCAGGCTGAGGCTTGCGCCTTGTCTTCCTGGGCCATGCACGCGGCGGCGGTGAAGAGCACGTCGGTGGAGGAGTTCAGCGCAGTTTCCGCCGAGTCCTGCAGCACGCCGATGATGAAGCCTACGGCCACCACCTGCATGGCGATTTCGCTGGGGATGCCGAACAGGCTGCAGGCCAGTGGAATCAGCAGCAGCGAGCCACCGGCGACACCGGAAGCGCCGCAGGCGCAGATCGCCGCCACCACACTGAGGAGCACGGCGGTCGGCAGGTCGACGGCGATGCCCAGGGTGTGCACGGCGGCCAGGGTCAGCACGGTGATGGTGATCGCCGCGCCGGCCATGTTGATGGTGGCGCCCAGGGGGATGGACACCGAATAGGTGTCTTCATGCAGGCCCAGGCGCTTGCTCAGCTCCAGGTTGACTGGAATGTTGGCCGCCGAACTGCGGGTGAAGAACGCGGTGATGCCGCTCTCGCGCAGGCAGGTCAGTACCAGTGGGAAGGGGTTGCGGCGGATCTTCCAGAACACGATCAGCGGGTTCATCACCAGGGCCACGAACAGCATGCAGCCGATCAGTACCGCCAGCAGGTGCAGGTAGCCCAGCAGCGCGTCGAAGCCGGAAGTGGCCAGGGTCGAGGCCACCAGGCCGAAAATCCCCAGGGGCGCGAAGCGGATCACCACACGCACGATGACGGTGACCCCGTTGGACAGGTCGTCGAGCACCGTGCGGGTGGTCTGGCCGGCGTGGCGTATGGCCACGCCCATGCCGATGGCCCAGGCCAGGATACCGATGAAGTTGGCGTTCATCAGAGCGCTGACCGGGTTGTCCACCACACTCAGCAGCAGGCTTTGCAGCACTTCGCTGATGCCGCCGGGAGCGGTGATGGCGACGTCGTGGGTCGACAGCACCAGGGCGGAGGGGAACAGGCTGCTGGCAATCACGGCCACTGCAGCAGCAGCGAAGGTGCCTAGCAGATAGAGCACCAGGATCGGCCGGATATGAATTTCCTGGCCGTGCTTGTGGTTGGCGATGGAGGCCATCACTAGCACGAACACCAGGATCGGCGCCACGGCCTTGAGCGCCGAGACGAAGACCTTGCCGATAAAGGTGGTGGACTTCGCCGCCTCGGGTGCCAGCAAGGCCAGGGCGATACCGGCAATCAGGCCGATAACGATCTGCGTGACCAGGCTGAGGCGTTTGAGGAATTGCAGAAAGGAAGGGGGGGAAGCGCTCATAGCGGTATCTCTGTTTATTTTAATGTGCAGTGCATGCCGGGTACCCAGGGCCGGAAGTGGCCCGGGCTGCAGCGGCACCCATGGCTGCGGTGGTCAATGGCAACCGGCGATCGGGCGACTTGAGTGGCAGTGCGCGATCAGGCCTGTTTTTGGCAGGGGGCGGACTTTATCACAGCAGCCAGTGATTCCTGCGTCGATGTGACGATCTGCCACTTGGCACAGCAAGAAAAGCGGCGACGTGGCGGTTGCCCTGACCCGTACTCACTCTGTTAACATTCGCCACCCCCTTTTCCTATCCAGTCAGCGGGCCCTTCGGGCTATCGCTGCTGTCGCCGTTTCTGGAGTTCTTGATGTTGTTGCCCATCCTGCTGTTGTCGGCCGCGGGTTTTACCGTGCTGACCACGGAATTCATCATCGTCGGCCTGTTGCCGTCGATTGCCCGGGACTTGCAGGTCAGCGTGTCCCAGGCCGGCTTGCTGGTGACCCTGTTCGCATTCACCGTCGCCGCTTTCGGCCCCTTCCTGACCGCCTACTTCGCGCGTTTTCCGCGCAAGCAGCTGTTTATCAGCGTGCTGTTGATGTTTGGCCTGGCCAATACCCTGGCGGCGCTCGCGCCGAATATCTGGGTGATGTCCCTGGCGCGACTGGTGCCGGCCCTGGGGTTGCCGGTGTTCTGGGCCCTGGCCAGCGAAACGGCAGTGGATATCGTCGGCCCGGACTACGCCGGGCGCGCCATTGCCAAGATCGGCTTCGGCATTGTTTGCGCCACGGTGTTCGGGATTCCCGTGGGCACCCTGATCGCCGATGCCTTTGGCTGGCGCAGCGCCTTTGGCCTCCTCGCTGTGGTGGCCTTTGGCAAGGCCTTGCTGCTGTGGGTCTACCTGCCGACAACCAAGCCGCATAACCAACAGGCGAGCCTGCGTTCGCAGTTTCGCATCCTGCGCAGCCCGCTGATGCAGGGGCATGTACTGCTGTCGATTCTGGTGTTCAGCGGCATGTTCACTGCCTATACCTACCTGGCGGATATTCTCGAGCGCCTGGCGGGCTTCAACGGCACCGTGGTGGGCTGGTGCCTGATGGGCTTTGGCGCGGTGGGGTTGATCGGCAATTCCCTGGGCGGCCGGGCTGTGGACCGGCATCCGCTGATCGCTTCCATGGTGTTCTGTGGGTTGATGATCGGCGGCATGCTGGCCTTGGTGCCGAGCATTCATTCGACCCTGGGGTTGGCGGCAGCCATGGGTGTCTGGGGCGTGACCCAGGCAGCCCTGTTCCTGGTCAGCCATGTGCGGCTGATCAAGGCGGCGCCGCAAGCGCCGGCGTTCGCTGCGTCGCTGAACATCGCCGGGGCCAACCTGGGGATCGGCCTGGGGGCTATGGTCGGCGGTCGGGTGATCGACACCTTGGGGCTGGGTAGCCTGGGATTTGCAGCGTCCTGCTTCATTGTGCTGTCCATTGCCCTGGCGTTGCTGCTGATGAAGCTCAAGGCGCCGCACGCCTGTCCTTCCTGATCAGTGGTTGATGGAGGTGAACAGTTCCCGTCGGGCCCCTTCGGTAATGGCGACAATGCCGGGGTGCTTGACCTTGCGCTCCACGGAAATGGCGTAGAACGATTCAGTCACGGCATCGGTCTGGCCAATCAGATGCACGCCGTACTGTTGCCGGACCTCATCGGTAATCACGCTGGGGGCGATAAAGATCCCACTGCCGGACTGGCCGAAGGCCTGCATCAGAGCGCTGTCATCGAATTCGCCGATGATGCGCGGTTGCAATTGCTGTTCGGCGAACCAGCGCAGTAGGCGGCTGCGGACCACGGTTTCCTGGCCCGGGATCAGCAGCGGGGCGCCGTGCAGGCCCCGGGGAAAGTCCGCGCCGTGCAATCGCGCCAGTTCCTCGGTGGCGAAGAAACTGACGCCACATTCTCCGAGTTTCTGGCTGTAGCCCTTGATGTCCAGATGCGAGGGCATGGGGCTGTCGGAGATCACCAGGTCCAGGCGCTGGATGGCCAGGTCTGCCAGCAGGCGCTCTAGTTTGTCTTCGCGGCAGGTCAGGCGAATCGGGTCGCTGAGTTCCATGGTGGGCGCGATCAGGCGATAGACGATGGACTTGGGCACCACGTCTGCCACGCCGACGCGGAATTGGATCTGTTGCTCGTCGGGTCTGGCCCGAAGCATGGCTTCCAGTTCACCACCGAGCTGGAACATCTGTTCGGCGTAGGGCAGGGCCTGGCGCCCGGCTTCGCTCAGTTCCAGTTGGCGTCCGACCCGGTGAAACAGTTCGATGCCATAGGTCTGCTCCAGCAGGCTGATCTGGCCGCTGATGGTTTGTGGAGTCAGGTTGAGCTGCTCGCAGGCGCGGACGATGCTGCCGGTCTTGGCTACAACCCAGAAATAATGCAGTTGTCGGTAGTTGAGCATGGCGACTATCAGTTCGTGAAAATCGAAGTATAACTGCTAAAAATACGAATTTTCCTGAAGTATTACTCTCCTTAGAATGCCCCGCTATCGACGGGGCCCCACTTGGCCACGCCCGTTCTATCGAGGAATACGGTATGTCATTCAAAAAACTGGGTGTAGCGTCGCTGCTGGCACTGTCTATGCTGACCCTGGCAGCTTGCGATCAGGCGGAAAAAAGCGCGCAACAGGTGCTGGACAAGGCGGCCGAGACTGCCAAGCAAGCCATCGACGATACTCACAAGGCCGCAGAGCAAGCGTTGAGTGACGCCACGCAAAGTGTGACCGGCAAGGAAAAACCACAGGAAGACGCGGCGAAGAAGCCGGAGTCGTCCCAGGAAATCTGATCTTTCATACAACCGATTCAGGATTGACCCATGGATTACCTCTTACAACTCGCTGCTAGCCCCACTGCTTGGGTCGCCCTGGCCACCCTGGTGGTGATGGAAATCGTGCTCGGCATCGATAACCTGATCTTTATTTCCATCCTCACCAACAAGTTGCCGGAAAAGCATCGGGCCAAGGCGCGGCGCATTGGTATTGGCATGGCGTTGTTCCTGCGTCTGGCGCTGCTCAGCACCATCGCCTTCATCGTCCAGCTCACCGAGCCGGTGATCGACGTCATGGGGCAGAGCTTCTCCTGGAAGGACATGATCCTGATTGCCGGTGGCCTGTTCCTGGTGTGGAAAGCCACCACGGAGATTCACCACAGCATGACTCCGGAGCCTGAGGCGGACAAAACCCAGACATCGGGCGTGGCGATCGGCTTTGCTGCTGCGATTGGCCAGATCCTGTTGCTGGACATGGTGTTTTCCATCGACAGCATCATTACTGCCGTGGGCATGACCGAGCACTTGCCGATCATGATCATTGCCGTGGTGGCGTCGGTACTGGTGATGCTGCTGGCTGCCGAGCCGTTGGCCAAGTTCATCAATGACAACCCGACCGTGGTGATGCTGGCCCTGGGCTTCCTGATCATGATCGGCATGACCCTGATCGCCGAAGGTTTCGGCGCCCATGTACCCAAAGGGTATGTGTATGCGGCGATGGCGTTCTCGGCTGCCATTGAAAGCCTGAACATACTGGCCCGTCGGGTCCGCCAGAAGCGTCAGGCGGCGCAGGCCGAGGGCTGATTCGCAACCATGACGAACGGCCGTCTGTACTCCTTGGAGTCAGGCGGCCGTGTTGTTTTCGGCAGGGCGGGAATGTTGATCAGTGAGCAGTGGCTGGGCGCCGGGCGGCTTTTCCAGTCTTGATGTCAGGGGTGGACTGCTGGGGCCGATGATGGTGACGGCGGGTGATGCGTAGCACGCCCCAGAGCATTGCGGCGGCTACGGCCAGCCAGCTCAGGATCAGCATCACTATCGTCGTTGTCAGGCTCATAAGTGCCTCCTTGATGCCCTGTCCAGGGCACACACTCTTACCAATGGTTAGTCTAGTAGTCTCTGTGTTTCAGGCTATTGACCAATAGTCGAGAGT
This sequence comes from Pseudomonas sp. BLCC-B112, assembly GCF_028550695.1. Lineage (NCBI taxonomy): Bacteria > Pseudomonadati > Pseudomonadota > Gammaproteobacteria > Pseudomonadales > Pseudomonadaceae > Pseudomonas > Pseudomonas sp. BLCC-B112. The sequence goes on from NZ_JAQQGK010000003.1 coordinate 68,798, forward strand.
CTTCGAACACTTCGCTCTATGGTTTTCAATTAACTGCCGCCTAACGCTATACCCTCGCCCGTGAGCGCCCTATGATCAAGGCCCCAGCCGGGACCGGGTCGTCCGGCGTTTGAATATAGAGAGCGATGATGGTGCGGGTATTTCCTCGATTTCGAGCGGCGTTGCTGGTCAGCGCCTGTGTCTTGAGCCTGGTCGGTTGTGCCGGCAGCGTGCAACCCGAGATCCAGCGCCTGCCGGAGCGGGTAGAGCTCAACAGCGTGCCGTTTTTCCGTGGAGAGATGTACCAAAGTGGCCCCGCAGCCTTGGCTGGCATGCTGTCGCAACAGGGCGTCGTGATTACTCCGGGGTTGCTGGACAAACCCTTGCACCTGCCTGGCGCCGAGGCGCAATTGCAGCAGAACATGCTAAGCCTGGCGCGTGAGTACGGCATGGTGGTCTATCCCCTGGATGACCATCTAGCCGCCCTGCTGACCCAGGTGGCGGCGGGTTATCCGGTACTGGTGCGCTTTACCGAAGGTTCGACGTTCTGGGCTGAGCCGCGTTATGCGGTGTTGGCCGGCTACAACCGGGACAAGCAAACCGTGTTGCTGCGTGGAGCGAAAAGCCGTCGGCAACTGATGAGCTTTCGTGAGTTCGAGTCTTCCTGGAAGAGCGCCGGGAGCTTTGCGGTATTGATTCAGGCGCCCAACCAGTTGCCAGCCAAGGTCGATCGCCAGCGCTGGTTGAAAGCGGCCAATGACCTGGGGCAGGCCGGTCAGGAACAGGCGGCGGCCAGGGCCGCTAAAGCGCTCGACAGCCACTGATACTCAAGCACAACAACGGCGCCATTGGGCGCCGTTGTTGTGCTTGAGTATCAGTGCGAGGCCTGAGGGGCTGCAGTCTGGCGGTTCTTGAGGTTCTTATCGGCCTTGTAGCGCAAGGCCACGTCCGGTACCGAGCCGCTCTTGCCGGTTTCTACCCAGTTGCGGATGCGGCTGGCGTCGGCAAAGTGGGTGTACTTGCCGAAGGCATCGAGAATCACCAGGGCTACCGGGCGATTGCCCATGCTGGTGACCAGCACCAGGCAGTGACCGGCCTGATTGGTGAAGCCGGTCTTGGTGATCTTGATGTCCCATTTCTCCTTGTTGACCAGGTGGTTGGTGTTGCGAAAGCCCAGGGTGTAGTTGGGCTTGCGGAATGCCACGGTCTTTTCCTTGGTGGTACTCAGCTCGCTCAGTAGAGGGTACTTGCGGGCAGCCACCAGCAATTTGCTCAGGTCGCGAGCCGTGGAAACGTTATGGATCGACAGGCCGGTGGGTTCCACATAGCGGGTGTGGGTCATTCCCAGTGACTTGGCCTTGGCGTTCATGGCGGCGATGAAGGCCGGATAGCCTCCCGGGTAATAATGGGCCAGGCTGGCCGCGGCGCGGTTTTCCGAGGACATCAGGGCAATCAGCAGGGTGTCTCGACGGCTTAGTTCGCTTTTGAGCTTGACCCGGGAGAACACGCCCTTCATTTCTGGGGTGTCGCTGATGTTCATGGAGATGTGTTCGTCCAGCGGCAGCTTGGCGTCCAGAACCACCATGGCGGTCATCAGTTTGGTCACCGAAGCGATGGGCACCACAACGTCCGGATTGCTGGAATAGATGACTTTGTTGGTTTGCAGGTCCAGCAGCAGGGCGCTGCCGGATGCAATATGCAATTGTGAAGTGTCTCTTGGCGCCGCGGTGGTTTCGCTGGCGTCGACGCTGTGCGCGATCAAGGTGCCGGACACAGCAAACAATAAGCTGAGGATGGAGAGACGAATTTTCACGCGGGCGGACTCGATAATAATGGATATGCCGTTTGGCAACGGGCTTTTTCGGAAAAGCGTTACATTTTATGAGTATGGCTGAAGAACTGTCGATTGTTCTTCAGTGGTCAGTCGAAAACCCTTAAAAACCAAGAAAAAACACCGTTTTTTCCTGAGCGCTACTGCGGTTTCAGAATAGGCTGAGTGCGATCCTGAACGCTAAGATTCAGGGGCGATAAAGAGCGCTGTGGCGTTGTAACGTTGGCGCATAAAAAAACCCGCCATTGGCGGGTTTTTGTGCGCTGTCGAAAACTCAGCTGTGCAGCGATTCTGCGGCGTACAGGGTGTTTTCCAGCAGGCAGGCGCGGGTCATGGGGCCTACGCCACCAGGCACTGGAGTGATCCAGCCCGCGCGGGGCAGGGCGGTTTCATAAACCACGTCGCCCACCAGCTTGCCGTCTTCCTGGCGATTGATGCCGACGTCGATGACGATAGCGCCTTCCTTGATCCACTCGCCCTTGACCAGGCCTGGCTTGCCAGCAGCAACGACAACCAGGTCGGCACGGCCGACATGGCCAGCCAGATCCTTGGTGAAGCGGTGAGTGACGGTCACGGTGCAGCCAGCCAGCAGCAACTCCATGGCCATCGGGCGCCCAACGATGTTGGATGCGCCGACCACTACTGCATCCATGCCATACAGGTCGGCACCGGTGCTTTCCAGCAGGGTCATGATGCCTTTGGGAGTGCAGGGGCGCAGCAGGGGAATGCGTTGGGCCAAACGACCGACGTTATAAGGATGGAAGCCATCCACGTCTTTGTCCGGACGAATGCGTTCTAGTAGTAGAGAGGCATCCAGGTGCTCAGGGAGTGGCAGCTGTAGCAGGACACCGTCGATGTTCGGGTCATCATTGAGGCGATCAATCAAGCCCGCCAGTGCTTCTTGAGTGGTGTCGGCGGGCAAGTCATAGGCTTGTGAAAGGAAGCCGACCTCTTCGCAGTCTTTACGCTTGTGCGAGACATAAACCTGAGAGGCCGGGTCGCTGCCGACCAGAATCACCGCGAGGCCCGGAGTACGCAGGCCTTGCTGGCGACGCTCGGCGACACGTTTGGCGATCTGCTGGCGCAGGCTAGCGGCGATCGCTTTGCCGTCGATTAGTTGTGCAGTCATGACGCGTGATTAACCATCGAGAGGGAGAGAAAAAGAGAACGTATTCTCGCATGTCGGAACGTGAGGGCAAAGGCGCTTGGTCTGCAAATTCCCCTAACTCCTTTAATTAAATGAATTTTTTTCAAAAAAGAGTTGACGACCTAAAGGCTCGCCTATAACATTCGTCGCACTTGTCGGGCACAGCCTAGCACTGGTTAAGAAAGTCGAGCAGAGTTGATGTTTAGCTCATAACGACTGAAAGCAATTAGTTTGTAATCGTTAAAGAATACAGATTAATAAGGCGCCCGTAGCTCAGCTGGATAGAGCATCCGCCTTCTAAGCGGATGGTCGCAGGTTCGAGTCCTGCCGGGTGCGCCATTAGGCAGCTTTGGCACAAGTAACGCAATATGGTGGGCGTAGCTCAGTTGGTAGAGCACAGGATTGTGACTCCTGTTGTCGTGGGTTCGATCCCCATCGTCCACCCCATATTCGAAGAAGGCGCCAGATTAATAGTCTGGCGCCTTTGCTTTAAAAGATTGTTAAGCGGACGTGGTGGAATTGGTAGACACACTGGATTTAGGTTCCAGCGCCGCAAGGTGTAAGAGTTCGAGTCTCTTCGTCCGCACCAATAAAGTAGCTAGTTAATAGCAGATTACGGCGCAGCACCTGAAAAGGGCTGCGCCGTTTTCGTTTCTAGGTCCGACATGTCTGGTGTTTTCACGCACAGTGGGGCGGCTGGGTTGGGCAATGGTTGGCCTTTGGTCACTGGGCGCTGGGATCTTGGCTATTGGTTGGTGTTTGTCAGGGAGGCTCTGGCCGGCTCCTTCTATATATAGAAGGGTTGGTGTAGAGGCTCTGGTTGGATTCGTAGTATTTGCTCTCATGGCGAGGCTCAACCCTTTGTCCTCGCCTTCACATTGTCGGCCGTTTTTTACCCGTTTTCAGTAGGGTGACTTCTTGAGTTTGACCCACTAGAATGCATGCCCTTGATTCTGGGGTCGGAAAACGGCCGGCTAACGTCTGTGCAACGAGGAATATCCATGCAAGTTTCTGTTGAAAATACTTCTGCTCTTGAGCGCCGCATGAGCATCACCGTGCCGGCTGAGCGCATCGAGAGCCAGGTCAACAAGCGTCTGCAGCAGACTGCCCAAAAGGCCAAAATTGCGGGCTTCCGTCCTGGCAAGGTTCCAATGAGCGTGATTCGTCAGCGTTATGAGGCTGATGCGCGTCAAGAAGCAGTGGGTGATGTGATCCAGGCTTCCTTCTATGAGGCCGTTGTTGAGCAGAAGCTGAACCCAGCTGGTGCTCCTTCGGTCGAGCCTAAAGTGCTGGAGAAGGGCAAGGATCTGGAATACGTTGCCACTTTCGAAGTCTTCCCAGAGTTCACGGTTGCCGGTTTCGAAAGCATCGCTGTTGAGCGTCTGAGCGCTGACGTAGCTGATGCTGATCTGGACAACATGCTGGAGATCCTGCGTAAGCAGAATGTTCGCTTTGAAGTTGTTGATCGCGCTGCGCAGAACGATGATCAACTGAACATCGACTTTGTGGGTAAGGTTGATGGTGAAGCTTTTGCAGGCGGTTCGGCTAAAGGCACTCAGTTGGTACTGGGCTCCGGCCGCATGATCCCTGGCTTCGAAGACGGTCTGGTTGGCGCCAAGGCTGGTGAAGAGCGTGTCCTGAACCTGACCTTCCCTGAGAACTATCAGAACCTGGATCTGGCCAACAAGGCTGCCGAGTTCACCGTGACTGTTAACAGCGTTTCCGAGCCTAAGCTGCCTGAGCTGACTGAAGAGTTCTTTGCTCAATTCGGTATCAAGGAAGCCGGCCTGGAAGGTTTCCGTGCCGAAGTTCGCAAGAACATGGAGCGTGAGCTGCGTCAGGCCATCAAGTCCAAGGTGAAGAATCAGGTAATGGATGGTCTGCTGGCCTCCAACCCAATCGAAGTGCCAAAGGCGCTGCTGGACAACGAAGTTAATCGTCTGCGCGTTCAGGCTGTCCAGCAATTCGGTGGCAACATCAAGCCGGATCAGCTGCCTGCCGAGCTGTTCGAAGAGCAAGCCAAGCGCCGCGTAGTGCTGGGCCTGATCGTTGCTGAAGTTGTTAAGCAATTCGATCTGAAGCCTGATGAAGACCGTGTTCGCGAGCTGATTCAGGAAATGGCTTCGGCTTACCAGGAGCCTGAGCAGGTCGTGTCCTGGTACTACAAGAACGAGCAGCAATTGAACGAAGTCCGTTCGGTTGTGCTGGAAGAACAAGTTGTGGATACTGTTCTGCAGAAAGCTAGCGTGACCGACAAATCGGTCTCTTACGAAGAAGCGGTCAAGCCGGTAGAAGCACCTCAAGCCGACTGATTTTCTTCTCGTTCGAAGCACACACCATAAGCCAGCCTTCGCGCTGGCTTATGCGTATTCAAGACGTGACTATTTGGGAGTGACTGCAGAGCATGTTCCGTAATTCGTATATTCAGCAGAACTCTGATATCCAGGCCGCAGGCGGCCTGGTCCCGATGGTTGTCGAGCAGTCCGCTCGTGGCGAGCGCGCCTACGACATCTACTCGCGCCTCCTCAAGGAGCGAGTGATCTTTCTGGTAGGTCCTGTAGAAGACTACATGGCCAACCTGATTTGTGCGCAACTGCTATTCCTTGAAGCGGAAAACCCGGACAAGGACATCCATCTCTATATCAACTCCCCGGGCGGCTCGGTAACGGCTGGCATGTCGATCTACGACACCATGCAGTTCATCAAGCCTAACGTTTCAACCACCTGTATTGGTCAGGCATGCAGCATGGGTGCCTTCTTGCTGACGGCCGGTGCCCCTGGCAAGCGTTTCTGCCTGCCAAACTCCCGAGTGATGATTCACCAGCCCCTGGGCGGTTTCCAAGGCCAAGCGTCGGATATAGAAATCCATGCCAAGGAAATCCTCTTCATCCGTGAGCGTCTCAACACGCTGATGGCCAAGCATAGCGGGCGCACTCTGGAAGAAATCGAGCGCGATACCAATCGTGATAACTTCATGAGCGCCGAAGCAGCGCGTGAGTACGGGTTGATCGATGAAGTAATCAACCAACGCCCCGCTTAAAATAAGCAGCTCAAAATAGGCTTGGTCAGTTGTTCTGATCAGTGGCGGGCTTGAAAAAGCCCGCAATAGCCTTCATCTTGTGTTGCAAGCCTATCGGATTTGGATCGAACGAATGACTGACACCCGCAACGGCGAGGACAACGGCAAACTGCTTTATTGCTCCTTCTGTGGCAAAAGCCAGCATGAAGTACGCAAATTGATTGCCGGCCCCTCGGTCTTTATCTGCGACGAGTGCGTCGACTTGTGCAATGACATCATCCGTGAGGAGGTGCAGGAAGCACAGGCCGAGAGCAGCGCGCATAAACTGCCTTCGCCTAAAGAAATCAGCGGCATCCTTGATCAATACGTGATTGGTCAGGAACGTGCAAAAAAGGTTCTAGCTGTAGCGGTGTACAACCACTACAAGCGTCTGAATCAGCGTGACAAGAAAAGTGACGACGTCGAGCTTGGCAAGAGCAACATCTTGCTGATCGGCCCTACAGGTTCGGGTAAGACGCTGCTGGCGGAAACCCTGGCGCGTCTGTTGAATGTACCGTTCACGATCGCCGACGCAACCACCTTGACCGAAGCTGGTTATGTGGGTGAGGACGTCGAGAACATCATTCAGAAGTTGCTGCAGAAGTGCGATTACGACGTAGAAAAAGCTCAAATGGGCATCGTCTACATCGATGAAATCGATAAGATTTCCCGCAAGTCTGACAACCCTTCGATTACTCGGGATGTTTCCGGTGAAGGCGTTCAGCAAGCCCTGTTGAAGTTGATTGAAGGTACGGTTGCTTCCGTTCCGCCACAAGGTGGTCGCAAGCACCCGCAGCAGGAATTCCTGCAAGTCGATACTCGTAACATCCTGTTCATCTGTGGTGGCGCGTTCTCCGGGCTGGAAAAGGTTATTCAAAACCGCTCTACCCGTGGCGGCATTGGTTTCAATGCTGAAGTGCGTAGCAAGGAAGAGGGCAAGAAGGTTGGTGAGTCCCTGCGTGAAGTCGAGCCTGACGATTTGGTCAAGTTCGGTCTGATCCCGGAGTTCGTTGGCCGTCTGCCAGTCCTGGCGACTCTGGATGAGTTGGATGAAGCTGCATTGGTTCAGATCCTCACTGAACCGAAGAATGCCTTGACCAAGCAGTACGCCAAGTTGTTCGAGATGGAAGGTGTTGATCTGGAGTTCCGCACTGACGCATTGAAGTCAGTCGCCAAGCGTGCACTTGAACGCAAGACAGGTGCTCGTGGCCTGCGTTCGATTCTCGAAGGTGTTCTGCTCGACACTATGTACGAGATCCCCTCGCAATCCGAGGTGAGTAAAGTAGTGATCGATGAAAGCGTCATTGAAGGCAAGTCCCAGCCACTGTACATCTATGAAAACAGTGAGCCGACGGCCAAGGCGGCGCCAGACGCGTAAGCGTCGCGCTGTTGGATTGAAAGAAGGGGCCTTCGGGCCCCTTTGCTTTTAGCGTCTTAAAGTGCTGTCTTTAAGCTTGTTTTTTTTACAGGCAGCCCCCATCTTGGTTTCAAGCTTACTTCCATCTGTTTACGGCCGTACGGCCGCCGTAGAGGCGAAATCATGAAGACAACCATCGAATTGCCTCTCCTGCCATTGCGTGATGTTGTGGTTTATCCGCACATGGTTATCCCGCTGTTCGTGGGGCGCGAGAAGTCGATCGAAGCCCTCGAGGCAGCGATGACGGGCGACAAGCAGATTCTCTTGCTGGCACAGAGAAACCCTGCTGATGACGATCCCGGTGAAGATGCACTCTATCGCGTAGGTACCATTGCAACTGTCTTGCAGTTGCTCAAGTTGCCTGATGGCACCGTCAAGGTGTTGGTTGAAGGCGAGCAACGCGGCGCTGTCGAACGCTTCAGTGAAGTTGATGGTCATTGCCGTGCCGAAGTCTCCCTGATTGACGAAGTAGATGCTCCTGATCGTGAGTCAGAGGTGTTCGTTCGCAGTCTGCTGTCCCAGTTCGAGCAATATGTGCAACTGGGCAAGAAAGTTCCTGCCGAGGTGTTGTCCTCCCTCAACAGTATCGACGAGCCAAGCCGCCTGGTGGATACCATGGCCGCGCATATGGCGTTGAAGATCGAGCAGAAACAGGAAATCCTCGAGATCATTGATCTGTCTGCTCGGGTCGAGCACGTCCTGGCATTGCTGGACGCCGAGATCGACCTGCTGCAAGTTGAAAAGCGCATTCGTGGCCGCGTCAAAAAGCAAATGGAACGCAGCCAGCGCGAGTACTACCTGAATGAGCAGATGAAGGCCATTCAGAAGGAGCTGGGCGATGGTGACGAGGGTCACAATGAAATCGAAGAGCTGAAAAAGCGCATCGATGCCGCCGGCCTGCCAAAAGATGCGATGACCAAAGCTCAGGCCGAGCTCAACAAGCTCAAGCAGATGTCGCCGATGTCTGCCGAGGCTACGGTGGTTCGCTCCTATATCGATTGGCTGGTTCAAGTGCCTTGGAAGGCCCAGAGCAAGGTGCGTCTCGACCTGGCGCGTGCCGAGGATATTCTCGACGCCGATCACTATGGTCTGGAAGAGGTCAAAGAGCGGATTCTCGAATATCTCGCCGTACAAAAGCGCGTGAAGAAGATTCGTGGTCCGGTGCTGTGCCTCGTCGGTCCTCCTGGGGTAGGTAAGACCTCTCTTGCGGAGTCGATCGCCAATGCGACCAACCGTAAGTTTGTGCGTATGGCGCTGGGTGGCGTACGTGATGAAGCGGAAATCCGTGGACATCGTCGAACTTACATCGGTTCGATGCCAGGAAGATTGATTCAAAAGATGACAAAGGTTGGCGTTCGCAACCCGCTGTTCCTGCTCGACGAAATCGACAAGATGGGCAGTGATATGCGTGGTGATCCGGCGTCGGCGTTGCTGGAGGTTCTGGACCCTGAGCAGAACCACAACTTCAACGATCATTATCTGGAAGTTGATTACGACTTGTCCGATGTGATGTTCCTTTGCACCTCCAACTCGATGAATATTCCCCCAGCATTGCTGGATCGGATGGAGGTGATTCGTCTGCCTGGCTACACCGAGGACGAGAAGATCAACATCGCGGTCAAGTACCTGTCGCCCAAGCAGATTCAGGCCAATGGACTGAAGAAAGGCGAGCTGGAATTCGACCCCGATGCGATTCGCGACATCATCCGCTACTACACCCGCGAAGCCGGTGTGCGGGGCCTGGAGCGTCAGATCGCCAAGGTCTGCCGCAAGGCGGTGAAAGAGCATGCGATGGAAAAACGCTTCTCTGTTAAGGTCACTTCCGATCTGCTGGAACACTTCCTGGGCGTGCGTAAATTCCGCTACGGCCTGGCCGAGCAGCAGGATCAGATCGGCCAAGTGACCGGCCTGGCCTGGACTCAGGTAGGCGGTGAGTTGCTGACGATCGAAGCCGCTGTGGTTCCAGGCAAGGGTCAGTTGATCAAGACCGGCTCCCTGGGCGATGTCATGGTCGAGTCGATCACTGCCGCGCTGACCGTGGTACGCAGTCGTGCCAAGAGCCTGGGTATTCCCTTGGACTTCCACGAGAAGCGCGACACCCACATCCACATGCCGGAAGGGGCTACCCCTAAAGACGGCCCTAGCGCGGGCATAGGCATGTGCACGGCGTTGGTTTCGGCGCTGACCGGCATTCCGGTGCGGGCTGATGTAGCGATGACAGGAGAGATCACCCTGCGCGGTCAGGTATTGGCCATCGGCGGGCTGAAAGAGAAATTACTTGCAGCTCATCGGGGTGGAATCAAGACGGTGATCATTCCTGAAGAGAATGTTCGCGATTTGAAAGAAATTCCTGACAATATCAAGCAGGATCTGCAGATTAAACCAGTTAAATGGATTGACGAAGTCCTGCAAATTGCGCTGCAATACGCGCCGGAGCCCTTGCCGGATGTGGCTCCCGAGATAGTTGCAAAGGACGAAAAACGCGAGTCTGACTCTAAGGAAAGAATTAGCACGCATTAGTACGCATTAGCCTGGGGGGCTTCCTTGACAGCTTTTTAGAGCCCTTGTTATAAAGCGGCTCTTAAGTGTCTGTAGGCCATTCAGCACTCGTTTTTGCTTTCACCAAAAAACTTAGAATCATACTCATAGATATGTAAGGGGACTTAGAGTGAACAAGTCGGAACTGATTGATGCTATCGCTGCATCTGCTGATCTCCCGAAAGCTGCTGCTGGCCGTGCGCTGGACGCAGTAATCGAATCCGTTACTGGCGCTCTGAAGGCCGGTGACTCTGTTGTTCTGGTTGGTTTCGGTACTTTCTCCGTAACTGATCGTCCAGCTCGTATCGGTCGCAACCCACAGACCGGTAAGACTCTGGAAATCGCTGCTGCTAAAAAGCCAGGTTTCAAAGCCGGTAAAGCACTGAAAGAAGCCGTAAACTAAGTTTCTTCAGGGTCTTTGCCCATCCGGGTCGGGGTCATGCCTGATCTGGCAGCGGGGCGCCAGTAGGCCGGTGCATCACCGGCCAATGCCGAGGGTCGCAGGTTCAGCTCTCGTCCGCTCCGCCAGTTACGAGAAGGCGCATCCTCGGATGCGCCTTTCTTCTATCCGGACTCTACCCACACTCCACGGTTGCTTAAATTGAAGTACAGCCGTTTCTGGGGGACGCATGCTGCAGAATATCAGGGACAACTCACAAGGCTGGATTGCCAAAACCATCATCGGGGTCATCGTCGCATTGCTGGCGTTGACCGGTTTCGATGCCATTTTCCAGGCCACTACCCATAACCAGGACGCGGCCAAGGTCAACGGCGAGGAAATCACTCAGAACGAGTTGAGCCAGGCCGTCGACATGCAACGTCGTCAACTGATGCAACAGTTGGGCAAAGATTTCGATGCCTCCCTGCTGGATGAGAAGATGCTGCGCGAAGCCGCTTTGAAAGGGCTGATCGACCGCAAACTGTTGCTGCAAGGTGCACAGGATTCCAAGTTTGCCTTCTCCGAGGGCGCGCTGGATCAGGTGATCCTGCAAACGCCGGAATTCCAGGTTGAAGGCAAATTCAGCCCTGAGCGTTTCGATCAGGTGATTCGTCAGTTGGGCTACACCCGTCTGCAATTCCGCCAGATGCTGGCTCAGGAAATGCTGATCGGTCAGGTGCGTGCCGGTCTGGCGGGCAGTGGTTTCGTGACCGATGCTCAGGTACTGGCGTTCGCTCGTCTGGAAAAACAGACCCGAGATTTTGCTTCTCTGAGCATCAAGGCTGATCCGGCAGCGATCAAGCTGACCGATGACGAGGTCAAGGCCTATTACGATCAGCACGCCAAGGAGTTCATGACTCCCGACCAAGTGGTGATTGATTACATCGAGCTGAAGAAGGCTGCCTTCTTTGATCAGGTCAGTGTCAAGGACGAGGACCTGCAGGCGCTGTATCAGAAGGAAATCGCCAACCTGTCCGAGCAACGTCGTGCCGCGCACATCCTGATCGAAGTCAACGATAAGGTGAACGAGGCTCAGGCCAAGGCCAAGGTCGAAGAGATCCAGGCGCGTCTGGCCAAAGGCGAAAGCTTCGAGGCACTGGCCAAGGAATTCTCCCAGGATCCAGGCTCGGCTAATAACGGTGGCGACTTGGGCTACGCCGGTCCAGGTGTTTATGACCCAACCTTCGAGAAGGCGCTGTATGCGCTGAATAAGGATCAGGTCTCGGCTCCGGTGCGTACGGACTTCGGTTTCCACCTGATCAAGCTGTTGGGCATCGAAGCACCGGAAGTGCCGAGCTTCGCCAGTCTCAAGGACAAGCTGACCCGCGACTTGAAAACTCAGCAGGTCGAGCAGCGTTTCGTCGAGGCGACCAAGCAGCTGGAGGACTCTTCGTTCGAAGCCTCCGATCTGGCACAACCGGCTCAGGAGCTGAAGCTGACTGTTCACACCTCCGCGCCATTCGGCCGTGACGGTGGCGACGGTATCGCTGCCAACCGTGCAGTGGTGCAAGCAGCGTTCAGCACCGAAGTCCTCGACGAGGGTTCCAACAGCACCGCCATCGAACTGGACCCGGAAACTGTCGTGGTGCTGCGAGCCAAAGAGCATCGCAAACCTGAGCAACTGCCTCTGGAAAGCGTCGCCAGTGCCATTCGCACGCAATTGGCCAAGGAGCACGCCAGTGCTGCGGCCAAGACCAAGGCTGAAGAGCTGATTGCCAGCTTGCGTGACGGCAAGACCGCGCTGAACAAGCCGGTTGATGGCCAGAACTGGAAAGTCGCACAAGCGGTGACCCGTGGTCAGGATGGTATCGATCCAACTGTTCTGCAGGCGTTGTTCCGCATGAGCAAGCCTGAGTCCAAGGACAAACCGACCTTCACTAGCGTGACCCTGCCTAACGGCAATCTGCTGGTGCTGCAGCTCAATGCCGTCAATGAAGCCGCTGCGCCGACCGAGGAAGAGAAGGCTCAATACCGTCGCTTCCTGGCCTCGCGGGTAGGGCAGCAAGATTTTGCCGCCTACCGCAAGCAGCTGGAAAACCAGGCGGACATCAAGCGTTACTAATGCCTGAACCGCAGTGTTGAAAAGACCCCGGCCGCAATGCCGGGGTTTTTTTTGAGCTCGGATAAACCTCAGGTGCTGGTGGTGTGCCAGCGCTTGCGCGCATGCAGATAGGCCGCCTGATCGTTGTAACCCAGCTGTAGCGCAATCTGCGTCCGGGATTCGCCTTGCAATTCCAGATGCATTTCCAGCTCGGCGCGGGTCTGGTCCAGCAACTGGCGAAAACTCAGCCCCTGTTCCGCGAGACGTCGCCGCAGCGTGCGTGGGGTTTGATGCAGATGGGCACAAAGGCTTTCCAGGGTTACGGGATGGCCCGCCGCCAGGGCCTGACGACAGGCCCTGGCCACCTTGGCTGCCCAACCGCTCAGCCGTTGGTGCAGGGCCACCCGCCGATCCAGCTCTTCGCTCAACAGGTCGAGCATGCCGGCGTGGCGGGTCTGCAGTGGCAGTTGCAGGCTGTGCGGGTCGAAGTAGAAACGGTTGGCCCGGCAATCGAATTCGATACGGTCGCCAAACCAATGCTGGTATTGCGCGTGATAGTCGGGACGCGAATGGCTGAAGCAGGCCAGCACGGGCCGAACCGCAAGACCAGTACCACGCCGCAGTTGAGTGATGGACATGACTCCATAGTGTTCGATCAGGTAGCGGCTCAACTCCGCCGAGGTGTCGATATGGATTTCAACACCAGAACCTCGGGCATCCGTCACCCGTTGCACGCGATCGGTGTCCGAGCCCAACGGCGCATAGCGAACCCAGAATGCCATGGACGCGGCAACATCCGGACAGTAGAGGCTGGCATGGGCAATAACGTGCCAGTCCTGGGGCGTGAAGCGTTCGAACAGTTTGAGGCCTATGGCCGGCTCCAACGCCGCCGCCGCACGCCATAGCTGTTCCAGGTGCAGCAGGTTGTAGTCCTGGTGCGGCGCGGCGCTCTGGTCATTGAGGAAGCGTTGCAAGACTTCACCGAGGCGTCCTCGATGAAAGCGCGGGGCCGCTCGGTTGGCCGGATCTCGCTGGATTCTGTCCATTTCGCGCATAGAGAGGGCTGCCTTGCTGATCTCTAATGGTCGGGCGTTGCCCATAAGGATAAGAGCGAGAATGCCATGAACCACGATCTGATGACCAACAACCCCCTGTTGATCGTTTCGGCGATCTTTGTGTTTTTCATCCTCCTGGAAATAGCTTGTTCAGCCTTTCGCCAACCCCGTGGCCAGCGCCGCGACGTGCTGATCGAGGCGGTGGGCTCAAGCCTGTTGCTCGGCGTGACCTTTCCCCTGGTGATGTGGGCCAGCGGTGCGCTCATGGGCCTGGCACTGCCACAAGCCAGGGGCATGCTGGCGGATACGCCCTGGGTGCTTGGTCTGCTGTTGTTCCTGATCTTCGATGACATGACCCAATACTGGTGGCACCGCCTGACCCATCGTCTCCCCGCGCTGTATGCCCTGCACCGGGCTCACCATTCAGCGCCCTACATGAGCATTCGCATCGTTTATCGCAACAACAGCTTCTATTACCTGCTGATGCCCGGGATCTGGTTCTCCGGGGTGCTGATCTACTTGGGGCTGGCGCCGGTCTATTACGGTTACCTGATTCTCAAGATGACGGTGATCTTCGCCGCACACAGCAGCGTGGCCTGGGACGACAAGCTGTACCGCATCGGTTTTCTCCGGCCACTGATGTGGCTGGTGGAGCGAGTCTTTTCAACGCCTTCGACCCATTCGGCTCACCATGGCCTGAGCGCCGAGGATGGAGTGACCCACTACAAGGGCAACTTCGGTAACTTGCTGTTCCTCTGGGATGTGCTGTTTGGCACCGCGAAGATCACCCGCCGCCGGCCCGTTACCTTCGGTATCGAGCACTTGGCGCCGGTGAGCTGGAAGGAGGAGCTGTTCTGGCCGTTGGTACGCAGTCGCAAAGCCCGATCCGCTGCGCACGCAAAAGTGGATACTGCTTTGCAGACTGGCGCTTCGGCTGAAGGCTAGCGACCTGGCAGGCTCCGTTGCCGCGAGAACGCCCGGTTGCCAAGGCTTGGGTCGAGGATCAGCGTCTGACTGGAAAGCCCTGGTGCCGGGCGTTCACCGCCACCACCAGGCTGATCAGCAACAGCGCGGCGATCACCCAGGGGAAGATCGCCACTCCCGGCCCTTGCAGCAGCAAGGCGCCACCCAGGCCGCCACCGGCGATCGCCAGGTTCCATAGGGTGACCAGCATCGACTGCGCGGTGTCAGCGTGCTCGCCTGCGGCCTTGGCCAGTGCGGTTTGCAGCAGGGTGGCCATGCCGCCGAAGGACAGCCCCCAGATAGCGGTCGCCCCATAGATCGCCACTGGCCAGTCACTCAGCAGCCCCAGCATCAGGGTCGAGCCGATGAACAGCAGGCAACTGACCAGCACCAGTTGACGCAGCCAGCGATCGATCAGCAGGCCCACCAGCCAGATGCTCAACAATGCAGCCAGGCCAAACACCAGCAACACCCGCTCGATCTGCTCACCAAGCCCGACCGGCTCAAGAAAGGGCGCGATGTAGGTGTAGAGAATGTTGTGTCCCAGCACATAGGCAAAAGTCACCAACAGCACTGGTCGGATCCCCGGCAAGGCCAGGACTCGAGCCAGCGACAAGCGCTTCTGTGCGCGCAGCCCCGGGAAGTCCGGCACCTGAACCAGTACCCAGCCAATTAGCCCCAGGGTCAGCAAGGTCATGACAGCAAAGCTCATGCGCCAGCCCACCAGGTTGCCCAGCCAGGTTCCAGCGGGCATTCCCACCGACAGAGCCACCGGCGCGCCGAGCATGGCCAGTGTGATTGCCCGTCCTTGCAAGTGGGGCGCCACCATACGGCTGGCATACCCGGCCAGCAAGGCCCAGAGCAGGCCGGCGAAGACCCCGGCGAAAAAGCGTGCCACCAGAATCAGGCTGTAGTCACTGGAGAGAGCGGTAACACTGTTGACCAGGGCAAAGCCGGCGATGGCCAGCAACAGTAAGGGGCGCCGCCGCCAGCCCTGGGTGAGGATGATCAGCGGGATGGCGGCCAGTAGCGAACCCAGGGCATAGAAGGTCACCAGCTGGCCAATCAGTGCAGGTGAGACGCCAAGGTTGGCACTCATTTGTGGCAGCAGCCCAGCCGGCAGGGTCTCGGTCATCAGGGTAATGAAACCGGCGCTGGCGAGAGCCAGCAGGCCGCCGACAGGCAGGCGTTCGCGGGTCTCGGCGGGTGCTTGTAGCAGTTCACAGGCATTGGCGGAGTTGCTCATGGTCGGGCACCGTTGTGCAGGGGCAGAAATGAAGCTCACAGGGTAGGGTTCTGTGCATGGCGGAAAAATAGGCTAAGGTTCCGAACTTATCGGACACAGAAGTCCTTAATCGCAGGAGGCAGAATGGACTGGCTGGGCAGTATTCCGGTGTTCATGCAGGTGGCCGAGACACGTAGCTTTACCGAAGCGGGGCGGCTATTGGGAGTGTCCTCTTCAGCCGTGGGCAAGAGCATCGCGCGGCTTGAGGAGCGTCTGGAGACGCGCCTGTTCCATCGCACCACCCGCAGTATCAGCCTGACCGCCGAGGGGGCCGGGTTCCTCGAGCGCTGCCGCCGGATAGCTACCGAAGCGGAGGCTGCGGAGTTCCAGCTGTGCGATTCCTCCAGTGCGCCTGTAGGTAAGTTGCGGATCAGCGCTCCCCAAGTTCACGGGCTGTTGATGCCGGTACTGGCGGAGTTCATGCAGCTCTATCCACAGATCGAGCTGGACGTGGACCTTTCCGATCGCATGGTGGACGTGGTGGAGGAGGGGTTTGACCTGGTAGTGCGCACGGGCAATCCCAAGGACTCCCGGCTCCTGGCCCGACAATTGGGGCGCTTTCATATGGTGCTGGTGGGCAGTCCCGACTATTTCAAGCAGCGCGGCTTGCCGCAATGTCCCCAGCAACTGCGCGAGCACGCCTGCCTGCGGCACACCTTTCACCACACCGGCAAACTTGAACCGTGGCCGTTCAAGCCCCAGGCCCACTTACCGGAACCGCTGCTGCCGACCCGCTTGACCAGCAGCTCCATCGAGGCTGTGGAACACGCTGCCCGCAGCGGTTTGGGTATCGCCTGTTTGCCGGATTTCATGGTGCAGGCGGCGGTCCGCCGGGGAGCGTTGCAGACAGTGCTCGACGAGTACCTGGAACACAGCGGCACGTTCTGGGTGCTGTGGCCATCGAGCCGACATGCGGCGGCCAAGCTGAGGGTGTTGATCGAGCACTTGAGCGAGCGACTTTTTCCGGCAAACAACGGTCAGTAAACTTGTGTGAAATTTAAGACACCAATTACCTGCGCGGTGTGGCATTGATCTGTTGCACAATACGCGCCGGAGCGTTTTCCTCAGGATTTTCGATGTTTAGATCATTTCATCTGCGCGCCGCAGCCGCGGCATTGCTGCTGTCCGCTGTCGCCGGTTGTTCGACGCACAAGACCGCCATCTACGAGCATGAAAGCTTCGATGATTCCGGCACTTTTTCGCGCAATTACCCGGTCAGCGATACCGCTTCCTGTGAAGCCGCACGCCGGGCTCTGCTGAGCCAGGGCTACATCATCACCAGCAACGACCCGAAGCTGGTCAGTGGCCACAAGAGCTTCCAGCAGACCGGTGAGACCCATCTGGAGATCAGCTTCAATGTGGTCTGTGCCCAGGATGGCAGCGGCGACCAACGTTCGACGGTGTTTGCCAACGCCTTGCAGGACCGTTATGCACTCAAGAAGGTGAACAACTCGGCGAGCCTGGGCGTCGGAGTGCTGGGTTCGGTGTCAATGCCGATCGGTTCCACCGACGATTCCATGGTCAAGGTGGCCAGTGAGACGGTCTCGTCTGCCAAGTTCTATGAGCGCTACTTCGCCCTGGTCGAGCTGTTTTTGCCCCAGGAAGTGAAGAAGGCTGCACATATCGAAGAGAAGCCCAAGGCTGATCTGGGGGTTCCTGAAAACAAGCCCGAGGCGGAACCCAAGCCTGAGTCCAAGCCACAGAGCCCAGTGATCGAGCCGAGTGCTGTGGTCGCGCCGCTGGTGCCCGCCAATGAGCCTGAGCCAACGCTCTCCCAGCCCGTGGCTCCACCAGCGGAAGTCGCGCCGATTGTGCCGGCTGCCAGCAGCGAGCTGGCGCCTGCCAATCAAGCCGTCACTGCGCCCCCCGCCAGCAGTCTGCCGCCGCCGACCGAGCCGATTCCCGCTCTGCCGGGCAGCGGGCACTGATCGGTTCTAGGGTTCTCGGGCCGACTCTTTAAAGTCGGCCCGATGTTTACATCGCGCTCGCCTTCGGCTGCAATCATTGCCGTTGCATAGGTATCCACAGCTTAAATTTCTCACGGGCTGTTACGTTTTAACGACATAAATCTTGACCGGAGGGGTAGTATTTTTTCTGTCATCCCGGCACTTTATGCTGGTCCCGACAGTCATTAGGCACAGGGTTATTCAATCAACGGAAAAGGAGTCCGCCATGGACGAATACCAAGAGGAACTGCTGGAGTATCAAGCTTTCGAGCTCGATCCCCTGGAACCAGCAGAAGACGCCACCGAGCTGTAACGCCGGTGGCGTTTTTTTTTAGCCGAATTGTCGGTGGCTGCGCCGGAATTCCCCCGGGGTCTGCCCGTTCCAACGCTTGAAAGCCCGTTGAAATGCCTCGGCTGAGGCAAAGCCCAACAGATAGGCGATCTCGCCGAATGCCAGTTCGGTATCGCGGATATAGGTCATGGCCAGGTCGCGACGAGTGTCGTTGAGAATCGCTCGAAACTGCGTCCCTTCTTCCGCCAGCTTGCGCCGCAGGGTCCAGGTCGGCAGCTTCAGGCGCATCGCCACTTCTTCCAGGTCCGGCTCACGGCCACCGTTGAGCAGAGGGCCCAACAGCTGAATGATGCGTTCGCGCAGGCTGCGGGTCCGGGTCAACTGTTCCAGTTCTCTTTCACATAGCTGCACCAGATGCCGCCAGGTGCTGGGGCAATGCTCCGGATTGCGCAGGGCCAGGTTGGCCTGGCTCAAGCGCAGCTGGTTCTGTTCAGCACCGAACTGGATGGGCGTTGGGCCGAGCAGGGCATAGGCGTCGTGATAGTCCGGGCGCTCGAACTCGATGTCGATCTGCTCAGCATGAATGGCCTGGCCGCAAAGGCTCGACAGCTGCTGAAGCCAGCCGGACATGATCGAGTCCACGACGAAACGGTTGTAGGCGTTGTAGGGGCTGATGGAATAAAAGCGCAGCCAGGCACCGTTGGCGTCTTCGTGAAAGCTCGACTGGCCGCGATAGTTGGAGCCGTACAAGGCCTCGAAACGGGTCAGGCAGCGAGCCGCTTCGCGCACGGTAGGGGCTTGCGCGGCAGTCACCCCCGCAAGGCCCATCTGGCTCAGGCGACTCAGGCGGCCCATGCGCAGACCCAGTGCCGGGTCACCGGTCAGCTGGATCGCCCCGTGGCCCAGGCGCATGTAGCGGGGGATCGACAAGCGTGCCCCGGCTTCCCCCAGCCTGGCGGCGTCCAGTGCGTATTGTTCCAGCAACGGTGTCGGGTCCAGCCCATGACTGCGGACCGCGTCCACCAGGCTGTGGACGAACCCCACCGAGAGGTCTCCCAGGCGCATCGGCGGCGTCTTCATCGACTACAACCAGATGTTCAGCAAGCGAGCACCCCGGGTGCCCTCGTCGGCAAAGGTCTGGCCATTGCTGTTGATAAAGCTCTGGCCGCTGCTGCGCTGGTCCCAGAACTGGCCACGCAGGAACACGCTGACCCCGGCACTGGCCAGGCTGCTGGGCGGGCGGGCAGTGAGGGTCAGGCGATGCCAGGCCTCGCCTTCGCTGGCTTCCTCGGGCTTGAGGCTGACTTCACTGGGGGTGGCGATGCTCTTGTAACCGCGCCAGGGTTTGTCCCAGCCGTCGCGGCCCATGACAAAGGCCGGAACCGCCACCAATTGAGTGCTCTGCTCATTGAGCTTGCGATAGTTTTCCGGGTACCAGCTGTCGCTGCCGATCAGTACGCCGAGCCGTCCGGCGGGGGTATCGATCACCCGTAGCGCTGTATCGGTATCGCCCTTCAGGTAGCCGCTTTCGGCATAGGTCGGGTAGATCTGCCGCTGAGGCTGGCCCATGGGCAGGCCATCGCTGCCGAACACCAGGCTGCTGTTGTACAGGGCGCCGCTGCCAATCTGCAGGGTGCCCTGACTGACACTGGGCTCCGGCAGAATGATGGTGCCGGCCACCAGGGTCACCTGGAACTCCTTGGCCAGGCCGCCGAACAGCCACTGATAGTCCTTGGCCATTTTCTTCGCCTTCATGCGCAGATACGCATCGTCCAGGCGACTGTCGCCCCTGGCGCTGATCAGCGCCTTGAGAAACGGCAAGGGGTTGCTCACGGCCAGCCAGTTCATCGCTTCTTTCAAGGAGGCGGCCTGGTACAGCTCGTTCTTTTCACCACTGACCATCAGCCAGGTGCCGATATGCTCCGGTAGCACGACGATGGTCTTGGCGTTGACCAGGCCTTTGTCAGTGGCTTGCTGCAAGTAGGCCGCCAGCTTGCGATGCAGGCGTTCGATGTTCTGGTAGTCGGTGGGGAACAGTTCAGGCTGAATCGCCAGCAGGTTGCCATGATCGGCTGGCACGCCTTGATCCACCGCGAGCTGGATGCGCAGGTCCGACAGGTAGTGCGCCTCTGGACGGTCGCGAGTCCAGATTGCGTAGCGGGTGGCGGCTGCAAGCAGGGCCAGAGTGAGGATGATGTAGAGAAGTTTGCGCATGGGGAAATAGTCAGCGGCCGTGTGCAGGAGTCGTCGACTAGGGTAGGGCCCGGGCCGACGCTTGCCAAGGGGCGCTGTGCGTTTGGATCAATAAGTTGTCAGTTACGGTCATTGAGCACCGGGTACTGTGCTCTTAGTCTGTGGAGCACTACCGATGGAAGACGCAGAGCTTCCACACTTTCCGTGATTGCCCGATCTGGAGTGACACCATGGCTGCCGCACCTTACCCGCACTTGCTGGCCCCCCTCGACCTGGGGTTCACCACCCTGCGCAACCGTACCCTGATGGGGTCCATGCACACCGGCCTGGAAGAGAAGCCCGGCGGTTTCGAGCGCATGGCGGCGTATTTTGCCGAGCGTGCCCGCGGCGGCGTAGGCCTGATGGTCACCGGCGGTATCGGTCCCAACGACGAGGGCGGGGTGTATTCCGGCGCCGCCAAGCTGACCACCGAGGAAGAGGCCCTCAAGCACCAGATCGTCACTCGTGCGGTGCACGAGGCGGGTGGCAAGATCTGCATGCAGATTCTCCACGCCGGGCGTTATGCCTACAGCCCCAAGCAGGTCGCCCCCAGCGCGATCCAGGCGCCGATCAACCCGTTCAAGCCCAAGGAGCTGGACGAGGAAGGCATCGAGAAGCAGATCTGCGACTTCGTCACCTGCTCGACCCTGGCCCAGAAAGCCGAGTACGACGGCGTCGAAATCATGGGCTCGGAAGGTTATTTCATTAACCAGTTCCTGGCGGCCCACACCAACCACCGTACCGACCGCTGGGGTGGCAGCTACGAAAACCGCATGCGCCTGCCGGTGGAAATCGTTCGCCGGGTGCGTGAGGCGGTCGGTCCGAACTTCATCATCATCTTCCGCCTGTCGATGCTCGACCTGGTGGAAGGCGGCAGCACCTGGGAAGAAATCGTGCAGTTGGCCCAGGCCATCGAACAGGCCGGCGCCACCCTCATCAATACCGGGATCGGCTGGCACGAAGCGCGGATTCCCACCATCGCCACCAAGGTGCCTCGCGCCGCATTCAGCAAAGTCACGGCCAAGCTGCGCGGTTCGGTGAGTATTCCGCTGATCACTACCAACCGCATCAACACCCCGGAAATCGCTGAGCAGATCCTCGCCGAGGGCGATGCCGACATGGTTTCCATGGCTCGGCCGTTCCTCGCCGATCCGGACTTCGTCAATAAAGCCGCCGCCGGTCGCGCCGACGAGATCAACACCTGCATCGGCTGTAACCAGGCGTGCCTGGACCATACCTTCGGCGGCAAGCTCACCAGTTGCCTGGTCAACCCCCGTGCCTGCCACGAGACCGAGCTGAACTACCTGCCGGTCACGCAGATCAAGAAGATTGCCGTAGTGGGGGCCGGCCCGGCGGGCCTGTCCGCCGCGACCGTGGCCGCTGAACGTGGCCACCAGGTGACCCTGTTCGACTCCGCCAGCGAGATCGGTGGCCAGTTCAACATCGCCAAGCGGGTGCCGGGCAAGGAGGAGTTCTATGAAACCCTGCGTTACTTCAAGCGCAAGCTGCAGACCAGCCATGTCGAGCTGTGCCTGAACACCCGGGTGGATGTGGAGCAACTGGTGGCCGGCGGTTTTGACGAAATCATCCTGGCCACCGGTATCGCCCCGCGTGTGCCGGCGATTCCCGGGGTGGAGCATTCCAAGGTCCTGAGCTATCTGGACGTGCTGCTGGAGCGCAAGCCGGTCGGCAAGAGCGTGGCAGTGATCGGTGCCGGTGGCATTGGCTTCGACGTCTCCGAGTTCCTGGTGCACCAGGGCGTGGCCACCAGCCAGGACCGTGAAGCGTTCTGGAAGGAATGGGGCATCGACACCCAGCTCGAAGCCCGTGGCGGCGTAGCGGGAATCAAGGCTGAGCCCCATGCACCGGCCCGTCAGGTGTTCCTGCTGCAGCGCAAGAAAACCAAGGTCGGCGACGGCCTGGGCAAGACCACCGGCTGGATTCACCGCACCGGGTTGAAGAACAAGCAGGTACAGATGCTCAACAGCGTCGAATACCTGAAGATCGACGACGCCGGTCTGCATATCCGCATTGGCGAGGCAGGAGAACCCCAGGTGCTGCCGGTCGACAATATCGTCATCTGCGCCGGTCAGGACCCGCTGCGTGAGCTGCAGGACGGCCTGCTGGCCGCAGGGCAGAATGTGCACTTGATCGGCGGCGCCGATGTGGCCGCGGAGCTCGACGCCAAGCGTGCCATCAATCAGGGCTCGCGCCTGGCGGCACAGCTGTAACGGCGTCAGCGACACGCAGCGGGCAAAGAGGCGCACTGGTAGACTGCGCCTCTTTGCATGTTGAACCTGACGCCGATGTCCTTTCCCGATTCCTTCGATTGGCTGCCCCAGGCACCGCTGCAACGGCTGGACCTGGACTGGCTGTCTCAAGCCGGGGTCGAGGTGGCGGTGCTGCGCCTGGACCTGATCGATCCGCTGATCAGCGGCAACAAGTGGTTCAAGCTGACCGAACACCTGGCAACCGCACGCCAGTGTGGTGCCGCCGGCATCATCAGCCTGGGCGGTGCCCATTCCAATCATTTGCACGCCCTGGCCGCTGCCGGTCGGCGTTTTGCCTTCCCCACGGTCGGGCTGTTGCGCGGCCATCCACAAGACACCCCGACCGTGCGCGACCTGCAGCGTTTCGGCATGCAGGTGCACTGGCTGGGTTACGCCGGTTACCGGGAGCGCCATGCCCCCGGTTTCTGGGCGCCTTGGCAGGCGCAGTACCCCGAGCTGTATCCGGTGCCCGAAGGGGGCGGTGGCCTGGCGGGGGCTTCAGGCTGCCGGCCGTTGCTACAACAGGTGCAGCAACAGTTGCCGGCCTTGGGCTGGAGCGACTATCACGGTTGGTGGCTGGCCGTCGGTACTGGCACCACCCTGGCCGGGCTGGTGCTGGCGGAGGCTGGCGCGCACCCGGTGTATGGCGCACTGGCGGTGCCTGCGGATCACGGGGTGGCGCAGCAGGTTGCGGATATTTTGCAGGAGGCCGGGCTGAACAGTGGCCGTTATGAGCTGCTGGACAGCAGTCGTGGCGGTTTTGCCAAGGTCGACGCAGAGCTGCGGGAGTTCATCCAACTGAGTGAGCGATACAGCGGCTTGCCATTGGAACCGCTGTACACCGGCAAGGCCCTGCTGGCCTTGCAGGCGCAGGTCCTGGCCGGGCGCTTTGCCGCGGGTAGCCGGTTGATCTTCGTGCATACCGGCGGCTTGCAAGGCCGCCGTGGATTCGCCGATCAGGCCTGATCCGCTTTGCGCCACATGCGTTGCAGGGTGTTATCGCGCATCACGTAGTGGTGATAGAGCCCGGCCAGGGCATACGGGACATCCTCGGTCATCAGGTCTGAAGCCTCCGTTCTTGCATGACGGAGTGCTGTAACTGTAATCCGCTATCCGAGGGTTTGCCTGAGTCGACAGGGGCTTTTATCGCCCTTGCCAGGGCCCCGGCGGGGCAATGCCCGATAAAAAAACGGCGGTGCCAGGAGCGCCGCCGTTTAGTTGTGGAGCTGGGGCCTGATCAGTGGCTCTGGGGCATCTC
Source organism: Pseudomonas sp. BLCC-B112 (assembly GCF_028550695.1). Classification (NCBI taxonomy): domain Bacteria; kingdom Pseudomonadati; phylum Pseudomonadota; class Gammaproteobacteria; order Pseudomonadales; family Pseudomonadaceae; genus Pseudomonas; species Pseudomonas sp. BLCC-B112. The sequence continues at coordinate 92,549 of NZ_JAQQGK010000003.1, forward strand.
TCCTCGGGCCAGGCGCTGGTTGATGTCGGCGATGACCTGAGGCAGATCGGCAATGGTGTCGATCATGTAGTGCGGGCGTGAGGCCTCGAACAGTTTATGGATACGCTTGCGCTCGCTGACCAGGGTGTCGCTGGCCAGGGCTCGGAAGCCGTCATAGGTCAGGCCCAGGGCGTTGCCCGAGCAGATCAGGGCCACGGTCCACATGCCGGCGCGCCGGCCTTCGAGAATCCCTGGCACGGTGTCGTCGATCTTCACGCAGGCGGCAACATCATCGATGCCCAGGGCGATCACATTGGCCAGGGCCTGGGCCGGCCAGGGGCGACCGTTGGGCACTTCGTCGGTGGCCACTACATGGTCGGCGACGTAGCCGTTGCTGGCGGCCAGGGCCACCACCTTGTCCATCACCTGCTTGGGGTAACCGGAGCAGGAGCCGATCTTGATGCCTTGCTCGCGCAGCTTGGCAATCACTTCCAGGGCGCCAGGAATCAGTGCCGAATGCTCGGCGATTTTCTCGATCTGCAATGGCATGAAGCGCTCGTAGATGGCTGTGACGTCGGCATCGGTGGGCGTACGGCCGAAGACTTTGCGGTAGCGCTCGGCCACCTCCGGCAGGTCGCACAGGGTGCGGATATGGTCCCACTTACCCATGCCCATGGGGCCGCGGGCTTCTTCGATAGACACCTGCACATCGAATTCGGCAAAGGCTTCGACAAAGATCTGCGTCGGAGCGAAGGAGCCGAAGTCCACCACGGTGCCGGCCCAGTCGAGGATCGCCGCTTGCAGCTGAGAAGGGTTGCTGTAGTTCATGGTTTCAATGCCTGTGTAGGAGCGAGCTTGCTCGCGAAAAAAGGTTCGGGATCGCATCGCCTGTTTCGCGAGCAAGCTCGCTCCTGCAGGCACGGCGGGGAGTCAGATGTTCTGGACTTCCATTTCCTGCAGTACCTCGGCGATGGCGGCGACGGCGGCCTGCATGCCGCGGCGGTCGACGTGACCGATGCAGCCCACGCGGAAGGTTTCGACTTGGGTCAGCTTGCCCGGGTAGAGGATGTAGCCCTTGGCCTTGACCCGTTCATAGAAATCCTTGAACTGGTAACGCGGGTCTTGCGGGGCATGGAAGGTGACGATGATCGGCGCCTGGATTGCTTCCGGCAGAAAGCTGCGCAAGCCCAAGTTCCCCATGCCTTCCAGCAGTGTCCGACAGTTGTCGGCGTAGCGCGCATGGCGTGCCGGCAGGCCGCCTTCCTCGTTGTACTGCAGCAGGGCTTCATGTAACGCAGCGACCACGTGGGTCGGTGGGGTGAAGCGCCACTGGCCGGTCTTGGCCATGTAGCTGTGCTGGTCGTGCAAGTCCATGGCCAGGGAATGGGCGTTGCCCGCCGCCTGGGCCAGGGACTCCTTGCGGGCGAAGACAAAACCCATGCCGGGCACGCCTTCCAGGCATTTGCCGGAGGCGGCGATCAATGCGTCGAAGGGGATTTCCCGGGCATCGATGGGCAGGGCGCCAAAGGAGCTCATGGCGTCGATGATCAGGCGTTTGCCGTGGCGGGCCACCACCTGGGCGATCTCCGGCAGCGGGTTGAGGATGCCGGTGCTGGTTTCGCAGTGGATCAGGGCCACGTGGCTGATGCGGTGGTCGGCCTGGAGCAGGCGCTCGACGTCGGCGGCGGTGGTGGGTTCGTCCTCGGCGGTTTCAAAGGTGCTGAAGTCGCGGCCGAGCACTTCGCAGATTTTCGCCAGGCGCTTGCCGTAGGCACCGTTGATCAGCACCAGGACCTTGCCGTTGCGGGGCACCAGGGTGCCGATGGCGGCTTCCACGGCAAAGGTGCCGCTGCCTTGCAGGGGGACGCAGTGGTGACTGTCGGCGCCGTTGACGATGGCCAGCAGTTGCTGGCACAGGCTGGCTGTCAGTTGGTTGAAGCGGTCATCCCATGAACCCCAGTCCACCAGCATCGCCTGGCGGGTGCGGGCGGATGTGGTCAGGGGCCCGGGGGTAAGCAGGATTGGCTCGGCGATGCTCATGCTGTGTCCTCGAAAGTGATGGGATGAAGCTACGGGGACTAAATTGCAGTTTGCCTTGTCATCAATCAAATTGTTTGTTGTTATGCCAGCCATCAGTGAGGCCGATAGCTATGAACCTGTTTCAACTCCGCGCATTCGACGCCGTGGCCCGTGAAGGCAGCTTCACCCGGGCTGCCGGGCGGCTGTTTATCAGCCAGCCGGCGGTGACCGGGCATATCAAGGCCCTGGAAGAGCATTACCAGATCACCCTGCTGCGGCGCACTGCGCGCCGGGTGGAACTGACCGAGGAAGGCATCAAGCTGGCGGCCATCACCCGGGCCATGTTCGGTTTGGCCGAAGAGGCCCAGGCCATGCTCGAGGCCAACCGGCAATTGCTGACCGGGCGCCTGGAAGTAGCGGCGGACGGCCCGCACATGGTGATGCCGATGCTGGCCAGCCTGCGGGCGAAGTATCCGGGGGTGACGGTCAACTTGCGCCTGGGCAATGCCCAGGAAACCCTGGCGGCGCTGCTGTCGGAACACGCCGACGTGGCGGTGCTGACCGAAGTCGAGCCGCGCAAGGGCCTGCACCTGCAAAGCCTGGGTGAGTCGCGGATGTGTGCCCTGGTGCCCCAGGGGCATCCCTGGCTGGAGCTGTCTGAAGGCATTGCCATCGAACAACTGGATCAGGTGATCATGGTGCTGCGCGAGCCCAGCTCCATCACTCGGCGCACCTTCGATGAGGCTTGCGTGCTGGCCAGGGTCCAGCCCCGCGTGCTGCTGGAACTGGACAGCCGCGAGGCGGTGACCGAAGCGGTGGCGGCGCAGTTGGGGGTCGGGATCGTCAGTTCAGTGGAAGTGGGGCACGACCCGCGGGTGTGCACGGTGCCGATTCGTGGTGCTGGCCTGATCAACCGGCACATGCTCGGTTGCATGGAACGGCGCCGTGACCTGCGCTTGATCCAGGCGTTTTTCGCCCTGGCTCCTTGACCGCCCCGTAGGAGCTGGCTTGCCAGCGAAGAGGCCCCAGGGATCGCCTTCGCCGGCAAGCCAGACTCCTACGGTAGCGGTGCCTGGGAGATCGCCTTCGCCGGCAAGCCGGCTCCTACGGTAGTGGTGCCTGGAGATCGCTTTCGCCGGCAAGCCGGCGCCTACGGGGCGGTGGGGGAGGCCAGGCTTTCGCGTACCAGATCGAGAAAGGTCGCGACGATCCGCCGTGAACTCTGCTCGCGCAGGCACACCAGGGTTTCGGTCATGCGCCGCTGACAGTCGATGATCGGCAGGGCGCAGACCCGGGAGTCGGCGCCGAACTCCGCCGCCGAGACCACCCCCACGCCAATCCCCACCACTACCGCCTCCCGCGCCGCTTCCCGGCCTTCCACCTGTATGGTTGGGCGAATCCGCAGGCCGGCCCGATTCATTTCCTCTTCCAGGGTCTGCCGGGTTACCGAGCCGACTTCCCGCAGCACCAGGGGCGTGTCATCCAGGTCGGCCAGGCAGATGGACTGGCGATCGGCCCAGGGATGATTGCGCGAGACAAAGGCCACCATCGGGTCGTTGCGCAGGGTCAAGGACAGCAGGCGCTCGTCGTCTACCTCGCGTCCCAACAGGGCCAGGTCGGCCTGGTAGTTGAACAGGCGCAGCAGGGATTCGTCGGTGTTGCCGGTCTCGATCTTCACATTGATCCCGGGGTACAGCTCGCAGAACCGGGCGATCTGCGGCAGCACATGCACCGGGGCATCCACCGCCAGTACCAGGCTGCCGGTCTGCAAGGCCTGGGAATCCTGCAACAGTTCCTTGGCTTCGGCCTCCACCACGAACAGGCGCTGGGTGATGGCCAGCAGGCGTTCTCCCAGATCCGTGAGGCGTACCGAGCGTTTGTTGCGATGGAACAGGATGACGCCGAAGCGCTCTTCGAGCTTGCGCACCTGATCGGAAATCGCCGGCTGGGTGAGGAACAGGCGTTCGGCGGCCTTGGTGAAGTTGCCGTGCACGGCCACCGCATGAAAGGCCTTCAACTGTGCGTGGGAAACCGACATAGGCAGATCCTCTTACAAGCTGGACTTATATTTGAAATACGATAAATCGATTTCACTTATTAATTGGTAATTGCTTCCATCTTTCAAGGCCGGGTGACCCGTCAGTCGACCCGTACCCGGCCCTGATGCCTGTGCGTGCACCCCCAAGTCCCGAAACAGGGAAAGCAACAGGACTCATCTGACCAGCAGTGCCTGCCTCAAGGGCTCTGCTGCAGTGCTCAACAATAAAAAACACAGGCGTTTGCTCCTCATTCTGCCGGCACACTCACCCTGAGGTCAGAACCACAATGAATAAGCACAACGGCACCATCAAACGTTGGCGCGTGCAGATTTTCGCCATCACCTGGATCGCCTACGCGGCGTTCTACTTCACCCGCAAAGCCTTTTCCGTCGCCAAACTGGGGATCGCCGACGATCCCGACTTCACCCTCGACAAGATGGCCATGGCCAACCTCGACGCCATCTACCTGGCGGCCTACGCCGTGGGCCAGTTCACCTGGGGAATCTTCGCCGACCGTTTCGGCCCGCGGGTGGTAGTGCTGGGCGGCCTGCTGATCTCCGCGGCCGCGGCCCTGGTCATGGGCAGCTTCGCCACCTTGCCGGTGTTCGCCACGTGCATGCTGATCCAGGGGCTGGCGCAGTCCACCGGCTGGTCCGGGCTGTGCAAGAACATGGGCAGTTTCTTTCCTGCCCGGGAGCGTGGCCGGGTCCTGGGGCTATGGAGTTCCTGCTACGCCTTTGGCGGGCTGGTGGCGTCGCCCTTTGCCGGCTGGTGGGCCTATACCCTGATCGGCACCTGGCATGCGGCGTTCATCTCCAGTGCCGTGGTGGTGGGGCTGACGGCGGTGCTGTTTTTTATCTTCCAGCGCAACACCCCGCAGGATGTGGGTTTGCCGGCGGTGGAGCCATTGGCGCCACAGAGTGCCGAGGAGGAGGCCGCCGAGCGCCGCCTGAGTGTCTGGGAGCCGTTGCGGGAGATCCTGCGCAATCGCACGGTGCTGGTTCTCGGTCTGTCGTACTTCCTGCTCAAACCGGCGCGCTACGCGATTCTGCTGTGGGGACCGGTGATCGTTTATGAGCAGATGCCGTCGGTGGGCAAGGTGGGGGCGGCGATCGTGCCCACCACCTTCGAGCTGGCCGGGCTGCTGGGGCCGATCATGATCGGCCTGGCCTCGGACAAGCTGTTCGGTGCCCGGCGCATGCCGGCCTGTGTCCTCAGCCTCTTGGCGCTGACGGTGTCCCTGGCGCTGTTCATGGGGGCGCTGCACACCGGCAGCGTGCTGCTGGTGATGCTGCTGCTGTTTTTCATGGGGCTGACCCTGTACGGGCCGGACTCGATGATCAGCGGCGCGGCGGCCATTGATTTCGGTTCGGCCAAGGCCGGGGCCACGGCGGCAGGCTTCGTCAATGGCTGTGGCTCGGTGGGGGCGGTACTGGGGGGCTTGTTGCCGGGCTATTTCGACACGGTGACGGTGTTCATCGTGTTTGCCGGCTGTGCCCTGGTCTCTGCGCTGTTGCTGATGCCGTTCTGGAACAGCCGGCCCCAAGGGGTCGAGCCGGTGCGCGGGCTCGTTCCCAATGGACCTTTGTTGATCAAGCCGCTGCGTTCCTGACTTTTCTGCCTCTTCGCCGGCAAGCCGGCTCCTACGAAGTGTTGTAGGCGCTGGCTTGCCAGCGCACCCACTTGCCGTTTTTTTCCTGGAGACTCACCCATGCGACCTTTCTGGCTGGAACAGGCCCTGCAACAGGAAACCCTGGCCCCCTGTCCGCTTCTGCAAGGCGATACCACCTGCGAGGTGGCCATTGTCGGCGGTGGCTACACCGGTTTGTGGACAGCCATCATGCTCAAGGAGCAGAACCCCGGGCTGGATGTGCTGCTGATCGAGGCGGATATCTGCGGCGCCGGTGCCAGTGGGCGCAATGGCGGCTGTGCGCTGTCCTGGTCGGCCAAGTACTTCACCCTGGAGCGTCTGTTCGGCATCGAGGAGGCGGTGCGCCTGGTCAAGGAGTCGGAGCGCAGCATCCATGCCATCGGCGCATTTTGCGAGCGCTATGGAGTGGAGGCTCACTATCGCCTCGACGGTACCTTGTACACCGCCACCAACCAGGCCCAGGTCGGCTCCACCGACGGGGTGATCGCGGCCCTGGAACGCCGGGGCATCAATTCTTTCGAGAAGCGCCCCTTGGCCGATGTGCAGCGCATGGCCGGTTCCAGCCAGCACCTGGAAGGCTGGTACTCGCCGGCCGCCGCCAGTGTGCAGCCGGGGTTGCTGGTGCGTGGCTTGCGCCGGGTGGCTTTGCAATTGGGGGTCAGAATCCATGAGCACAGCGCCATGACCGGATTGGAAGAAGGGCGCCCGGCGCTGTTGCGCACCCCTTTGGGACAGATCCGTGCCCAGCGCGTGGTGTTGGCGATGAACGCCTGGATGGCCCGGGCCTTCCCGCAGTTCGAACGCAGTGTGGCGATTGTTTCCAGTGACATGCTGATCACCGAGCCGCGTCCGCAGTTGCTGCAGCAGATCGGCTTGACCAGCGGCGTGACGGTGCTGGATTCGCGAATCTTCGTGCACTACTACCACAACACTCCGGACGGCCGGATCATGCTCGGCAAGGGCGGCAACACCTTTGCCTACGGTGGGCGCATGCTGCCGGTATTCGACCAGCCGTCGCCCTATGCCGGTTTGTTGCACAAGAGCCTGGGGCAGTTCTTCCCGGCCTTTGCCGAGGTGCCGGTGGCTGCGACCTGGAACGGTCCGTCGGATCGCTCGATCACCGGGTTGCCGTTCTTCGGCCAGATGAGCCGCGCCGGCAACCTCTTCTATGGGTTCGGCTATTCCGGCAGCGGCGTGGGCCCCTGTCATATGGGAGGGCAGATTCTCGCATCCCTGGTCCAGGGCCTGGACAATCCCTGGACCCGTTCGCCCCTGGTCAACGGTCCCTTGGGTTACTTCCCCCCGGAGCCGATCCGCTACCTGGGCTCGCTCATGGTGCGCAACGCCATTCGCCGCAAGGAGCGGGCCGAGGATCATGGGCGTCGGCCGCGGCATCTGGATGTGCGTCTGGCGCGTTTCGCTGCGGCCGCCGGCAAGGCCGACAAGGGCTGAAGCCTGGCGGGGTAGGGCCGGTCGCTGACTTTTTGGTCGATCAGGGCCCTGAGGACGTATAAACTTGCCCATCGCGTCGGCCAAATCCAACTCGACGCCATAGATCAAGAGAGTGAGTAATGGGCGCACAGTGGAAGGTTAAACACAAAGAAGCGGCAGCCAACGCCAAGGGCAAGATCTTCGGCAAGCTGGTGAAAGAGATCACCATTGCCGCACGTAACGGCGCTGACACCGCCACCAACGCCCACCTGCGGCTGGTGGTGGAGCAGGCGAAAAAGGCTTCGATGCCCCGCGAGACCCTTGAGCGCGCCATCAAGAAAGGTTCGGGCCAACTGGGCGAGACCGTGCAGTACCACCGCGTGACCTACGAAGGTTTTGCCCCGCACCAGGTGCCGCTGATCGTTGAATGCGTGACCGATAACATCAACCGCACCGTGGCGGAAATCCGCGTGGCCTTCCGCAAGGGCCAACTGGGCGCTTCGGGCTCGGTCTCCTGGGACTTCAACCACGTGGGCATGATCGAAGCCTCGCCGGACAGCCCGGACGCCGATCCGGAACTGGCCGCCATCGAGGCCGGTGCCCAGGATTTCGAGCCGGGCGAAGAGGGCGCGACCCTGTTCCTGACCGAGCCTGCGGACCTGGACGCGGTACAGAAAGCCCTGCCCGAGCAAGGTTTCACCGTGTTGTCGGCCAAGCTGGGCTATCAGCCGAAGAACCCGGTGAGCGGCCTGAGCGATGAGCAGATGGCTGAAGTCGAGGCCTTCCTTGAAGGCCTGGACAACCATGACGACGTGCAGGACATGTTCGTCGGCCTGGCGGGTTAAAACCGTGATTCTCCGGCCAGCCGGCTCCTGCATACCTCTGTAGGAGCCGGCTGGCCGGCGAAGCTGTTTTAAAGCCCCGCCAATTCCTCGCAGACTTGGGCAAAGTCCGGTCGTACCAGCACCTCTGGCTGACAGCAGCGCTGCACCAGCGCCGCCAGTTTCTGCCGCTGTTCCAGGCTCAGCGAGCCATCCCCACGCTCCAGCAATTCCTCCAGCAAGACACCGAAGGCCCGCACTTCCAGGCGTTGCAGCGCCCAGCTCTCTGGGGTGTCGTCCTTGGCATGGAAGGACGCCGCACCAAAATCCCCCAGCAGGCAGTCGCCTTGTTCATTCCACAGGGTGTTGTGGCCGTAGAGGTCGCCGTGGGTAATGCCCTGGGCATGCAGGTGGGCGCCCACCGAAGCGATGCCGCGGGCGATTTGCAGAATCACGCCGGCACGGTAGTGCGCGTTATCCGGGTAGATATCCCGGGAGCAGGAATCCAGGCTCGGCAGCGCCGCAAGGTTGCGGTAGCTGGGGTCGATCAGTTGCATCACCAGCCCGTTCTGGCCCTGGGGATGCTCGACGATGCGGCCCTCGACCCGGATCAGGTTCGGATGCAACCCGGCACTGATACAGGCGTTCATTTCATGCAGCGGCGAGCCGTCGCTGGTCATCTCGCCCTTGTACAGCTTGACCGCCACCGCGCGCGGCGGCTGCCCGGCGGGTTGCCACTGGGCCTGGTGAATCACTCCCGAGGCGCCTTCGCCCAGGCGCTGCTCCAGGGTCAGTTCGCTCCAGGGAATGCTTGGCGTGGATGCCAGCGCCGTGGCGTCGGCTTCCGACTCCAGCGGATTGCCGGCGTAGGCCAGCCAGGTCAGGCGTGGCAGGGCCAGGAGGAACGGCGGCAGCTCGCGCAGCTGGTTGGCGGCGATCCGCAGCAGCTCCAGGTTGTGGCACTGGCCCAGGCTCTGGGGCAGGGCGGTCAGGCGGTTGCCGGCCAGCATGAGCTTTTGCAGCAGCGGGCGCTGGCCCAGCTCTTCGGGCAGTTCAGTGATGCAGTTGTCGGTGAGAATCAGCCAGCGCAGCTGCGGCGGCAGGGCGGCGGCCGGGACCCGTTCGATGCGGTTGGCCTTGAAGCCAATCATGCTCAGTTGCCCACATTGGCCGAGGCAGGCCGGTACTTCACTGAACTGGTTGTCCGAGCAGAACAGGATGCGCAGGCGGGTCAGGCGATGCAGGTCGTCGGGCAGGCTACTCAGGGCGTTGCCGCTGAGGTTGAGGATCTCCAGGGAGTCGGCGAGATCGAAGATCTCCCGGGGGAACTCGGTCAGTCCACAGGACAGGTCCAGGCGCTTGATTCCGGCCAGCTGGCCGGCTCGCAGTTGAGCAAGGGTATCCATGAACAGCGTCAGTACTCGAAAGAAGGAAAAGGGCGGGGAGGATAAAACAGATCGGGCGGTTTTGCTGCCTGGGCGGCGGTTTGCGTTTGCGCAACTGCAGAAAGTCGGTGTCGAGCACCGACAGCATCAAGAGCTGGGGTAGCCCGCTTCAGCTTGCAATGGTGACGCTTCATACCTTCGAACAAGTCCTGCGCAGCTTTTTTGTACTTCGCTCAATTGTCCGCCAGCCCAGCTCGCCGTCACTGTGAATGCTCGATAAACATCGGCAGGATCAACGATGCAACGATCTCTCTGGCTACAAGAATTAGCGGATGAGCTCAGTCCAGCGCCTGCGCTGGAAGGCCACTGCAATGTGGATATCGCCATCATCGGCGGAGGCTTTGTCGGGTTATGGACAGCCTTGCACATTCGCCAACTGGCTCCCGAAAAAACCGTAGCCATCCTTGAGCAGGACATCTGCGGCGCAGGTGCCTCAGGGCGCAATGGTGGCTTCGTCATGTCATGGTGGCCCAAGATCAGTTCCCTGACTGCGCTGTGCGGCGCAGCAGAGGCACTGAAACTGGCTCGAGCTTCCGCGCAGGCCATCGAAGAAATTGAAATATTCTGCGAGCAACATGCCATTGATGCGCACTTCGTGCGGTCAGGCTGGCTATGGACGGCCACAACCGAAGCCCAACGTGGCGCCTGGCAAAGCGTGCAGCACACCTGTGCGACATTGGGCGAGGACGTGTTCCGTAGCCTGAGCAACGCCGAAATTGCTCGCCGCTGCGGTTCCCCCATGCACTTGGAAGGTGTATTCGAGGCGGGCAATGCCACGGTGCATCCGGCTCGCCTGGTACGCGGCCTGCGCCGGGTGGCCCTGGAACAGGGGGTGCGCATTTTCGAAAACAGTCGGGTTCGGCAAATGGAACGCGGCCAACCCACGCGCCTGCACACTGACCACGGTCAGATCCGTGCTCAACGCGTAGTCCTGGCCACCAATGCCTGGTCTGCCGAGTTACCGCAATTGCGCCGCAGTGTGTTGCCGGTCAGCAGCACCATCATCGCCACTGCACCGATCCCCGAGCGCTTGCAGGCCATCGGCTGGACCGGCGGCGAAGCCATTACCGACTCCCAGCAGATGGTCGACTATTACCGCACCACCCAGGACGGGCGAATCATCTTCGGCAAGGGCACCGGCCTGATGTCGTTTGCCAGCCGGGTCGGCACTCGCTATGACCAGTTGCCACAGTTGCATGCCGAGGTCGAAGAGGACTTTCGGCGCCTTTACCCGCAGCTTGCCGACGTGGCTATCGAACATCGCTGGTCGGGTCCCATCGACAGGACCTATGACAGTTTGCCCATGTTCGGCCGTCTGCAGGATGCGCCGCAGATCATCTACGGCGTGGGCTGGAGCGGCAATGGGGTCGGACCCAGCCATCTGGGGGGACAGATTCTCGCCAGTCTGGCTCTGGACCTGAACAACCAATGGAGCCGCTGCGGCCTGGTCAATCGCTCCGTGCGCCGGTTCCCACCAGAACCCTTGCGCTACTGCGGCGGCCTGCTAGTGCGCAATGCCGTCAAGCGCAAGGAGCGCGCGCAGGCATTGGGTCGTGCGCCATCCTGGCTGGCCCATTCGCTGAGCAAGCTGGCCCCCGCCGGTCTTGAAGACAAAAAACCTTGAATCAAAGGAGCCGTCATGAGCGCCCCGATTATCTTCAGCAACACTTCAGGCCTGGCGTTGGGAATGCCGGTTGACGTCAAACAACCCATCGGCGAGTTGGTGGCCAGGACTCGCATAAGCATGGAGGATGCTGGCGCGTCGTTACTGACCGGGGTCTGGGAATGCTCGCCTGGACGCTGGCGCCGCCAGGTACTGGAGCGCGAGTTCAGTCACTTCATAGTCGGATACGGCTTCTTTGTACCCGACCACGGCCCGACGATAGAGATTCACGCCGGCGATGCGGTATTTTTTCCCGCAAACTGCCTAGGCGAGTGGGACATCCGCGAAACCGTCAGAAAGAGCTTCGTGATCATTCCTTGAAGGCAGCGATACGTTCGTGCACCCCGGCGACCTCGGCGCTGCGCAGGGCAAACCAGAGAATCGCCACGTCCTCGGTGTGATCCAGAGAGCGTCCGGTAATTTCCTCGATGCGCCGAATGCGATAGACCAACGTCTGCTTGTGCACATGCAACACCTTCGCGGCGATCAGCCACGAGCGATTCTGCTGCAGGAATACCTGCAAGGTACGCAGCAATTGCGTGCCTTGCAGTTGGTCATACTCCAGCAGACTGCCCAGTACCCGTTGAAACGTCTGTTGCGCACCCTCCAGGCTCTGTGCCAGCCATGGAGCCATCGTCTCGGTCTGCTCGTAGCAAGCCAGGGGCTGCTCGGCGCTGGCATGCGCCAAGGCCAAACGTGCCTCTCGCAAAGCCTCAAGGCCGCGTTCGGCATGCCCCAGTGGATTACTCAGGCCCAGGCACCTGTGCAGGCGCACCTGAACGGTCCGGGGGCTGTGCTCCCCCCATAGCAGCAGTATCAGCTCGTCACCCTGCACGCGCATCAGCACCTTGGCCTCGGTCCGTGACAACAGGTCGTCCAGCTCGGCCAGTTCCCGACCGTCGTTGTGCATCACCGCAACGCGCAGATGCTCCGGCGACGCGCCGAACGCTCGCAGACGCTCGGTCAGTTGACGAGCCGACAAGCGTTGCTGGAACAAATCATCGAGCAGTTCCGAGGTCAGGCGCAGATGCCGTTCCCGCTCGACCTGCAGTCGCTCCAGCTCGATACCCAAAACCGCCGCCATGTGATGCAACAAACCATAGTCCGGCAGGTTCTCGCCCTGCGCCACCAGGACACAAGGACGGCGACTGGGCATCAACATCAGCAGTACATCGTCGTCACCTGAGCGCCAGCGTTGCACCACAGGCACATTGCCCGAAGGCTTCAAGCGCTGCTGCAGCGCTGAGCGTTGTACGGCAACGACTTCTGGAAGTCCTGCCAGATAGGGCTCCAGGGTGTGCGGATCGAGCAGCCTGAGGCTGGCTTTGACGTCTTTTTCCAGGCGGTTCAAGAGCGCTTCGAGCCCCAAGCCCTGAATGCCCATGCGCGCACTCTCGTAGAGCCGAGTGATGGCCTGCCGACGCTCAACTTCTTCCTGTTGAGTGGCCTCGACAATGGCCCGGGTCACCGAGGAAAACGGCACGCCGTACTCGGTCATCAGCAATGCGAAGCCCAAGGCATCGGCAGCGTCCTGCAGGCCTTGCAGATCCTCCGGTGCCTGCATGCTTTCGCCAATCATCAGCCCCGAGAGTCCGGCCGCCTGCAAGCGATGTACATAACGCCACTGTTCCTGCGGCCCAGCGGGGATGCCCATTCCGGTGCTCATCAACAGCTCCCCGGGCCCCAGCCATTGAGCCGGGTCATCCAGCTCGCAGACGTGTGCCCAGCGAACCGGTCGGTCAACCCCCCGAGCTCCTCCGATGAGGCGCGTGCGCAATGCTGGAATCTGAATGATGTCGCTGACGGTCAATGACATGGCGTGTTCGATCAGGCCCGGGACTTGAAGGGCCACAGCATGCCACCCCGACACCCACCAGCAAAGCCCGCTCATACGAACGTACCAAGGCCAGTCGCGGAATTCTAACTTGGTACGATTGCCGACGCGGCAGGCGACACTAAAACTCGTCCAGGTAGCAGCAGATCCTTTTTTGGACCTAGGCCTCAATCATCTGGAGACGCAAATAATGACTAAGAAACCGACTCTGCCATTGATGCTGCTGGCGTTGTCCCTCGTGACCACTTCGGCCCTTGCCGACCTCACCGTGGTATCCCACGGAGGCGCGAACAAGGACGCCCAGGTTGCAGCGTTCTACAAGCCCTATCAGGCTGAACACGGCACACGGATTATCGCTGGCGAGTTCAACGGCGAACTGGCCAAGATCAAAGTCATGGTGGACACCGGCAGTGTCTCCTGGGACGTCGTTGAAATGGAGCTGCCCGAGCTGGCTCGCGCCTGTGACGATGGCTTGCTGGAAGAATTCAGCGTCGACCCGAACCTGGCGAAAGACCTGCTTCCCGGTGCGCTGCAAAACTGCGGTGCGGGCTTCTTCGTCTGGTCTACGGTGCTGGCCTACAACGCCGACAAGCTCACCAGCGCCCCGACCAGTTGGAAAGATTTCTGGGATGTGCAGAAGTTTCCCGGCAAACGCGGCCTGCGCAAGGGCCCGATGTACACCCTGGAATTCGCGCTCCTGGCAGATGGCGTAGCCCCGGAGGAGGTCTACAAGGTGCTGGCCACCGAGGCGGGACAGGATCGTGCATTCCGTAAACTCGATGAAATCAAGTCCAGTATTCAATGGTGGGAAGCCGGAGCCCAACCGCCTCAGTACCTGGCCTCTGGCGACGTGGTCATGAGCTCCGCCTATAGCGGCCGGATCAGCGCCGTACAGGGGCAGAGCAATCTGCGCATCGTCTGGAATGGCGGCCTGTATGACATGGACGCCTGGGCCATACCCCGTGGTGCGAAGAATCGTGAGCAAAGTCTCAAGTTCATCAACTACACCCTTGAAGCCGAGCAACAAAAAAATTATGCGCAGCACATTGCCTATGCACCGGTAAACCAGCGCGCCAACACCTTGCTCAGCGAGCAACGGCTCAGCGTACTGCCCGATCTGAAACAGCAGGTGGCAATGGATCCGACCTTTTGGGCCGACCATGGCGAGCAGTTGCACCAGCGCTTCAATGCCTGGGCTGCCAAATAGCGCTTGTTACATCGTTCAGGCAGGAACGGCGCGCCGTTCCTGCCAGACGCCAACTCGATCGACATCCATCTACTCTTCCCCGAATGCTTCCAGCTACTCGATGAATTGCCCATGAAGGGTCGGGCTGATGCCAAGCGCCGATCACCGGGTCGGTCCGTCACCCTGGAAGGCTTGCAAAAGGCTGACGGCCGTTCGATAGAGCACACGGCATTTACAGGCCAGCGTGCATGGCTCTGGCCAACCTGCGGAATGCGGCGGGGTGCCTGAGGTTCCGGGCCTCGCCTGGCATCCATTCCAGGCTGTGGTGTTCAAAGGTCTTTTTGACTGACTCGGTGGCCATCCTGCCCGAGGGGTTGCTTGAGTCAAAGTCGCTTTCCAGGGTGGCAATCAGATAGGCGCCTCTGGCGCTCCATTGGTTGAAACGCATCACATGCCGGTCATCCAGAATCACTGCGCCTTCTTTCTTGTCGTGCGAGAAGTAAAAGGCCAGGCTGTGGCCCGGCTCGGTCCAACCTTTGAGGTACTTGAGCAAGGTTGTAAGGCGGACGCCGCACACCAGGTTGAAGCCACTGTCAATCCGTTGCTGGCCGAAGAAGTAGCACTTGAAAATCACCTCCAGCGTTCGCTGGTGGTAATCCGTCAAGTGGCTCTTTTCGTAGAAGTGAAAGTCCGTGGGCTCGCCGATCAGTTCGTAGCCCTTTGCCGCGAATTCGGCGGGGGAGAACGCCAGCAGGCCAAACCGGCACGGATGTTCGAGCGTCAAGTTGCTCAGGTGCAGGTCAAGCAGCTGGAAAAAAGTCAGCGGCAGCCTGTGCATGCAGGTGTGCGCTGGCTCAGCCATGGGCCGGCCCGGGACCGATTTCCCGCAGTTGCCCGAGGCGGCTGCGGGTGCGCGCCAGGTCGATGGCGTGGCCGCCGAGACATTCGTGCAGCGGGCGCTGGCCGATCAGCAGCAGGCGTTTGTCCTGATCGTAGAGCACGTCGATCAGGTTGATGAAGCGTTGCTGGGCGGCGATCGAGCATTCTCCCAGCTCCGGCAGTTCGTCGATGATCCAGGTGTCGAAGTGGCGACTCAGTTCCAGGTAGTCCATGACGGCCGTGGGCTGTTCGCACACATCGTTGAATTCAAAACGGATGCTGCGCTGCTGGATCTGGCGCACGGTCAATTGCCGGGCGCCTACTGTCAGTTGCGCCGCCGCGGCATGGCGCTCGGGCAGTTCCAGGGCCTGGCGCTGGGCCGGGGTGCCGGGCCACACATAGTGACCCTGGGTGAAGAGCTGCTGATCGTGGGAGCGGGCCTGGCTCCGGTAGTCGTGGGGGCCTCCCACCTCCATCACCTGCATGCGCCCGTTGATCAGTTCGATCACCGGCTTGAAGCGGGCGTGGTACAGCGGGTTGGGCAGCAGGCCCTCGGGGGCGTAGTTGGAGGTCAGTAACAGCGTGATGCCGCGGTTGAACAGGGCCTTGAACAGCCGGGTGATCAGCATCGCATCGCCAATGTCATGGACATGGAACTCATCGAAGCACAGCACTCGGCACTGGTTGAGCAGTTCATCCAGGGTGGCTTCCAGAGCGTCGGCCTGCTGCTGATGGCGGAACATGCCCTGGTGCAACTGGGCGAAGAAGTCGTGGAAGTGCAGGCGCTGTTTTTCGGCGATGGGCAAGGCGCGGAAGAAGCCGTCCAGCAACCAGCTCTTGCCCCGGCCGACGGCGCCGTACAGGTACAGGCTCTGGGCCTTGCCGGGGGATTGCGTCAGGTCGTCGGCCTGCCGGGCCATGCAGTCGATGACCCGCAATTGGCTGTGGCTGAGGGTGTATCCCAGGTCCAGGGCCTTGTGGCGAAAGTAGTCATGGATCACGCCACCGGCACCGTTCGGGCGGCGCAAGGCTCGGGCGAACAGGCGTCGCCAGGGTGATTGAGTCTGTGCAGGTGTTGGCGGTAAAGCGGCCAATGGTGGTTACCCCGATGATTCCAGGCCGCCTACCTTAAAAGCGGCGCGACAATTTAACCAATAGAAAACCCAACAGCCAGTGATCTCGAAAAGGCATGGCGGCGATAGACGGTCATTCACACCGGGCAGGCCGATTAATACGCTAACTGGCAGTTTCGCCCGCGGTTGCTAACCTGATTTCAGCGAATGCTCCTCATAAGGATTGAGGCCTTGAATGGATATAAGGGTTTGGCAGTCATGAGCGCGTTGCTCAGCACGACGGCGGGGGCCGCGGATTTGCAGGTGCAGGTCCGGGTCGATGTGCAGCGTGGCTGCCAGTTGGTGGGTCAGCAGCGGGAGGCGGGTGTCGAGCAACTCGGCACCTTGGACTTTGGCAGTACTGCGCGCCTGAACGATCCGGCGGGGCCTTTGGCTGCGGCATTGGTCAGTGGTCGTCTGCCACGTCTGGAGTGCAATCCCGATACCCCTTATCAGATGCGCATCGACGGCGGCCTGCATGGCGGTGTCGGCGAGGTGCGTTACCTGGCCAGCAACCGTGCGTTGGGCAAACCCATTCCTTATCGCCTCTACCAGGACTCGGCCCGGCGCATTGCGTTGCCGGTGAATGTCCCGGTCAGTGGACGGGTGCCGGACTCCGGCACTGTGGATTTGCCCCTGTACGGGCGCATTGAACCTCTGGCCGAGATTCCCCAGGCCGGGGGCTATTCCGATGTATTGAAGGTGACCCTGACCTGGTGAGGTCGGGGGTATGACAGCTGCCACGGGGGACCCGGGCAGAGCAGGGAAAGCTGTTCAGGTTGAACGGCTCACGTGGGAGTCCTGATGGAACCGGGATGGGTGCAATGAAAGGCAGGACCTGGACGATCGTCGCCCTGGGCTCGCTGTGTC
This sequence comes from Pseudomonas sp. BLCC-B112, assembly GCF_028550695.1. Lineage (NCBI taxonomy): Bacteria > Pseudomonadati > Pseudomonadota > Gammaproteobacteria > Pseudomonadales > Pseudomonadaceae > Pseudomonas > Pseudomonas sp. BLCC-B112. The sequence continues at coordinate 109,478 of NZ_JAQQGK010000003.1, forward strand.
TGCTGGTTGATGATGCCCAGGCGGCGATCAGCGGGCAGATCCAGGCGCGCCTGGTGATCACTGCCAGTTGTCAGGTGAGCAGTGGCGGCAGCGCGCCCTCCACGAACCCCATCAGCAACCTGGGCATGCTCGACTTCGGGCAGCAGGGGCCGACCTGGGTCAACCCCATCAAGGCCAGCCTCACCGACAGTGCCGAAGGCCAGTTGCAGGTGGCCTGCAATCCCTCGGTCACCGGTTTCACCGTGACCATCAATGGCGGCCTCAACGGCGACGGTACAACCCGGCGTTTGAGCAACGGACGCCAGACCATTCCCTATCGATTGTTTGTCGATGCATCCGGTAGCGACAGCTACAGCATCGGCCAGCAGCGCAATTTCGCAGTGAGCAGCGGCAGGCGGATTCCCATTCCGGTGTTCGGCTCTGTGGTCGCGAATACCCGCGCGGTTCCGGCAGGGGTCTACACCGACACCCTGACCATCACGCTGGATTGGTAACTCACGAGAGGACGCACATCATGCACGCGCTTGTATCCAGGATTGGCTGGCCCTTGTTGGGACTGGTCATGGTTTCCACGGCCAACGCCGCCACTACGGTCACCGGTCAGATCAGCTCGACCCTGATCCTCACCAGCAGTTGCCAGGTCAACGGGGTGGGCGGCAGCACCGGTCTGAACTTCGGCGCCTTGAACTTCGGCACCACCAACAGCCTGTTTACGACGGCCACTGGCCAGGTGCTGGGGGGCGGTGGCGGGGCTCTGTCGATTCTCTGCTCCAGCGGCACCACACCCAGCCTGACCATCCAGGGCGGCAACAATGACGGTATGTCCTCGGGTGGCACCCGGGCGTTGTACGACGGGGTGGCCAACTATGTGCCCTACGACCTGTACACCGACTCCGGCCACTCGCAGATCGTGGCGATCAATGGGGTGATCAACCTGGCGCCGAGCACCGGGGTCGCGCAGACCGTGAACCTCTATGGTCAGGCCGTGGGCAAGGCCGGGCTGCCGGCCGGCACCTACACCGATACGGTGTCCGTGCAGCTGACCTTCTGATGCCATGGCCAGCCAAGGTCTTGCGCTGTTTGCCCTGATCTGCGCCAGTGCCTGGCCGGCGTGGATCTGGGCGGCCACCAGCCAGAACTTCCAGGTCAGTGCCACCATCACCGCCGGTTGTCTGGTGGTAGGCGGTGTCAGCAACTACGGCAGCCTGTCCTTCGGCAGCCAGTCGGCGTTGTCCACCAGCACCGTGCGAGTGGCGTTGATCGGGGGCGTGCAATTGCAGTGCACACCGGGAGTGGCCCTGAACATGACCGTGGACGGCGGCCAGTACAACAGCAGCGGGCGACATATGCAGCTCAATAGCGGCAGTGCCCGGGTGGCCTATCAGTTGTTTCGCGATGCGGCGTACAGCCAGAGCCTGGGCATAGGCCAGAGCGTGGCCGTGGCTTACAGCGATGCCAATAACATCAGCCTGCCGATCTACGGGCAGGTGCAGTTGCTGGGCAATCAGCCTGGGGGGACGTACAGCGATGTGCTGCAGGTGCAGCTGTCGTGGTGATGGGGCGAGTCGACAACCAGTCGGCAGGCGGACAAGGAGTAGCAGTATGCATTTACCTTTGCGGGGCCTTTGGGCCACCGGTTACCTGATACTGGCCGGCGTGTTGTCCGGCGTGCCCAGGGTCCAGGCCGCCAGCTCGGTGCTGATCTGGCCGATCGATCCGGTTCTGGAGGCGGATCAGCAAGCCAGTGCACTGTGGCTGGAAAACCGCGGTACTGAAACCGCCAACCTGCAAATCCGGGTGTTTGCCTGGAGCCAGAGCGGTTTTGCCGACCAGTATCAGAACCAGCGCGACGTCATCGGCAGCCCGCCGGTGGCGAAGATCGAACCCGGGCAGAAGCAACTGGTGCGCCTGACCCGAACCCGTGAGGTGCCGCCGGGGCAGGAGCTGGCGTACCGGATCATCATCGACGAGATTCCTTCGGCCAAGCCCATCACCCCGGAAGAGGGGGCCAAGAGTGCGGCGGCGATCCGCTTCCAGATGCGTTACTCGGTGCCGTTGTTCGCCTATGGCGCCGGGCTCTGGAGCAAGGAAGACACTTCCCGCCCTCGCGATCCCAAGGGCGCCGGGGTGCCGGACCTGAGCTGGCGCAAAGTGGCGGTGGACGGCAAGACGTTTTTCGAGCTGCGTAACCAGGGGGCAGTGCACGCACGCCTGACCGATGTGGCGTTCAAGCAGGGCGGGCAGACCCGGCCGCTGGCGCCGGGCTTGCTCGGTTACGTGCTGCCCGGGGCGGTCATGCGCTGGCCGGTGACGGACCCCCTGACAATGGATTCGACCCTGCAACTGCGGGTCAATGGCGCGCCGCAGGTGCAGAGTCTGGCGCCTGCGCACTGATCCACTGCAGTCATGCAAGCGCCTGCCAGGTGGCGGTAGGAAGAGGTACGGACGGATGTGAGCGCGGTGACGCATCCGCCTTGGGATGGAGATGTCCATAGATGGACTTGAACCCGCCATGAGCCAGGACGCTGCTCGTTGTTTGCGCTGCTGGAAAGGACTGATGGCTGGCTTGTGCGGTCTGATGCTGGCGCCTTTTTGCCAAGCTGGCGAGCTGCCGCCACCGCCCAGCAGCCTGGAGTCGCTGGCCGATGCACAGTTGTTTCTGGAACTGGTGATCAATCAGATGAACACAGGGAAGGTGGTGGCGGTGGAGCAGCGTGCCGGACGATTGTTCATGCCGGTGCAGACACTGCGGGAAACCGGCATCAAGCTGCCGGAGGGGCTGGGCAGCGAAGTCGATCTGGACAGCCTGCCGGGCCTGCACAGCGATTACGACAGTCAGGGCCAGCGCCTGCTGATTGATGTGCCGCCGGATTGGCTGCCGGAACAGTTCATCGGCAGTCGCCAGGCCTATCCAAGGACACCGGCCCTGAGCAGCTTCGGCGCGCTGCTCAACTACGATCTGTACCTCAATGACACCGATGAAGGCGGCACCTACCTGGCGGCCTGGAATGAAGTGCGGCTGTTCGACACCTGGGGCACCTTGTCCAATACCGGGCAGTACCGGCGGACCTTGTCCGGCGTTGCCAGCACCTCTTTGAACAATGGGTATCGGCGTTATGACACCACCTGGCGTTTTTCCGATGAAGAACGCCTGCTGACCTATGAGGCGGGTGACGTGGTGAGCAGCGCCTTGCCCTGGAGCAGTTCGGTGCGTCTGGGTGGGGTCCAGCTGTCTCGGGATTTCGCCGTGCGCCCGGACCTGGTGACCTATCCCTTGCCGCAGTTTGCCGGTGAAGCGGCGGTGCCATCCTCCCTGGACCTGTTCATCAATGGCTACAAGTCCAGCAGCAGCGAGGTGCAGCCGGGGCCCTACACCCTGACCAACATTCCCTTTATCAACGGGGCGGGGGAGGCGGTGGTGGTGACCACGGACGCCCTGGGGCGGCAAGTGTCGACCACGGTGCCGTTCTACGTCACCAGCAGCCTGCTGCAGAAGGGCCTGACGGATTTCTCGGTGGCCGCAGGGAACCTGCGCCGGGACTACACCCTGCGTGATTTTGGCTATGGCCCGGGTGTCACCACCGGCAGCTTGCGCCATGGCCTGAGCGACAGCCTGACCTTGGAAGCGCATGCCGAGGCCTCGGACTCCCTGACGCTGGGCGGGGTGGGCGGCAATCTGCGCCTGGGCAACTTCGGCGTGCTCAACACGGCGCTCAGCCAGAGCCGTTTTGACGGCAGCGGCGGTCAGCAGTTCAGCTTCGGCTACCAGTACAACAACCAGCGTTTCAGCCTGGCGTACCAGCGCATGCAACGTCGTGACCAGTATGCCGACCTGACGGTGGTCGACAGCCCCTACATCAGCCTCAGCCAGCGCAGCGAGCAACTGACCCTGAGCCTCAACCTGGATCGCTACGGCAGCCTGGGGGCCGGCTACTTCGATGTGCGGGCCGCCGACTCGAGCCGCACCCGGTTGTTGAACCTGACCTGGAGCAAGCCGCTGTGGCACAACAGCAGCTTCTACCTGTCGGCCAACCGGGAGATCGGCGACAGCCAGTGGGCGATGCAGGCGCAGCTGGTGATTCCCTTCGACTTGCACGGCAGCCTGAGCCTGAGCAACGAACGCAGCAAGACGGGGGAAAACCGCCAGCGGGTCAATTTCAGTCGTTCGGTGCCCCTGGAGGGCGGGGTTGGCTACAACCTGGGTTATGCCACGGGCAGCAGCGCCGACTATCGCCAGGCGGATGTCACCTGGCGCCTGCAGTCGGTGCGCCTGCAGGCGGGGGTCTATGGCACCCGCGATGCCGAGACCCGCTGGGCCGATGCCAGTGGCTCGCTGGTGTGGATGGACCGCCAGGTGTTCGCCGCCAACCAGATCGACGATGCCTTCGTGGTGGTCAGCACCGATGGTTACCAGGACATCCCGGTGCGCTATGAAAACCAGTTGGTGGGGCAGACCGACAAGAACGGACACTTGCTGGTGCCCTGGAGCAGTGCCTATTACCGGGGCAAGTACGAGATCGATCCGTTGAACCTGCCGGCCAACGTCCAGACGCCGAATGTGGAGCAGCGAGTGGCGGTGCGTCGTGGCAGCGGCTATTTGCTGGAGTTTCCACTGACCCGGATCATCGCCGCCAGCGTGGTGCTGGTGGACGCCCAGCAACGGGAACTGCCCCTGGGCAGCACCGTGACCCATGAGCAGAGTGGGGCTCGGGCGGTGGTCGGCTGGGATGGGCTGGTGTATCTGGAGAATCTTTCGCAACACAACAGCCTGCAAGTCAGCCTGGCTGATGGCCAGAGCTGCCGTGCGCAGTTCGACATGGATCTGCAACAGCAGCAGGTGCCGTTGATCGGCCCGCTGGTCTGCCAGTAGTTGTGGCGTCACGAGGCAAGGGAGTGCTGAGGGTGGACAGGTTCAAGGGATGGCGACAGGCAATAGTGGGGCTGCTGGCGAGTCTGCTGACGCTGCAGGCCCAGGCGCTGTGCAACACCGTCAGCACCGCACCGGCGGGGTTCGGCAGCGTCAGCTCGATCCTGGTGCGTACCACTTCGCAGCCGGCTTCCACCACCAATGCGGGCTTGAGCTGCACTGGCTCGCTGTTGAGCCTGCTGGCCAGCAACGACCACTTCTACGCCACCATCACTTCCAGCACCAGCGGTATGGTCGGCCCCACGGGCGATGTCATCGGCTACACCCTGTACGCCAACAACAGCACCAGCTATCCGATCACTCGGGGCGTGCAGTTCGACTTCGCGCGCAACTCGATCATCGACCTCCTGGGCTTGCTGGGCAGCGCCACCGTGGCCAAGACCGTGCCCATCTACATGGGGACCATCACCGGCAGCAATGTAGCGGCAGGGGTCTACACCGAGAACCTGAGCATCTTCTGGAGCTGGAACTATTGCGCCGGGATCGGCGCGCTGGGGATCTGTCTGGGACGGGACATCGGCAGCGGCACCCAGGCCCTTACGGTGAACATGACGGTGTCCAACGATTGCGTGATCACCGCGCCGAACATCAGTTTCGGCAGCGCGCCGGTGGTCAGTGCGTTCGCCACGGTCACCGGGCAGACCATCAACCTGTCCTGCACCAAGGGCAGTGCCTATACCGTGGGCTTGAGCGACGGCCAGCAACCCGTGAGCGCAGGAGGGCGACGGCGGATGATTTCCGGCAGCAACTACCTGGCCTACGACATTTTCAAAAGTGCCGGCAACACCCGTTGGGGCAGCGTTGGCAGTGCCCGACGTTCCAGCACCGATGCCGAAGTGAACCCGGGCAATGGCCTGGGTACCGGCAGCCAGATCTTCAACTACAACGCCAGGATCTACACCGACCAGAATACGCCCCCAGCCGGCACCTACATCGACAACGTGGTGCTGGACGTGGGGTTCTGAAGGCCTACAGGGGAATTTCCGCTGGGCCGACCATGGCGTAGTTGTAGCCCCCGCCGGACCAGTACTGTGCCTGCAACGGGCCGTCACGGCGGCTGCCACGGGGTAGCAGGGTGTTTTGCGGTCCTGGCGGGCGGATGTAGAAGCTGACTTTGCGCCCCTCGCGATCCTGGTACAGAACCATTGCCGCCGGCCCTTGTTCGGTACTGAGCAGGCGCCCGCTGACCGCTTTGAAGCCAGCGTCGTGCAGGTCCGGCAGCGGGCTGGCCTGGGTGAAGTAGCGATCCAGCCAGGCTTGCATGGCGCCGTTGTCCTGGACCTTGAAGTCCGCCGGCAGGATGCCTTGCTCGGCGAACAGGCGATACGCCTGGAGGGCATCGGTCATCGGCAGCACGCCGTTGCCAGCCAGGGTCAGCTCCCGGGCCTGCCAGCCGCTCAGACCGCCAACCCCGACCGCCACGAGCAGCGCCGCGGCACTGGCCAGGCGCCGCAAGCCCCGCTGCTGGTGGCGCGCACGGATCAGCGTCGGCTCCAGCGCCGGGTTGGGCGCTTGCAGCAGGGCGCCACCGAGGGCGGCCCGCAGGTGCTGGGCATCCTGCTGCCAGGCCTGGACCTGGGCCGCCGTCTGCGGATGGTTGGCCAGGTAACTGTCCAGCACCCGGCGGTCCGCTTCGCTGAGTTGGTGATCGACGTAGGCGTGCAGGTCGCTGTCGCTGGGGGGCAGGCTGATCATTTGAGTATCCGTAGAGAGGGGCTGCTGATTTCGCCGTCGCTGAGTTGGCGCAGCGCCTGGCGGGCCCTGGACAGGCGCGACATCACGGTGCCGACGGGGACCAGGAGGATCTCTGCCACTTCCTTGTAGCTCAAGCCCTCCACCGAGACCCAGAGCAGCAGGGCGCGTTGCTCGGCGTTCAGGCGCTCGAAGGCTGCCAGGGTCGACTGGGCGACTACGGTGCGCTCCACCGAAGGCTGGGCGTCGTCACGGCCGGTAAAGAATTCGAGCATGCGTGCGTAACGCCGGGAGCGTCGGTGGGCATCAAGAAACTGCCGGTAGAGGATGGAAAACAGCCAGGCTCGCAAATCGCCTTCGGGGCGTTTATGGGCCCGACTCGACAAGGCGCGCTCCAGGCAGGACTGCACCAGATCGTCGGCGCTGCTGGGCTGGCGCGTCAGGGACAGGGCAAAGCGCCTGAGGCGGGGGAGCAGCAGGCGTAGCTGTTCGTCGAAATCGTTCATGAAGTCCTGCAGGTGCTGGGCCAGTCACTAGGCTTGGGACTAGGAAGACGCGCCGTGCTGCAGGTTATTCCAGTCGCGGAAAAATAAATATCGGCGTCTGGAATAACCGGTACCGGGTTGCGTCTGACAGGTCCTTGCCCCTGTGGCCCCGCGTACTGGAGATGTCCATGGCTGCCCCATCCTCGCCACCCGATCGTCCGCCCTTGAGTGCTGTCAGCCTGACCTTGCGCCTGGGGGCCATTGCCTGGGTGGTGGCCGCCGCTGCCGCGGCGCTGGCCTACGTGCACGGCAATTTCGACCCGCAACGCCTGACCCCCAAGGCCCTGGTGGATGTGCTGGAGACCAATAACGGCGTGCATCCGGGGTTTCGCCGCAACCACGCCAAGGGCGTGTGTGTCATCGGTTACTTCCAGAGCAGTGGCGAGGCCCGGGCCTACTCCACGGCACAGGTGTTCAGTGAGGCGCAAACGCCGGTGGTGGGGCGTTTTGCCCTGCCCAGCGGCAACCCCTATGCGCCGGACAGCAGCGTACCGATCCGCAGCCTGGCGTTGCGTTTCCTCCAGGCCAACGGCCAGCAGTGGCGCACGGGAATGAACAGCATGCCGGTGTTTCCGGTGGGCACTCCCGAGGCGTTCTATCAACTGCAGCAGGCCAGCTCCCCTGATCCGGCCACGGGCAAGCCGGACCCGACCAGGGTGCCGGCGTTCTTTGCCGCTCACCCCGAGGCTGGGCCCTTCTTGCAATGGGTCAAGAGCGCCAAGCCTTCAGCCAGCTACGCCAGTGAAAGCTACAACGGGATCAATGCCTTCTACCTGGTCAATGCCAATGGCCAGCGCCAGGCGGTGCGTTGGGGCGTGGTCCCCGAGACCGGTGAGGCGCCAGCCCAGGGCAGCGCTCCGCAAGGCGCGGACTACCTGGAACAGGACCTGACGCAGCGCCTGGCTCAAGGGCCGTTGCGCTGGCGTTTGCAGATCACCCTGGCGGCGCCCGATGACCCCACCAATGACGCCAGCAAGGCCTGGCCCGCAGAGCGTCCGGTGATCAATGCCGGGACCCTGGTGCTGCAAGGCACCCAGCCGCAGAACAGTGGCCAGTGCCGGGACATCAATTACGACCCGCTGGTCCTGCCCAATGGCATCCAGGCCTCCGATGATCCCCTGCTGGCGGCACGCTCTGCCGCCTACGCCAGTTCCTACCTGCGTCGCACCAGTGAAGTCAGTCAATTGCCCTCCGCCCAGGAACCGCGTCCATGAATAGCCAACCTCAACACTTCGCCCCGCTGGCGCGTCTGCTGCACTGGCTGATGGCGCTGATGATCATTGCCATGCTGTTTATCGGTGCCGGCATGGTGACCTCGGTGTCCGCCCGTCATGAGTGGCTGATCCACCTGCACAAGCCGTTGGGCATCGCCATTCTGCTGTTGGCGGCGGTGCGCCTGTTTGTGCGTTTTTCCACTCGGCAACCGCCGCTGCCGGCAGACTTGCCGGGCTGGCAGGTGTTGGCGGCCAAAGCCTCCCATGTGCTGCTGTACGCCCTGATGCTGGGCTTGCCGGTACTGGGCTGGGCCATGATTTCGGCGGCCGGGGACCCGGTGATGCTGAGCGGTTCGTTGCAGTTGCCGGCGATCCTGCCGGCCAATGCCCAGGTGTTCGCTCTCTTGCGCAAGGCCCATGGCTACCTGGCTTATCTGCTGTTCCTGACGGTGTTGCTGCATCTGGCGGCGGCACTGTTCCATGGCTGGGTCCGCCGAGACGGGGTATTGCAGAGCATGCTGCGGGGGCGTGGTTAAGTCCCCCTTGAGCAAGCCTGCTGTGTCGTTCAAATGGCACAGCGAGCCTCGGTCCGGGCTTTCCCGGGGTTCAGGCTCCACAGCCAATAGACCAGTGCCAGGCTGTTGATAGCGGCTCCCAGCAGGCAGACACCGATCCAGCCAGCCCAGGCGTAGGTGGCGGTGGCGGCAATCGAGCCGCCGGCGCTGCCCAGGGAGTAGAACAGCATGTAACCGGCGGCCAAGCGGCTCTGGGCTTGTGGGCGCACGCTGTAGATCAGGCTCTGGCTGGTGACGTGGACGGCCTGCAAGCCCAGGTCGAAGGTGATGACTCCCAGTAGCAGTGCCCACAGGGACGATTGGGTAAAGGCGATGGGCAGCCAGGACAGCAACATCAACGCCAGAGCCAGGCCGCTGGTCCACTGCGCCAGGCCGCGATCCGCCCAGTGCCCGGCCCTTGCTGCGCCCAGGGCGCCGGCGGCCCCGGCCAGGCCAAACAGGCCGATTTCGGTGTGAGACAGCGACAGCGGCGGGGCGCTCAGAGGCAGCACCAAAGGGGTCCACAAGACGGTGCCTGCGGCGAAGATCAACATCGCCAGCACTGCACGGTCGCGCAGCACTTTTTCTTCCCTGAACAGTTGCAACAGTGAGCCGAGCAATTGCCCGTAGCGTTGCGCCGCGGGTGGCTGTTCAACTCTGGGCAGCACTCTCCACAGGGTCAGGGCCACCAGCAGGGTCAAGCCGGCCGACAACAGATAGACCGAACGCCAGCCGGCCAGATCGGCCATGGTTCCGGCCACGGTGCGGGCCAGCAGAATGCCCACCACGATGCCGCTGGTCACCATGCCGACCACCTGTCCACGCTGGGCTGTGGGTGCCAGGTTCGCGGCATAGGCCACCAGAGTTTGGGTCACCACCGCCAGCAGGCCGGTGCTGGCCATGCCCAACAGCAGCCAGGCGCTGCTGGGGGCCAGGGCCACCATTAGCAAGGCCAGCACTGACAGCAGAGTCTGGGTGACGATCAGTCGCCGGCGGTTGAGCAGGTCGCCCAAAGGCACCAGCAACAGCAGCCCCAGGCCGTAGCCCACCTGGGTCAGGGTGATGATGATGCCCACCGTGGCCGGCGGCAGGTCGAAGGTTCGGGCCATGGCGTCCAGAAGCGGCTGGGCGTAGTAGACGTTGCCCACCGCCAGGCCACAGGCGATGGCGAACAGCAGCACCACCCGTGGTGAAAGAGTCGAGGGGGCAGGAGGGGAAGGATCGCGTGACATGTCGGGCTCCGTATCTGGTTTCGTTATAAAACCAGTTGTACGGTAGAGATCGTGGTTTTATATTGCAACCACTTTTCTGTGGCCCGAACGGAGACTGCCCAGCATGGTTAAACGCACCAGCTTGCAAGATGCCGAGTGCCCGGTGGCCCGCTCACTGGACGCCATCGGTGATTGGTGGTCGTTGCTGATTGTGCGGGATGCCTTTGACGGCATCCGTCGCTTTGGCGAGTTCCAGCGCAACCTCGGCATGGCCAAGAACATTCTTGCCGCACGTTTGCGCACCCTGGTGGAACACGGGGTTTTTGAAGTGGTGCCGGCCTCGGATGGCAGTGCCTACCAGGAGTACGTGCTGACGCCAAAGGGCAAGGGGCTGTTTCCCCTGATCATCGGCTTGCGCCAATGGGGCGAGGCGTTTTTCTACGAGGAGGGCGAGGCGCATTCGCGAATGGTCGACCGGGAAACCGGGCAACCGTTACGTGCGCTGGAACTGCGTGCGGCGGATGGGCGCTTGCTGGGGCCGGAGGATTGCCGACGGGTGCCGGCTGGCGCCGATGAGTGACGACTGCGCACAGGCTCGCGCAGCCGTCATTCGGGTTCAGCGCAGGTGATCCACTAGGTCGGCGAGGGTGCTCATGACATCCTTGCCCAGCTGCATGGAGCGCTTGCCGGACCAGCCGGTGACGGGGTTGGGGTTATCGTCGTGGTCCTTGAAAGGCATCTCCAGGGTCAGCGCCAGGCAGTCGTATTTCTCCCCGACGGCATTGCAGGCCAGGGTCATGTTGGCCTCTCCGGGATTGTCCCGGGCGTAGCCGTGGGTAGTCTGGAAGTCTCGGGTCTGGCGCTTCAAGTGGCTGCGAAAATGCTCTTCGAGTCCCGCCAGGCGTGGCGTGTAGCCCGGGTTGCCCTCGCAGCCGGCGGTGAAGACGTGAGGAATTTCTTCATCGCCGTGCACATCAAGAAACAGGTCGACGCCGTACTTTTCCATCTGCTGCTGGACGAACAGCACCTCCGGGCTCAGTTCCTGGCTGGCGTTCTGCCAGGCGCGATTCAGGTCCTGGCCCTTGGCGTTGGTGCGCAGGTGGCCGTGGAACGCGCCGTCCGGGTTCATGTTGGGCACCAGGTACAGATCGGCCTTGGCCAGCAGCGAGTTGAGCTCCGGGTCATCCCGGTGTTGCAGGCGCTCGATCACACCTTCCATGAACCATTCGGCCATGTGCTCGCCGGGATGCTGTTGGGCAATGATCCAGATCTTGCGCTGCCCTTCCTTGCCGCTGCCCTTGCGCAGAAGCTGGATATCCCGGCCTTCGACGCTTTTGCCCACTGCCAACAGTTCGGTGTCGGCCTTGCTCAGGGCTTGATCGATCAGCCAGTCGTGGCGCCCGCGACTGTAGGGCTCGAAGTAGGCGAACCAGGCGTGAGTCTGGGTGGCCTCCAGATTGAAACGCAGGGCGTCACCTTCGAAGATCGTCGGTACGCGAAACCAGTTCACATGGTCATAGGAAGCGACGGCCTGGTAGCCGGTCCAGGCTTTGTTGTAGGAGGACTGGCTGGCGTTGGTCAGGCGGAACCAATGTTCCTGGCCGACATGCAGGCCGCTGACCTTGAAGTGAAACCATTGGAAGTGCGGACTCTGGGTATCCGGGCGGATGGCCAGCAGTGCCTGCAGCGGATTGCTGATGTCCAGCACGTTGATATTGCCGCTGTCGAAGTCGGCAGTAATTTGAAACGAAGTGTGATTACCCACGGTCATGGTCGGTCCCTGTATAGGATTGTTATGACCGCTACTCTACACACTGAGGGGGGTAATAGAAGGGGGGGCGTCGTCCTTGACGCAGAAGCAGCTTAGTGGCTATGCGATTGATTCTCAAGCGCTACTTTTGTCTTTCCTGGCCATTTAGCACGGCTGCTATCTTGCAAAAGGACATTCTTTTGCTATCATCGCCGCCATTATTTTAGCTGCATCCACGTCTTCATTAGCCTGAAGCCAAGCCAGAAAACTGGCAAAAAAAAGACCCGGCAAAAAGCCGGGTCAAAAACCGTGATTAGCCTGATGAGGAGATAATCCAAAGGTCCGACCTAAGGTCCTTTGGGCTATCGACTGATCTCGCGACCAGTTGCTTGCAATAATAATCATTATCATTTGCAAGTCAAATGTTTTTCCCTGCCCTTCGGAAAATATTTTTCCATTTCTCCTGTTTCCGCTGTTTATTCCTTGCCGGCGCCTCAGCTGGACTCAAAGCGCTGACTTTCCAGGGACTTGTCCACCAGGGCTTTGGCCAGGTCGATCATGTGCACCACGGAAAAAGCCAGGTCACGCTTGGCCCCCCGCAGATTGTCGGCCGCGTCATAGGCGGTGGCTGCTGCACAGCGCAGCAGATCGGATGCATGGATCATGGCTTCCTCGCTGCTGAGGTTGCGCCTGACCTCGAAAAACTTCTCTTCCTTGTCCGATCCGGTCAGCGCGGGCTTCAAGTAGTAGTCCATCGCCCGTCGTGCTGCGTGGCTGCCCTTGAGTGAATTCAATGTGGTCTCTGTATCGAGCTCTGGCACGTCCTTGCTGCTTGCGTTCATAAAGTGTTCCGTCCTGTTTGAGAAAAGGAAAGAGGGGTATGAACTAGATTAATACGTATTGTAATTGTGACGAGATTTCAAATACTACAAGTTGTGTGTTGAGGCCGGAAATACACAACGTATTGTTCAGTCCATGGACAAATGGATCGAGTTGGTCAAAGCCAACATGAAAGGCCGCAAGGTCACACAGGAAAAACTCGCCGAGCGTCTGGGCATGTCTCAAGGTGGTATCGGTCATTGGTTGAGCAAACGCCGTCAGCCAAAGATCGAAGACATGAATCGGGTGCTTGAAGAGATCGGCATGGGCTTTCTGGAAGTTGCCCTGGTGGTCCGCGAGAAACCCATGCTCGGTGACGATGGCGAACCCCTGGTGAACGAGCCTTCACTGTTGCACAAGTACAATCCGTATTTCCGTTATCCGGTGAGCGATTGGCGAGCTGCTGGGGAAGTTCGTGAAGATGGCAAGTCAGCCTATGTACCGGAGCGCTATGAGCTTTCCGATTATCAGGCTCAAGGCGCGGCGTTCTGGCTGGTGGTAGTCGGTGACGCAATGATTGCGCCCAGCGGCTTGAGCATCAGTCAGGACATGCTGATTCTGGTGGACCCGGCTATTACCGCCGAGCCTGGGAAGTTGGTGGTCGTACAGTGTCCCGGTAATGCCGAGGCGATCTTTCGTAAGTGGGTGAAAGAGGGCAGTCAGCATTATCTGGTTCCCCTCAATCCCACCTATCCGAAGATGCTCTACAGCGACGAGTGCCGGGTTATTGGTGTAGTCGTACAAGCTACTGCGAAGTTTTAACTTGCTTGAAAGGCCCCTTCCTACAGCTAGGAAGGGGCTTTCTTATTAGTGGGTTTACTCCAACTCTACCAACGCACTGCCTTCACTAACCATTTCGCCTTCCTGGCAATACAGTGCCTTGATGACGCCTGCCTGGGGCGCGCGGATGCTGTGTTCCATCTTCATCGCCTCCAGCACCACCAGTTGCGCACCGGCTTCGACGCTTTGCCCGGCGCTGACCAGCACCCGCACGATGCTGCCGTTCATGGGCGCAGTAAGTCCGCCCTGGTGGCTGTGACTGGCATCGGCTGCAGCAATCGGATCGTAAGCCGTGACGCTGTGCATCTCGCCCTGCCAGTGCAGGTACAGAGTGTCACCACGGCGAATGGCGCGATGTTCACGACGCAGCCCCTGTTGCTCTACCCATAGGTGTTCACCTTGCAACTGGAAGGCTGGCGAGCGAGCGCCCAGGCTGATGGCCTGATCCTGTCCGGCACAGCTCAGGTGCAGGCTGGTCTGGGCCGGTAACGCGCTGCGCCAGCCATTGACTGCCGACCATGGGGACTGCAGGTCGTCGCTACGCACCCGTTCCGGCTGGCTTTGTGTAAACGCCTGTGCGGCCGCTTGCCAGAAGTCCGCGCCGAGTTCGCTGGGCGCTGGCAGTAATTGTTCCTGATAGCGTGGGATAAATCCGGTATCCAGTTGCGCCTCGGCGAACGCTGGATGGGCAATGATGCGCCGCAGGAACGCCAGGTTGGTTTTCAGGCCACCGATGGCGAACTCGTCCAGCATGCTTAGCAGGCGCAGACGAGCCTGCTCGCGGTTTTCGCCCCAGGCGATCAGCTTGCCCAGCATCGGATCGTAGAAGGGCGACACGCTATCGCCTTCCTCGACCCCGCTGTCGACCCGACGGCCCGGGCCAGCGGCGGATTCGCGATACAACTCCAGGCGCCCGGTCGCGGGAAGGAAGTCGTTGCCCGGATCTTCGGCATACAAGCGCACTTCAATGGCGTGCCCCAGCAGCGGGACCTGTTCCTGGCTGATGGGCAGGGCTTCACCCTGGGCCACGCGTATTTGCCAGGCCACCAGATCGAGGCCGGTAATGGCTTCGGTAACCGGGTGTTCCACCTGCAGCCTTGTATTCATCTCCATGAAGAAGAATTCGCCGCGAGCATCGAGGAGAAACTCCACGGTGCCGGCGCCGACGTAGCCGATGGCCTGGGCCGCGCGCACGGCGGCTTCGCCCATGGCCTTGCGCAACTCGGGGCTGAGGCCGGGAGCGGGGGCTTCTTCGACCACTTTCTGGTGACGCCGCTGGATCGAGCAGTCGCGCTCGTTGAGGTACAGGCAGTTGCCGTGTTGGTCGGCGAACACCTGGATCTCCACGTGGCGTGGCTTGAGCAGGTACTTTTCCACCAGCATCCGCGAATCGCCAAAGGATGATTGGGCTTCACGTTGGGCCGAGGCCAGGGCTTCGGCCAACTGGCTGACGTCCTCGACCACTTTCATGCCCTTGCCGCCGCCGCCAGCGGTGGCCTTGAGCAGTACCGGGTAGCCGATGCGCTCGGCGGCACTGCGGAAGGTTTCCAGGTCCTGGGCTTCGCCGTGATAACCCGGCACCAGAGGTACGCCGGTGGTTTCCATCAGTGCCTTGGCCGCCGATTTGCTGCCCATGGCGTCAATGGCCGAGGCGGGCGGGCCGAGAAAGATCAGGCCCGCCGCTTCGATGGCTCGGGCAAAACCGGCGTTTTCCGAGAGAAAACCGTAGCCGGGGTGAATGGCCTGGGCGCCGCTGGCCTTGGCCGCAGCGATCAGCTTGTCGATCTGCAAGTAACTGTCGGCGGCCTTGCTGCCCCCCAGGTCGACGCGGATATCTGCCTCGCGGCTGTGCCGGGCATCGCGGTCGGTGGCGCTGTGCACGGCCACGGTGGTCAGGCCCAAGGCCTTGGCGGTGCGCATCACGCGGCAGGCGATCTCGCCACGGTTGGCCACCAGTAAAGTGTCTAGAACAGGGGCGCTCATCAGCGGGACTCCTTGGTCGTGGTCTCGGACTGCCAACTGGGCGGGCGTTTTTCCAGGAAGGCCCGCAGGCCTTCCTGGCCTTCGGTGCTGACCCGAATCCGCGCGATGGCATTTTCGCAGTAGCGACGCAGGGCTGTGGTGAGGGCGCCATTGCCCACTTCTCGCAGCAGGTCCTTGCTGGCACGCATGGCTTGGGGGCTGTTGAGCAGCAGATTGTCGATCCATTGGGTGACTTGCTGTTCCAGCTCGGCAGCCGGGTAACTCTCCGCCAGCAAGCCGATTTCTCGTGCCCGTTGGCCGCCAAAGCGCTCGGCGGTGAGGGCATAACGTCGGGCGGCGCGCTCGCCAATGGCCTGGACCACAAAGGGACTGATGACCGCTGGTGCCAGGCCAATGCGGACTTCCGACAAGCAGAACTGCGCATCGTCGGTACCGATTGCCATGTCGCAGCAACTGATCAGGCCCAGGGCGCCACCAAATGCTGCGCCTTGCACCACGGCCAGGGTCGGGATCTTCAGCTTGGCCAGGTTGTACATCAACTCCGCCAGTTCCCGGGCATCGTCGAGGTTGGTTTGGTAGTCGAGTTCGGCGGACTGCTGCATCCAGGCCAGGTCGGCGCCGGCACTGAAGTGCTTGCCGCGTCCGCGCAGCAGCAAGAAGCGCAGGCTCGGGTCGCCCTGCACCTGATCCAGGGCCAGGATCAGCTCGCGGATCATCTCGGCGTTGAAGGCGTTGTTCTTGGTTTCGCGGCTGAGCCACAGGGTGGCGAAGCCACGAGGGTCACGCAGCAGTTCCAGGGTATTGAAGTCGCTCATGTTCTTCTCGCGCAGGATTACATGCGGAACACGCCGAAGCGGCTCTGTTCGATGGGGGCATTAAGGGCCGCAGACAGGGCCAGGGCCAGGACGTCACGGGTCTGTGCCGGGTCGATGACGCCGTCGTCCCACAGCCGGGCGCTGGAGTAGTAAGGGTGCCCCTGGTGCTCGTATTGATCGAGGATCGGCTGTTTGATCTCGGCTTCCTGGGCGGCGTCGAAAGGGTGTCCGCCGCGTTCCGCCTGCTCGCGCTTGACCTGGACCAGCACCCCGGCCGCCTGTTCGGCACCCATCACGCCAATTCGCGCGTTGGGCCACATCCACAGAAAGCGTGGATCGTAGGCGCGACCGCACATGCCGTAGTTACCGGCCCCGAAGCTGCCACCGATGATCACGGTAAATTTCGGCACCTTGGCGCAGGCCACCGCAGTGACCAGCTTGGCGCCGTGCTTGGCGATGCCGCCAGCCTCGTATTTCTGGCCCACCATGAAGCCGGTGATGTTCTGCAGGAACAGCAGGGGAATCCCACGCTGGCAGGCCAGTTCGATGAAGTGCGCGCCTTTTTGCGCGGCTTCGGCGAAGAGGATGCCGTTGTTGGCGAGGATGGCGATAGGGTAGCCATGCAGGTGAGCGAAACCGCAGACCAGGGTGGTGCCGAACAGGGCCTTGAACTCATCGAACAACGAGCCGTCCACCAGCCTGCTGATGACTTCGCGTACATCGAAGGGCTGCTTGGGATCGGCCGGCACCACGCCGTACAGCTCTTCACGGGCATACAGCGGAGCAATTGGCGTGCGTTGCTGCAACTGGCCCTGCTTGTGCCAGTTGAGGTTGGCCACGCTGCGCCGGGCCAGGGCCAGGGCGTGTTCATCGCTGTCGGCGTAGTGGTCGGCAACCCCGGAAATCTTGCAGTGCACGTCGGCGCCGCCCAACTCTTCGGCACTCACCACCTCGCCGGTGGCGGCTTTTACCAGGGGCGGGCCGGCGAGGAAGATGGTGGCCTGTTCACGAACCATGATGGCTTCGTCGGCCATGGCCGGCACGTAGGCGCCGCCGGCGGTGCAGGAACCCATGACCACGGCGATCTGCGGGATGCCCTGGGCGCTCATGTTGGCCTGGTTGAAGAAGATCCGGCCGAAGTGCTCGCGGTCCGGGAATACTTCGTCCTGGCGCGGCAGGTTGGCGCCGCCGGAGTCCACCAGGTAGATGCAGGGCAGGCGGTTCTGTTGGGCGATGGTCTGGGCCCGCAGGTGTTTTTTTACCGTCAGCGGGTAGTAGGAGCCACCTTTCACCGTGGCGTCGTTGGCCACGATCATGCATTCGATGCCTTCTACCCGACCGATGCCGGCAATCACGCCGGCGGCGGGCACGTCTTCGCCATAGACCTCGTAGGCGGCCAGGGGGCTGACTTCAAGAAACGGCGAGCCAGGGTCGAGCAGGCGGTTGATACGCTCGCGCGGCAGCAGTTTGCCCCGGGAAGTGTGGCGCTCCTGGGCCTTGGCACCACCGCCTTGCTGGACCTGGGCGAGCAGGGTATGCAGGGCGTCGACTTGGGCCAGCATGCTGGCCGCGTTCTGCGCGAACTCGGGGGATTTCGGGTTGAGCTGAGACTTCAGAATCATGGGAGGGCCTACGGCAGCTTCAAGCGACACGCTTCAAGCTGCAAAAGTAAGTCGGTATTACGGCAGCTTTGGCTTGCCGCTCGTAGCTCGCAACTTGCGGCTGCTCTTACTTGGTTTCGTTGAACAGTTCGCGACCGATCAGCATGCGGCGGATTTCGCTGGTGCCGGCGCCGATTTCGTAGAGCTTGGCGTCACGCAGCAGGCGGCCCGCGGGGAATTCGTTGATGTAGCCGTTGCCGCCAAGGATCTGGATCGCATCCAGGGCCATCTGGGTGGCACGTTCGGCGCTGTAGAGAATCACCCCGGCGGCGTCCTTGCGGGTGGTTTCGCCACGCTCACAGGCCTGGGCCACGGCGTACAGGTAGGCGCGGCTGGCGTTGAGCTGGGTGTACATGTCGGCGATCTTGCCCTGGATCAACTGGAACTCGCCGATGCTCTGACCGAACTGCTTGCGGTCGTGGATGTAGGGCACCACCAGGTCCATGCAGGCTTGCATGATCCCGGTCGGGCCGCCGGAGAGCACCACGCGCTCGTAGTCCAGGCCGCTCATCAGCACTTTGACCCCGCCGTTGAGCACGCCGAGGATGTTTTCCTCCGGCACTTCCACGTCATCGAAGAACAGCTCGCAAGTGTTGGAGCCGCGCATGCCCAGCTTGTCGAACTTGTTGCTGCGGCTGAAGCCTTTCCAGTCACGCTCGACGATGAAGGCAGTGATGCCGTGGGGGCCCTTTTCCAGGTCGGTCTTGGCGTAGATCACGTAGGTGTTGGCGTCGGGGCCGTTGGTGATCCAGGTCTTGCTGCCGTTGAGGACGAAGTGGTCACCGCGCTTGTCGGCGCGCAGCTTCATCGACACCACGTCGGAGCCGGCGTTGGGTTCGCTCATGGCCAGGGCGCCAATGTGTTCGCCGCTGATCAGCTTGGGCAGGTATTTGCTCTTTTGCTCATGGTTGCCGTTGCGGTTGATCTGGTTCACGCAGAGGTTGGAGTGGGCACCATAGGACAGTGCCACCGAGGCGGAGCCGCGGCTGATCTCTTCCATGGCCACCACGTGGGCCAGGTAACCCAGCCCGGCGCCGCCGTATTCTTCCGCTACGGTAATGCCCAAGAGACCCATGTCGCCGAACTTGCGCCACATGTCGGCGGGGAACAGGTTGTCGACATCGATCTGTGCCGCCCGAGGAGCCAGTTCCGCCTTGACGAAGGCCTGGACCTGTTGGCGCAGCATGTCAATGGTTTCACCGAGGGCGAAGTTCAGGGTCGGGTAACTCATGGCGGGGCACCTTCAAACTTGTTTTTATTGAGGGAATGGGCTGCAGAGAGCGGCGCTGTCTAGCTCTCACCTTTACGTTAACGTAAACCTGCGACCGAAGGCTGTCAATCGCCCTTTACGTAAACGTCAACTTGCGCCAGAGTAGCAGGGCTTTCGATTGGAGCCAGGCTTTTTCGCACCATCGGCCAGGCTCCTGAACACCCACTAATAAAGACAATAGGGGTCGTCATGGAACACTCGGGTTTCCAGCCGGATCGCAGTTACACCCGTGGTACGCAAGACAAGCCATTGCTGGCGCTGACCATCGGTCAGGCCTTCGACAACACCGTCGCTGCCTATCCCCAGGGGGAAGCCCTGGTGGTGCGTCATCAGCAGTTGCGCTACAGCTGGCAGCAACTGCGCGAGGCAGTCGACCTGCATGCCAGGGCGCTGCTGGCCTTGGGGCTGAAGACGGGGGATCGACTGGGGATCTGGGCCCCCAACTGCGCCCAGTGGTGCATCGCCCAATTTGCCAGTGCCAAGATCGGCGCGATCCTGGTGAACATCAACCCGGCCTATCGCAGTTCCGAGCTGGAATATGTGCTCAAGCAGTCCGGCTGCCAGTGGCTGATCTGCGCCGGAGCCTTCAAGACCTCTGACTACCACGGCATGCTGCAGGGGCTGATCCCCGAGTTGGCGGAGCAATCCATCGGTCAATTGCACTGTGAGTGCCTGCCGGAGTTGCGTGGAGTGATCAGCCTGGATGTCCAGCCGCCCTCCGGCTTTCTGCCCTGGTCGCAACTGACGGCCCTTGCCGCTGGAGCCACCGCCGAGCAATTGCAGGCGCGCCAGGACAGCCTGGATTTCGATCAGCCGGTGAATATCCAGTACACCTCCGGCACCACCGGTTTCCCCAAGGGTGCGACCCTGAGTCATTACAACATCCTCAATAACGGTTACATGGTGGGAGAGAGCCTGGGCCTGACCGCGGCAGATCGGCTGGTGATCCCGGTGCCGCTGTATCACTGCTTCGGCATGGTCATGGGCAACCTGGGCTGTATCACCCACGGCACCACCATGATCTACCCCAACGATGCCTTCGACCCGTTGCTGACCCTCAGTACCGTGGCCGAGGAGCGGGCTACCGGCTTGTATGGGGTGCCCACGATGTTCATCGCCATGCTCGACCAGCCCAGGCGTGGTGAGTTCGACCTGTCGAGCCTGCGTACCGGGATCATGGCCGGTGCCACTTGTCCGATCGAGGTGATGCGCCGGGTCATCAGCGAGATGCACATGAGCGAGGTGCAGATCGCCTACGGCATGACGGAGACCAGTCCGGTGTCGTTGCAGACGGGTCCTGCCGATGATCTGGAGTTGCGGGTCACCACCGTGGGCCGTACCCAGCCGCACCTGGAGAGCAAGATCATCGACGAGGCCGGCAATCTGGTGCCCCGGGGCACCATCGGTGAACTCTGCACCCGGGGTTACAGCGTCATGCTCGGTTACTGGAACAATCCCCAGGGCACCAGTGAATCCATTGATCAGGCGGGCTGGATGCACACCGGCGACCTGGCCACCATGAACGAGCAGGGTTATGTGTGCATTGCCGGGCGCAACAAGGACATGATCATCCGCGGTGGCGAGAATATTTACCCGCGGGAGCTGGAAGAGTTTTTCTTCACCCATCCTGCCGTGGCCGATGTACAGGTGATCGGCATTCCCTGCGCCAGGTACGGAGAGGAAATCGTCGCCTGGATCAAGTTTCATCCCGGGCATTGCGCCAATGAAGTCGAGCTGCAGGCCTGGTGCAAGGAGCGCATCGCCCACTTCAAGACGCCGCGTTACTTCAAGTTCGTCGAGGAGTTTCCGATGACGGTAACCGGCAAGATCCAGAAATTCCGCATGCGCGAAATCAGCATCGAGGAGTTGCGCGAGCAGGTGAGCAGGGTGTGAGCATTGCTGGAGCGTGCATCTGGACGGGTGCACGCTTTATGGGCGAGAAGGGCAGGCAAAAGCTAAATCGCAGAAAGCACAAAGGGGAGCCGAAGCTCCCCTTTAATTTGTCGTTGCGTGCTCTTTTTTATTATTGAGGGGCGGTCTATTGTTGTTTTTGGCAACCGTGGCCCTTTACCGCTGTTTTTGGCGATCCCCATCCGGGATCAAGAGCAAACGTATTTTTTTGAGCGCTGATCTAACGTGTCGCCAGGGCGATCCAACCAGTTCGGGAGCTACCTCAGGGTAGTTTTATTGTTCTCTGACCGGTTGCGGGTGGCTCTTGCAAGCCCTCCTGCACATCACATCCTCTCCAAAAAAATCTGTTAGCTGCGTCTCTGCCGTGTTGTTTTTGTTATGTCAGAGTCGTTACGTCTTATTTTTATTAGGTTTGCTGCTTTTTATTCTTGTTATGCCATAGAGATAGCAGAAGCCGTGCCAACTTTTTAAAGTCCTTTAAAATCAACAGCTTGATGTTTTTGTAGGACAATCTGCGTCGCAATAAAATCGACAAACTGTTTCCGTGTTACTCGTTCCCGCCACCGTTTAGAGCGGCCGGTAACACCCGGCCGCACATTGGCTCACCCGGCGCTACGTGCCTTGGCCACACGAGAACCGCTGGGGCGGCCCAGCACCGTGCAGATCTGCCGGCCAGCATCGATCAGGCGATCCATGTCGATACCGCTGTGTATGCCCAGGCCGTTGAGCAGGTACAGCACATCCTCGGTAGCAACGTTACCGCTAGCGCCCTTGGCATAGGGGCAGCCGCCGAGGCCGGCGATCGAACTGTCGAACACCGCGATGCCCTCCAGCAGACTGGCGTAGACGTTGGCCAGCGCTTGGCCATAAGTGTCGTGGAAGTGGCCGGCGAGCTTCTCCCGTGGCACCTGGGCGCCCACCACTTCGAACATTCTGCGGGTGGCGCCGGCGGTACCGGTGCCGATGGTGTCGCCCAAGGACACTTCGTAGCAGCCCATGGCGTACAGCTCACGGGCCACCAGGGCCACTTGCTCCGGGGCTACCTCACCTTCGTAAGGGCAGCCCAGCACACAGGACACATACCCGCGCACGCTGACGTCATGCTGCTTGGCGGCCTCCATGATCGGCACGAAGCGCTGCAGGCTTTCGCTGATGGAGCAGTTGATGTTGCGCTGGGAGAAGGACTCCGATGCGGCGGCGAACACCGCGACTTCCTTGACCCCCGCCGCCAGGGCGTCTTCGAAGCCCCGCAGGTTCGGCGCCAGCGCGCCGTAGACCACCCCCGGCTTGCGCTGGATGCGGGCGAAGACCTCGGCCGAACCGGCCATCTGCGGTACCCACTTGGGCGAGACGAAACTGCCGACTTCTATATAGCCCAGGCCTGCCGCCGTCAGGGCATCGACCAATTGCACCTTGTCCTCGACGCTGATGGGCTGGGCTTCGTTCTGCAGACCGTCGCGGGGGCCCACTTCGATCAGGCGTACATGGCTGGGGAGTGACATTCAGGTTCACCTTCTATGAGTGAGGGCGGATGCCGGCGCGAGCGGCGCAGGTGTCCCAAGGATTATTGTGCGGTGCTTTTCTGGTTCTGGATGGTTTGTTCCAGCGCCTGGGTACAGCGCTCTTCGGCGGTGTCCAGTTCCAGCTTCATCTGTTCGATGTCGAGCAACTGCTGTTCGAGCTGCTCACGGCGCTCGCCGATTTTCGCCAGCATGCTGTGCAACTGCTTCAGGTTGCCGCTGCTGGGGTCGTAGAGCTCGATGAGTTCACGGCATTCGGCCAGGGAAAAGCCGATGCGCTTGCCCCGCAGGATCAGCTTCAGGCTGACTTTGTCCCGAGGGGAGTAGATGCGTTCCTGACCGCGACGCTCAGGGGCCAGCAGGCCCTGCTCTTCATAGAAGCGTATGGCCCGGGTGGTGATGTCGAGCTCGCGGGCGAGGTCGGAGATGCTGTAGGTCTGGCTGCTCATGGAGGCGCTCAAGGTGGGACTTGGCGCTAAGCTAAAGGCAGGTTTACGTATACGTCAAGCAATCCGCGTCGATCCCGTTCGCCGGCAAGCCGGCTCCTCCAGTGAGGGCTTGCCGGCGAAGGGGTCAGGCTGTCTGCTGGTCGAGTTTCTTTTCGTGGGCGGTCACCTGTTGGCACAACTCGATCATCTGTTCGCGCATCCAACGGTTAGCCGGGTCCTGGTCGGTGCTTTCGTGCCAATAGAGGTGGGTTTCCACCGGTGGTACATCATTGACCGGCAGATTGAAGGCCTGCAGGTCATGGCGTCGGGCAAAACGTTCCGGGACGGTCATGACCATGTCGGTTTGTTGCAACACTTGTGAAGCCATCAGGTAGTGCTGGGAGCGCAGGGTGATCTTGCGCTGGATACCCATCTTGCCCAGCGCCAGGTCGACATGGCCCAGGCCGCTGCGACGGCTGGAAATATGGATGTGGGTCAGGGACAGGTAGTCGTCCAGGGTGAACTTTTCCTTGCCGGCCAGGGGGTGCCCCTTGCGCATGGCGCACACGTAACGGTCTTCCATGAGCTTGACGTGGCGCACCTGGGGGTCGGTGTTGAGGGGGGCGTCCACGGCAAAGTCCAGGCGCCCGGCTGCCAGTTCCTTGGTGGTCTCCCGGCGCTTGGAGAGGAAACTCTCGATGATCACCGCCGGTGCCAGGCGGCGCAGGCGTTGGAACAGGGGGGGCAGGATCACTGCCTCGGTCAGGTCGGTCATGCTGATGCGGTAGGTCTTGACCGCTTGCAGAGGGTTGAAAATCCGACTTTCCTGGACTGAAACCCGCAGCAGTGACAATGCATTGCGCACCGGGCCGATGATGTTCTGTGCCATGGGGGTGGGCACCATGCCCTGGGCGGTCCTGACGAACAGCGGATCATTGAAGGTCTCGCGCAGACGCGCCAGCGCGTTGGACACCGCCGGTTGGGTGATGCCGACGATCTGCCCGGCGCGGGTCAGGTTGGCTTCGGTGTAGATCGCGTCGAAAACGATGAAGAGGTTGAGGTCGACCTTGCTCAGATTCATGGCGCTGCACTCTTATTGTTAGGGCCTGTGAGGGAGGCTCGGAGGCCTTTCGGATCAGCCGATCATATATCGGTGATGAATGTTAATACACGCCGAGAATAGGCTAGGTAAATTTTCGTAGCTGATCTAGCATCGATTTCAGTCCCCCAACACCCGTTCTTCACAAAGGTAGAACTGCCCATGGAATTCGCCTATTCCCCCAAGGTTCAAGAGCTGCGTGAGCGCGTCACCGCGTTCATGGATGCCTATGTTTATCCGGCTGAAGCGGTCTTCGAGCGTCAGGTTGCCGAAGGTGATCGTTGGCAGCCGACCGCCATCATGGAAGAGCTCAAACTCAAGGCCAAGGCTGAAGGTCTGTGGAATTTGTTTCTGCCTGAGTCGGAACTGGGGGCCGGCCTGACCAACCTTGAATATGCGCCACTGGCGGAGATCATGGGCCGATCGCTGCTGGGCCCCGAGCCGTTCAACTGCTCGGCGCCGGATACCGGCAACATGGAAGTACTGGTGCGTTATGCCAGCGAAGAACAGAAGCAGCGCTGGCTGGAGCCGCTGCTGCGTGGCGAGATCCGCTCCGCGTTCGCCATGACCGAGCCGGATGTGGCTTCCTCCGACGCCACCAACATGGCGGCCCGCGCGGTGCGTGACGGCGATCAGTGGGTCATCAACGGCAAGAAGTGGTGGACCTCGGGCGCCTGTGATCCGCGTTGCAAGATTCTGATCTTCATGGGCCTGAGCAATCCGGATGCGCCGCGTCATCAGCAGCACTCGATGATCCTGGTGCCGGTGGATACCCCCGGGGTGAAGATCGTCCGTCCACTGCCGGTGTTTGGCTACGACGATGCGCCGCATGGTCACGCCGAAGTGTTGTTCGACAACGTCCGCGTACCTTATGAGAACGTGCTGCTGGGAGAGGGGCGTGGTTTCGAGATTGCCCAGGGCCGCCTCGGTCCGGGCCGCATTCACCACTGCATGCGTTCCATTGGCATGGCCGAGCGGGCGCTGGAATTGATGTGCAAGCGTGCGGTGAATCGCACCGCGTTCGGCAAACCGCTGGCTCGCCTGGGGGGCAATATCGACAAGATCGCCGACTCGCGGATGGAGATCGACATGGCTCGGCTGCTGACCCTCAAGGCGGCCTACATGATGGACACCGTGGGTAACAAAGTGGCCAAGAGCGAGATTGCCCAGATCAAGGTGGTGGCGCCGAATGTGGCCCTGCGGGTGATCGACCGGGCGATCCAGATTCACGGTGGGGCCGGGGTATCCAATGACTTCCCATTGGCCTACATGTACGCCATGCAGCGCACCTTGCGCCTGGCCGATGGCCCGGATGAAGTACACCGCGCGGCCATTGGCAAGTACGAAATCGGCAAGTATGTGCCGAAGGAAATGCTGCGCAGCAGCCATTGATGATCATGCAGCCGGCCTGCCGGGCGACGCCTGTGGCAGGCCGGTTGCTGTGTATTCAGTACACCCAGACTTCTACGCGCCGGTTCTTGATCCGGCCCTCGTCGGCGTTGTTGGCCGCCACTGGCAGCTCAGCGCCGAAACCGCGGATCTCGCGAAACACCACGCCGCTTTTTACCAGTTCCCTGCGCACTGTCATGGCCCGCAGCTTGGACAGCAGTGCAGCGCGTGCCGGGTCGCTCTTGGCATCCCCGAATCCGGCCAGAGTGACGTGCCGGTTCATCTTGCCGTGCTGGCGCAGGTAATCCAGGACGCGATTCAGGTCCTGGCGTGCCTTGTTGTCCAGATTGGCGCTGCCCTCCTCGAAGCGAAAGTTCACGCTCAGGCGTTGCGCGTCCTGGCTCAGTTGCTGGTAGGCCTTGGGCATCTGTGGGCTGGGCGTTACCCGCATGGCTTGCACGGTCTGGGCGACAAAGCCGTTGGCGGCGACGATGGCCTGGCCTTTGGCGCTCTGGGCAAAACTCACCAGGGCGTCCGCCCAGGGGTTCTGCCCATTGGGCGGCAAGTACAGGTACAGACGCCGCGACAGTGGGTAGTCCTCAGTGGCGATCAGACTGTTGAGGGGCGGCATGGGTTGGGAGTCACCGTCGATAATCGCCACGGCCTTGGCCTGGCGTACGTAGGGCAGGCCGATGAAGCCGATGCCTTGAGGGTCCCGGCTCACCGCGTCAGACAGCTGTTCGCTGGATTCGAAACGCTTGGCCGCCGGGTTCAACGCCTTGCCGCGACGGCTGAGGACCAGCTCCTTGAAGGTGTCGTAGGTACCGGACTGATCATCCCGGGCATACAGGTGGACCGGCCCGCCCGTGCTCCCCAGCTCTTCCCAGGTCTTGATCTCGCCACTGAACAGGCGGGCCAGTTGCTCGGTGCTTAGCTGGCTCAGCGGATTGCGCGGATGAAGGATGATTGCCAGCCCGTCGATGGCGATGACCTGTTCGGCGCCAGGGCTTTTCAGGTCTCCCAGGCTTTCCAGCTCCACCAGTTCGCTGTCCTTGATCGGTCGTGAGGCGGCCGCAATATCGGCCTGGGCGTTTTTCAGTGCGCTAAAGCCGGTACTCGAACCGTGGGCGGCAACGTCCACTCTGACTGTCCGACCTTGGGCGCTCTGTCCTAGAACGCGTTTCTCATTGTCCTTGCCACCGCCCTCGATCCTGACGTTGTGCAGACCCTGTTGTTCAAGCAAGCCCTTGACCAGCGCCGGGCCAAGCTGGGCGCCGATGGTGTTGGAGCCCTGGATACGCAGCACGGCGGCATTGTCGGGCGCCAGGGGCAAGGCGGCGAACACCGACCAAGGCAGGGCATAGCAAACAAAGCCGATCAGAAACAGGCTGATGGTCCGGCACCAGATATCTCGTTCACTGACGGTGGAAGCGCGGGGCATGGCGGCACTGGCCTTCTATTGAGAAAGAGGAGAGTGCTGGCGAGATTAAGTCAGGGAGGTGACAGGTATGTGACGGGCGGCACTTTCTGGCGATAAATGGCGAAAGTCCTACATCGTAAATAGCTGTTTTCTCTAGATTTTTTGAGACTTGTCCTAAAGACCAGTCTTCGGAGGCTGCGTAGAGTTGGCAACTTTGTCTGGCGGGGATTGGGGCGACTGCCAACGCGTCATCCCCCCGCAGATGCCTCGGCAGTGTTGTGCTGCTATTTCGTAGTAAGCAAAGGAGTTACAAATGAGTGCCTGGTTCGAGCTGAAGCAGTATGGCAGTGGTGCATGCAGATTCTTGCTGAAGACAAAGGAGGCGCAGACCATGCTTCAAAGCGACCGATTCCCTTGCCGGGACAGTGCCGAGGCGGCTCTCGGCCTGTTCCGCGCACACTGCGCTTCTCCTGAGCGCTACGTCAAGAAAATTTCATCGGGCGGTAAACCTTATTTCAAGCTCAAGGCCGGCAAGGAAGTGATTCTGGTCAGCCATTTGTACGATTCGGAGCCCACTCTCGAGAGCGCCATCAACGCCATCGCAGCAGCCGGCACCACTGAACGGGTTGAAGTGGTCCACATGTAAGCGGTAGTAAAAAGCCCATCTTGCGATGGGCTTTTTTGTGCCTGTGAATCAGCTCAACTCGAGCCAGATCGGCGCATGGTCAGAGGGCTTTTCCATGCCCCGCAGTTCATAGTCGACGCCGGCGTCCTTGACCCGGGGCAGCAGCCCCTGGGATGCCATGATCAGATCGATGCGCAGGCCACGCTTGGGTTCGTCCTCGAAGCCGCGACTGCGGTAGTCGAACCAGCTGAAGCGATCGTTCACCTCGGGGTTCAGGTGACGGAAGCTGTCTACTAGACCCCAGTTCTTCAAGCGTGCCATCCACTCGCGCTCTTCCGGCAGGAAGCTGCATTTGCCGGTCTTGAGCCAGCGCTTGGCATTTTCGGCGCCGATGCCGATGTCGCAGTCTTCCGGGGAAATATTCACGTCACCCATGACCACCAGGGGCTGGTCGTTGCTAAAGCGATTTTCCAGCAGGTGCTGCAGGTCGCTGTAGAAGCGTTCCTTGGCCGGGAACTTGGTGGGATGGTCGCGGCTTTCACCTTGGGGGAAGTAGCCGTTCATGATGGTCACCGGCGTGCCGTTGGCATCGGCGAAAGTACCCCAGATAAAACGCCGCTGGGCGTCTTCGTCATCGCCCTCGAAACCTTTATGCACGGCCAGTGGTGCCTGGCGCGAGAGCAGGGCGACACCGTAATGGCCCTTCTGGCCGTGGTAGTGCACGTGGTAGCCCAGGGCCTGGACGTCGGCGAGGGGAAACTGCTCGTCGGCGACCTTGGTTTCCTGCAGGCCGATCACGTCCGGCTGGTGTTTGTCGATCAGCGCCGCCAACTGATGGGGGCGGGCGCGCAGCCCGTTGATATTGAACGAGACGATCTTCATGGTCGGCGGTCCTGGCAAAACAGCGATGCTAGCTGACTACGCCCGGGTCGACCAGCATGGCAGCCCCGCGAATGCGCTGCTAATGTCCTTGAGCGTGGGAACGATCAGCGCCGCGCCAGGTTCGTAATAACAAGAGTGCGGCCATTCGAGCCGGGCCCAGGGGAGAGTGACCGACATGCCTGATACCGCCAACGCCATCGCCGATATCCATATGCTCGACAGCGGCTATTCCCGTGAAGCGCGGTCGCTGCTGTACCAGGCCTATCGCCATGAGCCGACCTTCGGTTTCATTTTCGAATCCGAGCGTGCCGGTTATGAACAGCGGGTGCGGGCCACGGTCCGCGAGCTGGTGAAACAGCATTTTCTGCAAGACCTTCCGGCCATCGGCCTGCTCGTCAACGACCGCTTGATCGGCATTGCCCTGATCGCCCCACCGCAACGCCGCCTGGGCATTACCGAAAGCTGGGCCTGGCGGCTGCGCATGGTGCTGAGTACCGGGTTTCGTTGCACGCGGCGCTATCTGGAGTACCACGAGTCGGTGCAGGCCTGCCTGCCCGGCGATGCGGTCCATGTGTTGCCGTTGCTAGGCGTGCACCCGCAATTCCAGGGGCAGCATTTCGGCGAACAGTTGCTGGAGGCGGTGCACAATTGGTGTGCTGTGGATGAGCATTCCCAGGGCGTGGTGCTGGATACGGGTAATCCGCGCTATCTGGAGTTCTATAAACGTCAGGGTTATGAAGAGATCGGAGAGATCGCGGTAGGGCCGGTCCGCGAGCACGTATTCTTTCATCCGAACCCGCAACTCTTACAAAGAGCAACAGCCTGATATAGAACTTTCCCAGCACTTGAGCGCTCTATCGCCCCCCCAAGCTCGTGATAGCATCCGCGCCTATGAAGTTTCCAGGAAGATTTACCAGCGGCTTTTTGCTGTTGTTCACAAGCTGTGCGGCGCTGGCGCAGAGCGAATTGGATGTCAGGGTAAAGCCCGCCAATGACGAGCTGAAAGCCAATGTGGAAGGTTACATTGGCGGTGTCGGTGATCGCGATGAAGAAGCCCTGCTGCGATTCAGCCGGGGCGCCGAGGAGCAGGCGAAGAAAGCCGCCCAGGCATTGGGCTACTACCAGCCGCGTATCGAAAGCGAAGTGCGCGGCGGCGAGAAACCCCGCCTGTTGTTGCGTATCGACCCCGGTGAACCGGTGCATCTGCGCAACGTGACGATCCGGGTCGAAGGCCCGGCAGCGTCCCTCAAGTCCTTCCGCACCCCTGACAGTGACCAGCTCAAGCCTGGCGCTGTGCTCAATCATGGCCGTTACGAAGATGCCAAGCGCCTGATCCAGAACCAGGCCTCGCGCTACGGTTTTTTCAGCGGGCGTTTTACCCGCCAGCAATTGTCGGTAGACCCTCTGGCCGGGGTGGCGGACATCGAACTGGTGTATGACAGCGGTCCGCGTTATGCCCTGGGCAAGGTCAGCTTCACCGGGGATTCTTTGTTCGACGAAGACCTGTTGCGGCGCATGGTGCCCTTCAAGAACGGTGCTCCCTACGACTCGGAGCTGATTGCCGAACTCAACCAGGCGCTACAGTCCAGCGGCTATTTCGAGGGCGTGCGGGTCGATGCCGCGCCCACGGCTGCCGAGCACGAGGTGATTCCAGTGGCGGTCCGGCTGGAAACCCGCAAGCCCCGGACCATGGGGCTTGGCCTGGGCTACTCCACCGACGTCGGCCCCCGGGTCAAGGCCAACTGGACCCGGCACTGGGTCAATCCACAGGGTCACAGTTATGGCTGGGAGGCCGAAGTCTCGGCGCCCCGGCAGAACGTCGGCCTGTGGTATGACATTCCCCTGGACCCGCCCCTGACCGACAAGCTGCGCTTCGCCGGTGGTTATCAGAATGAAGAAATCTCCGGCACCGATACCCTGAGTAAGTTGCTCACAGTGGGCCCCGAGTGGCACAGCAAGTTGCCCAGCGGCTGGCAGCGCGTGGTCTCGCTGAAGTATCAACGTGAGGAGTATCGCCTTGGGGACGACTCGGGCCTGAGTAATCTGCTGATGCCTGGCCTGACCTATTCCTACCTGCGCAGCGACAATCGTATCGATCCGCACAACGGTTATCGCATTCAATTCGATACCAAGCTGGCCAAGGAAGGCGTGGGCTCCGACACCAACCTGTTGTACGGAACGGTCCTGCTCAAAGGCCTGACCACGGCCTGGGACAATCACCGCTTTCTGGGGCGTGTGCAGTTTGGAGGCAGCGCCACCAACGGTTACAAGTCCATTCCGCCGTCCTTGCGCTTCTTCGCCGGTGGCGACCAGAGCGTGCGTGGTTACGACTACCAGACCCTGTCCCCGAAGAACTCCGAAGGGGATCGCATCGGCGGGCGTTACATGGTGGCTGGCAGTGTCGAGTATCAGTACTCCATTGCCGAGAAATGGCGGATCGCGACCTTTGTCGATCAGGGCAACTCGTTCAACAAACTGGAGCTACCGAACCTCAAGACCGGGGTCGGTGTGGGGCTGCGCTGGGTGTCGCCGGTAGGTCCGATCCGGGTCGACCTGGCCCACGCGATGAATGACGACGGTGGGATTCGCTTGCACTTTTCCATGGGGCCAGAGCTTTGAAGCGCACCTTGAAGACAACGCTGCTGGCGATTCTTGCGCTGGTGATCCTGACCCTTCTGGCCTTGACCACGGTGCTGGGGACCCAGGCCGGCAGCCGCTGGGCCCTGGGCCTGGTGCCGGGGCTGACCCTGGACAATTTCCAGGGCCATCTGGGTGGCCAATGGAGCACAGACCATCTGCTCTGGCAGCAGGACGGCAGTCGGGTCGAGCTCGATTCGGTGAAATTTGCCTGGTCTCCTGCCTGCCTGTTGCGCATGACCCTGTGCATTGAGCAGTTGGAGGCCGATCAGGTCAGCCTGCAGTTCGCTCCCAGCAACGATACCGAAGAAAGCACAGGGCCCATCAGCCTGCCGGAACTGCGTCTGCCCGTGGCCATCGAGCTGGGACAGGTACGGGTCGGCCGCTTATTGTTCAACGGCAGTGAAGAGCTCAAGGGGCTGCAACTGGCGGCGCACTGGACCGCTCAAGGCTTGCAGATCGACTCGGTGCACCTGCAGCGCGATGACCTGAGCCTCGACCTGTCCGGCCTGTTGCAACCCAGTGGCGACTGGCCCCTGACGGCTCAGGGCACCCTCGGCTTGCCCGCTCCTGGCGGTGCTCCTTGGGCCCTGGCTATGCAGGTCGAAGGCGATCTGCTCAAGACCCTGAAACTCAAGGCCGACAGCAGTGGCTATCTGCAAGGGCAGTTGAGCGGTGAGCTGCAACCCCTGGTGGAGAACCTGCCGGCGCAGGTGCGGATCATTGCCGATGGCTTCAAGGCTAGCGCCGACCTGCCGGACACCCTGCAACTGGATCAGTTGGAACTGACCGGCAAGGGGGACTTGAAAAACGGCTATCAGCTCGACGGCAAGGCCAGTCTGCCGGCGGAGCAAGGGCCGGTGGCTCTGCTGTTGCAAGGCAAGGTCGACGCCAACGGCGCGCAGATCGCCACGCTGGACCTGCGAGCCAACGACAAGCAGAGCCTCAATCTCAGCGGTCAGCTTGATTGGAGCCAAGGCTTTTCGGCCGAGGCCAAGCTTGCCTGGCTGGATTTTCCCTGGCATCGCCTTTACCCATTGATCGAAGAACCGGCCGTGGCGCTGCGCAGCTTCAATGCAGAAGTGGCCTACCGGGATGGCAACTACCTGGGCAATTTCAAGGGTGACCTGGATGGCCCGGCAGGCGCCTTCAGCTTGAGCAGTCCCTTCAGCGGCGACCTGAGCAAGATCTTCCTGCCGCAATTCCAGCTCACGGCCGGACAAGGCAAGGCCCAGGGGCACCTGAACCTGCAATTTGCCGACGGTGTGGCCTGGGATACGGCGCTGGAACTGTCGGCCATCAACCCGGCCTATTGGCTGGCCGAGTTGCCCGGTACCCTGGCCGGCCCCTTGCGCAGCCAGGGGGAAATGAAGAACGAACAGCTCAAGGTCACAGCCGACCTCGACCTCAAGGGGCGCCTGCGGGGGCAGCCGGCCGTGCTGCTGGCCAAGGCCGACGGAGCAGGGGAGCAGTGGAACCTGAGTGCCCTGGATATCCGCCTGGGGGACAACCGCATCAATGGCTCCGGTAGCCTGCAGCAGAAAATCGCCGGCCAGCTGGACATCAAGCTGCCGCGTCTGGGCCAGCTATGGCCGCAGTTGCGCGGGCAACTCAATGGCCGGGTAGATCTGGCAGGCACGCTCAAGGCGCCACAGGGCAAGGTGGACCTCTCGGGGCAGCAACTGGCCTTTGCCGACAACCGCCTGCAAAGCCTCAAGCTGGGGGCGACTCTCGACGGCGCACAACAGGCCCAGGTGGATCTCAAGGGCAGTGGAATTCAGGCCGGAGACACCCAGCTTGGCACCCTGACCCTGGCCGGCCAGGGCGATATCAAGAAACAGAAACTGCAACTGGACCTGCAAGGCCCACTGTTGAAACTGGCCCTGGGGCTGGATGGCGTGCTGGATCAGGGCAACTGGCGGGGGCGCCTGGCCAGTGGCGATGTACAGACCGGCGGCCAGGACTGGAAACTGCAGAACCCGGCGAAGCTGGAGCGTTTGGCCAATGGCACCCTCAACTTTGGCGCCCATTGCTGGACCAGCGGCGATGCCAGTCTGTGTGGCGAAGACCAGCGATTGATGCCCGATCCGAAGCTGCGTTATCACCTCAAGCGTTTCCCCATCGACAGCCTGGCTCAATGGCTGCCCAAGGATTTCGCCTGGAAGGGCATGCTCAATGCCGAGGTACAGTTGGACCTGCCGGCCAGCGGTCCCAAAGGCCAGATCCTGCTGGATGCCAGTGGTGGCACCCTGCGTGTCAAGGACAAGGGCCAATGGCTGGACTTCCCCTATCAGGCGTTGAAGCTCGATACCCGCCTCAACCCGCGACGCATCGATACCCAGCTGCAGTTCGACGGCGGCAAGTTGGGCGAACTGATGGTCCAGGCACAGATCAATCCGTTGCCCAAAAGCAAACCGTTGTCCGGGGAGTTCCGCCTCAGTGGTCTGGATCTGTCCGTGGCACGGCCGTTTGTGCCCATGGTGGAGAAACTCAGTGGCAACCTGAACGGCAGTGGGCGCTTGTCTGGCGGGCTGTTGGCGCCCCAGGTCAACGGCAATCTGCAACTCAGTGGCGGTGAGGTCTCCGGTTCCGAGCTGCCCATCAGCCTTGAAGACTTGCAATTGAGCGCGCAGATCATGGGCGAGAGCGTGCAACTCAACGGCGGCTGGAAAAGCGGCAAGGCCGGGCAGGGCAACCTCAATGGCAATATCGCCTGGGGGCGTGCCTTGGCGGTGGACCTGAGCCTCAAGGGCACGCAGTTGCCCGTCACTGTCGAGCCCTATGCCGCGCTGGAAATGGCTCCGGACCTGAAGATCTCACTGCAAGACGACAAGCTGGCAATCGACGGCAAGGTGCTGATCCCCAAGGGGCAGATCACCGTACGCGAATTGCCGCCCTCGACGGTCAAGGTTTCCGATGACACGGTCATCGTCGGCCAGCAGACCGACGAGGGTAAGAAGCCCATGGCCATGGCGATGAACATCGATGTGGAGGTGGGCCAGGACAAGCTCAGCTTTGCCGGGTTCGGCCTTACCGCCAACCTGCGGGGGCATGTGCACATTGGCGACAACATGGATACCCGCGGCGAGCTGTGGCTCAACGACGGTCGTTACCGGGCCTATGGCCAGCGCCTGTCGGTGCGTCGTGCACGGTTGCTGTTTGCCGGCCCCATCGACCAGCCGTACCTGGATATCGAGGCGGTGCGCCAGACCGACGACGTGATTGCCGGCATCCGCCTCAGTGGCAGCGCCGAGCAACCGGCGACGCAGATATTCTCCGAACCGGCCATGAGTCAGGAACAGGCCTTGTCCTACCTGGTACTGGGGCGGCCGCTGAGCTCCACCGGTGAAGACAACAACATGCTGGCCCAGGCGGCCCTGGGCCTGGGGTTGATGGGCAGTGCCGAGCTTACCGGCGGCATTGCCAAGAACCTGGGCATCCAGGACTTTCAGCTGGACACCCAGGGCAGTGGCAACAGCACCAGCGTGGTGGCCAGCGGCAATATCTCCGAGAAGCTCAGCCTGCGTTATGGCGTCGGGGTGTTCGAACCTGCCAGCACCATTGCCTTGCGCTACAAACTGAGCAAGAAGGTCTACCTGGAAGCGGCCAGCGGCTTTGCCAGCTCCCTGGACATCTTCTACAAGCGCGACTTCTAAGGCTCGTCGCCAAAGGGGGCATGGCCCCCTTCTTGTCCACACCACCTCTCCCTGATCGAACAAGGCGCCCGCTGGTTTTCAAACCGGCGGCGCTGCGCCGTTGATCAATCAAATAAACAGCAAGCTAATCACTGCGTTGACATTGGCTGCCTAGGCAGTAATATCTCGACACACACTCTCTGCCTAGGCAGCTAACTGGTGGTCAGATGAAGCATTTCAAACCCGACGACTTTCACAATTGCCATCTCGGCCTGCTGCTGGGGCGTGCCGCCCTGCTCAAGGACCGGATCATTGACACCCACATGGAGCCCCACGGCATCACAGCCGCGCAGTTCAAGGTGCTGATCATCATGGCCCAGTTCGGCGTCGATACCCCGGCCGAGCTGTGCCGCCACCTGTCCCTGGACAGCGGTTCGATGACCCGCATGCTCGACCGCCTGCAGCAGAAGGACTTCCTGGCGCGTCAACGCTCGGAGGACGACCGGCGCCAGGTGCGCCTGGTGCTGACCGAGGAAGGTCGCAAGCTTGCTGATCGGCTGCCTTACATCGGTGCCAATGCAATGAACCAGTTGGCGGGTGCCATCTCTCCTGAGGAGTTGCGCACCCTTGAGCAGATTCTCAAGAAAATTTTGCTGGCTGCCGGTGACCCGATCACCATCCTGCGTTTAGGTGAAAAATGAGCAGTAAAACCTCGCGTACCCGCCTCAGCCTGGTGCTGTTGGCCATGAGTCTGGCCGGCTGTGCCAATTACAGCGGCCTGGATACCTCCGGCGTAAGCCTTGAGGCGAAAAGCCTAGCAGCGGGACAGTCTCTCAACGGTGTGACTTTGTCGCCGGCAGCCTGGCCACAAAGTGACTGGTGGAAAAGCCTGGGCGATACCCAGCTTGACGGGCTGATCCAGGAAGCCCTGCGGGACAGCCCGGACATGCAGATCGCCAGTGCCCGTGCCCATCAGGCCAATGCTGCGGCCTATGCCGCGGATGCCGAGCGGATGCCGACCCTGGATGCCAGTGCCGGTATCAGCCGCTCGCGCCTGGCCCGTGACCAGGACCCGCTGGGGCAGGGCGGGGCCTATTCCACGGTGCGCAACATTGGCGCCAGCTTCAATTACAACTTCGATCTCTGGGGGGGCCAGCGCGCGGCCTGGGAAGCAGCGCTGGGGCAGGCCCGAGCCGCTGAAGTCGACCGCCAGGCAGCGAGTCTGACCCTGGCCGCCGATGTAGCGCGTGCCTACAGCGACCTGGGGCGTGCGCATATCGTGTACGACCTGGCGAACGAGGACCTCAAGCGTACCCGGCAGATGCTCGACCTGAGTCGCCGTCGCCTGGACTCCGGGATCGACAGTCAGTACCAGTACCAGCAGACCGAAAGTCTGGAGGCCAGCTCCCAGGCCAGCCTGATCGACGCCGAGAAGCAATTGCAGAGCGCGAAGATCGCCTTGGCCGTGTTGCTCGGCAAGGGTCCGGATCGGGCCGATGACATCTCCCGACCCAAGGTCCTGCAAGCCAGCGCCGTAGCCCTGCCTTCGACGCTGCCTGCTGAACTGCTGGGGCGCCGGCCGGATCTGGTGGCGGCTCGCTGGCGGGTGGAAGCGGCGAGCAAGAACATCGATGCCAGCAAGACCCGTTTCTACCCCAACCTCAACCTCAGTGCGCGAGCGGGCACCGAGGCGTTGCTGGGGGATGCGCTGTTCGGTTCCGCCAGTCGCTTCTTCAGTATCGCGCCGACTGTCTCGCTGCCGATTTTCGACGGCGGGCGGCTGCGGGCTGACCTGGACGCCCGGGATGCCGACTACGACCTGGCAGTCGCGCAATACAACAAGACCCTGGTGGCTGCCCTGGGGGATGTCAGCGACAGCATCTCCCAGCTGCGGGAAATCGGACGGCAGATCGTCGCCCAGCAGCACGCCACCGACATCGCTCAGGACTCTTACAACACCGTGGTCCAGCGTTTCGGCTCCGGGATCGGCAACTACCTGGACGTGCTGAGCATTGAGCAGCAACTGCTGCAGGCCCAGCGCCAGCTGGCCACGCTGAATGCTCAGCAGATCGATCTGTCGATTCAATTGATGCAGGCGTTGGGGGGCGGCTTCGGTGCCCAGAACCTGGCTTCGGCCGACCCAGCCCCAGCTCCTCAGACTAAATAATTCGAGGTATTTGTCATGGCCACTGCCGACACTCAAGCAACCGAAAACACCCCGGACGCCGGTAACTCCCGCAAGCGCAAAGTCATGCTCCTGGGGCTGACGGCCATCGTCATTCTCGGCGGTCTGGGCGTGTTCGCCTGGCACGAACTTTATGGGCGCTGGAATGAAAGCACCGACGATGCCTATGTCAACGGCAACGTCGTGGAGATCACCCCGCTGGTCACCGGCACGGTGGTCAGCATCGGCGCCGACGATGGTGATCTGGTGCATGAGGGCCAGGTGCTGATCAACTTCGACCCCAACGATGCCCAGGTCGGCCTGCAGAGTGCCGAGGCCAATCTGGCCCGCACCGTACGCCAGGTGCGCGGCTTGTACAGCAACGTCGATGGCATGCGGGCCCAAGTGGCGGCGCAGAAGGCCGAAGTGCAGAAAGCCCAGGACAACTTCAATCGCCGCAAGAACCTCGCGGCCAGCGGAGCGATTTCCCAGGAGGAACTGTCCCACGCTCGTGATGACCTGACCTCGGCGCAAAATGCCCTGGCCAACGCCCAGCAGCAGCTCAACACCACCAATGCCCTGGTGGACGACACCGTAGTCTCCAATCACCCAGATGTGCAGGCCGCGGCCGCACAGTTGCGCCAGGCCTACCTGAACAACGCCCGCAGCACGCTGATTGCGCCAGTGACCGGTTATGTGGCTAAACGCACCGTGCAACTGGGCCAGCGGGTCCAGCCGGGCACTGCACTGATGGCGGTGATTCCCCTGGACCAGCTGTGGATCGACGCCAACTTCAAGGAAACCCAGCTGCGTGACATGCGCATTGGCCAGCCGGTAGACATCGAGGCCGACATCTATGGCAGCGATGTGAAGTACAGCGGCACCATCGATAGCCTCGGCGCCGGCACCGGTAGCGCCTTTGCCCTGTTGCCGGCGCAGAACGCCACCGGTAACTGGATCAAGATCGTGCAGCGTGTACCGGTGCGTATCCACATCAATGCCGATGAGCTGGCCAAGCACCCGCTGCGGGTCGGCCTGTCGACCCTGGTGAACGTCAACCTGCGGGATCAGAGCGGCCCGGTACTGGCCCAGCAACCACCGCAAAAGGCTTCCTTCAGCACCAACGTCTATGACCGTCAGTTGGGCGAGGCCGATGCCCTGATCGCCCGTCTGATCCACGACAACAGCGCGACCATCGGCAAGACGGCCCAGCGCTGATTCGCCAATCCGTCAACCCTGGTGTCGTCTAGAGACCAGGGTGCCAGCCCAGTTCCTAAGGATTCGCGATGAGCAATAACGCGTCTTTCACGCCTCCCAGCCTGCTGCTGAGCACCATCGGCCTGTCACTGGCGACCTTCATGCAGGTGCTCGATACCACCATCGCCAACGTGGCGTTGCCGACCATCTCTGGCAACCTCGGGGTGAGTTCGGAGCAGGGCACCTGGGTCATTACCTCGTTCGCCGTGAGCAACGCCATTGCCTTGCCACTGACCGGCTGGCTGAGCCGGCGTTTCGGTGAAGTGAAGCTGTTTATCTGGGCCACCCTGCTGTTTGTGCTGGCCTCGTTTCTCTGCGGTATTTCCACCTCGATGCCCGAGCTCGTTGGCTTTCGGGTGTTGCAAGGGGTGGTAGCAGGTCCCCTGTATCCCATGACCCAGACCCTGCTGATTGCCGTCTACCCGCCCGCGAAGAGGGGGATGGCCCTGGCGCTGCTGGCCATGGTCACGGTGGTGGCGCCGATTGCCGGGCCGATACTCGGTGGCTGGATCACCGACAGCTACAGCTGGCCGTGGATCTTCTTTATCAATGTGCCGATCGGCCTGTTTGCTGCCTGGGTGGTTCAGCAGCAATTGAAGGCGCGACCGGTGGTGACCAGTCGCCAGCCGATGGACTATATCGGCCTGCTGAGCCTGATCGTCGGGGTCGGTGCCTTGCAGATCGTTCTCGACAAGGGCAACGACCTGGACTGGTTCGAGTCCAACTTCATCATCGCCGGCACGCTGATCTCGGTGATTGCCCTGGCGGTGTTCGTGATCTGGGAAATGACCGATCGGCATCCGGTGGTCAACTTGCGGTTGTTCGCCCATCGCAACTTCCGCATCGGCACCATCGTGCTGGTGGGCGGTTACGCCGGGTTCTTCGGGATCAACCTGATCCTGCCGCAATGGTTGCAGACCCAGATGGGCTACACCGCCACTTGGGCCGGTCTGGCCGTGGCACCGATTGGCATTTTGCCGGTGCTGATGTCGCCCTTTGTCGGCAAGTACGCCCACAAGTTCGACCTGCGCCTGCTGGCTGGCCTGGCGTTCCTGGCCATTGGCCTGAGCTGCTTCATGCGTGCCGGATTCACCAATGAAGTGGACTTCCAGCACATCGCCCTGGTGCAGCTGTTCATGGGGATTGGTGTGGCGCTGTTCTTCATGCCGACCCTGAGCATCCTGATGTCCGACCTGCCGCCGCACCAGATCGCCGACGGCGCCGGCCTGGCGACCTTCCTGCGGACGCTGGGGGGGAGCTTTGCGGCGTCGCTGACGACCTGGATCTGGATTCGTCGGGCGGATCAGCACCATGCCTACATGAGCGAAAGCATGAGCATCTTCGATCCGGTCACCCGGGATGCGTTGAACAACCTCGGCGGTGCCAGCACCCAAGCCTACGCGCAGTTGGACCAAGTGCTCACCAGCCAGGCGTACATGCTCTCGACCGTGGACTATTTCACCTTGCTGGGCTGGGGCTTCATGGGCCTGATTCTGTTGGTGTGGCTGGCCAAGCCACCGTTTGCCGCCAAGGCCGGCCCGGCGTCGGCTGGGCATTGATGCCCATTGTCGTATGAGCTGGCTTGCCAGCGAAGGCGTTCGTAAGGGCGATGCCGGGCCTGCTGGCCTTTTCGCCGGCAGCCGGCTCCTACAGTGGGGCATTTGTTGTAGGAGCTGGCTTGCCAGCGAAGGCGTCCGTAAGGGCGATGCAAGGCTTGCTGGCCACTTCGCCGGCAAGCCGGTTCCTACGGTGTTGCATTTGTTGTAGGGGCTACTTGCCAGCGAAGGCGTCTGTTCAGGACGAACCGGGCAACGCCAGCTGCGTGGGTACGAAATCGAACGCAGCCAGTTGGAAACCCTGCTCGTCCACCTGCAATGCCCAGCCCTGTCGATCCCAATCCCCCAGCACGATGCGTTTGGCGGCCTGTTGGCCAATCTGCAACTTGTGAATCGCCGGGCGGTGGGTATGGCCATGAACCAGGGTGCCCACTCCATGTTCGCGCATGACCCGCGGTATTTCGTCTGGGGTCACATCGACAATGTCGTTGGCTTTCATGCGCGTCTGGGCGCGGCTTTCGTTGCGCAGCTTGCGCGCCAGCTTGCGCCGGGTGCGCAAGGGCAGATGCCGCAGAATCCACAGGCTCAACGGGTTGCGCAGGTAACGACGCATGCGCATGTAGGCTTCGTCGCGGGTGCACAGGCTGTCGCCGTGCATCAGCAGTACCGGCTCACCGTAGAAGTCGACGACGCTGGGGTCCTTGAGCAGGGTGGCGCCGGCTGCCTTGCAAAAGGCCTGGCCGAGCATGAAGTCGCGATTGCCATGCATCAGGAAGATCTGCGTGCCGCTGTCGCTGAGTTCGCGCAGTGCCTGGCAAATGGAAAGCTGGTAGGGGGTCATGGCATCGTCGCCGATCCATACCTCGAAGAAGTCCCCGAGGATGTACAGCGCCTCGGCGGCGCGGGCGCGCCCACCGAGTAAATCCAGAAACGCCCGGGTAATGTCCGGGCGTTCCTCTTCCAGATGCAAATCTGAAATCAGCAGTATCACTCAATGATCTCGGCTTTCTCGATGATCACGTCTTCTGCGGGTACGTCCTGGTGGCCGGATTTCATGGTGGTGGCCACGCCTTTGATCTTGTCGACCACTTCAGTGCCGGCGATCACTTTGCCGAATACTGCGTAGCCCCAGCCTTGAACGGTCTTGCCGCTGTGGTTGAGGAAGCTGTTGTCGG
This sequence comes from Pseudomonas sp. BLCC-B112, assembly GCF_028550695.1. Classification (NCBI taxonomy): domain Bacteria; kingdom Pseudomonadati; phylum Pseudomonadota; class Gammaproteobacteria; order Pseudomonadales; family Pseudomonadaceae; genus Pseudomonas; species Pseudomonas sp. BLCC-B112. The sequence goes on from NZ_JAQQGK010000003.1 coordinate 150,457, forward strand.
CGACGTTGATGAAGAACTGCGCGGAGGCCGAATGCGGCTCCATGGTACGGGCCATGGCGACGGTGTACTTGTCGTTGGAAAGGCCGTTGTCCGCTTCGTTCTGGATGCTTGGACGCTTGTCTTTCTTTTCTTTCATGCCAGGTTCGAAGCCGCCGCCCTGGATCATGAAGTTACCGATGACGCGGTGAAACACGGTGTTCTCGTAGTGCCCGGCTTTCACGTATTCGACGAAGTTGGCCACGGTCAACGGGGCTTTCTCGGCGTTCAATTCCAGCACGATCTCGCCGTGGTTGGTGGTCAGTTTGACTTGGGTCATGGTCGGTACTCTTTATAAGGAGAAGCGTTTTCAAGAAAATCCTGGGTAGCGGGGCACGCATGCGGTCCGCACCGATTTGGCCATCCTGCAGCCAAGGAGCGCAGTTTAGCGTGACCGCCATGAATTTCGAGGCTGTTTTTTCACTTGCACGCTATTAATAGCCGCAGTTTTAAAGCTGCGCTCTGTCAGGCACTTGACAGCATCGGCTATGATACTCGTTTTGATTTATCAGGCCGCACCCGGCCGCGCACTTGTACGTTCAAGGATCCTATGAGCAAGCCCACTGTCGACCCTACCTCGAATTCCAAGACTGGACCGGCCGTACCGGTCAACTTCCTGCGCCCGATCATCCAGGCGGACCTGGACTCGGGTAAGCACACACAGATCGTGACCCGCTTCCCTCCGGAGCCCAACGGTTACCTGCACATCGGTCACGCCAAGTCGATCTGCGTGAATTTCGGCCTGGCTCAGGAGTTCGGTGGTGTCACCCACCTGCGCTTTGACGACACCAACCCGGCCAAGGAAGACCAGGAGTACATCGACGCCATCGAAAGCGACGTCAAGTGGCTGGGTTTTGAGTGGTCCGGTGAAGTGCGCTATGCCTCGCAATATTTCGACCAATTGCACGACTGGGCCGTGGAACTGATCAAGGCAGGCAAGGCCTACGTCTGCGACCTGACTCCCGAGCAAGCCAGGGAGTACCGCGGTAGCCTCACCGAAGCGGGCAAGAACAGCCCGTTCCGCGAGCGTTCGGTTGAAGAGAACCTGGACTGGTTCGCCCGCATGCGTGCCGGCGAATTCCCAGACGGTGCACGTGTGCTGCGGGCCAAGATCGACATGGCCTCGCCGAACATGAACCTGCGCGACCCGATCATGTATCGCATCCGCCATGCCCATCACCACCAGACCGGTGACAAGTGGTGCATCTACCCCAACTACGACTTCACCCACGGTCAGTCGGACGCCATCGAAGGCATCACCCATTCGATCTGCACCCTGGAATTCGAAAGCCACCGTCCGCTGTACGAATGGTTCCTCGAGCACTTGCCGGTGCCGGCGCACCCGCGTCAGTACGAATTCAGCCGCCTGAACCTGAACTACACCATCACCAGCAAGCGCAAGCTCAAGCAACTGGTGGACGAGCAGCACGTGAATGGTTGGGACGACCCGCGCATGTCGACCCTGTCGGGCTTCCGCCGCCGCGGCTACACCCCGGCGTCGATCCGCAACTTCTGCGAGATGGTTGGCACCAACCGCTCCGACGGCGTGGTCGACTACGGCATGCTGGAATTCAGCATCCGCCAGGACCTCGACGCGAATGCCCCGCGCGCCATGTGCGTGCTGCGTCCGTTGAAAGTCGTGATCACCAACTACCCGGAAGACCAGATCGAGAACCTCGAACTGCCGCGTCATCCGCAGAAAGAAGAACTGGGCGTGCGCAAGCTGCCGTTCGCCCGTGAAATCTACATCGACCGTGATGACTTCATGGAAGAGCCGCCGAAGGGCTACAAGCGCCTGGAGCCCAACGGTGAAGTGCGGCTGCGCGGCAGCTACGTGATCCGTGCTGACGAAGCGATCAAGGATGCCGAGGGCAATATCGTCGAGCTGCGTTGCTCCTACGATCCGGACACCCTGGGCAAGAACCCTGAAGGCCGTAAGGTCAAGGGCGTGATCCACTGGGTGCCGGCTGCCGCCAGCGTCGAGTGCGAAGTGCGCCTGTACGATCGTCTGTTCCGTTCTCCGAACCCGGAGAAGGCCGAGGACAGCGCGAGTTTCCTGGACAACATCAACCCTGACTCCCTGCAAGTGCTCACTGGTTGTCGTGCCGAACCCTCGCTGGGCAACGCACAGCCGGAAGACCGTTTCCAGTTCGAGCGCGAAGGCTACTTCTGCGCGGATATCAAGGACTCGAAACCCGGTGCTCCGGTATTCAACCGTACCGTGACCCTGCGCGACTCCTGGGGTCAGTGATTCAGTCAAGGAACTAACGTGCTAACGATCTACAACACGCTCACCAAGAGCAAAGAAGTCTTCAAGCCTTTGGATGGCAACAAGGTGCGCATGTACGTGTGCGGCATGACCGTGTACGACTACTGCCACTTGGGGCACGGCCGCAGCATGGTGGCCTTCGACCTGATTACCCGCTGGCTGCGTTTCAGCGGTTATGACCTGACGTACGTGCGCAACATCACCGATATCGATGACAAGATCATCAATCGTGCCAATGAGAACGGTGAGTCCTTCGAGGCCTTGACCGAGCGTATGATCGCGGCGATGCACGAGGACGAGGCGCGGCTGAATATCCGCAAGCCGGACATGGAGCCGCGGGCCACCGACCATATCCCTGGCATGCACGCGATGATCCAGACCCTGATCGACAAGGGTTATGCCTACGCTCCGGGCAATGGCGACGTGTACTACCGCGTCGGTAAGTTCATGGGCTATGGCAAGCTGTCGCGCAAGAAGATCGAAGACCTGCGCATCGGTGCGCGGATCGAAGTGGATGAGTCGAAGCAGGACCCGCTGGACTTCGTGCTGTGGAAAGCCGCCAAGCCGGGCGAGCCGAGCTGGGAGTCGCCGTGGGGGGCTGGTCGTCCGGGCTGGCATATCGAGTGCTCGGTGATGTCCACCTGCTGCCTGGGTGAGACCTTCGACATTCATGGCGGTGGCAGCGATCTGGAGTTCCCGCACCACGAGAACGAGATTGCCCAGAGCGAGGCGGCGACCGGCAAGACCTACGCCAATGCCTGGATGCACTGCGGCATGATCCGCATCAATGGCGAGAAGATGTCCAAGTCCTTGAACAACTTCTTCACCATTCGCGACGTGCTCGACAAGTACCATCCGGAAGTGGTGCGTTACCTGCTGGTGGCCAGCCACTACCGCAGCGCCATCAACTACTCGGAAGACAACCTCAAGGACGCCAAGGGCGCGCTGGAGCGTTTCTATCACGCGCTCAAGGGCCTGCCAAAGGTCGCTCCGGCCGGTGGCGAAGCCTTCGTCGAACGTTTCACCCAGGTGATGAACGACGACTTCGGTACTCCGGAAGCCTGTGCCGTACTGTTCGAGATGGTGCGTGAGATCAACCGCCTGCGTGAGAGCGATATCGATGCGGCGGCGGGTCTGGCAGCGCGTCTGAAAGAGCTGGCCAGCGTGCTGGGCGTGCTGCAACTGGAAGCCGATGACTTCCTGCAGGCCGGTGCCGAAGGTCGGGTCGATGGGGCACAGGTCGAGGCGCTGATCCAGGCCCGTCTGGCAGCCCGTGCCAACAAGGATTGGGCTGAGTCCGACCGTATTCGCGATCAGATCACCGCCATGGGCGTGATTCTGGAAGACGGCAAGGGCGGTACGACCTGGCGCCTGGCTGACTAAGCTGGCGTTTGCTGCAACAAGAAACCCGCCTGGTGCGGGTTTTTTGTTGCCCTTCGAACAGTGCCGGATCAGGCCAGCGAGGCGAGGCGCTCCACTGTGTCCGGGTAGCGCTCCACCAGGCGCATCAAGGTCGTGGCCTGGGCGTTGGGTGTGGCGCGGCCTTGTTCCCAGTTTTCCAGGGTACGGGTGTTGGTGCGCAGGTACATGGCGAATACTGAACGCGAGAGGTTGAGTTGCTGGCGGATGTTCATCACCTCGGTAGCAGTGATGGGGGGCAGTTTGTCCAGCTTCACTTTATGGCTGCGCAGGGTGATCTTGCCCTGGCGCTCCTGGGTGAGGGCGTCGATGCCTTCTACCAGTTCGGAAAAGATGTCACGTTTGATCATGTCTTCTGGCCTCGATTTCACGTTCCAGCAGTTGTTTGAGCTGTTGTCGGTGCTGCGGTAGCAGGTCGTCCATCTGCTCCTTGTCGAACAGGGTGAAGAGCCAGAACTGCGCCCCTCCGGACCACCAGTAATAAATCACTCTCAGCCCGCCACGCCTGCCCTTGTTGCGTCGCTCATCGACGAAACGCATCTTGCGCAAGCCGCCAGTGCCCTGAATCAGAACCCCCGCGTGCGGGTGGCGCAGCAACTCGATCTGCAGTTCGCAGAACAACTCGTCGTCAAGGAAGTCCTTTCGGTATCGTGCAAATGCCGGTAGTTCAATAAACAGAGCATTCATTTCATACGCTTACTGCGTATAGACTGGATGACGCTGCAGCTTTGGTCAAGGCCCGCTGAGCGCCGCGTTTGATCTGGCAACAGTCTATGCCTGCGGCATTGGGCTGAATGTCGGACCGGGCCGACGTGACAGGAAGGGCGATTCCGAGTTTCGCTGGGAAGAGGGGAGGGCAGGGCCCTGAAATGCAAAACGGCACCCGAAGGTGCCGTTCTGTTTGTTGCGTTGAAACCTAAGCGATCAACCCGCCAGGCCGGAGTGCTGGACCAGGGTCAGCAGCGGCTGTGGGTATACGCCGAGGAAGAACGCCAGGACCGCGATGGCCAGCAGCATGACGCCACCGGCTTTCTGTTCCCAGTGCAGTTGGGCATCTACGCGGCGCAGGTTCGGCTCGATCAGGTACAGGGTGACCATCACTCGCAGGTAGTAGAAGACGCCGATGGCGCTGCCCATGACCAGGGAACCGACCAGCCACCATTGGTGCGCTTCGACACCGGTAGCGATGATGTAGAACTTGCCGATGAAGCCCGCGGTCAGCGGGATACCGGCCAGGGACAGCATCATCACGGTGAGGACGGCGGTCAGGTACGGACGGCGCCAGAACAGGCCGCGGTACTCGTACAGGGCGTCGGCATCACGGCCTTTGTACGGCGAGGACATCAGGGTGATCACGCCGAAGGCGCCAAGGCTGGTGATCACGTAGGTGACCAGGTACACGCCGATGGCTTCCATGGCCAGACCCTTGCTGGCCACCAGGGCGATCAGCAGGTAGCCGAAGTGGACGATGGACGAGTAACCCAGCAGACGCTTGAGGTTGCTCTGGGTCAGCGCCAACAGGTTGCCCACCAGGATCGAGGCAATGGCGATCACGGTCAGCACGTTGCTCAGGACACCGCTGCTGGCCACTGGCGAGAGCTGGAACAGACGCACCAGTACCGCGAACACCGCCACCTTGCTGGCGGTGGCCAGGAAGGCCGCCACCGGAGCTGGAGCGCCTTCGTAGACGTCCGGGGTCCACAGGTGGAACGGTACCAACGACAGCTTGAAAGCCAGGCCGATCAGCATCATGCCCAGGCCCAGTTGCGCCAGCGGGCTTGGCAACCCGGTGGCGGCCAGGGCTTGACCGATGCCGCTGAAGCTCAGGCTGCCGGCTTCTGCGTAGAGCAAGGCCATGCCGAACAACAGGAAGCCCGAACCGGCGGCGGACAGCACCATGTACTTGATGCCGGCTTCCAGGGAGCGCTTGTTGAAGAAGGCATAGGCCACCAGGCCGTAGACCGGTACCGAGAGCAGCTCCAGGCCGATGAACAGGCCGGCCAGGTTCTGCGCGCTGACCAGCACCAGGCCACCGGCGGCGGCCAGCAGGATCAGCAGGTACAGCTCTTCACGGTTGCCCGGGTAGCCGCTGCTGCCGTCGCCCAGGTAGGCGTGGGCCAGGGTGACGCAGGCCAAGGTGGCCACCAGGATCAGGGCCATGTAGAGGCAGGCGAACTGGTCGATCTGCAACAGCGGGGTGACCGCCAGGGGTGCCACTTTCAGCACCGGGAAGATCGACAGCAATGCCAGGTTCAGACCGGCCACCGACAGCAGGAAGGTCTGGGCGTGGTTGCGCCGCCAGGCGATCGCCAACATCACCACCACAAGGGTGGCGCTGGTGATCAGCAGCGGCGCCAGGGCTATAAAGTGTTGAATCGTAAAGTCCATAGCGCTCTTACCGGGCCGAAGCGAGTTGAGTGAAGGCGGTGCTGAGCCATTGCTGCACGCCATGCATGGTGGCGGCAGAGGTATCGAGGAACGGTTGCGGGTACACGCCGATGTAGATCAGCAGGACCGCCAGTCCCAGCACCATGATCAGTTCGCGAGCATCCATGCCGTGCAGCACCGCGTCCGATTTGGACGGGCCGAAGTAGGCACGGTGGATCATGATCAGCGAGTAGACCGAGCCGAACACCAGGCCGGACGTCGCGATCGCGGTGATCCATGGCGCACTGACGAAGGTGCCGATCAGGATCAGGAACTCGCCGACAAAGTTACCGGTGCCCGGCAGGCCCAGAGAAGCGGCTGCAAAGAACAGGCTGATGGCCGGCAGGTAGGCGATACGCGACCACAGGCCGCCCATTTCACGCATGTCGCGGGTATGGGTGCGTTCGTACAGCTGGCCGCTGAGGATAAACAGCGCGGCTGCCGAAACACCGTGGGCCAGCATCTGGATCACCGCGCCCTGCAGGGCCTGCTGGCTGCCGGAGTAGATACCGATCAGCACGAAGCCCATGTGGGAAACGCTGGAGAAGGCGATCAGACGCTTGATGTCGGTCTGGGCGAAGGCCAGGAAGGCGCCGTAGAAGATGCCGATCAGACCCAGGGTCATGGCGATCGGTGCGAACTCTGCCGAGGCGTTGGGGAACAGCGGCAGGGCGAAACGCAGCAGGCCGTAGGCCGCCGTCTTCAACAGGATGCCCGCCAGGTCCACGGAACCGGCGGTCGGTGCCTGGGCGTGAGCGTCAGGCAGCCAGGAGTGGAACGGCACCACCGGCAGCTTCACCGCGAAGGCGATGAAGAAGCCGAGCATCAGGATGTACTCGGTGGCGGTGGACATCTTGGTCTTCAGCAATTGGGCGTAATCGAAGGTGATCACCCCGGTGTTGTTGAAGTTGACCAGCACCAGACCCAGGATCGCCACCAGCATGATCAGGCCGGAAGCCTGAGTGAAGATGAAGAACTTGGTTGCTGCGTAAATCCGGGTTTTCTTGCCGTCTGCCGAGCTGTGACCCCAGAGCGCGATGAGGAAGTACATCGGCACCAGCATCATTTCCCAGAAGAAGAAGAACATGAACAGGTCCAGCGCCAGGAACACGCCGACCACACCGCCCAGGATCCACATCAGGTTCAGGTGGAAGAAGCCCACGTGACGCTGAATCTCTTTCCAGGAGCAGAGTACCGAGAGGATACCCAGCAGGCCGGTCAGCAGGATCATCAACAGCGACAGGCCGTCCAGCGCCAGGTGCACGTTGATGCCGAAGCGCTCGATCCACACATGCTTGAACTCGATGGCCCAAGTTGGATCGGCGCCAGGCGCCGGAGCAAATGAATAGTTACCGTGGGCCCACAGCCAGAGGCCGAGAGCGAGTTCCAGGGTCATGGTCAACAGCGCAATCCAGCGGGGGAGGGTGGCGCCGAAGCGCTCACCCAGCCAGCACAGCAGGCCGCCGATGAAGGGGATCAGGATTAGCCAAGGCAGAATCATGACGGGCTCAATTCCTTTCGCAAGTTCGCAAGGTTCATATCAGACCGCTACCAGCACAATGGCGCCGATGACCAGCACGGCACCGGCTGCCATCGAGGCGGCGTACCAACGCAGTTGACCGGTCTCGGTACGGCTCAGGGAGTTGTGACCCCCTTTGGCCATACGCGGGATCAAACCGATGGTCTGATCGAGCGGGTCCTTGCGCAGTACATGGCTGATGGCCAGGTATGGCTTGACGAACAGTTTGTCGTAGATCCAGTCGAAGCCCCAGGCGGCGAACCACCAGGCCGAGAGCAGACGCCCGATGCCGCTGTTGGCGATGGCGGTCACAACGCGACGCTTGCCAAGGAACAACAGGGCGGCCAGCAGGATACCGGCCAGGGCGATGGCGCCCGAGGCGATTTCCAGGCTGTGCTTGGCTTCGCCACCGGCATGACCGACGCTCAGCGGCAGTACACCATGCAGGGGCGGAGTGATCATCGCGCCGATCCCGGTGGACAGCACGATCAGCACCACCAGCGGCAGCCAGTGGGAAATCCCGTGGCCGGCGTGGGCTTCGGTCTTGGCTTCACCGTGGAAGGTGATGAAGATCAGGCGGAAGGTGTACAGCGAGGTCATGAACGCACCCACCAGACCGGCGTACAGCAGGCCATGGTTGCCACTGGCGAAGGCTTCCCAGAGGATCTCGTCCTTGGAGTAGAAGCCCGCGGTCACCAAAGGCAGGGCCGCCAGGGCGGCGCCACCGACGATGAAGCTGGCGTAGGCCAGAGGCAGTTTCTTCCACAGGCCGCCCATCTTGAAGATGTTCTGCTCGTGGTGGCAGGCAACGATCACCGCACCGGAAGCAAGGAACAGCAGGGCCTTGAAGAAGGCGTGGGTCATCAGGTGGAAGATCGCGCCGTCCCAGGCGCCAACGCCCAGGGCCAGGAACATGTAGCCGATCTGGCTCATGGTGGAGTAGGCGAGGATCCGCTTGATGTCGGTCTGCACCAGCGCGGCGAAGCCGGCCAGTACCAGGGTCACGCCGCCCACCAGGCCTACCAGGTGCAGGACTTCCGGCGCCAGGGTGAACAGACCGTGGGTACGGGCGATCAGGTAGACGCCGGCGGTCACCATGGTCGCGGCGTGGATCAGTGCCGAAACCGGGGTCGGGCCGGCCATCGCGTCCGCCAGCCAGGTCTGCAGCGGCAGTTGCGCGGATTTACCCACGGCGCCGCCCAGCAGCATCAGGGTCGCCAGGGTGATCCAGAAGTCGCCGGCCTGGAATTTCTGCGGTGCCAGCACCAGCAGTTCCTGGACGTTCAGCGTGCCCACCTGTTGGAACAGAATGAACAGGCCGATGGCCATGAACACGTCGCCGATACGGGTGACGATAAAGGCCTTGAGTGCGGCGTTACCGTTGTTGCGGTTGCTGTAGTAGAAACCGATCAACAGATAGCTGCACAGGCCCACGCCTTCCCAGCCGAAGTACAGGAACAACAGGTTATCGCCCAGCACCAGGAACAGCATGCTGGCGATAAACAGGTTGGTGTAGGCGAAGAAGCGCGAGTAGCCGGCTTCACCGCGCATGTACCAGGACGCGAACAGGTGGATCAAAAAGCCCACGCCCACCACCACACCCAGCATGGTCACGGACAGACCATCCAGGTACAGGGCGAAGTTCGGCGCGAAACCGTCCACCGACATCCACTGCCACAGCACCTGGGTGTAGTGACCACCCTCGGGCGGCGCGACGTTGAATTGCCAGATCACGTAGGCGGCCACGATGGCCGAAAGGCCAATGGAGCCGACGCCGATCAGGGCCGAGAGGTTTTCCGAGAGGCGTCCCCGGGAGAACGACAGCAACAGGAAACCGATCAGGGGGAATACGAAAGTCAGAAAGAGAAGGTTCATCCGCGCATCTCGCTGGCTGCATCGATATCGAGAGTGTGGAAGCGGCGGTACAGCTGCAGCAGGATCGCCAGGCCAATACTGGCCTCGGCGGCTGCCAGGCTGATCACCAGGATGAACATCACTTGTCCATCCGGTTGCGCCCAGCGGGCGCCCGCAACGATGAAGGCCAATGCCGAGGCGTTCATCATCACTTCCAGGCTCATCAATACGAAGAGGATGTTACGGCGGACCATCAGGCCGACAAGACCGAGGCAGAACAGGATGCCGGCAACTGCCAGGCCATGTTCCATCGGGATAGTACCGAGAGGGATAGTAGGCATCGTGTTACTCCTTCGCCTCGTTGCGGCCCAAGTGGAACGCCGTGACGGCTGCGGCGAGCAGCAGCATCGAGGCGAGTTCGACCACCAGCAGGTAAGGGCCGAACAGGCTGATGCCCACGGCCTTGGCGTCGACGGTGGTTTGACCGATACCGGCACCGCTCTGGTGGCTGAACAATACGTACAGCAGTTCAGCCAGCAGCAGGGCGGCGAGAATCACCGGGCCGATCCAGATGCCGGGCGTGAGCCAGATGCGCTCCTGCTGGGCCGCGGCCGGGCCGAGGTTGAGCATCATCACCACGAACACGAACAGCACCATGATGGCGCCGGCGTAGGCGATCACTTCCAGGGCACCGGCGAACGGTGCGCCGAGGCTGAAGAAGGTCATGGCCACGGCGATCAACGAAATGATCAGGTAGAGCAGGGCGTGCACAGGGTTGGTGTTGGTGACCACGCGCAGCGTGGAAACAACGGCAACACCTGATGCGAAATAGAAAGCGAATTCCATCGTTCTTCCTTAAGGCAGCAAGCTCTTCACGTTGATCGGCTCGGCTTCATTCTGCGCGGAGCCTTTTGGCTTACCGGCAATGGCCATACCTGCAACACGATAGAAGTTGTAGTCAGGGTTCTTTCCGGGACCGGAGATCAAGAGATCCTCTTTCTCGTAAACCAGGTCCTGACGTTTGAACTCGGCCATCTCGAAATCCGGTGTCAGCTGGATTGCGGTGGTCGGACAGGCTTCCTCGCAGAGACCGCAGAAAATGCAGCGCGAGAAGTTGATGCGGAAGAAGTCCGGGTACCAGCGACCGTCTTCGGTTTCAGCTTTCTGCAGCGAGATGCAACCCACAGGGCAGGCCACGGCGCACAGGTTGCAGGCTACGCAACGCTCTTCGCCATCGGGGTCGCGAGTCAGGACGATACGGCCACGGTAGCGTGGCGGCAGGTACACCGGCTCTTCGGGGTATTGCAGGGTGTCGCGTTTGCGAAAGCCGTGACCGAACACCATCACCAGGCTGCGCAACTGGGTACCAGTACCCTTAACGATGTCGCCAATATATTTGAACATGGGTCAAATCCTCACTGAACCGCGCCCGCAGGCGTGTTCAACAACACAAGCGCAGCGGTCACCAGCAAATTGATCAGGGTCAGCGGCAGGCAGAATTTCCAGCTGAAGTCCATCACCTGGTCATAACGCGGGCGCGGGATAGAGGCGCGCAGCAGGATGAACAGCATGATGAAGAACGCGGTCTTCAAGGCGAACCAGACGAAGGACAGTTGCGGCAGGATGCCGAACGGACCGTGCCAGCCACCGAAGAACAGGGTGACCAACAGTGCCGAGATCAAGATGATGCCGATGTACTCACCAACGAAGAACATGCCCCATTTCATGCCGGCGTATTCAATGTGGTAACCGTCGGCCAGTTCCTGCTCCGCTTCCGGCTGGTCGAAGGGGTGACGGTGAGTCACGGCCACGCCAGCGATGAAGAAGGTACAGAAGCCGAAGAACTGCGGAATGATGAACCACAGGTTCTGCGCCTGGTACTCGACGATGTCGCGCATGTTGAAGGAACCGACCTGAGCCACGATGCCCATCAGCGCCAGGCCCATGAACACTTCGTAGGACACGGTCTGGGCCGAAGCCCGCAAGCTGCCCAGCAGGGCGAACTTGTTGTTACTCGACCAGCCGGCGAACAGCACCGCGTAGACCGACAGGCCCGCCATGGCGAAGAAGAACAGCAGGCCGATGTTCAGGTCCGCGACGCCCCAGGTCGGGGTGATCGGGATGATCGCGAAGGCGATCAGCAGGGCGGACATGGCGACCACCGGTGCCAGGGTGAAGATCACCTTGTCGGCAAACGGCGGGGTCCAGTCTTCCTTGAAGAACATCTTCAGCATGTCGGCGGCGATCTGGAACATGCCGAACGGGCCAACGCGGTTCGGACCGTAACGGTCCTGCCACCAGCCCAGCAGGCGACGTTCGACGAAGCTCAGCAGCGCACCGGCGATTACCACCGCCAGCAGGATCACGACGGCCTTGACGACCGTCAGGATCACGTCGATCACTTCAGGGGTAAACCAACTCATTGCGCCGCCTCCTGCAGACCGTCAACGGATTTGCCAAAGAACGCCGGAGGAATCCCCGCCAGACCGGCAGGCAGCCCCACCAGGCCAGCACCCAGCTCTTCGTTGATGCGCAGTGGCAGACGCAGGGTCTGGCCGGCTACGTTCACTGCGAGCAGGGCACCGTCGTTGACACCCAGGCGATCGGCTTCGGACTTGGCCAGGGCCACGTAGGCCGCCGGAATGCGTTCCTGTACCGGAGCGGCTTTCGAAGAGTTCTCTTCGCTGCCGAACAGGTGATAGAACGGCACCGCTTGCCAGGTGCCCTGAGCCGGAGAGAAGGCCCGCGGTACGCTGGAGAACCAGTTGAGACGGTCGCCCTGGCTTTCGATCAGGCGAGTACCCGGATCACCGGCACGCAGATGGCCGCCGACTTCGTCCTGGAACTTGTTCCAGGCTTGCGGCGAGTTCCAGCCCGGCGACCAGGCGAACGGCACTTGCGAGCGCGGTTCGGCGGAGCCCGAGTAACCTTCCATGGAGTAGGCGAAGGCGGTATCCGGGTCTTGCGGGGTGCGCGGTTCATGCACGCTCTGGTTGGCGCGCATGGCGGTACGGCCGCTGTAGCGCAGCGGTTCGCGGGCCAGTTTCAGGCCTTTGATACGGAACGCTGCGGAAGGTGCTGCGTCGATGATGGAAGCCAGTTGCGGGGTGCTCGCGGCGCAGGCAGCGGTCACGTGGTCCAGCTGGGTCCAGTCCACCGGCTTGTTCAGCAGAGTGCTGCGCAGGGCATGCAGCCAGCGCCAGCCTTCGTGGACCATGATGCTGGCGTCCAGGTAGGTCGGATCGAAGACCTGGAAGAAGCGCTGGGCGCGACCTTCCTGGCTGACCAGGGTGCCATCGCCTTCGGCGAAGCTGGCCGCCGACAGCACCAGGTGCGCGCGCTCAACGGTGGCGGTCTGTTGATGATCGGCAACGATCACCACCTTCGCCGCGTTCAGTGCGGCATCCACTTTGGCTGCGTCGGTGCGGGTATACAGGTCGTTTTCCAGCACCACGATGGCGTCGGCCTTACCGTCGATCACCGTCTGCAGGGCCGCGTCCACGGATTCGCCACCGAGCATGGCCAGGCCGAGGCTGTTGGCCTCTGGCACGATCAGGCTGATGGAGCCGGCTTTCTCGCGCAGCTTCAAGGCTTTGGCGATGTTCGCCGCAGCTTCGATCAGTGCCTTGGAGCCCAGGGAGGTACCGGAAATGATCAGTGGACGCTTGGCCGCCAGCAGAGCGTCGGCAATGCGCTTGGCCAGTTCCAGGGCTTCACTGTCCAGGCCTTCCACGGCAGGGGCGCTGGCGTCGATGGCGTGGGCCACGGCGAAACCGATGCGCGCCAGGTCGTCTGGAGCGGCGTGTACACACTCCTCGGCCACGTCGTCGAGCTTGGTTTCAGCCAGGCTGGCAATGAACAGCGGGTTCAGCGCGTGCTGGCCGATGTTCTTCACGGCGGCGTCGAGCCAAGGCTGGACGCGCATGGCGTCGGCCATTTCCTCGGCCTTGCCCTTGACCGACTGGCGCAGGGCCAGGGCCATGCGTGCGGCGGTTTGGGTCAGGTCTTCGCCAAGGACGAAGATGGCATCGTGGTCTTCGATCTCGCGCATGTTCGGAACCGGCAGCGGACTGTCGTTCAGAACCTGCAGAACCAGGCGGATGCGCTCCAGTTCAGAAGCTTCGATACCACTGTAGAAGTGCTCGGCACCGACCAGCTCACGCAGCGCGTAGTTGCTTTCCAGGCTGGCGCGAGGCGAGCCGATACCGACGATGTTGCGACCGCGTAGCAGGTCGGCCGCCTGGTCCAGCGCCTGGTCCAGAGTCAGCTGGGTGCCATCGGCCAGGCGTGGCTGGCGCGGACGGTCCTTGCGGTTGACGTAGCCGTAGCCAAAACGGCCGCGGTCGCAGAGGAAATACTGGTTCACCGAACCGTTGTAGCGGTTCTCGATGCGCCGCAGCTCGCCGTAGCGCTCGCCCGGGGAGATGTTGCAACCGCTGGAGCAGCCATGGCAGATGCTCGGCGAGAACTGCATGTCCCACTTGCGGTTGTAGCGCTCGGAGTGAGTCTTGTCGGTGAACACACCGGTCGGGCAGACCTCGGTGAGGTTGCCGGAGAACTCGCTTTCCAGGGTGCCGTCTTCAACGCGACCGAAGTACACGTTGTCGTGGGCGCCGTAGACGCCCAGGTCGGTGCCGCCGGCGTAGTCCTTGTAGAAGCGCACGCAGCGATAGCAGGCGATGCAGCGGTTCATTTCGTGGGAAATGAACGGGCCGAGGTCCTGGTTCTGGTGGGTGCGCTTGGTGAAGCGATAACGGCGCTCGTTGTGGCCGGTCATCACCGTCATGTCTTGCAGGTGGCAGTGACCGCCTTCTTCACAGACCGGGCAGTCGTGGGGGTGGTTGGTCATCAGCCACTCGACAACACTGGCGCGGAAGGCCTTCGATTCTTCATCGTCGATGGAGATCCAGGTGTTGTCAGTGGCTGGGGTCATGCAGGACATGACGATACGACCACGGGTGTCGTTCTCGTCGGTGTACTGCTTGACCGCGCACTGGCGACAGGCACCGACGCTACCGAGAGCGGGGTGCCAGCAGAAATAAGGGATGTCGAGGCCTAGTGACAGACAAGCCTGTAACAGGTTGTCCGCCCCATCGACTTCGAGCGCTTTGCCGTCTACGTGGATAGTGGCCATGGTTCAAAGTTCTTCGTTGGCCCGGTGTCAGCGGGCGTGGCTAATGGAATCTTGTTATGCGTGCGAATCAACACAGCCGTTCACGGCGTCATCGCACGTCGAGCGCAGGGCACGGACCCTGCGCCCTCATCTAAGCGTTACGCGCCGACTACGATCGGTCGGGCCAGAGGCGGGACGGCGGCGCTGGTGGGCGCGATGCCGGCTTCGAACTCTGGACGGAAATACTTGATGGCACTGCCCAACGGCTCCACGGCACCCGGTGCGTGAGCACAGAAGGTCTTGCCTGGGCCGAGGAACCCCACCAGACCCAGCAGGGTCTCGATGTCGCCTTGCTGGCCCTGGCCGTTCTCCAGAGCCATCAGCAGTTTGACGCTCCATGGCAGGCCATCACGGCAAGGGGTGCAGAAGCCGCAGGATTCACGGGCGAAGAATTGCTCCATGTTGCGCAACAGCGACACCATGTTGATGCTGTCGTCCACCGCCATGGCCAGGCCGGTACCCATGCGGGTGCCCACTTTGGCGATGCCGCCGGCATACATTTGCGCATCCAGGTGTTCTGGCAGCAGGAAGCCGGTACCGGCGCCGCCTGGCTGCCAGCACTTGAGCTTGAAGCCGTCACGCATGCCGCCGGCGTAGTCTTCGAACAGCTCGCGTGCGGTCACGCCGAAGGGCAGCTCCCACAGGCCAGGGTTCTTCACTTTGCCGGAGAAGCCCATCAGCTTGGTGCCGTGGTCTTCGCTGCCTTCGCGGGCCAGGGATTTGTACCACTCCACGCCGTCGCCGATGATCGCCGGCACGTTGCACAGGGTCTCGACGTTGTTCACGCACGTCGGCTTGCCCCACACGCCTACGGCAGCAGGGAAGGGCGGCTTGGAGCGTGGGTTGGCGCGACGGCCTTCCAGGGAGTTGATCAGTGCGGTTTCTTCACCGCAGATGTAACGCCCGGCGCCGGTGTGGACGAACAGCTCGAAATCGAAACCGCTGCCCAGGATGTTCTTGCCCAACAGGCCTGCGGCCTTGGCTTCTTCCACGGCACGCCGCAGGTGCTTGGCGGCGGTGGTGTATTCGCCGCGCAGGAAGATGTAGCCGCGGTAGGTCTTCAGTGCACGGGCACTGATCAGCATGCCTTCGATCAGCAGATGGGGAAGTTGCTCCATCAGCATGCGGTCCTTCCAGGTGTTGGGTTCCATTTCGTCCGCGTTGCACAGCAGGTAGCGGATGTTCATGGACTCGTCTTTGGGCATCAGGCCCCACTTCACGCCGGTGGGGAAGCCCGCACCGCCGCGCCCCTTGAGGCCGGCATCCTTGACGGTCTGGACGATATCGTCCTGGGACAGGTCAGCGAAAGCCTTGCGGGCCGCCGCGTAGCCGTTCTTGGCCTGGTACTCGTCGAACCATACAGGCTCGCCGTCGTCACGCAGACGCCAGGTCAGGGGGTGGGTTTCTGCGGTACGCGCAATGCGGTTCGCAGGGCCGAAAGAGGTCAGGGTCATACGTAGCCCTCCAACAGTTTGGCCACGCCAGCAGGCTGTACGTCGCCGAAAGTGTCGTCGTCGATCATCAGCGCCGGGGCCTTGTCGCAGTTGCCCAGGCAGCACACCGGCAGCAGGGTGAAGCGGCCGTCGGCGGTGGTCTGGCCGAGGCCGATGCCCAGCTCGCTCTGAATCTGGCTGACCACGGACTCGTGGCCGCCGATGTAGCAGACCATGCTGTCGCAGACGCGAATGATGTGGCGGCCCACTGGCTGACGGAAGATCTGGCTGTAGAACGTCGCCACGCCTTCAACGTCGCTGGCGGGGATGCCAAGGATCTCGCCGATGGCGTAGACGGCGCCGTCCGGCACCCAGCCACGTTCCTTCTGGACGATCTTCAGTGCTTCGATCGACGCCGCGCGCGGGTCTTCGTAGTGATGCATCTCGTGCTCGATGGCCGAGCGCTCGGTTTCGCTCAGGGCGAAACGGTCTGTCTGGATAAGCGTGCTGTTCATGCTTAGCGGTCCACGTCGGCCATAACGAAGTCGATACTACCCAGGTACGCGATCAAGTCCGCGACCATGCTGCCGCGGATCACCGAAGGGATCTGCTGCAGGTGGGCGAAGCTTGGGGTGCGAATCCGGGTGCGGTAGCTCATGGTGCCGCCATCGCTCGTCAGGTAATAACTGTTGATGCCCTTGGTCGCTTCGATCATCTGGAAGGATTCGTTGGCCGGCATCACCGGGCCCCACGAAACCTGCAGGAAGTGCGTGATCAAGGTTTCGATGTGCTGCAGGGTGCGCTCTTTCGGCGGCGGCGTGGTCAGCGGGTGATCCGCCTTGTACGGGCCTTCCGGCATGTTGCGCAGGCACTGGTCGATGATCTTGATGCTCTGGCGCATCTCCTCGACGCGAACCATGCAGCGGTCGTAGGCGTCACCGTTGGCCGCCAGTGGAACTTCGAACTCGAAGTTCTCGTAGCCGGAGTACGGACGAGCCTTGCGCAGGTCGAAATCGCAGCCGGTTGAGCGCAGGCCGGCACCGGTGACGCCCCATTCCAGGGCTTCCTTGGTGTTGTAGGCGGCAACGCCGATGGTCCGACCCTTGAGGATGCTGTTCTGCAGGGCGGCCTTGGTGTATTCGTCGAGGCGCTTGGGCAGCCATTCAACGAAGTCCTTGACCAGCTTTTCCCAGCCGCGGGGCAGGTCGTGGGCGACGCCGCCGATGCGGTACCAGGCCGGGTGCAGGCGGAAGCCGGTGATGGCTTCGATCACGGTGTAGGCACGCTGGCGGTCGGTGAAGGTGAAGAACACCGGGGTCATGGCACCGACGTCCTGGATGTAGGTACCCAGGAACAGCAGGTGGCTGGTGATGCGGAAGAACTCGGCCATCATGATGCGGATGACGTCGACCTTCTCCGGTACCTTGATGCCGGCCAGCTTCTCGACCGAGAGCACGTACGGCAGGTTGTTCATCACCCCGCCGAGGTAGTCGATACGGTCGGTGTAAGGGATGAAGCTGTGCCAGGACTGGCGCTCGGCCATCTTCTCGGCACCACGGTGGTGGTAGCCGATGTCCGGAACGCAGTCGACGATCTCTTCACCGTCCAACTGCAGGATGATGCGGAAGGCACCGTGGGCCGAGGGGTGGTTCGGGCCCAGGTTGAGGAACATGTAGTCCTCGTTGGCACCGGAACGCTTCATGCCCCAGTCTTCCGGACGGAAGCGCGCGGCTTCTTCTTCCAGCTGCTGTTTGGCCAGGGTCAGGCTGAACGGGTCGAACTCGGTGGCGCGGGCCGGGAAGTCCTTGCGCAGCGGGTGACCTTCCCAGGTGGGAGGCATCATGATCCGCGAAAGGTGAGGGTGACCGGCAAAGTCGATGCCGAACATGTCCCAGACTTCACGCTCGTACCAGTTGGCATTGGGCCAGATACCGGTGACGGTCGGCAGGCTGAGATCGCCTTCGGACAGGGCCACCTTGATCATCACGTCACTGTTACGTTCGATCGACAGCAAGTGGTAGAACACGCTGAAATCGGCACTCGGCAGGCCTTGACGCTTGGTGCGCAGGCGCTCGTCCACGCCATGCAGGTCATAGAGCATGACGTACGGCTTGGGCAGGTTGCGCAGGAAGGTCAGGATTTCAACGAGTTTGGAGCGGGTAACCCACAGCACCGGCATGCCGGTGCGGGTGGCCTGGGCGGTGAACGCCTCAGGGCCAAAACGGTTATTGAGTTCGACGACCACATCCTGGTCGTCAGCCTTATAAGGCGGGATGTACAGAGCACTGCCTGTAGTCATGGTTTTTTATCGCTTTCGGTCAACGTAAAGAGTGAAGCCAGTGTCGTTTCTTTGTCAGAACAGATCTGGATCAGACTTCGTCAGGGCTGCGCAGGTTGGTGACCTGAATACGCTGTTCGCGGCGCTGCTCCTTTTGCGACGGCATTTCGGCGCGGTACACGCCTTGATCACCGACGACCCAGGAAAGTGGGCGACGCTCCTGGCCAATGGATTCTTGCAAGAGCATCAAGCCTTGCAGGAATGCTTCAGGGCGGGGCGGGCAGCCAGGTACGTAGACGTCCACGGGCAGGAACTTGTCCACCCCCTGAACTACGGAGTAGATGTCGTACATGCCACCGGAGTTGGCGCACGAGCCCATGGAGATAACCCATTTAGGCTCGAGCATTTGCTCATAGAGACGCTGGATGATCGGCGCCATCTTGATGAAGCAGGTGCCGGCAATAACCATGAAATCCGCCTGACGCGGCGATGCCCGGATAACCTCGGCGCCAAAGCGCGCGATGTCGTGGGGCGCCGTGAAGGCAGTGGTCATTTCCACGTAGCAGCAGGACAGACCGAAGTTGTACGGCCACAGGGAGTTCTTACGCCCCCAGTTGACCGCGCCGCTCAGCACGTCTTCCAGCTTGCCCATGAAGATGTTTTTGTGGACCTGATCCTCTAACGGATCGGAAACGGTTTCCCGTTCGCCGATCGGGTACTGATCGTTAGGAGCATCGGGGTCGATCCTGGTGAGATTGTATTGCATCGCCAAAGCCTCATTGTTTTAGCTTCGCCTGCCGCTTACGACGACCTTCCGGAGCCCAGTCAAGAGCCCCCACTCGCCAAAGGTAGACAAGACCTGCCAACAGAATTGCTATGAAAACGAGAGCTTCGACGAATCCGGTCCAGCCGCTTTCGCGGACGGACACAGACCAGGCAAAGAGAAAGAGGGCTTCGATATCGAAGATCACGAAGAGCATCGCGACCAGATAGAATTTGGCTGAGAGCCGCAAGCGGGCGCCACCGGTAGGTAGCATGCCGGACTCGAACGGTTCGTTTTTGCTGCGGCCCCAGGCTTTTGACCCGAGGAGGCTGGAGACGCCGAGCATGAAGGCGCAAAGGCCGACAACACCCAGAAGGAAAATGGCAAAGCCCCAGTTGTGGGCCATGAGTCCTGTCGCTTCGGGCATGCTGGTAATCCTTAACAGAGAGCAAGAGTCTCTGAGCTTGATAAAGAAATAAAGCAGTGACGATATGTCGCAGCGCAATCAATCGCGCTGATTTTATGGCTAAACACCGGGCAAGTAAAATTTCTAAAGCGAAATTGTTTATCGTAATAAGGACATAGCTCCCCCCTGTAGCCCCGTAAGCCGCGGCCTGTGGGCATTAGGGGAGGTTTTGTTAATTATGTTTTGTTGCAGCTGCAACGAAAGTTATAGCGGCTAAATGATAATCAATATTGTTTAGGTGTTGTTTTAATCTGCTTTCCTTCGGGGAGTGGGAAAGTTGCTTGTTATATCCCTGTTACTGCAAGTAGCAGGGGCGCACCTTTTAACCTGTTTCGCTCTGGGTAACACCGCTCTGGATCAATGTTTGGCGAGCTTTTTTGCAGGGGCCGGGCGCCTCGAGGTTTTTGAGGGGGCTGCAGGGGAGCGGTTCGCCGGCAAGCTGGCTGCTGCAGGTTTGGCGGGCAAAAAAACGCCCCGAACCAGTCGGGGCGTCAGTTGTACAGCAATGCAGTTGTTTTTACCGGGCCTGCATTGGCCGCTCGATCAAGGCGCGAGGCCTGGAATCAGTGGAACTGCTCTTCTTCGGTGGAACCGGTCAGAGCGGTTACCGAGGACGAACCACCCTGGATCACAGTAGTCATGTCGTCGAAGTAGCCGGTGCCCACTTCCTGCTGGTGAGCCACGAAGGTGTAGCCTTTGGCGGCGTCAGCGAACTCCTGCTCTTGCAGCTTCACGTAGGCAGTCATGTCGTTGCGGGCGTAGTCGTGCGCCAGGTTGAACATGCTGTGCCACATGTTGTGGATGCCGGCCAGGGTGATGAACTGGTGCTTGTAACCCATGGCGGACAGTTCGCGCTGGAACTTGGCGATAGTCGCGTCGTCCAGGTTTTTCTTCCAGTTGAAGGAAGGCGAGCAGTTGTACGACAGGATTTGGTCCGGGTATTCCTTCTTGATTGCTTCGGCGAAGCGACGAGCTTCGTCCAGGTCCGGCTTGGCGGTTTCGCACCAGATCAGGTCGGCGTACGGAGCGTAAGCCAGGCCGCGGGCGATCGCTTGATCCAGACCGGCTTTTACTTTGTAGAAGCCTTCCTGGGTGCGAGTGCCAGTCACGAACGGTTGGTCGTACGGGTCGCAGTCCGAAGTCAGCAGGTCAGCAGCGTTGGCGTCGGTACGGGCCAGGATGATGGTCGGTACACCGGCAACGTCTGCCGCCAGGCGGGCAGCGGTCAGCTTCTGTACGGCTTCCTGGGTTGGAACCAGCACCTTGCCGCCCATGTGGCCGCACTTCTTCACGGAAGCCAGCTGGTCTTCGAAGTGAACGCCGGCGGCGCCCGCTTCGATCATGCTCTTCATCAGCTCGTAGGCGTTCAGTACGCCGCCGAAACCGGCTTCAGCGTCAGCTACGATAGGTGCGAAGTAGTCGATGTAGCCGTCGTCGCCCGGATTCTTGCCGGCTTTCCACTGGATCTGGTCGGCACGACGGAACGAGTTGTTGATGCGCTTGACCACGGTCGGAACCGAATCCACCGGGTACAGCGACTGGTCGGGGTACATGGATTCGGCGGAGTTGTTGTCCGCAGCCACTTGCCAGCCGGACAGATAGATTGCCTGGATGCCGGCTTTGACCTGTTGAACAGCCTGGCCGCCGGTCAGGGCGCCCATGCAGTTGACGAAATCTTTCTCAGGACGGAAGGACGGCTTGGCACCTTGGGTGACCAGGTTCCAGAGCTTCTCGGCGCCCATGCGTGCCAGGGTGTGCTCGGGTTGGACCGAACCACGCAGACGGACCACGTCGGCAGCGGAATAAGTGCGAGTCACGCCTTTCCAGCGCGGGTTTTCAGCCCAGTCTTTTTCAAGGGCTGCAATTTGCTGTTCGCGTGTCAGTGCCATGGAGATAAACCTCGTCGCGTCTTGTGTAAAAAGTCGTTCTTGGTTGGAGAATTCCGGCTCCGCCGATCACGCGTCATAACGCTGCGTGGAAGGCTGCTCGCTGACCAGGAAGCTTAGGCGGTCAAGTCGGGTCTGGCGGGGATGGCGACGGGTGAACGATGGGCTCGAGGGGAAAGTGAGCAGGTGAAGGCGAGCTGCGGTGCGCATGCGGGCGTCGTGGGCCTTGGTGCGTTCCATCAGTGTGTTGCCGATCGACCTAAATACGCTTCCGTCCCTCGGGACAACTTCGTTCCAGTCGCAATCTCGTCAAACACACCTTGTGGGCAGTACAGACACGAATCGGCTCAGGTGGGTAGGTTAGAGCGGCGATCCGAAGGCCCTTGCCAGGGCCCCTGATTAGCGGGAGCGAGGCCATCATGCCCGCGGTTTTTTGGCTCGTCAAATGTTTTGTAGTGCTTTTTTTATGGCACTACATCTTTGGTCTAATACGACTAATCAGTCAGTTTTTGGTGCTTTAGTCCAAGGCGTCGACCTTGACGCGCAAGGTCATGTCATCCCGTCCTTGAGTCGAGTAGCTGCGGCCCAGGGCCTGCTTGTCGGCCTGGGTCTGGCGATTGACCCCGGCCAGGGTGATCCACTCGCCGAGGCGCCCACTGACAGTTGTGTCGGTACTTTGCACGTTCACTACATCAGGGCGTTCCTGGCTCATGCGGTCGCGGTTGGTGCTGATACTCAGGTGCACGGTCTCGCCGGTGACGCTGGCTGTCACGTAGAAGCCCTGGGTGACGTTGCGGTATTGAGTCTGGTTTTGCAGGCGACCGTAGGGATCGGTCTGGGTGGTGGTCAGGGGCACGCTCTGGCCAACCTGGATCAGCGCCGGCAAGCCTTCGCTGGCCTGGACCTGTTGGATGCCGCCATCGCGGCTCTCGGTGCTGCGATTGATGATGCGCGTTTGCGGTGCACCATTGACCGAATAACCCTGGTTGTCCTGGAAGTTGTTCTCGTTGGTGTCGACGGTGATCAGCAGGCGCTTGGCCGCGGTATCCAGTTGCGCAATGAAGGCCCGCAGTTCGGCGATCTTGCCCGGCTCGGCGTTGACGATCAGTTGGTTGCCATAGGCGCTGACCTTGCCGTCCTTGCCCAGAAAATTCTGCGCCACCGGCAGCAGGTCGGCGCTGGTGCGGTTGTTGAGGGGCACGATCTCGGTGGCGGCCATGACCGAGCAGCTGAAGGTCAGCAGCAGCGTCGTGAGCAAGGTGCGTAGGGACATATCCGTTATCTCCGCGAGTAGCTGGCGTAAAGCCTTGAGTTTGACACTTTGTCGGCTTTGGGTGGGGCAAGTTGAATCCTAGACGGCAAAACGCCCCGGCATCCTGGTCTTGCGCCTGGTGGGCGCAAGGGGATGGCGGGGCGTTCGCTCTGGCCATTGCCGCTGGGGCTTGTCGGTCAGGCGCCGCGAACCATGTCGACGTGGGGGATTCCCGCTTCGAGGAATTCCTCGCTGACAATCGAGAAGCCCAGGCGCTCGTAGAACGGCGTGGCCTGGACCTGGGCGCTGAGCATCTGTTGCTTCAGGCCGCGCTTCTCGGCTTCGTCGATCACTGCACGCATCAGCGCATCGCCGACCTTGAGGCCGCGCCAGTCCTTGAGTACCGAGACCCGGCCGACATGGCCGTCCGGCAGCAGGCGCGCGGTACCGATAGGGAAATCACCCTCGCAGGCCAGAAAGTGCACCGCACTGTCGTCGTCGGCGTCCCACTCCAGTTCGGGCGGAACCGATTGCTCGGCAATGAACACTGCTTCACGAATGCGCCGGATCTCGGCGTTATCCTTTTGCCAGTCTGCGACACGTACGTGAATCTTATTCATCGGCAAACCCCAGGCTCCCTTGCTTGACCAGTTCACACAGCAGGCCGCGCCCATCTTCATCCGCCAGCCAAGGGCCGAGGTTGTCGATATGCAGGGCGTCGGCGGCGCAAATCATTTTCAGCAGCTCGCGCAGTTTACCGGGAAGCAGGCGACTTTGGCCGCTGGCGAACAGCAACAGGTCTTCATCGACCTCCGACCAGGCCAGGCGCGCGCTTGGGTTGCGGATCAGGATAGCGCCCTGTTCCAGGCTGCCCAGCAGGTCGTCCTCTTCCAGTTCCGGGCCGACCACCAGTTCCGGGTAGCGTGGCTCGGTCATGAACTGGCCGAACCAGGTCAGCAGCAGGCGTTCGTCGCTCATGTGCTCGGCCAGCAGGCCCTTGAGGCGATCAAGGGCATCCTGCTGGATCTGGTGCGGGTCGCTGGCCGGCTGCACGTCGGCGTCGGTGTAGCGCTCTTCGTCCGGCAGGAACTGGCCGAGGAAGTCGGTGAAGTGAGTCAGCACTTCAGCGGCGCTCGGGGCGCGGAAGCCCACCGAGTAGGTCATGCAGTCGTTCAGCGCGACACCGTAGTGGGCCAGGCGTGGGGGCAGGTAGAGCATATCGCCCGGCTCCAGGACCCAGCTTTCGGTCTCTTCGAATTCGGCGAGGATGCGCAGGTCCGCGTGCTGCAGCAGCGGGCTCTCGGAGTCGCACATCTGGCCGATCTTCCAGTTGCGCTTGCCGTGGCCTTGCAGCAGGAACACATCGTAGTTGTCGAAGTGCGGGCCGACGTTACCGCCCGGTGCGGCGAAGCTGATCATCACGTCATCGATGCGCCAGCTCGGCAGGAAGCGGAAGTGCTCCAGCAACTCGGCGACTTCCGGGACGAACTGGTCCACGGCCTGGACCAGCAGGGTCCAGTCGCGCTCCGGCAGCTTGCTGAACTCGTCTTCGGCGAACGGGCCGCGGCGCAGCTCCCAGGGGCGTTCGCCTTTCTCGATCACCAGGCGCGATTCGACTTCTTCTTCCAGGGCCAGGCCGGCCAGTTCGTCAGGTTCGATCGGGCTTTCGAAGTCAGGCAGGGCCTGACGGATCAGCAGGGGCTTCTTCTGCCAGTAGTCACGCAGAAATTCCCGTGCAGTGATGCCGCCCAGAAGTTGAAGTGGAATGTCAGGATTCATTTGTAACCTATTGAAAAAGTTTACTTTTCTAGCAGGAATAAAAACGCCCGGCGCGGCCGGGCGTCAAAAGGTCGAGCAGTCGGTCAGATGCGCTTGGCCTGGGCCACGGCATTGCCGATGTAACTGGCCGGGGTGAGCTGCTTCAGCTCGGCCTTGGCCGCGGCCGGCATGTCCAGCCCGTCGATGAAAGTCTGCAGCGCTTCAGGGCTGATGCCCTTGCCGCGGGTCAGTTCCTTGAGCTTTTCGTACGGATTTTCGATGTTGTAGCGACGCATCACGGTCTGAATCGGCTCGGCCAGGACTTCCCAGCAAGCGTCCAGGTCTTCAGCGATCTTCTGGGCGTTGAGCTCCAGTTTGCTGATGCCTTTGAGGCTGGCTTCGTAGGCGATCACGCTGTGAGCGAAGCCCACGCCCAGGTTGCGCAAGACGGTGGAGTCGGTCAGGTCGCGCTGCCAGCGGGAGATCGGCAGCTTGCTCGCCAGGTGCTGGAACAGGGCGTTGGCGATCCCGAGGTTGCCTTCGGAGTTTTCGAAGTCGATCGGGTTGACCTTGTGCGGCATGGTCGAGGAACCGATTTCGCCGGCAATGGTGCGCTGCTTGAAGTAGCCCAGGGAGATGTAGCCCCAGATATCGCGATCGAAGTCGATCAGGATGGTGTTGAAGCGGGCGATGGCGTCGAACAGCTCGGCGATGTAGTCGTGCGGCTCGATCTGCGTGGTGTAGGGGTTGAAGGCCAGGCCCAGTTCGTCTTCGATGAAGGCGCGGGCGTTGGCTTCCCAGTCGATGTCCGGGTAGGCCGACAGGTGGGCGTTGTAGTTGCCCACGGCGCCGTTGATCTTGCCCAGCAGCGGCACGGCAGCGACCTGAGCGATCTGACGCTCCAGGCGGTACACGACGTTGGCCAGTTCTTTGCCCAGGGTGGTCGGCGAGGCCGGCTGACCGTGGGTACGCGACAGCATCGGCACTTCGGCGAAACGGATCGCCAGTTCGCGGATGGCGTTGGCGGTCTGGCGCATCAGCGGCAGCATCACTTCATCACGGCCTTCGCGCAGCATCAGGGCGTGGGACAGGTTGTTGATGTCCTCGCTGGTGCAGGCGAAGTGGATGAATTCACTGACGTTGGCCAGCTCAGGCAGCTTGGCGGCTTGTTCCTTGAGCAGGTACTCGATGGCCTTGACGTCGTGGTTGGTGGTGCGTTCGATCTCTTTGACACGCTCGGCGTGCTCCAGGGAGAAGTTCTCTGCCAGGGCATTGAGGACGGCGTTGGCTTCGGCGGAGAACGCCGGCACTTCGCTGATGGCGCTGTGGGCGGCCAGGCGCTGGAGCCAGCGCACTTCAACGAGGACGCGAGCACGGATCAGGCCGTATTCGCTGAAAATGGGGCGCAGGGCCTGGGTTTTGCCGGCGTAGCGGCCGTCAACAGGGGAAACCGCAGTGAGCGAAGAGAGCTGCATGGGGTGTTCTCGGACAGTCGGGCAACGAAATGGGGCGCGTATCATACATGAAAATATCCGCAGGTCCGTTGCCAACTGACCAGCGTCTTACGCGCAGCTCTTGAAAAATCAGGCGCAGCTCAGCTGCTGCGCATCAATGGATAAAGCTCTTTGAGCAATTTGCGCCGGCTGATCACCAGTTGCCAGCGATGGCCGCCCAACTGGCGCCACAGGCGTGCGGAACGAATGCCGGCCAGCAGCAGGGCGCGAATTTTAGAGGCATTGCTCGGTTGCTGCAGGTTGCGCATGTCGCCATGTACCTGAATGCGCTGGCGCAGGGTGCTCAGGGTGTCCTGATACAGCCCGCCGCACGCGGCAATGACGTTTTCGTGGGCCGGGCCGAAGTGTTCGACCTGGGACTGGATCTGCGGCAGGCGCTTGCCGATGGTTTCCAGCAGGTCTTCGCGCTTGGCCAGCTGACGTTCCAGGCCGAGCATCGACAGGGCGTAGCGCAGCGGCTCGCGTTGCAGAGTGCTGGGGTCGCGCTCCAGGGCGCCGATCAGGGCGCGATAGCCCTCGCGCAGGTTGATGTCGTCGCCGCCATAGACTTCCAGGGTGTCCTTCGGATCACGGATCAGCAGGCTGCCGAGCATGCAGCTCAAGGCCGCTTCGCTGACCTGGCCGGTCTTGGCGATGCGGTCCACCAGCACAGCTGCGAGGAATACCCCACCCAGCGCCGTCAGTTGCTCCTGAATCGGGCTCATGGACGGACGTCCTTGCTGCTCCAGGGTTCGGCGACTTCGATGACGCCGCCGCCGAGGCAGATTTCACCGTCGTAGAACACCACGGACTGGCCGGGGGTTACGGCGCGCTGCGGGTCGTCGAAGGTGGCGCGGTAGCCGTTGGCGGTCTTTTCCAGGGTGCAGGGCTGGTCGCTCTGGCGGTAGCGCACCTTGGCGGTCAGGCGCCGTGGCTGGCTCAGGTCGATGGGGTTGACCCAATAGATGTCGGAGGCCAGCAGGGCGCGGGAGAACAGCCAGGGGTGATCGTTGCCCTGGCCAACGATCAACTCGTTGTGCTCCAGGTCCTTGATCAGCACGTACCACGGCTCTTCGCCGGCGTCTTTCAGGCCGCCGATGCCCAGGCCCTGGCGTTGGCCGATGGTGTGGTACATCAGGCCGTGATGGCGGCCGATGACTTCACCTTCGGTGGTCTTGATCTCGCCGGGCTGGGCCGGCAGGTATTGCTTGAGGAAGTCGCTGAAGCGCCGCTCACCGATAAAGCAGATACCGGTGGAGTCTTTCTTCTTTGCCGTGGCCAGGTCGTGTTTTTCGGCGATGGCGCGTACTTCGGGTTTTTCCAGCTCGCCCACCGGGAACAGGGTCTTGGCGATCTGCTCGCCGCCAACGGCATGCAGGAAATAGCTCTGGTCCTTGTTCGGGTCCAGGCCCTTGAGCAGTTCAGTGCGGCCGTCGATGTCGCGACGGCGCACATAGTGGCCGGTGGCGATCAGGTCGGCGCCGAGCATCATGGCGTAGTCGAGGAACGCCTTGAACTTGATTTCGCGGTTGCACAGGATGTCCGGGTTCGGCGTGCGACCGGCTTTGTATTCGGCCAGGAAGTGCTCGAACACGTTGTCCCAATACTCAGCGGCGAAGTTGGCGGTGTGCAGCTTGATGCCAAGCTTGTCGCACACGGCCTGGGCATCCGCCAGGTCATCCATGGCGGTGCAGTACTCGGTTCCGTCGTCTTCCTCCCAGTTCTTCATGAACAGGCCTTCCACCAGGTATCCCTGCTCCATCAGCAGGAGGGCGGAAACGGAAGAATCCACGCCGCCGGACATGCCGACAATGACGCGCTTCTTTTGGGTGTCAGAAGGGGCTGGATCACGCATAGGAATTCAATGGGTGTCTTGAAAAAGGACGCGATTCTAACAGGCTGAGGCCTGCAAGGCTAAAACTGCGGTTAAAGCATTGGTCGGATCAGCGCCAGGCTGTGCAGTTGGCCGTCCAGGTAATCGTCCAGGCACTGCAGGATCAGCTCACTGCGCCAGTTGGCCCGTTGCTCCAGCAGTTGCTCGCGGCTCAGCCAGCGTGGGCCGATGATGCCGTCGTCCAGTTGATAGTCCGGATGATGGCGCAGCGGCTTGGCGGCAAAGCACACGCGCTGGTAGGTCACGCCGTTGCTGGGGGCAGTGTACAGGTAGATGCCGACCACGCCGGTCAACTCCACGTCCCAGCCGGTTTCCTCCAGGGTTTCGCGGATGGCCGCCTGGAGCAGGCTTTCATTGGCATCCAGGTGCCCGGCGGGCTGATTGAGCACGGCCTGTTCGCCCGAGTACTCCTCGACGAACAGGAAGCGGCCCTGGTCCTCGACGATGGTGGCGACAGTGATATGCGGTTGCCATTCCATAAAGGCACTCCTTTATAAAGGGTGAGCATTGTAGGAGCCGGCTTGCCGGCGAAGCGAGCGCCGCCTGTTTGGCGTGGGTGCATTTCGCCGGCAAGCCGGCTCCTACGCAATCCATAAGCACAAACCCCGGCGCGAGGCCGGGGTTTGTGTGTTCGCTCGTGCTTACACCAGCGCAGCGATGGCTGCGTTGAGGGTGGCGCTCGGGCGCATGGCCTGGCTCACCAGCTCGGGGTTGGCGCTGTAGTAGCCACCGATGTCCACGGGCTTGCCCTGTACGGCGTTGAGCTCGGCGACGATGGTCGCTTCGTTCTCGGTCAGGGTCTTGGCCAGGGTGCTGAACTGCGCTTGCAGGGCAGCGTCCTCGGTCTGGGCGGCCAGGGCTTGTGCCCAGTACAGCGCCAGGTAGAAGTGGCTGCCGCGGTTGTCGATGTTGCCGACTTTGCGCGATGGCGACTTGTTGTTGTCGAGGAACTGACCGGTAGCCTGGTCCAGGGTCTTGGCCAGTACCAGGGCTTTCGGGTTGTTGTAGGTGTTGCCCAGGTGCTCCAGGGAAGCGGCCAGGGCCAGGAACTCACCCAGGGAATCCCAGCGCAGGAAGTTCTCTTCCAGCAGCTGTTGCACGTGCTTCGGAGCCGAACCGCCGGCGCCGGTTTCGAACAGGCCGCCACCGTTCATCAGTGGCACGATCGACAGCATCTTGGCGCTGGTGCCCAGTTCCATGATCGGGAACAGGTCGGTCAGGTAGTCGCGCAGTACGTTGCCGGTCACCGAGATGGTGTCCTTGCCGTCGCGGGTGCGGGCCAGGGTGAACTTCATGGCTTCAACCGGGGACATGATGCGGATGTCCAGGTCGCTGGTGTCGTGATCTTTCAGGTAGGCCTGAACTTTTTCGATCATCACGCCGTCGTGGGCGCGCATCGGGTCCAGCCAGAAGATCGCTGGGGTGCTGCTGGCGCGAGCACGGTTGACTGCCAGCTTGACCCAGTCCTGAATCGGCGCGTCTTTGGTCTGGCACATGCGGAAGATGTCGCCGGCTTCGACTTTCTGCTCCAGCAGCAGGCTGCCTTTGCTGTCGGTCACGCGAACCACGCCGTCAGCCTTGATTTCGAAGGTCTTGTCGTGGGAGCCGTACTCTTCGGCTTTTTTCGCCATCAGGCCAACGTTCGGTACGCTGCCCATGGTGGTCGGATCGAACGCGCCGTTGGCTTTGCAGTCTTCGATCACGGCCTGGTAGATGGTGGCGTAGCAACGGTCTGGGATCACCGCCTTGGTGTCGTGCAGCTGGCCGTCGGTGCCCCACATCTTGCCGGAGTCACGGATCATGGCCGGCATCGAGGCGTCGACGATCACGTCGCTCGGCACGTGCAGGTTGGTGATGCCTTTGTCAGAGTTGACCATCGCCAGGGCAGGGCGGGCTGCGTAGACCGCCTGGATGTCGGCTTCGATTGCAGCTTGCTGGTCGGCCGGCAGGGCCTTGATGCGGGCGTACAGGTCGCCGATACCGTTGTTCAGGTTGAAGCCGATTTCTTGCAGGACGGCGGCGTGCTTGCTCAGGGCGTCCTGATAGAACTCGGCAACGATCTGGCCGAACATGATCGGGTCGGAGACTTTCATCATGGTGGCTTTGAGGTGCACCGACAGCAGTACGCCTTGCTTCTTGGCGTCTTCGATTTCAGCGGCGATGAAGGCGCGCAGGGCCTTTTTGCTCATCACGGCGCAGTCGAGGATTTCACCGGCTTGCACGGTGGTTTTTTCTTTCAGGACGGTGGCTGTGCCGTCTTGGGCGATCAGTTCGATCTTGACGCTGTCTGCGGCTTCGATCAGGGCGGCTTTTTCGCTGCCGTAGAAGTCGCCGTTGCTCATGTGGGCAACGTGGGACTTGGAGTCCTTGGCCCAGGCGCCCATCTTGTGCGGGTGCTTGCGCGCGTAGTTCTTCACCGACAGCGGAGCGCGGCGGTCGGAGTTGCCTTCACGCAGAACCGGGTTCACGGCGCTGCCCTTGACCTTGTCGTAACGCGCCTTGGCGTCTTTGTCGGCGTCGCAGGTCACGGTTTCTGGGTAGTCCGGCAGGGCGTAGCCCTGGGCCTGCAGTTCCTTGATCGCGGCTTGCAGTTGCGGTACCGAGGCGCTGATGTTCGGCAGCTTGATGATGTTGGCTTCCGGGGTAACGGCCAGTTCGCCCAGTTCGGCGAGGTGGTCCGGTACCGCTTTGGCACCCAACTGCTCAGGGAAGCTGGCGAGGATGCGGCCGGCCAGGGAGATGTCGCGGGTTTCCACGGCGATATCAGCCGAAGCGGTGAAGGCTTCTACGATAGGCAGCAGGGAATAGGTGGCGAGGGCCGGGGCTTCGTCGGTGAAGGTGTAGATGATCTTCGAGCGGGTGGGCATATTCGGATTAACTCTCTTCTTTGCTAAAGCGTGCGCAGAAACTCGAGGTGCGCCGGGTAAGCGCTTTCGTTCAAAGGTCATCCATGAGCCGAATGTCGAGGTTTCTTCGCGGTGATGTTGGGTGCATCAGTCGAGCGTCAAGCGGGTGGGCTGCGGTAACAACCCGGCTTTGGGCGGCCATTCTCGGCTTGTTTTTTTCGGTAGCAGAGCGTTCGGCCGTCGTGACTCTGTGGTCAGCGGCGGCATTATACATAGGTAGCTAGCAAAACGCCGATGCTTCATAGGAGCCCGTTCTCGTCCATTGGTCTAAAGGTCGCAGGCGGGGGGTAGGCGTAGAGTCGCTCGAGGTGCTCGATTTTGGCACTTTTCCCTTTGCTTTCAGGCTTGTAGGCCGCGAACTGTGCAGCTTTCACGGCATATGGGTGGAACATGAGGTTCCCGTCCAGATTCAACTGGGTTACGCTCGAACGCAGCCAGATGTTCAATCCACACAACGGAGTTCAGCATGGGATACAAGAAGATTCAGGTTCCAGCAGTCGGCGACAAAATCACCGTCAACGCAGACCATTCTCTCAATGTTCCTAACAACCCGATTATTCCTTTCATCGAAGGCGACGGTATTGGTGTTGATATCAGCCCGGTCATGATCAAGGTTGTCGATGCTGCGGTTAAGAAGGCTTACGGCGGCGAACGCAAGATTTCCTGGATGGAAGTGTATGCCGGGGAAAAAGCGACTCAAGTGTACGACCAGGATACCTGGCTGCCTCAGGAAACCCTGGACGCGGTAAAGGACTACGTGGTTTCCATCAAGGGGCCGCTGACCACTCCGGTCGGTGGTGGCATCCGTTCCCTGAACGTGGCCCTGCGTCAACAGTTGGACCTGTATGTATGCCTGCGCCCGGTGCGCTGGTTCGAAGGCGTGCCCAGCCCGGTGAAAAAGCCTGGCGATGTGGACATGACCATCTTCCGTGAAAACTCCGAAGACATTTACGCCGGTATCGAATGGAAGGCCGGTACGGCAGAAGCCACCAAGGTCATCAAGTTCCTTAAAGAAGAAATGGGCGTCACCAAGATCCGTTTCGACGAAAACTGCGGTATCGGCGTCAAGCCGGTTTCCCTGCAGGGCACCAAGCGTCTGGCGCGCAAGGCGCTGCAGTATGTAGTGGATAACGACCGCGACTCGCTGACCATCGTCCACAAAGGCAACATCATGAAGTTCACCGAAGGTGCCTTCAAAGAGTGGGCCTATGAAGTGGCGGCTGAAGAGTTCGGCGCAACCCTGCTGGACGGCGGTCCTTGGATGCAGTTCAAGAATCCGAAAACCGGCAAGAACGTCATCGTCAAGGATGCTATCGCTGACGCCATGCTCCAGCAGATCCTGCTGCGCCCGGCCGAATACGATGTGATCGCCACCCTCAACCTCAACGGTGACTACCTGTCCGACGCCCTGGCGGCGGAAGTGGGTGGTATCGGTATCGCTCCGGGTGCCAACCTTTCTGACACCGTGGCCATGTTCGAAGCGACCCACGGTACCGCGCCCAAGTATGCCGGCAAGGACCAGGTCAATCCGGGTTCGCTGATTCTCTCCGCGGAGATGATGCTGCGCCACATGGGCTGGACCGAAGCGGCCGACCTGATCATCAAGGGCACCAACGGCGCCATCTCGGCCAAGACCGTGACTTATGACTTCGAGCGTCTGATGGAGGGAGCGACCCTGCTGTCTTCGTCGGCATTCGGTGATGCACTGATCTCGCATATGTAAGCGAATTTGGGCTGAAAGCAAACCGGCCGACTCAATCCCTTGAGTCGGCCGGTTTTTTTATGACTGGATGTTGGATGAATCAGCTCAGGGCGCTTTCGGTCTGGACCTCGGCGGTGACGATTTCGCCGGGTACCTTCAAGGCGCTGATTTTGATTGCATGCAGCCCCTTGGGGCCTTGGATGATCTCGAAGCTCACTGCCTGCCCGGCTTTCAAGGTCTTGTAGCCATCCATATCGATGGCCGAGTAATGGGCAAACAGATCGTCAGTCTTGCCCTCCTCATTAATAAAGCCATAGCCCTTGGCATTGTTGAACCACTTGACCTTACCGCTAGCCATACTCATATCCCTCTGCAACAGACTCCATCACTGGAGTATCATCCAGTTCATCCGCCGCCAAACTTGGTAAAAAGGTTGACGCCGCGGACGTTTATTACCCAATGTGGGCCCTATTGGTTGTAACACCGTTTTGCCGATAGTCAAGGTGACCCGGCGGTCGGAGTTGAATTCCGTCCAGGGCGCCCCCACCACTGTATTTGCACAACTGACGAACCTTTCTTTCCATGCATGCAATCAGCCAGATTCGACTAACATTCAATCAGGATCGCCCGGACTTGCACGACGACGATTCCGCTGGCTTGGCTGTACAGGAAGCTAAGCCTGCGTTACAGGCGCCGCCGATGTACAAGGTGGTTTTGTTCAACGATGACTACACCCCGATGGATTTCGTCGTCGAAGTGCTCGAGATGTTTTTTAACCTGAATCGCGAGCTGGCGACCAAGGTCATGCTGGCCGTCCATACCGAAGGGCGGGCAGTGTGTGGATTGTTTACCCGCGACATCGCCGAGACCAAGGCCATGCAGGTCAACCAGTACGCCCGGGAAAGCCAGCATCCGCTACTCTGTGAAATCGAGAAGGACGGTTAACGCCGACCACTTGGGTATGAGGTGAAGCTATGTTAAACCGCGAGCTCGAAGTCACCCTCAATCTCGCCTTCAAGGAGGCCCGTTCGAAGCGTCATGAATTCATGACCGTCGAGCACCTTCTGTTGGCTCTTTTGGATAATGAGGCCGCCGCCACCGTTTTACGTGCCTGCGGAGCAAACCTCGACAAACTCAAGCACGACCTGCAGGAGTTCATCGACTCCACCACGCCGCTGATTCCTGTGCACGACGAGGATCGCGAGACTCAGCCAACCCTGGGTTTCCAGCGTGTGCTGCAACGTGCTGTCTTTCATGTACAGAGCTCGGGCAAGCGTGAAGTCACCGGCGCCAATGTGCTGGTGGCAATCTTCAGTGAGCAAGAGAGTCAGGCCGTGTTCCTGCTGAAGCAGCAGAGCGTTGCCCGTATCGATGTGGTCAATTACATCGCCCATGGCATTTCCAAGGTGCCTGGGCATGGTGATCATTCTGAAGGTGAACAGGATATGCAGGACGAAGAGGGTGGTGAGTCGTCTTCTTCGGGCAATCCTCTGGATGCCTATGCCAGCAACCTCAACGAATTGGCCCGTCAAGGGCGGATTGATCCGTTGGTGGGTCGCGAGCAGGAGGTCGAGCGCGTTGCGCAGATCCTCGCTCGTCGACGCAAGAACAATCCGTTGTTGGTGGGTGAGGCGGGTGTGGGCAAGACCGCCATTGCCGAAGGCTTGGCCAAGCGCATTGTCGACAATCAGGTTCCAGACCTGTTGGCCAACAGCGTTGTCTACTCCCTGGATCTCGGGGCGTTGCTGGCGGGTACCAAATACCGTGGCGATTTCGAGAAGCGCTTCAAGGCGTTGCTGGGCGAATTGAAGAAGCGTCCTCAGGCGATTCTGTTCATTGACGAGATTCATACCATCATCGGTGCCGGTGCGGCCTCCGGTGGG
Source organism: Pseudomonas sp. BLCC-B112 (assembly GCF_028550695.1). NCBI lineage: Bacteria > Pseudomonadati > Pseudomonadota > Gammaproteobacteria > Pseudomonadales > Pseudomonadaceae > Pseudomonas > Pseudomonas sp. BLCC-B112. The sequence continues at coordinate 184,868 of NZ_JAQQGK010000003.1, forward strand.
GTAATGGATGCCTCGAATCTGCTCAAGCCGCTGCTGTCCTCAGGTGATATCCGTTGCATCGGTTCGACCACCTTCCAGGAATTCCGTGGGATCTTCGAGAAGGACCGGGCCCTGGCTCGGCGCTTCCAGAAGGTCGATGTGTCCGAGCCTTCGGTCGAGGACACCATTGGTATCCTGCGCGGTCTCAAAGGTCGCTTCGAGCAGCATCACAGCATCGAATACAGTGATGAAGCCCTGCGTGCCGCGGCTGAACTGGCTTCGCGCTACATCAATGACCGGCATATGCCGGACAAGGCCATCGACGTCATCGACGAGGCGGGCGCCTACCAGCGTCTGCAGCCGGCCGAGAAGCGCGTGAAGCGCATCGAGGTGGCTCAGGTCGAGGATATCGTGGCGAAAATTGCCCGTATTCCGCCAAAACATGTCACCAGTTCCGATAAAGAGCTGCTGCGCAACCTTGAGCGCGATCTCAAGTTGACGGTGTTTGGCCAGGATGCGGCGATTGATTCGCTGTCTACCGCCATCAAGTTGTCCCGTGCGGGCCTGAAGTCTCCGGACAAGCCGGTGGGTTCGTTCCTGTTCGCCGGTCCTACCGGTGTCGGCAAGACCGAAGCGGCTCGGCAGTTGGCCAAGGCCATGGGTATCGAACTGGTGCGCTTCGACATGTCCGAGTACATGGAGCGGCACACCGTATCGCGCTTGATTGGTGCGCCTCCCGGCTATGTCGGTTTCGACCAGGGTGGCTTGCTGACCGAAGCGATCACCAAGCAGCCGCATTGCGTATTGCTGCTCGATGAAATCGAGAAGGCGCATCCGGAAGTCTTCAACCTGCTGCTGCAGGTGATGGATCACGGCACCCTGACCGACAACAACGGGCGCAAGGCGGATTTCCGCAATGTGATCGTCATCATGACCACCAATGCCGGTGCTGAAACCGCGGCGCGAGCCTCTATCGGCTTCACTCATCAGGATCACTCTTCCGATGCCATGGAAGTGATCAAGAAGAGCTTTACGCCAGAGTTCCGCAACCGTCTGGACACCATTATCCAGTTCGGTCGCCTGAGTCACGAAGTGATCAAGAGCGTGGTGGACAAGTTCCTTACCGAGCTTCAAGCGCAGTTGGAAGACAAGCGCGTACAGCTGGAAGTGACCGATGCTGCTCGCAGCTGGCTGGCCGCCGGTGGTTACGACGTGGCCATGGGTGCACGCCCGATGGCGCGTTTGATCCAGGACAAGATCAAACGTCCCCTGGCCGAGGAGATCCTGTTTGGCGAATTGTCCGATCATGGCGGTGTGGTACACATCGACATCAAGGATGGCGAGTTGACCTTCGATTTCGAGACCACGGCGGAAATGGCTTGATGGCCGCGTAACGCAGCAGTACCGCCAAAGGCACCGGAGGGTGCCTTTGTGCTATCTGGGATTTGATGGGGTTTGAACAGTTTTTTGCAGGCGAACAAAAACGCCCGGCATAACCGGGCGTCTTGTATTGACTTGCTTAGCGAGCGCGGTAAGTGATGCGCCCTTTGCTCAAGTCATAGGGCGTCAGCTCGACGCGCACTTTGTCACCGGTAAGAATACGAATGTAGTTCTTGCGCATCTTGCCGGAAATATGCGCGGTTACGACGTGCCCATTTTCCAACTCCACACGAAACATGGTGTTGGGCAGGGTGTCGACGACAGTGCCTTCCATTTCGAAGCTGTCTTCTTTCGACATGCAGTAAAGCCCTCGGTGTCCAATGAATGGCCCGGTGCAACTGCGCCAGGCAAAAGCGGCGTGCATTGTGCCCGAAAAGTGGGGTTTAAGCCAAGACCTTCTAGTTGAGGATCACCCATCTCTGGTTAACCAGCAGCTCTATGGGGCGATATTGGGTCTTGTAGTTCATCTTTTTGCAGTTTTTGATCCAGTAGCCGAGGTACACCGCGTCCAGCCCCAGGCGCAGGGTTTCGCCGATTTGCCAGAGGATCGCGTAGCGCCCCAGGCTGCGGCGCTCTTCATCGGGTTCATAGAAGGTGTAGACCGCCGAAAGCCCGTTGGGCAATAGGTCGGTAACGGCCACCGCCAGCAGGCGCCCCTCCAGGCGGAACTCGTAGAAGCGGGAAAACGGCAGGTCACGCACCAGGAAGGTCGAGAACTGGTCGCGGCTGGGGGGGAACATGTCGCCGTCGGCGTGGCGTTGCTCGATGTAGCGTTGGTAAAGGTCGAAGTACTCTTCGCTGAAGCCAGGTTTGGCCGCTTGTACGCTCAGGTCGCTGTTGCGTTTGAGAATGCGTTTTTGCTGACGATTGGGTAGGAACTGCGCCACTGGAATGCGCGCCGGGACGCAAGCGTTGCAGTTTTGGCAGTGGGGGCGGTACAGGTGATCGCCGCTGCGACGAAACCCCATTTCCGACAGATCTGCGTAGACATGCACGTCCATGGGCTGGCTGGGATCGAGGAACAAGGTGGTGGCCTGTTCGTCGGGCAGGTAGCTGCAAGAATGGGGTTGAGTGGCATAAAACTTCAGGCGCGCCAACTCGGTCATGAGTCAACCCTCGGAATAAGCTTTGAAATTAAGTGTAAGCCACAGCCGTCAAACCCGCCTAGGAAACCCATATGGCGCGGCTCGGCTGATCCAGGTGACGCGCGAGGTAGTCGGCGAACTCGGGTCGGGAAATGGAGCGCGCACCCAGGCTGTGCAGATGCTCGGTAGGCATCTGGCAGTCGATCAATACAAATCCCCACTCCTTCAGATGCTGTACCAGAGTGGCGAATCCGAATTTCGAGGCGTTGTCGGCACGGCTGAACATCGATTCGCCAAAAAACAGTTGGCCCATGGCCAGGCCGTATAGCCCTCCCACCAACATGCCTTGATCCCAGACTTCCACCGAATGGGCATAGCCGCGCTGATGCAATTGCAAATAGGCCTGTTGCATCGCCTCGCTGATCCAGGTGCCGTCGGCATAAGACCGAGGTGCTGCGCAGGCGCTGATGACCGCAGCGAAGTCCTGGTCGAACGTCACTTGATAGCGCTGTTTGCGCAACAGCTTGCCCAGGCTGCGGGAGACATGCAGCTCGTCCGGCAGTAGCACGGTGCGTGGGTCAGGGGACCACCAGAGGATCGGCTGACCCTCGGAAAACCAAGGGAAGCAGCCGTGACGATAGGCCTGAATCAGGCGATCGGCGGACAGATCACCGCCCGCAGCCAGCAGCCCGTTGGGCTCGCGCATGGCCTTTTCCAATGGGGGGAAATCAAGCTTGTTGCGTTGTAACCAGGTCAGCATGGCATCCAGACTTACGGCAGGGGAGGGCGGTGGCAGGCCGATGATGGCCCGCCACAAGCGTAGGGCGAGGGCTTAGTTGTCGTCGAGGAATTTTTCTGCATCCAGAGCTGCCATGCAGCCGGCACCGGCGGACGTAATGGCCTGGCGGTAGACGTGATCGGCCACATCGCCGGCGGCGAATACTCCCGGGATGCCGGTGGCGGTGGCATTGCCTTCGCTGCCACCCTTGATCAGCAGGTAGCCGTCGCGCATCTCCAGTTGTCCCTGGAACAGCTCTGTATTGGGCTTGTGGCCGATGGCGATAAACACCCCGGCCAGTGTCAGATCCTTGGTTTCTCCGCTGTGGCTGTCCTTGAGGCGGGCGCCGGTCACGCCGCTGGCATCACCCAGCACCTCGTCCAGATGCTGGTTCCAATGCAGGCGGATATTGCCGTTGGTGGCCTTGTCGAACAGTTTGTCCTGGAGGATTTTCTCTGCGCGGAGCTTGTCGCGGCGGTGCACCAGGTGCACTTCCTTGGCGATGTTGGACAGGTACAGGGCCTCTTCCACGGCGGTATTGCCACCACCCACCACGGCCACCACCTGATTGCGATAGAAAAAGCCGTCGCAGGTGGCGCAGGCGGAAACCCCTTTGCCGGCAAACGCTTCTTCCGATGGCAGACCCAAGTACTGCGCCGACGCGCCGGTGGCGATGATCAGCGCGTCGCAACTGTAGGTGCCGCTGTCGCCGATGAGGATAAACGGCCGTTGCTGCAACTGAGCGGTGTGGATGTGGTCATAGACGATCTGGGTGTCGAAGCGCTCCGCGTGTTTCTGCATGCGCTCCATCAGCACCGGGCCGGTCAGGCCTTCGACGTCACCAGGCCAGTTGTCGACGTCGGTGGTGGTGGTCAGTTGGCCACCGGCTTGCAAGCCGGTGATCACTGTCGGTTTGAGGTTGGCACGCGCGGCATAAACGGCGGCGCTGTAACCGGCAGGGCCAGAGCCCAGAATGATCAGGCGTGAATGCTTCGCTTGGTTCATAAAAACACCTCATAAGCCTTTGTCACAAAAGAGAATGCATGCTCCAATTGAACAGTGCGTATTACGCAATTGGCTATGCTTAACAGACTGTTCTGACGTGGCATGGTGTGAACAAACCCGTACAATACGACGATGTACCAGGCTTATTCAGAATTGCACCGTTTCAGAAGCAAGGGGCAGAGTGTTAAAAGTAGCCCCAGTTACGCCGGTCAACTTTATTTACCTGCTCGGATTGAGCAGTATCTTGTAGTCAATCACCCGTTGGACGCGCTTATGGCGCAGGAAAAGACGCGTTTTGAAGAAATCCACCGCAGCACCTAAACCTGTTGTTCCGCTCTGGCGTCAGCAATTGCACTACCGGCTCAAGGAAGGTGCATTGATCGCCATTGGAGCCCTGTGCCTGTTCTTGATGATGGCACTTCTGACCTACGGTAAAGATGATCCGGGTTGGAGTCATAACAGCAAGATCGAAGATGTGCAGAACTTCGGCGGTCCCGCAGGCTCTTACAGCGCCGATATCCTGTTTATGGTGTTGGGTTACTTCGCCTATATCTTCCCGTTGTTGTTGGCGATCAAGACTTACCAGATCTTCCGCCAGCGCCATGAACCCTGGCAGTGGAGCGGCTGGCTGTTTTCCTGGCGGCTGATTGGCCTGGTGTTCCTGGTGCTGTCCGGCGCTGCCTTGGCACATATTCACTTCCATGCTGCCACGGGCCTGCCGGCCGGTGCCGGTGGTGCTCTGGGCGAGAGCCTGGGCGACCTGGCCAAGAATGCACTGAACGTGCAGGGCAGTACCCTGATGTTCATTGCCCTGTTCCTGTTCGGCCTGACGGTGTTCACCGACCTGTCGTGGTTCAAGGTGATGGACGTCACAGGCAAGATCACACTTGACCTGTTCGAACTGTTCCAGAGCGCTGCCAATCGTTGGTGGGATGCTCGCGTCGAGCGCAAGCAACTGGTGGCGCAATTGCGCGAAGTGGATGCCCGGGTCGATGAGGTGGTGTCCCCGAGCATTGCCGACAAGCGCGAGCAGGCCAAGGTCAAGGAGCGTCTTATCGAGCGCGAACAGGCCTTGAGCAAGCACATGTCCGAGCGCGAGAAGCAGGTGCCACCGGTGATCACTCCGGTGGTCACCAAGGCGCCGGAGCCGAGCAAGCGGGTGCAGAAAGAGAAGCAAGCGCCGCTGTTCGTCGACAGCGCGGTGGAAGGCACCTTGCCGCCGATCTCGATCCTCGATCCGGCGGAAAAGAAACAGCTCAATTACTCCCCCGAATCCCTGGCGGCCGTCGGCCATCTGCTGGAAATCAAGCTCAAGGAGTTCGGCGTCGAAGTTGCGGTGGATTCCATCCATCCCGGTCCAGTGATTACCCGTTACGAAATCCAGCCGGCGGCCGGGGTGAAAGTCAGCCGTATCGCCAACCTGGCCAAGGACCTGGCGCGTTCCCTGGCGGTGACCAGTGTGCGCGTGGTGGAAGTGATTCCCGGCAAGACCACCGTGGGCATCGAGATCCCCAACGAAGATCGGCAGATCGTGCGCTTCTCCGAAGTGCTCTCGACCCCGGAATACGACAACTTCAAATCCCCGGTCACCCTGGCCCTGGGTCACGACATCGGCGGCAAGCCGATCATCACCGACCTGGCGAAAATGCCTCACCTGCTGGTGGCCGGTACCACCGGTTCCGGTAAGTCGGTGGGGGTCAACGCGATGATCCTGTCGATCCTGTTCAAGTCCGGCCCGGAAGACGCCAAGCTGATCATGATCGACCCGAAGATGCTCGAACTGTCGATCTACGAAGGCATTCCGCACCTGCTGTGCCCGGTGGTCACCGACATGAAGGACGCGGCCAACGCCCTGCGCTGGAGCGTGGCGGAGATGGAGCGCCGCTACAAGCTCATGGCCAAGATGGGCGTGCGCAACCTTTCGGGCTTCAACGCCAAGGTCAAGGAAGCCATCGAAGCCGGCACGCCGCTGGCGGACCCGCTGTACAACCGCGAAAGCATCCACGACGAAGCGCCGCTGCTGACCAAGCTGCCGACCATCGTGGTGGTGGTGGACGAATTTGCCGACATGATGATGATCGTCGGCAAGAAGGTCGAAGAACTGATCGCCCGTATCGCCCAGAAGGCCCGAGCCGCCGGTATCCACTTGATTCTCGCGACCCAGCGGCCGTCGGTGGACGTGATCACTGGCCTGATCAAGGCCAACATCCCGACGCGCATGGCGTTCCAGGTGTCGAGCAAGATCGACTCGCGGACCATCATCGACCAGGGCGGCGCCGAACAGCTGCTGGGCCACGGTGACATGCTCTACATGCCACCGGGCACCAGTCTGCCGATTCGCGTCCACGGCGCCTTCGTCTCCGACGATGAAGTGCACCGCGTGGTGGAGGCCTGGAAGCTGCGGGGCGCGCCGGAATACAACGACGACATCCTCAACGGTGTCGAAGAGGCGGGCAGCGGTTTCGAAGGCAGTAGCGGCGGTGGCGACGGTGATGATCCGGAAGCTGACGCGCTCTACGACGAAGCCGTGCAGTTCGTCCTGGAAAGCCGCCGGGCCTCGATCTCGGCGGTACAGCGCAAGCTGAAGATTGGCTACAACCGCGCTGCCCGGATGATCGAAGCCATGGAAATGGCCGGGGTGGTGACGGCGATGAACACCAACGGCTCCCGCGAAGTGCTGGCGCCGGGCCCGATGCGCGACTGATCCCTGTTTCGTTTTCAGCGGCGTGAGGCCACGCCGCTCGCATACCCATCCAATTTATGAGGAATTCCATGCGCCTGATTCGCATGTTGCTGCTGCCGGTACTGGCTGTGACCTCCCTGTCGGCCCACGCCGACCCCAAAGATGTGGCCCGCCTGACCCAGTTGCTGGAAAAGTCCCAGACCCTGACCGCGCGTTTCTCCCAGCTGACCCTGGACGGCAGCGGCACCCAGTTGCAGGAAACCGCCGGTGAGATGTCCCTGCAGCGCCCAGGCCTGTTCTACTGGCACACCGATGCGCCACAAGAACAGCTGATGGTTTCCGACGGCCAGAAAGTTTCCCTGTGGGACCCGGACCTGGAGCAGGTGACCATCAAGAAGCTCGACCAGCGCCTGACCCAGACCCCAGCCTTGCTACTGTCCGGTGACGTGTCGAAGATCAGCGAAAGCTTCGACATCACCTCCAAGGAGGCCGGTGGTGTGATGGACTTCACCCTCAAGCCGAAAACCCGCGACACCCTGTTCGACAGCCTGCGTCTGTCGTTTCGCAACGGCATGATCAACGACATGCAGTTGATCGACAGCGTCGGCCAGCGCACCAATATCCTGTTCACCGGGGTCAAGGCCAACGAAGCGATCCCGGCGTCCAAGTTCAAGTTCGACATCCCCAAGGGTGCCGATGTGATCCAAGAGTAAGCAGCCGCAACCGCAAGGTTTCGAAGGTAGTCCATGGACCTGTTTCGTAGTGCCCCGATCGCCCAGCCACTGGCCGCACGCTTGCGTGCGACCAACCTGGACGAGTACGTCGGTCAGCAGCACCTGCTGGCTCGGGGCAAGCCGCTGCGTGAGGCCTTGGAGCAGGGTGCCCTGCATTCGATGATCTTCTGGGGCCCTCCGGGAGTGGGTAAGACCACCCTGGCGCGGCTGCTGGCGGAAGTCTCGGATGCTCACTTCGAAACCGTCTCGGCTGTGCTGGCCGGGGTCAAGGAGATCCGCCAGGCGGTGGAAATCGCCAAGCAGCAGGCCGGGCAATACGGGCGGCGGACCATCCTTTTCGTCGATGAAGTGCACCGTTTCAACAAGTCCCAGCAGGATGCCTTCCTGCCCTACGTGGAAGACGGCACGCTGATTTTTATCGGCGCCACCACGGAAAACCCGTCCTTCGAACTCAACAACGCCTTGCTCTCCCGGGCCCGGGTCTATGTGCTCAAGAGCCTGGATGAAGCGGCCCTGGGCACCCTGGTACAGCGCGCCCTGACCGAGGAGCGCGGTCTGGGCAAGCGCCAGTTGAGCCTGAGCGACGAGGGCTTCCAGATGCTGCTGGCGGCGGCCGATGGCGATGGCCGGCGCATGCTCAATCTGCTGGAGAACGCCTCGGACCTGGCCGAAGACGGCGGCGAGATCAGTGTCGATCTGTTGCAAAGCCTGTTAGGGGATACCCGCCGCCGTTTCGACAAGGGCGGCGAGGCGTTCTATGACCAGATTTCCGCGTTGCACAAATCAGTGCGCGGCTCCAACCCCGACGGCGCCCTGTATTGGTTTGCACGCATGCTTGATGGCGGTTGCGACCCGCTGTATCTGGCCCGGCGCGTGGTGCGCATGGCCAGCGAAGACATCGGCAACGCCGACCCGCGGGCGCTGAGCCTGTGCCTGGCGGCCTGGGATGTGCAGGAGCGCCTGGGCAGCCCCGAAGGCGAGCTGGCGGTGGCCCAGGCCATTACCTACCTGGCCTGTGCGCCGAAAAGCAACGCCGTGTACATGGGCTTCAAGGCCGCCATGCGCGCCGCTGCCGAGCACGGTTCCCTGGAAGTGCCGATCCATCTGCGCAACGCCCCGACCAAGCTGATGAAGCAGTTGGGTTACGGCGACGAGTACCGCTACGCCCACGACGAGCCGGATGCCTACGCCGCCGGTGAAGATTACTTTCCCGAAGAACTCGAACCCTTGCCGCTCTACCAGCCGGTGCCCCGTGGCCTGGAACTGAAGATCGGCGAGAAGCTCAAGCACCTGGCCGCCCTGGACCGGGCCAGCCCCCTGCAGCGGAGAAAACCTTGATCCCCCTGATCCTCGCAGTTTCCGCCGGCGGCGTGGCCGGTACCCTGTTGCGCTTCACCACGGGCAACTGGATCAACGCCAATTGGCCGCGGCACTTCTATACCGCGACGCTGGCCGTTAATATCGTGGGCTGCTTGCTGATCGGCGTGTTGTACGGACTGTTCCTGGTCCGTCCGGAAGTGCCGATCGAAGTGCGTGCCGGTTTGATAGTGGGCTTCCTCGGTGGCCTGACGACTTTTTCATCCTTTTCACTGGATACCGTGCGTCTGCTGGAAAGCGGACAAGTGGCGCTGGCCCTGGGCTATGCGGCACTGAGCGTATTCGGCGGGCTGCTTGCTACCTGGGCCGGCCTGTCCTTGACCAAACTTTGATAAACGAGAGAACGACATGCTCGATTCCAAACTGTTACGTAGCAACCTCCAGGACGTAGCGGATCGTCTGGCATCCCGCGGCTTTGCCCTGGATGTGGCACGCATCGAAGCGCTGGAAGAACAGCGCAAGACCGTGCAGACCCGCACCGAGCAACTGCAGGCTGAACGTAACGCGCGCTCCAAGTCCATCGGCCAGGCCAAGCAACGCGGCGAAGACATCGCCCCGCTGATGGCCGACGTTGAGCGCATGGGGAACGAGCTGAGCACCGGCAAGGTGGAGCTGGAAAACATCCAGAGCGAACTGGATTCGATCCTGTTCGGCATTCCCAACCTGCCTCACGAATCGGTGCCGGTCGGCGAAGACGAAGACGGCAACGTTGAAGTGCGCCGCTGGGGCACCCCGACCACCTTCGACTTCCCGATCAAGGACCACGTGGCCCTGGGCGAAACCCACGGCTGGCTGGATTTTGAAACCGCGGCCAAGCTGTCCGGCGCGCGCTTCGCCCTGTTGCGCGGCCCTATCGCCCGTCTGCACCGCGCCCTGGCGCAGTTCATGATCAACCTGCACACCGGCGAGCACGGCTACGAAGAGGCCTACACTCCGTATCTGGTGCAGGCTCCGGCCCTGGTGGGCACCAGCCAGCTGCCGAAGTTCGAGGAAGACCTGTTCAAGATCACTCGCGAAGGCGAAGCCGATCTGTACCTGATCCCGACCGCCGAAGTGTCCCTGACCAACATCGTTGCTGGCGAGATCCTCGATCCGAAGCAACTGCCGCTGAAGTTCGTCGCCCACACCCCGTGCTTTCGCAGTGAAGCCGGTGCTTCGGGCCGCGACACCCGCGGCATGATCCGCCAGCACCAGTTCGACAAGGTCGAGATGGTCCAGGTGGTCGAGCCGTCGACTTCGATGGAAGCCCTGGAAGGCCTGACCGCCAACGCCGAAAAGGTCCTGCAACTGCTGCAACTGCCGTACCGCGTACTGGCCCTGTGCACCGGCGACATGGGCTTCAGCGCGGTCAAGACCTACGACCTGGAAGTCTGGGTGCCGAGCCAGGACAAGTACCGCGAGATCTCCTCGTGCTCCAACTGCGGCGACTTCCAGGCCCGTCGCATGCAGGCACGCTTCCGCAACCCGGAAACCGGCAAGCCGGAGCTGGTGCACACCCTCAACGGTTCCGGCCTGGCCGTGGGCCGCACCCTGGTGGCGGTGCTGGAGAACTACCAGCAGGCCGACGGCTCGATCCGTGTGCCGGACGTGCTGAAGCCTTACATGGGCGGCCTTGAGGTCATCGGCTAAATGGAATATCTGCCGCTGTTTCACAACCTTCGCGGCAGTCGTGTGTTGGTGGTCGGTGGAGGGGAGATTGCCTTGCGCAAATCCCGTCTGCTGGCCGATGCCGGTGCGCAGCTGCGAGTGGTCGCACCTGAAATAGAAGCGCAATTGCAGGAACTGATCGTCGCCAGCGGCGGTGAGTCCCTGCTGCGCGGGTATGTCGAGGCCGACCTCGACGGCTGCACCCTGATCATCGCCGCCACCGACGACGAATCCCTCAATGCCCAGGTTTCCGCCGATGCCCATCGGCGTTGCGTCCCGGTCAATGTGGTGGACGCGCCGGCCCTGTGCAGCGTGATCTTTCCCGCTATCGTCGACCGTTCGCCGCTGGTCATCGCGGTCTCCAGCGGCGGCGATGCACCGGTGCTGGCGCGGTTGATCCGGGCCAAGCTGGAAACCTGGATTCCCTCCACTTATGGCCAGTTGGCCGGGTTGGCGGCGCGTTTTCGGGCACAGGTCAAAGGCCTGTTTCCGGATGTGCAGCAGCGCCGGGCGTTTTGGGAAGACGTGTTCCAGGGCCCCATCGCCGATCGCCAACTGGCGGGGCAGGGTGCGGAAGCCGAGCGTCTGTTGCAGGCCAAGATTGCCGGCAAGGCGCCTCAAGCGACGGGCGAGGTGTATCTGGTGGGCGCGGGCCCGGGTGATCCGGACCTGCTGACCTTTCGCGCCCTGCGCCTGATGCAACAGGCCGACGTGGTGCTCTACGACCGTCTGGTGGCACCGGCGATTCTCGACCTGTGCCGCCGCGATGCCGAGCGCATCTACGTTGGCAAGCGCCGCGCCAATCATGCCGTGCCTCAGGAGCAGATCAACCAGCAACTGGTGAACCTGGCCCGGCAAGGCAAGCGCGTGGTGCGGCTCAAGGGTGGCGATCCGTTCATCTTTGGCCGTGGCGGCGAAGAGATCGAAGAACTGGCGGCCCACGGCATTCCATTCCAGGTGGTGCCGGGGATTACCGCAGCCAGTGGTTGCTCGGCCTATGCCGGGATTCCCCTGACTCACCGCGACTACGCGCAGTCGGTGCGCTTCGTCACCGGTCACCTCAAGGACGGCACCAGCAACCTGCCTTGGAGCGACCTGGTGGCACCGGCCCAGACCCTGGTGTTCTACATGGGCCTGGTGGGTTTGCCGACCATCTGCGAGCAACTGATCAAGCACGGTCGCAGCGCCGACACGCCGGCGGCCCTGGTTCAGCAGGGCACCACCAGCAACCAGCGAGTCTTCACCGGCACCCTGGCCAACCTGCCGACGCTGGTGGCGGAACACGAAGTACATGCCCCGACCCTGGTGATCGTTGGCGAAGTGGTCCAGCTACGCGAGAAGCTGGCCTGGTTCGAAGGCGCTCAGTCCGAGGTCTGAAAAGCTTCGCCGGCAAGCCGACTCCTACAGGATCGATGTAGGAGCTGGCTTGCCAGCGAAAGCGCCCTCAACCCCTGCACCAAACCCCTTGTCCGCTCAACCGTTGCCGATCATGGGCGCGGCTGAAGTCCTGCTGCGGCCCCTTTGGCACAATCCCGGTCGGATTGATGGTGCTATGGCTGGCGTAGTAGTGCCCCTTGATATGGGCAAAATCCACCGTCTCGGCTATCCCCGGCCACTGGTACAACTCCCGCAGCCAGTTCGACAGGTTGGGATAATCGGCAATCCGCCGCAGGTTGCACTTGAAGTGGCTGTAGTACACCGCATCGAAACGAATCAGTGTGGTGAACAGCCGTACATCGGCTTCAGTCAGATACTCGCCAACCAAGTAGCGCTGTTTACCCAGCAACGCTTCCAAAGCGTCCAGCTCGGCAAAGACATCATCGAACGCCGACTCATAGGCCTTTTGTGACGTGGCAAACCCGGCGCGGTACACGCCATTGTTCAGCGCGGGGTAGATGCGTGCGTTGAGTTCATCGATGCGTGCGCGCAATGGCTGCGGATAAAAATCCAGGTCATTGCCGGTCAGGCCGTCAAAGGCGCTGTTGAACATGCGGATGATCTCCGCCGACTCGTTGCTGACGATGCGCTGTTGCTGCTTGTCCCACAGCACCGGCACGGTGACGCGGCCGGTGTAGTCGGCGCTGTCGGCGGTATAACGCTGGTGCATGAAATCAAAGTGATCCAGCGCATCACCGCTGGAGCCGAAGGCGCTGTCGAAGGTCCAGCCGTGCTCGCGCATCAGCCAACTGACCACCGAGACGTCGATCAGCTGTTCCAGGCCCTTGAGCTTGCGCAGGATCAGCGTGCGGTGGGCCCAGGGGCAGGCCAGGGAGACATACAGGTGATAGCGCCCGGCCTCGGCGGCAAAGCCGCCTTCGCCGCTGGGTCCCGGACTGCCATCGGCGGTGACCCAGTGGCGGCGTTGCGCCTGTTCCCGTTGGAAGGCGCCGTCCTTGCCGCTTTCGTACCACTGGTCATGCCAGCGCCCTTCAATCAGCAGACCCATGAAATGCTCCTCAGCGATTTTGCGTTGGAGTGCAGTCTATTGCGCTGGGTTCGAACAAAAAGCGCAAAACTTGGGCAATCAGGATCGATTAGATCGATCTGTCCCGGGCGTCCCAGTATTGTTGGGCGCGCTCGAAGGCCTGCTCCCGCGGCGTGCCCAAACCGCGCAAGGCCAGGGCCATGGTCGCCAGCAGGGCCAGTTGCGGGTAGCTGTCCTCAACATCACCGCGCCACAGCGCCAGGAGGTGCTCGGGTTCCAGGCTGGCCGGCTTCACATGGCGTTGTGCCGACAATGCCGGCCACTCTTCGTCCCAGCTGACGCCACCGGTGCTGCCGTACAGATGGCTGGTGGTGTCCGGGTTGATCTCGATCTCGCCGCCGTCGCCCTTGATCACGATGACGTTGTCCCCCAGCAGGCCGCTGGCATCGCGGTGCACTGCCTGGTAGCCGGGGTGGAAGATGCTCTGCAGGCCGCAACGGGCGCCCAGGGGATTGAGAATGCGCGCCAGGGAATGGATCGGTGAGCGCAGGCCGAGGATGTTGCGCAAGTCGATCATCCGTTGCAGCTGGGGCGCCCAGTCGCCTAGCGGCATGAAGGCCAGGTTGCCCTGGTCCAGTGCCTGGCTGACCGATGGCCAGTCACGGCACAGGGGGATCCCCAGGGGCTCCAGCAACTGTTCGGTGTACAGGCGCCCGGTGGTATGGGCGCCGCCGCCGTGCAGCAGGATGCGCACGCCGTTCTGCGCCAGGCACTTGGCCGCCAGCAGGTACCAGGGCAGGTGGCGCTTTTTGCCGGCGTAGGTCGGCCAGTCGAGGTCCAGGGCGATCGCCGGGGCGTTGAGGCGTTCGCGCAAGGCCTCGGTGAAGCCCGCCAGCTCTTCCGGGCCTTCTTCCTTGTGCCGCAGCAGCATGAGGAAGGCGCCGAGCTGAGTGTCCTCGACCTTGCCGTCCAGCAGCATGCCCATGGCTTCGCGGGCTTCTTCGCGGGTCAGGTTGCGCGCGCCGCGCTTGCCCTTGCCAAGGATGCGCACGAACTGGGCAAAAGGGTGTTCTTGCGGGGTTTGGGTGAGCAGGGGGGCGAAATCGTTCATAGGCAATTGGTCGGCTTCGGCAGGCCCGCCAGCTTGGCGGCAAGTTTGGCGGGAGTGCCTTTGAACAGACGGTTCAGGTGCAGGCTGTTGCCCTTGTCCGGGCCCAGCTTGAGGGCGGTGTACTTGATCAGTGGGCGGGTGGCCGGGGACAACTGGAACTCCTTGTAGAAGCCCTGCAGCAGTTCGAGGATTTCCCAGTGTTCCGCGCTCAGTTCCAGCTCTTCGTTGGCGGCCAGGGCTTGGGCCACGTCGGCGGACCAGTCGTCGAGGTTGACCAGGTAACCGTCCTTGTCCAGTTCGATGGCGCGAGCGCCCACAGTCAGGGTACTCATAGCCAGGTGTTGACCTTGTCATGCTCAATCGACAGCTCGACGAAGCCCGGGTAATCCACCGCACGGGCCCAGGTCGGCAGCTCCAGGCCCCGGGCTTGCAAGTCCTCTTCCAGCACATACAGCTTCAAGCCGCTGCGGGCGCCCAGTTCGCCGTAAAGAGTGGTGCCCGGCTGCAGGGCATAGGCGGCATCACCGCACAGCAGCAGGCCATCGGCGCTGCCCAGCAGACGCAGGCAACTGCTCAGGCGGGTGTCGGTGAAGGGCGAGTGGGACAACACGTGCAAGGTCGACATCAGAGGGTAATCACCTGGTCAAAACGGTCGATGATCCCGGCCAGTTCCGGGGCGTTGAGCAGCTGTACCGCGTCAAGGCTCAAGGTTGCCGGGTCCAGGCCACGAGTAGCGAGGCTGGCGCTGCAGGCAAACAGTTCGTCGACGCCGAACAGCGACAACGCCTGCAGGTTGGCGCTCAAGTCCTTTTGCCGCAGCAAGGAAGCCTTTTGCCCTGGCGCCAGTTGCAGCACGCCATCGTCGAGAAACAGCAAGCCGATCGGCAGGTCGAAGGCGCCGCCGGCCAGGACGATATCCAGGGCCTCCCGGGCACCAGGGCCGGACCAGGGCGCCTGACGGCTGATCAACAACAGGGATTTGGCCATCTCACGCCCCTCCAAAACAGATCAGGCGGTCGGCGGCCTGTACCGCGTCATGCAATTGCCCGAGCCCCGACAGTTCCCAGGGCGCCTCGACGTTCACCACCGTGCGCTGATAGCGCTGGGCTTCGTCGGCATTCAACACGCCACGGCGCAGGGCGGCGGCGATGCACACCACGCCATCCAACTGATGCTGGCTGACAAAGTCGCGCCATTCCTGGGGCAGGTTCTGCTCATCCTGGGGCGTGACGATGCTGTTGGCGGCGTTGTAGACGCCGTCCTGATAGAAAAACAGCCGGACAATCTCATGCCCGCCTGCCAGCGCCGCCTGGGCGAACAGCAGGGCGCGGCGCGAGGACGGCGCGTGAGCGGCAGAGAACAGGGCGATGGCGAACTTCATGACGGACTCGATGGATAAAACTGCGGCCATGATAAAGCTTTCTCCGTGGATCGGCTAAACCCGATTCGCCGCCGGGGCTCTGGCTCAGGCTGCCCGGGACATATCGGGTAAAGCTTTGCCCGGGCCCTGAAGCCGCAACCAGGGATAGACTCGCGCCTTCAATCAACCTGGGACAAGGAGCAAGGGATGATGGATTTGAATTCGGCGGTGGTGGTGGTCACCGGTGCCGGTCGTGGTCTGGGCGCGGCACTGGCCATCAGTCTGGCGGACCTGGGCTGCAAGCTGATTCTCTGTGGGCGCAATGCCGAGGCCCTGGCGCAGGTGAGTGCGGCCATCGAGACGCGCACCGGCCAGGCTGCCGATTGCGTGGTGGTGGATCTGGCCAGCAGCGACAGCGTCAAGGCGGCCCTGGCGGAGATTCATGTGCGCCAGCCCCAGGTGGACATTCTGATCAATAACGGCGCCATGTGGTTGGAGGCCAGCGAGCAGCCCCACAGCGCGGCCGAGGTCACCGGAGTGATCGATGCGGCCCTGACGGGCACCTTCCTCCTGACCCAGGGCCTGATGCCGGCGCTCAAGGCCTCCACGCGTCCAGACATCGTCACCATCGGTTCCATCAGCGGCTTGCCCAATGCACCCCTGCACAGCGTGTCGCTGCCGTTCTACGCGGCCAAGCACGGACAACTGGCCCTGGCCGACGGTCTGCGCCAGGTGCTCAAGGGCACGCCGGTGCGCTCGCTGTGTGTGCATCCGCCGTATCTGGAGGACATCTCGCCGCTGGACCCGGCCTGGCAGCAGGTTCCGGCACGACAGAAGGGCGAGCAGGGCACCAACCGCGACGTGGTGGAAGCGGTGGTCTTCGCCCTGACCCGACCGCGGCACATCAGCCTGTCATCGATCGTCATCGATACCGACAGCGGCGGTCTGTTCGACTGATGGACGTACAGGTCAGCGGGTCTTGTAGCCCAGTTGCCAGCGTCGCGGGATCTTCAATGACGCGATGCCCAGCAGGGCTGCAAACAACCCGCTGACATACAGCGCCTTGAGCCCCAGGTGCTGTTCCAGCAGGGCACCCAGCACCGCTCCGGCGAACATCCCGCTCCAAGGCACCAGTTGCACTCGCCAGCCGTTGCGCCGATCACCGAGCATCCAACGCCCCAGCCCACGGCCAAAGCGCGACAGGGCCCCGGTGACATAGGTCAGGCCAATGGGCAGGCCGTTCACTTCCTCCACTGCCGCATTGAGCATGCCCATGGCGATAATGGCCGCCAGCAGGGCCGGCAGATGCTGCTCGAAGGGCCAGGCGGCGGAAGCACACAGCAGCGCGCCGATGCTCAGCAGCAAGGGCAGGGCGCGATGCCCGGCCAGGCGGCTGACCACCACGCCCAGGGCGTTGCCGACGATAAAGGTCGCCACCAACAGCAGCAGGCGCAGCACCAGGCCCAGCTCGCCATCGCTGATGGCCACCGCCATGCGCGTGGTGTTGCCGCTCATGAAAGACACGAAATCGCCAGTGGCCATGAAGCCGATGGCGTCGGTCATGCCAGCCAGCACCGAAAGGCAAGCCACCAGCCCGAGGCCGACCCGCCCACGCCATTTCTGCGTGTGCTGCAGGGCGGCGCTGGCCGATTGGGTGGAAGTCGAAGGCAACATCGTCGGTTCTCCTGAACAGGGACTACGGGGGACGCGTGCGGGTCAAGGTTGTGGATCGAGAGGGTGCAGGGCGCAGTATTCATCCCACGGCATGCCGGCCATTTCCGCCACTTCCCTGTGCACTTCAAGGCGCTGGGCGTGGAATTCCTCGGGGCTGGCGGCGGTCAGTTGCAGGCTCAACTCCCAGGCGAACAGCCCCAGGCGCTCGGCTTCGGCTTCAAAGGCTTCATGCAGGCGTTCGTTGCGGTACTGCTCGGGCGTCTCGCCCTTGACCTGGGCCTCCAGCGGATTGAGCTTGTCCAGGGCTTCGCGCAGTTCGGGGCGGGCGGCGAGAAATCTTTCCAAGGCTATTTCGTGGTGCAGGGCATCGGCGGGCATCGGGGCTCCTTGAGGGGAACGGGCAGTCTTCAGGCATCAAGCCCGGGACAGGGGATGTGCTGGCATTTCACTGCGTATCTGCTGCAGATCCTTGTGCGGGATCACGTAGGTGCGGGCGAGCATATCGCCTATTCGCTGGCAGCGGCTTGATTCCGCGCAGGCCATCAGCGGGACAAAGGCGAACGCGGCCTCCAGATGGCGGGTGGCGCTTCTGATCAGTACCTGGATCAGCGTCGGCGGCGTCCCGGCGGCGTTGATCACCACCAGGCCCAGGGCGCACTTGCCGGGCGTGCGGCCCTTGAAGAAATACTCCCAGGCCACGAAGTACAAGGGCCAGACCAGCATGAACAGCATTGAGTGCAGGTAGGGCTCCAGCCCCGTCTGTTGCTCGAGGTCGAGCAAGCGTCTGACCGGCTGCAACGCCAGCACCCCGTGCAGGCTCAGCGACAGGAGCACATACACCGCCAGCGCCAGCACCTGGTCGAGCATGAAGGCGGCGGCGCGGCGCAGGATCAGTTGGGTTCTTGAGACTTCCATGGTCGATTCCAGAGTTTTATCCATCATATCGAGCGCAGTGTAATCCCCGCAGGGCGGGGTGTAGCAGTGGTTTTGACGGGGGCCTACTGCACCCGCACCAAGTCAGCTGACCACGGGCTGTTCGCGACCCATCTCGCTGCGCAACTGGGCAATCAGGTGCAGGCAGTGGGTGAGCCCCGGCGACGGCTCGCCGACCCGGCGGCTGAGGATGATCGGCGAAGTGGCCTCGGGTTCCTGTAGCGGGCAAAAACCGATGTCGTCGCGATGCAGCACCTGCACCGAGGCCGGCGCCAGGGTGATGCCGATGCCGGCGCCCACCAGGCCGATGGCGGTCTGCAATTCGTTGGTCCACTGGGCGATCTTCAGGTTCAGGCCGCGGGCACTGAACAGCGCGATCACATGGTCGGCGTAGCTCGGGCGCGGGTTGGCCGGATACAGCACAAAGGGCTCGTTGGCCAGTTGCTCAAGGCTCACCTCTTGTCCCAGCAAGGGATGGCCGGCGGGCAGGGCGACCACCAGCCGATCCTCGGTCAGCACCCTCTGCACGATGGCCGGGTCGTCGATATGGATCCGCCCGAAGCCGATGTCGATGCGTCCTGCCTTCAAGGCTTCCACCTGTTGCAGGGTGGTCATTTCCGACAATCCCAGTTCCAGCTCCAGGGTTTCGTTGCTGCGCAGGCGGCGGATCAGTTGCGGCAGCACGCCGTACAGGGTCGAGGGGGCAAAACCGATGCCCAGCCAGGTCTTGTGCCCCAGGCCAATGCGCCGGGTGTTGTCGCAGACCTTGCCCAACTGCTCCAGCACCCGGTTGGAATGTTCATAGAAAAACCGCCCGGCGGCGGTCAGGCGCAGCGGTCGGCTGCGTTCCAGCAACAGCACCCCCAACTCGTCCTCCAACTGCTGGATCTGCCGGCTCAAAGGCGGTTGGGCGATGTGCAGGCGTTCGGCGGCGCGGGTGAAATTGAGGGTTTCCCCCAGCACCTGGAAGTAGCGCAGATGACGCAATTCCATGACAGCTCCCCTGTAGAGACATACATACCTTTAAGGTATCAAGCCAGACCAATTCTATATTGGAACCCCGGAAAAAGCCGGGACAGAATCGAGCGCAGAACTTCAAGAACCTCATGGGTATGGACATGCACGCTTTTGCCATTGAATCGATCGAAACGATCATCGTCGATCTGCCGACCATTCGCCCCCACAAGCTGGCCATGCACACCATGCAGAACCAGACCCTGGTGCTGATCCGCCTGCGCTGCGCCGACGGCATCGAAGGCCTGGGGGAATCCACCACCATCGGTGGCCTGGCCTATGGCAACGAAAGCCCGGACAGCATCAAGACCAATATCGACCGCTTCTTCACCCCGCTGCTGATCGGCCAGGACGCCAGCAACATCAACGCCGCCATGCTGCGCCTGGAGCAGAGCATCCGCGGCAACACCTTCGCCAAGTCCGGGATCGAAAGCGCCTTGCTCGACGCCCAGGGCAAGCGCCTCGGCCTGCCGGTCAGCGAACTGCTGGGCGGCCGGGTGCGCGATGCGCTGCCGGTGGCCTGGACCCTGGCCAGCGGCGACACCGCCAAGGACATAGCCGAAGCCGAGAAGATGCTCGACCTGCGCCGCCACCGGATCTTCAAGCTGAAGATCGGCGCCGGTGAAGTGGACCGCGACCTGGCCCACGTGATCGCCATCAAGAAGGCCCTGGGCGATCGCGCCAGCGTACGGGTCGACGTCAACCAGGCCTGGGACGAAGCCGTGGCCCTGCGCGCCTGCCGCATCCTCGGCGGCAACGGCATCGACCTGATCGAGCAACCGATTTCCCGCAACAACCGCGCCGGCATGGTGCGCCTGAATGCCAGCAGCCCGGCGCCGATCATGGCCGACGAATCCATCGAATGCGTGGAAGACGCCTTCAACCTGGCCCGAGAAGGCGCGGCGTCGGTGTTCGCCCTGAAGATCGCCAAGAACGGCGGCCCCCGCGCCACCCTGCGCACCGCGGCGATTGCCGAGGCAGCGGGCATCGGTCTGTACGGCGGCACCATGCTCGAAGGCGGCATCGGCACCCTGGCCTCGGCCCACGCCTTCCTGACCTTGAACAAACTGAGCTGGGACACCGAGCTGTTCGGCCCGCTGCTGCTGACCGAGGACATCCTCGCCGAGGCGCCGGTGTACCGGGATTTCCACCTGCATGTCTCAAGGGCACCGGGCCTTGGCCTGAGCCTGGACGAAGAGCGCCTGGCGTTCTTCCGTCGCGACAAAACCACCCCCGTGCTGCATCACACCTGAGGAGGGCTGCATGCTATTCCACGTGAAAATGACCGTGAACCTGCCGGTCGACATGAACCCCGAGCGCGCCGCGCAACTGAAAGCCGAGGAAAAAGCCCTGGCCCAGCGCCTGCAGGCCGAAGGCAAGTGGCGTCACCTGTGGCGCATCGCCGGGCTGTACGCCAACTACAGCGTGTTCGACGTCGACAGCGTGCAGGAACTGCACGACACCCTGATGCAATTGCCGCTGTACCCGTACATGGCCATCGAAGTTAACGCCCTGTGCAGGCATCCTTCGTCCATTCATGAGGATGACCGCTGAGTTCGCATCAGCCTGTTCACCACTCTAATAAATACAAGATGAGGATTAATCATGAACGTCAGAATTTCCCAGACTGCCAGCGCCCAACGCTTTCTTGAAGAAGCCAGCGGCCAGTTCACCGAAGGCGGCAACCCTCGGGCCAAGGCCATCGTCTACCGCATCCTGCGGGACACCGTGAACATCATCGAAGACCTGAACGTCACCCCGGAAGAATTCTGGAAAGCCGTCAACTACCTCAACGTCCTCGGCGCCCGCCAGGAAGCCGGCCTGCTGGCCGCGGGCCTGGGCCTGGAGCACTACCTGGACCTGCTGATGGACGCCGCCGACGAACAGGCCGGCAAGACCGGCGGCACCCCGCGCACCATCGAAGGCCCGCTGTACGTGGCCGGCGCGCCCCTGAGCCAGGGCGAAGCGCGCCTGGACGACGGCCTCGACCCGGGTGTGGTGCTGTTCATGCAAGGGCAAGTGACCAACACGGCCGGCGAACCCCTGGCTGGCGCCATTGTCGACGTCTGGCACGCCAACACCGGTGGCACCTATTCCTACTTCGACGGCAGTCAGTCGGAGTTCAACCTGCGCCGGCGCATCGTCACCGACGCCGAGGGCCGCTACCGTTTTCGCAGCATCGTGCCGTCCGGCTACGGCTGCCCGCCAGAAGGCCCGACTCAGCAACTGCTGGATCAACTGGGGCGACACGGCCAGCGCCCGGCGCACATCCACTTCTTCATCTCGGCTGATGACCATCGCCACCTGACCACCCAGATCAACCTGGACGGCGACCCGTACCTGCACGACGACTTCGCTTACGCCACCCGCGACGAACTGATCGCCAAGATCACCTTCAGCGAAGACCAGGCCCGGGCCAAGGAACTGGGCGTGAGTGGCCGCTTCGCGGAAATTCACTTCGACTTCACCCTGCAGTCTTCGGCCCAGCCGCAAGAGCAGCAGCGCCACGAACGGGTGCGTGCCCTGGAGGCCTGACCCCAGCACGGCAAGACCGAGCCACGGACGCCTTGTGCGGCCCGTGGCTTTTGTCGTTGTCGGCCTGGGCTTTTTGACCTTGCGTGATTGCCTGCCTGCGCGGCCTGCCACCGCGCGGTGCAGCCCAACAAGAACAATCAGAGTGACCCGATTATGCAAATGCATCTGTTGAGTGAACGCAGCCGCGTGTTTGTTCAAGCCGATCCCCATGCCGTGTCCGGTTACGTCAATCAGCACGTGGGCAGCCACTGCATCCGCCTGCCGCGTGCCGGCCAGCCCCAGGCCAGCCTGCAGCACCGGGCCCTGGCCAGCCTGGATTTGTGCAGCATCAGCTACGGCGGCAGCGTGCGCGTCACCTCGCCGGCCCTGGAAAGCATCTACCACCTGCAAGTGCTGCTGCGGGGTCACTGCCTGTGGCGCGGCCGGGGCCAGGAACACTACTTCACCCCGGGGGAACTGCTGCTGATCAACCCCGACGACCCGGTGGACCTGACCTATTCCGACGACTGCGAAAAATTCATCATCAAGATTCCCACCCGCCTGCTGGAAACTGCCTGCCAGGAACAGCGCTGGCAGTACCCGGGGCAGGGCGTGCGCTTTCTGCGCCAGCGCTATCAACTGCAGGAACTGGAAGGCTTCATCCCCTTGCTCGGCCTGCTATGCCAGGAAGCCGAAGCCCTGGAGACCATGCCCAAGGTCCAGGAGCACTATGCGCACATCCTGGTGGGCAAACTGCTGGGGCTGATGCAGACCAACGTGCAGCGCGGTGCCTTGGGCGCCTCGGCGGCGACCTTCGAACGGATTGCCGACTACATCGAACGCAACCTCAAGCACGACATCGGCTGCGAAGAACTGGCGCAACAGGCGCGCATGAGCCTGCGCTCGCTGTACGCGCTGTTCGAACGCAACGCCCGCACCACGCCGAAGAACTACATCCGCCAGCAGAAACTGCAACGGGTGCACGCCTGCCTCAGCGACCCGCAAAGCCCGGTGCGTAACGTCACCGAACTGGCCCTGGATTTCGGCTTCCTGCACCTTGGGCGTTTTGCCCAAAGCTACCGCCAGCAATACGGCGAACTGCCCTCCGACACCCTCAAGCGTCGCCACTGACCGGCCCGCCCCGCTATGGGCATCCGTTCCGACCTGTGCCTGGCGATCACCCGGCAGACCTTCGGCGTCCTCGGGATCCCCGCGTCTCCTGCGGAGCCGTTCGCAGCCTGCGGCAGCGGCTACACGCCCCTGTAACCGCTGCCGAGCCTGCGAGGCTGCGAAAAGGTCCGCAGGACCTTGCCTGGCGATCGCCAGCCGGACTTCCAGCGGCCTTGAGATCCTTGCGTCCCTTCGGGCCGTTCGCAGCCTGCGGCAGCGGCTACAGAGCAATCTGCAGAAAACGGATACAGGTCTGCACGCATTGGCTATTGCCCGTTCCAAGCCCGCCCTAGCATGGCCCTGCCTGAATAAAAACAATGGAGGCGGCGGCCATGTCCCTGCGACCCGAATACCTGCATTCCCTGCTTGAAGAAGACCCCGACCAGGGCGTCTACCGCTGCAAGCGGGAGATGTTCACCGACCCCCGGCTGTTCGATCTGGAGATGCAGCACATCTTCGAAGGCAACTGGCTGTACCTGGCCCACGACAGCCAGATCCCCAATCCCAACGACTACTACAGCACCACCATGGGCCGGCAATCGATCTTCATTGCCCGCAACAAGAACGGTGAACTCAACGCCTTCATCAACGCCTGCAGCCATCGCGGCGCCATGCTCTGCCGGCACAAGACTGGCAACAAGGCGTCCTTCACCTGCCCGTTCCACGGCTGGACCTTCAACAACACCGGCAAGCTGCTCAAGGTCAAGGACCCGGCCGCCGCCGGCTACCCGGCCAGCTTCAACTGCGAAGGCTCCCACGACCTGACCCGCGTCGCGCGCTTCGAGTCCTATCGCGGCTTTCTGTTCGGCAGCCTCAACCCCGACGTGTTGCCCCTGGTGGAGCACCTGGGGGAGTCGGCGAAGATCATCGACATGATCGTCGACCAGTCCGCCGACGGCCTGGAAGTGCTGCGCGGCTCCTCCAGCTACATCTACGAAGGCAACTGGAAGCTCACCGCCGAGAACGGCGCCGACGGCTACCACGTCAGCTCGGTGCACTGGAACTACGCCGCCACCCAGAACCAGCGCAAGCAGCGCGAAGCCGGGGAAGACATCCGCACCATGAGCGCCGGCACCTGGGCCAAGCAGGGCGGCGGTTTCTACTCCTTCGACAAGGGCCACATGCTGCTCTGGACCCGCTGGTCCAACCCCGAGGACCGGCCGCTGTACGAACGCCGCGACGAGCTGGCCCGGGACTTCGGCCAGGCCCGGGCCGACTGGATGATCGAGAACTCGCGCAACCTGTGCCTGTATCCGAACCTCTACCTGATGGACCAGTTCAGCTCGCAGATCCGCATCGCCCGGCCGATCTCCGTGGACCGCACCGAAATCACCATCTATTGCATCGCGCCCAAGGGCGAGAGCGACGAAGCCCGGGCCCGGCGCATCCGCCAGTACGAGGACTTCTTCAACGTCAGCGGCATGGCCACCCCGGACGACCTGGAGGAATTCCGCTCCTGCCAACTCGGCTACCAGGGCAGCAGCACGGCCTGGAACGACATGTCCCGTGGCGCCGAGCATTGGGTCCAGGGCGCGGACGACGCAGCGAAAGAAATCGACCTGCAGCCGATTCTCAGCGGCGTGCGCACCGAGGACGAAGGCCTGTTCGTGATGCAGCACAAGTACTGGCAGCAGACCCTGCTCGCGGCCCTGGAGCGTGAAGCCTCACGGCAGATCGATGTGGAGGCCGTGCAATGAATATTTCCTACGATGCCGTGCGCGATTTCCTGTACCGCGAAGCCCGCTACCTGGACGACAAGGACTGGGACAGCTGGCTGGAGCTCTACGCCCCGGACGCCACCTTCTGGATGCCCTCCTGGGATGACAGCGACCAGTTGACCGAAGACCCGCAGCGGGAAATCTCGCTGATCTGGTACGGCAACCGCAGCGGCCTGGAAGACCGGGTGTTCCGCATCAAGACCGAGCGCTCCAGCGCCAGCATTCCCGACACCCGCACCTCCCACAACCTAAGCAATATCGAGCTGCTGGAGCAGGGCGACGGCCTGTGCAAGCTGCGCTTCAACTGGCACACCCTGAGCTTTCGCTACAAGACCGTGGACAGCTACTTCGGCTGCAGCTTCTACACCCTGGATGTGCGCGGCGAAAACCCGCTGATCCTGGCCAAGAAAGTCATCCTGAAGAACGACTACGTTCGCCAGGTCGTCGATATCTACCACCTCTGAGGCGACTGCCATGAGTCATCAAATCGCACTCAATTTCGAAGACGGCGTCACCCGTTTCGTCAACGCCAACCCGGGCGAAACCGTGGCCGACGCCGCCTACCGCCAGGGCATCAACATCCCCCTGGACTGCCGCGACGGCGCCTGCGGTACCTGCAAATGTTTTGCCGAGGCGGGGCGCTACGAGCTGGGCGAGGACTACATCGAAGACGCTCTGAGCGCCGACGAGGTCGAGCAGGGTTTTGTCCTCACCTGCCAGATGCGCGCCCTCGGTGATTGCGTGGTGCGGGTGCCGGCTTCGTCCCAGGTCTGCCGCGCCGGGCAGGCCATCTTTCAGGCCAACATCAGCGCGGTGCGCCAGCTGTCCGACAGCACCATTGCCCTGTCGATCAAGGGTGAAGCCCTGAGCCAGCTGGCGTTCCTGCCGGGGCAATACGTCAACCTCGGGGTGCCCGGCAGCGAACAAACCCGGGCCTATTCCTTTAGCTCGCTGCAGCGCGACGGCGAGGTCAGCTTCCTGATCCGCAATGTGCCCGGCGGCCTGATGAGCAGCTTCCTCACCGGTCTCGCCAAAGCCGGTGACAGCATGACCCTGGCCGGGCCCCTGGGCAGCTTCTACCTGCGGGATATTCGCCGGCCCTTGCTGTTGCTGGCCGGCGGCACCGGGCTGGCGCCTTTCACCGCCATGCTGGAGAAGATTGCCGAGCAGGGCAGCGAGCATCCGCTGCACCTGATCTATGGCGTGACCAACGATTTCGACCTGGTGGAACTGGAGCACCTGGAAGATTTTGCCGCGCGCATCCCCCTCTTCAGCTTCAGCGCTTGCGTGGCCAACCCTGAAAGCCACTACCCGCGCAAGGGCTACGTGACCCAACACATCGAACCGGCGCACCTCAACCAGGGCGATGTGGACGTCTACCTGTGCGGACCGCCGCCGATGGTCGAGGCGGTGAGCCAGTTCATCCGCGAGCAGGGCATCGCCCCGGCGAATTTCTACTACGAGAAATTTGCCGCCAGCGCCGCCTGAAGGGCACTTCCCCGCTGTAGGAGCTGGCTTGCCAGCGAAGGCGTCCAACAGGGCGCTGCAAGGCCCAAGGGTCCCTTCGCCGGCAAGCCGGCTCCTACGTCGGGTGGTGTTCTCCCTATCTTTTTGCGTTCACGAGGTTTCCATGAACCGTTTCCACAACCAAGTCGCCCTGGTCACCGGCGCCGCCCAAGGCATCGGCCGTCGCGTTGCCGAGCGCCTGGCCGAAGAGGGCGCCCGCGTGGTGCTGGTGGACCGCTCCGAGCTGGTCTTCGAACTGGCTGCCGAACTCAGCCCCCGCTACCCAATCCTGGCCCTGACCGCCGACCTGGAGCAGTACAGCGAATGCAGCCGGATCATGGCCGCGGCCATTGCCCATTTCGGCCGCCTCGATGTGCTGGTCAACAACGTCGGCGGCACCATCTGGGCCAAGCCCTTCGAACACTACGAGCCCGCGCAGATCGAAGCCGAAGTCCGTCGCTCATTGTTCCCCACCCTGTGGTGCTGCCACGCCGCCTTGCCGCAGATGCTGGAGCAGGGCAGCGGGGCCATCGTCAACGTCTCGTCCATCGCCACCCGCAGCCTCAATCGCGTGCCGTACGGTGCGGCCAAGGGTGGGATCAACGCACTCACCGCCTGCCTGGCCTTCGAAACCGCCGGTCGTGGCGTGCGGGTCAACGCCACCGCCCCGGGCGGCACCGAAGCCCCGCCGCGGCGCATTCCGCGCAACGGCGCTGAACAAAGCCCCGAGGAGCAAGTCTGGTACCAGCAGATCGTCGATCAGACCCTCGACAGCAGCCTGATGAAACGCTACGGCAATGTCGACGAACAAGCCGCAGCCATCCTGTTTCTGGCCTCCGCCGAAGCCTCCTACATCACCGGCACAGTGTTGCCGGTGGGCGGCGGCGACCAGGGCTGAGGAGCAACCTCCTGCTGAATGAGCGACCTGTAGGAGCCGGCTTGCCGACGAATGCGTCCGCGAGATCGCTTTCGCCGGCAAGCCGGCTCTTACGGTAATTGCGTATTGGGTTGGCTTGCGCACGAGAGGTAGGTTGGGGATTGTGTGTGTCGGAAATTAATCCTGGGGATTTATTATTAATCCAAGGGTTGAATATTTGTCGGCAGATGGTTCTTAATGCGCCACACAGGCAACGGCTATTCATGGGAATCCCCGGCCGGCCGTGAATGCTCAAGGACGCGAGGCATACATGAACCCAACCCTTCCTTTGTTTCACCAGCAACCCTACCTGCAAACCGTGCAATGCCAGATCCACCGGCTTGAACGGGACGATTCGGGTGCGCCCTTCGCTCTATTGAGCGAGACGGTGTTCTATCCCCAGGGCGGTGGCCAACTGGGGGATCGGGGGCTGCTGACCCTCAGCGACCCCGGGGCCGGTGATGAGCCGCAGGTGATCGAGATCACCACCACCAAAAGGAAGGACGACGAGATCAGGCATTACCTGAAGCTGGATGACGCCAGGTTCGGGCAGTTGCAATCACTCGTGCCGGGGCAGAGGGTGACGGCGACCCTGGATTGGTCCCTGCGCTATCAGCAGATGCGCATTCATTCGGCCATGCACCTGATGCACTGCCTGCTGGAGCAGACGCTGGGGCGCTCGATTCCACACCCGGTCCGCTCGCCGTTGAATGACCAGGGCGGGGAAAACCACTATGAGTTCATGGGCGAGTTCGATGAGCAGAACCTGGAGTGCGCCACGCAAGGGTTGAATCGCTTTTGCGCGGCCGGTCATGCCGTCGGAACCCAGGCCGATACCGGCAAAGGTCCAGGCTATCGCTGGTGGCAATGCGGCGAATGGTCAATCCCCTGTGGCGACGTGCATGTCGGCAATACGCGAGAGATAGGGGCCGTCACTGCCAGCATGAAAATCAGGAAAAACACCACCCGGGTTGCTGTCTCGTTCGCGGTAGAGGCTGAATAAATGTCGGAGAACCAGCAGGCCTTTGGCGCGTTTCTCACCCAGTTGCGCCTCGAAAGCGGCCACCTGAAGATTTCAACTTTTCTGGAAACCGTGAACATTCCGTTTTCCGCCAACCACTACCGGGACGTCGAGGCAGGGCGCAAGCACCTGAGCCTTGAGTCAGCCGTCGAACTGCATGACCAGCTGGGTATCGTCCCCGCCAGCAAGTCGAGCTTCGATTACTACTGGCATTACTTTCGTGACTTGTTGCCGGCCCCCGTGCACGAAATGCTGTTTGGCAAAGGGGTGGAGGTCAAGGATCTTTCCGCCATGCTCGAGGTGCGCGAGCACGACTCCAAGCTACTGCGCCGCGCCTTGAGCCTGAGCCGCTACGAACGTGAGTTCATCGTCACCGAAGAGATCATTGCAGCCTTCAAGGAACACTTCGAACTGCTGCCGTTGATGACCTATCTGTACATGGTGGACAGCGCCTCGGTGGCCGAAATCCAGGCGGTGTGCCAGCAGCTCGGCCTGGCCTACGACGCGCGCACCGAAGCCTTCCTGAGCCTTGTGGCCAAGGAGCGCAGCACCCCGCAGTCACCCTTCGTGCGCCATGCCCCCACCTTGAGAATGCCCAGAACCGCAGAAGCCCTGGCGCTCAAGGACCGGTTCCTGCGTCACGAGATCGACCGATCGTTGACCAAGCCCGAGCAAAGCGAATATTTCAATGTGTCCGGATCATTCAAGTACAGCGCGATGGTTACGCTCAAAGCGGCGGAAATCGAAGAGATCCAGGACCGTCTTGTCGATCTGTTTTCAGTGATCGAAGTGCACAACAAATCTTCCGGACAGCTGGAAGACCCAGGGGCTGATCCCTACTTCTTCGGGCTGGTGGTGTCGGGCCGCCCGGAATATGACGGGCGCGCGGGGCGATCGAAGAAAAAGAGCCGGGGATGAAGCGGACTAAGGCCGCTGCCACCCATGGCCACAGCCGAGCACTGGGTGGAGACGGCCCAAGCGGCGCTATGACCTGTTCTGGGGAATGGCATAGGGCAGGGTGATGGGCGGCGCGTCCTGCAAAGGCCGCGAAGACTTCGCCATCAGATAACCGATGATCTGCGCCGAGCTGAGCTCGATATGCAACAGGTCTTCATCGTCAAACCACGCGTTGGGCCAGAAGATCAGGTCCGAGGCATTGGCCTCGGGGAAGTTGGTTTCCAGCAGGCCCAGAGCGTAGTCCGTATCAGACTCCGTGCCTTCGCACTGGCAGATGAAATCCGCCACGGCGCACGCTTCGTCGAAGCTCAGGTCGTCAACGTAGCGCTCTTGATGAAAGGCCGTGCGCAAAAAGTTCGCCGCGCTGGTATGGCTGTGCATGTCACGAAATTCGTGGAACTCGAAAGGTCGGCCGGCGTGGCTGTTCCATTGCTGGATCAGCGCACTGATCTCGGGGCTTTCCCGTTCCTGATTGTCCCAGATCCGGTCGAGGATCTGCTTGAGCAAGTCCTTCATCAACGCCCGTATTTTCGGCGTCGCGGGTGTTGGTTTCAGCCGTTCCGGCATGGCCATGGGTATCTCCTTAATTGTCATTTCATACGGCTGGTGGAGGGGCGCGCGAGATCGCCTTCGCCGGCAAGCCGGCTCCTACGGGGGATAGTGCGTGCTTGTGTAGGAGCTGGCTTGCCAGCGAAGACGCCCGCCAGACCACCCCCATTCCCGAGCGGCGCACAGGATAGGCCCTTCGCGCCGCTGACTAAAGCGCTGGCCCCAGCAACAACAACGCACACAACCCGCCCTCAGGCCGATTGCGCAGCTCCAGACGGCCACCGATCTTGCTGACGATCATCTGCACAATCGCCAGCCCCAGCCCGGCGCCATGGGCATTGCCCTGGCTGTAGAAGCGCTCCAGCAAACGCCCGCGTTCCTCCTCGTTGATGCCGGGCCCGGCATCTTCCACGCACAGGTGCATCGCGCCATCGGCCTGGGGCCGCAGGCCGACCCGCACTTCGCTGCCCGCGGGGGCAAAGTTCAGGGCGTTGGTCACCAGGTTCTGCAGGGCAATGGCCAAAGCCACCGGGTCGGTGTCGATCAGGCAGCCTTCGTCGCCTTCCAGCACCAGTTCAACATCCTTCTCCAGGGCCAAAGGCGTCAGCTCCGCCAGCTCTTCGCGCACCAGGGCGCTGAGGTCGATGCGGCTCAGGCGCGGGTTGCTCAACTGCGGCTCGATGCGCGCCATAGTCAGCAGCTGACTGCCGATGCGGGTGGCGCGGTCGACGCCGCTCAGCAAAAAGTCCAGGGCTTCCTGGCGTTGCTCCGGGCTGCCGGCGCTCTGGGCGTTCTGCGCGTGAATCCGCAGGATCGCCAGGGGCGTGCGCAGTTCATGGGCGGCGTCGGCGATAAAGCGCCGCTCGCGCTCCAGCAGGCTGTCGATCTGCGCCAACAACTGGTTGAGGGCGGTCTGCATCGGCTCCAGGTCCTGGGGCAGCGGCTTGAGGCCCAGGGGTTGCAGGGTGTCGCTGCTGCGCCCGCGAATGGCCCGGGCCATGGCCCGCAGTGGCGCCAGGCCCCAGCCGATGGTCAGCCAGATCAGCAGCGCCAGCAGCGGCACGCCGATCAGGGTCGGCCACAGGGTATGGCGCACGATGCGCTGGATCAGGTCCTGGCGGATGTCATCGCGCTCGCCAACCCAGATCAGCAAGCCCTGTTGCGGGTCGGCCAGCAGAAAGGCGCACCAGTCCTTACCGTTTTCCAGAATGTCGTGGGCGCCCAGGGTGGTGGGCGGTGCCTCCAGCAGCGGGGCCTCGGCGGAGCGCATCAGCAACTGGCCGTCGTCGCGCCAGACCTGGAAGGTCAGGCGGGTTTCATAGGGATGGGCCGCGCCGTCCACGCCGACCCGGCTCATGGCCTGGTCGAAGGCCTGGTGCAGGCGCTCCCAGTCCGCCGCGTCCGGCTTTTGAGCCGGGTCGCGCTGGCGCAGCACCCCTTGCAACAGCCGCGCGCTCTGGGCCAGCTGGGCGTCGTAGACCTCTTCGATCTCATGGTGGCTGTCGCGCAGCACCAGCCAGCTGATCAGCAAATCTCCCAGCAACACCAGGACCAGGACCGGCAGCAGAATCCGCGTGCGCACCGAGTTCATGGCTTGAGCGCCAGCACGTAACCGACGCCGCGCACGGTGCGGATCAGCTCGCTGCAGAGCTTCTTGCGCAGGTTGTGGATCAGCACTTCCAGGGTGTTGCTCTCGACCCGGTCCTGCCAGCCGTACAGCGCCCGGGACAGGCGCTCACGGGTCACCACTTTGCCCGGGCGTACCATCAGCTGGTGCAGCAACTGGTATTCCATGGGCGTCAGCACCACTTCGTTGTCTTGGTAGTGCACCTGCTGGTTGGCCGGGTCGAGGCGGATGCCGGCGTGTTCCAGCAGCGGCTGGGCACGGCCCTGGCTGCGGCGCAGCAGGGCGCGGACCCGGGCCTTGAATTCCTCGACGTCGAAGGGCTTGACCAGATAGTCGTCGGCCCCGGCATCCAGCCCGGCGATGCGCTCGGCGGTGCCGTCGCGGGCGGTGAGGATCAGCACCGGCAGGTCCTGCTGGGCGGCGCGCAATTGCTGCAACAATTCCAGGCCGTCGAGCCGCGGCAGGCCCAGGTCCAACAGCAACAGGTCGAAGCTTTCCGTGCGCAGGGCGTGCAGGGCGCTGGCGCCGTCCTGCAGCCAGTCCAGGGTGTAGCCTTCGGCGCTCAGCGCCACGCGGATGCCCTGGCCGAGGGCACGATCATCTTCGACAAGCAGCAGGCGCATGGGGCGGTTCTCGGTAGGGCGAGGGGGCAGGGAAGGGGCGCATGATGACGCCGGCCAGGGTCCGTCGGCAGGGGTTTTTAGCGGGGAAAATGTTACCGCGCGTTGCCAACTAAGCTTTCACTAAGCTTGGTTTTGCACAGTGCAATCTCCCCCATTACCGGAGCGTTTCTCTATGCGCAAAGTCCTGCTGCTGTCCCTGGTTCTCGCCAGCCCCCTGGCCATCGCCGGCCCGCAATGCACCACCGCCGAACGTTCGCAATGGCAAGACCCGCAAGCCTTCCAGGACCAGCTCAAGGCCCAGGGCTATCAGATCAACAAGTTCAAGGTCACTGACGGCAACTGCTACGAGATCTACGGCTTCGACAAGGACCAGCGCAAGGTCGAGATCTACCACGACCCGGTCACCGGCAAGGCGGTGAAGACCGAGATCAAAGGCTGATGCCGCACGCTTCCCTGCGGCTGTGGGACCCGCTGGTGCGACTGTTTCACCTGTCCATCGCCGGGGTCTTTATCGGCAACTACTTCTTCAATGAAGCCGGTGACGACTGGCATGTCTGGCTCGGCTACTACGCCATGGCCTGGCTGCTGCTGCGCACGCTGTGGGGATTTGTCGGGCCGCGCAGTGCGCGCTGGTCCGACTTCTGGCCGACCCGGGCCCGGCTGGCGCGGCATCTACGCTCGCTGCGGGCCGGGCGCCCCGAGCATCGCCTGGGGCATTCACCCCTCGGTGCCTTAGTGATGCTGCTGATGCTGCTGGCCCTGTTGCTGATCGGCATCAGCGGTTTCCTGATGGAAGAGGTCGATGCCCTGTGGGGCGCCGACTGGCCGCTGCAGGTGCACGAAACCAGCGCCGATGTGCTGCTGGGCCTGGTGCTGCTGCATGTGTGCGCGGCGATTTTTGAAAGCTTCCAAGTGCGCGACAACTTGCCGTTGTCGATGCTCACCGGCCGCCGCCGACCCTTGCCGGACAGTGATCGGCACTAATGTTTTTTCCCTTGTACCCCACCCAGAATTTGCCACGGGCTCCTGTATGCGTGCGCTGTCCTTTCGCCTGAGCTTCATCTGCAGCAGCCTGCTCTTGGCCGCCGTCTTTATCGCCGCCTGGCGCAGCCATCCTCCCTATCAGCTGGCGCCGTTTGCCCAGGCCGCGGTCAGCAGCGAGACGGCTACGACCAACAGTACGCCGCAATACAACAGCCGCTTCGTCTCCTCGGACCTGGATGACTTCGTGCATTCGTCCTCGGTGACCGCCTTGCCCGGCGGCGACCTGATGGCCGTGTGGTTCGCCGGCTCCCGGGAAGGCGCCGCCGACGTCCAGGTGCGCAGCGCACGCTTTGACGCCAAGACTGGAGAGTGGGGCGCCGAGCAGGTGCTGGCCACCCGGGAGTCGACCCGTGACGGCACCGGGCGCTATATCCGCAAGCTCGGCAACCCGGTGATCGCCCTGGGCCCGGACCAGCGCCTATGGATGTTCTACGTATCGGTGTCGGTGGGCGGCTGGGCCACCAGCGCCATCAACCTGATGGTTTCCGACGACCTGGGGCGCAGCTGGTCGGCGCCGCGACAGCTGGTGACCTCGCCGTTCTTCAACATCAGCACCCTGGTGCGCGCCGCGCCGGTGTTCCATGCCGACGGCTCGATCGGCCTGCCGGTGTACCACGAGTTCATGGGCAAGTTCGCCGAGTACCTGTACCTGAGCGCCGACGGTGCGGTGATCGACAAATTCCGCATCAGCCGTGGCAAGCACTCCCTGCAACCGACCATCGTGCCCCTGGACGAACGCCGCGCCGTGGCCATGCTGCGCTACGCCGGCGACACCCACCACAAGGTCCTGGCCAGCCGCACCGAAGACGCCGGGCAGACCTGGAGCGAGCCCTATCCGCTGCAACCGTCCAACCCCAATTCCTCCCTGGCGGCAGTGGGCACCGACGACCAGGGCCTGCTGGTGGCCCTCAACGACCTGCAGGACGGGCGCTTCAAGCTCAGCCTGTACGGCACTGACGCCGGCCTCAGCCAATGGCGCCCGCTGGTGGAACTGGACCAGTCCCCCGATCCCCTGGGCCAGCCGTTTTCCCACGAGGCCTACAAGGACATCATCGGTGAAGGCTTCCGCGCCTCCAGCGGCGCCCGACGCCTGCCCCTGGAACAGCGCTTTCTGAGCAACCTCGACTATCGGGTGTGCAAGCCCCAGGGCTGCGACTTCGAGTACGAATACCCCTACTTCAGCCGCGGGGCGGACGGCCTGTACCACCTGGTCTATTCCTGGAACAACACCTTTATCAAGCACGTCAGCTTCAACGCGGCGTGGCTGGCGGAGCGCTTGTGATGATGTCGCTATGGCAAGCCCACCTGAGTTTTATCCTCCTGGGCTTTGTGCTGCTTGGCAGCCTGCGCCTGACCGCACCCTGGCGGCCCTGGCTGCTGCCCGTGCTGGCGCTGGTCAGCTTTATTCCGCTGAACCAGCTGCCGCTGGCGGCCTATGTACGCAGCTTCACCGATGATCTGGCCATCAGCACCCTGGTGCTGCTGGGCTGGGTCAGCCTGCGGCACTTGGGGGTGATTGCGCCCTTGCCAGCCAAACAGCGGGTGCAGGTCCTGCTGCTGTTTATCGGCCTGACCCTGAGCCTGTACCCCGCGACCCTGGGCCTGACCTACCTCGACCCCTACCGCTGGGGCTACAACCCACGGCCGATGATCGTGCTGATGGGCCTGGCGGCGCTGGTGCTGCTGTGGCAGCGCAACCTGCTGGGGGTACTGATGCTGGCAGCCGGGACCCTGGCCTTTGCCCTGCGCCTCAAGCCTTCGGAAAACTACTGGGACTACCTGCTGGACCCGCTGCTGGCGGGCTACTGCCTGATCGCCGGCAGCGGCGCGCTGCTGCTGTGGCTGTGGCGCCGCGTCACCCAGCGCAGCCGCGGGCAGCCCCTTGCCGGGTAAACCAACCGGCCGCGCCGCGGCCTTCGACAACACCACACAGAGGTCAATGATGGGCGGGTTGCAATCACGCCGCCTGCGCTACGGCGTGGGCGCAATCGGGCTGGTATTCGGCTTGCTGGCACTGCTGCGGCTGCTGTTCGCCGTGGGTTTTTCCGGGGTGGACCTGAGCGCCGCCGACCAGCGCGAGGCCATTCTGCAGACCCTCGGCATCGGCCTGCGCTTCGACCTGCGCCTGGCCCTGCTGCTACTGCTGCCCCTGGCCCTGCTGGCCTGGCTGCCGCGCTGGAACCTGCTGCGCCTGCCAACTTTGCGCTGGCTGGCCCGGGTCTACTTGCTGCTGGTGCTGGGCGGGGTAGGGCTGCTGTACATCATCGACTTCGGCCACTACGCCTACCTGGGCGTACGCATCAACGCCACGGTGCTGCGCTACCTGGACGACGCACAGATCTCCCAGCAAATGCTCTGGGAAAGCTACCCGGTGCTGTGGATCGTCCTCGCCTGGGGCAGCGCCCTGAGCCTGTGGTGCTACGCCTTGCTGCGCCTGGAACGCCTGACCCTAGACCGCCCGGCGCAACCCCTGGGCCGCTGGTCCCTGGCCAGCGTCAGCGCCCTGGGCATCGCCGCCGTGTTCCTCGCCCTGCTGGGCCGGGTAGAAAACCTCAACCTGGAAAACCCCGTGCCCCTGCGCTGGAGCGACGCCTACTTCTCCGGCAACAGCCAGATCGCCGCCCTGGGCCTCAACCCCGTGCTGTTCTTCTACGACACCCTCAAGGCCGGCCAAGCCCAGTACGACGAAGCCCAAGTGCGCCAACACTACCCGGCCCTGGCCCGTTACCTCGGCGTCGACCACCCGGACTCGCAGCGCCTGAACTTCACCCGCCAACAAGGCGTGCAGCCGTACCGCATCGACCGCCCCCGGCCGCCTAACGTCATCTTCGTCATGCTCGAATCCCTCGGCACCAGCGCCGTGGGCGCCTACGGCAACCCGCTCAACCCCACCCCCAACCTCGACCGCCTGGCCAGCCAGAGCTGGTTCTTCAAACACTTCTACGTCCCGGTCACCGGCACCGCCAAAACCGTGTGGGCCAGCATCACCGGCGTGCCCGACGTCACCCGCCAAGAGACCGCCACCCGCCAGCCCCTGATCACTCGGCAACACAGCCTGATCAACGCCTTCAGCGACTACCACAAGCTCTACCTGATCGGCGGCAACGCCGGCTGGGCCAACATCAACGGCCTGATCCGCCAGAGCATCGACAACGTGCGCCTGTACGACGAAAGCCACTGGCAATCGCCCCTGGTGGACGTCTGGGGCATCTCCGACCTCGACCTGTTCAAGGAAAGCGACCGCCTGCTGCGCGCCATCCCCCAGGACCAACCGTTCTTCGCCTACCTGCAAACCTCCGGCAATCACCGCCCCTTCACCATCCCCAAGGACAACGACGGCTTTCAAGCCCAGGACCTGCCCCTGGAACAAGTCCAGGCCGCCGGTTCCCGCAGCCTGGAGCAATACAACGCCGTGCGCCTCCTGGACTTCAACATCGGCCGACTGATGGAGATCGCCAAAGCGGGGGGCTACTACGACAACACGATTTTCGTGTTTTTCGGCGACCACAACACCCGCATCAGCCAGATCCCCCACATGGCCCCCGCGTTTGAACAGCTAGGGCTGGAAAGCAACAACGTACCGCTGCTGATCCATGCCCCGGGGATGTTGCAGCCCAGAGTGATCGAAGAAGCCGTCGGCCTCGCCGACCTGCTGCCCACCGTGGCCGGCATGGCCGGGATGCCCTTCACCAATGGCGCCATGGGTCGGGACATTCAGCAGCCTGCACCGGAAGGGGAGCGGGTGGTGCCGCTGGTATTGAGGGAAGGGACCTTTCCAGTGATTGGCGGCGTGACCAAGGACTTTTTGTTGCAGATGCAGCACGACGGCAGTGGCGCGACTTTGCATGATTTGGCCTCACCCACCCCACGCGACGACGTGGCCCAGCAACACCCCGAAGAGTTTCAGCGGTTGCTGGAGTTGACTAGGGGGC
Organism: Pseudomonas sp. BLCC-B112; assembly: GCF_028550695.1. NCBI lineage: Bacteria > Pseudomonadati > Pseudomonadota > Gammaproteobacteria > Pseudomonadales > Pseudomonadaceae > Pseudomonas > Pseudomonas sp. BLCC-B112. Next base: position 221,690 of record NZ_JAQQGK010000003.1, read on the forward strand.
TGCACGAAACGGCACGCCTGATGCTGTATAGGAATGTGCGTTAGACCTTTCGACTTCATCGCATTAACTAACGTACTGGCACACATTCCGGTACAGGTGTTGTCGTCTTGATTGACATCGAGTGGTCGCTTTAATAAGTTCGGCGCCCGATTGATGACCTATAGCCAAAACGGCTGAGAACATCGAGCTTTGTTGAAGTCCACAGGCCAGCGTCAGCAAGGAGGCTGCATGTCCCAGCAACACAATGACAATCACTACGTTCCACAGCTGTATCTCAAGCAATGGGCGATTGAGGGCAAAGTACTTGCCTATCGCCTGCTGGTTCAAAACCCCAACGTACCTCAATGGAAAAAGTACACGCCCAAAGGTATTGCTTACTATCGGCACCTTTATGTCTACACCTACGCCAAAGGTGAAACCGACGAGTTCGAGCGATGGCTGGATAGCGAGTTTGAGTCTCCGGCTAAAGCTGCCATTGAGAGGGCGACAACTGGGCAGCGCTTAACTCCGCGAGATTGGGAACTTTTAATACGGTATCTCGCTGCGCAAGATGTTCGGACGCCTGCCCGACTAAGGGAGTTTCTTGTGTATCAGCAGGAGCATCTTCCAAGCCAACTAGACGAGGTGCTCCCGCGTACTCTTAAACAGTTGGAAACCCAAGCCAGCCTCGGTCTGGACATTCAAGTTCCTACTCAGCAGCAACTCGACTCAGCACCAGTAAAAGTGACCTTTGAGCCCCATTCGGATCGACCAGGCGGTACGATTCAGGCAAAGACTCTCATTGGCCGCAAGCTTTGGGTGGATGCCACGCGGTATGTACTGCAAAACGTGATGCCTGAGCTGATGAAGCACAAGTGGACGATTTTCACTGCACCTGGTGATTTCGAATGGTCTACCAGTGACGATCCTGTAATACGCCTGGATACGTTGAGCAAACCGTATAACTTTAAAGGAAGATGGGGCGGCGAAAGTGGCTTTATCCTGCTTCCTCTAAGTCCTAAGCATCTATTGTTCACAAGTTTTGGTCAGCGTATGCCTCCTCGTGGAAAGAAGGTGTCCATTGAGTTTGCTATGCAGATAGAAAAAATCATTGTGGAGCATGCTTATCGTTATGTGTTCTCTACAAAAAAACACGATATGCGTACCCGCCGTCCAAGAATTGAGTGTGCAGAGTCGTTTAAAGAGGAAGAAGCAATCTGGAAAAATTGGCATCGCGATCAAAGTCATGCGGAGCGACAACTGCTTTAAATCAACCAATTTTCAGGTAACAGCTAAGGGGTAGGGCCTGCCCTGGAGCTTGCAAGGGCGCTTAAGCTGTCTTCTTTCTCAGAAGGCGTTAGCTGTCAGCGAAATGGTATTTAACAACCATTAATGGGTATTTGATTTTAGGTTTGTTTGGTAGCGCTCCTTCACTTCAGCCACACTCAGCCACTTGCGTTGCGAATGCACCACCCGATGGCAATTGGCACACAACAACGCCAAATCAGCGAGCTTAGTTTTGTCATCCGGCTGGAGCGTGTGCAGAGGTTTAGTGTGGTGGACGTCAATCACCCCCTCCACATCTGCACCATAGGTTTGGCTGAAGTTAAAACCACACGCCTCACACTGCAGCGCTCCATGTTGCTTCAGCGCCTCTTCCTTTTTGCGCTTAACGATTTTCTTGTCTCTTTCCCGTACCCGATGCACCCGGGTGAGCACTTTGCCTTCCTCTGCTTCGAAGAGGCCCGGGTCATCCGCCGCACTTAAATCGATAGGGTATCCACCCGCCGGTGTCCCCTAGCCCGCTCTGAAAACTATGGTGTCCATCCTTTGGGCGAGTCGGTGAAACAGAGTGACTCGTCTACTCACCTGCTACACCGGAGCACGCTAAACCTAGGTCAGATTCAACCCGCCGTCTGAGAGGAGTATCTCGCCGGTCAAGTAGTCCGACTCGACCAGCATTACAACAGCTTTTGCGATGTCGTCAGGGCTAGCGGCCCTGCGCATAGGGGCGCGAGTTCGCCATAGCTCTTGGGCACCCGTCCACTCTGCGGTCATAGGCGTGTCGACCAAGCCAGGCGCCACAGCGTTTACGCGAATATCTGGCCCCAGTGACAACGCGAGCAAGCGGGTCATGTGATTTAGCACGGCTTTACTCACCGCATAGGGAATCGATGCACCTTTAGGACGAATACCGGCATGGGAACTGATATTTACGACGCAACCTGCTCGACGGTAACGGGCGGCATCGCGCAATGCCGACTCGGCCAATGTGACGAGGTGGAACGGCGCCACGACATTCACCTCGTTAAGTTCGTGCCACACCGTCGAGTTGGCCGAGGCAAGGTCGCCGTGGGGAATCACTTTGCTAATACCGGCGTTATTGACCAATACGTCGAGCTGCCCCCACGCGGCGATCGCCTCGTTAATAAGCCTGACCCTGTCAGCTTCGACAGCAAGATCAGCCTGCACGTAAATCGCCTGCTGCATTTCGGCAGCCATAGCGCGTCCCGTATCCGCAGAGTTTCGCGAATGGATCACCACCGCATAGCCTGCCTGGCTTAGTACACGTGCAATGGCTGCGCCGATACCGGAAGTGGATCCTGTAACCAAGGCGACGCGTAATACGTTATCGATTGTCGGATTGGGGTTCATATGGATTTCTCTAATGGGTTGCTGGAAAGCCAGCACCGGAGCACCAAGCGAGCAACGTCGGCGTCAGGCAGTCACGATGGGCAGGTATCCATCTTCAAATCAGGTTGGCGCTTACCGGGTAAACCGTTGCGGTGAAGGAGATACCGGTTCAGGGCAAGAGCGAGCTCGTCGCGGCTGCAAACAGGGTTGGATTGATTGCGGGTAGGTGCAGGGGGCATGCGGGAGCTATCCGTAGGTTTCCCGATTCGCTGTACGAAACAGCGTAAGAGGCCGTAAGGATATTCTTTTCCCAACTAGTTTGGGAGTTCAGTAGTGAGTAGGAAAGAGAGCGAGCAGGGGAGGGATGGGATGCTCTCACTACGCGGCCACGGGTGTGGCCGATCATTGAGAGTGCTTTAGCAATATCGAGTACCACAAGCTCTACCTGATCGGCGGCAACGCCGGCTGGGCCGCCATCAACGGCCTGATCCGCCGAAGCATCGACGACATCCGCCTGTACGACGAAAGCCATTGGCAATCAACCCTGGTGGACGTCTGGGGCATCTCCGACCTCGGCCTGTTCAAGGAAAGCGACCGCCTGCTGCGCGCCATCCCCCAAAACCAGCCTTTCTTCGCCTACCTGCCAACCAGCGCCCCTTCACCACCCCCAAGGATAACGACGGCTTCCAAGCCCAGGACCTACCCCTGGAACAAGTCCAGGCCGCCGGTTCCCGCAGCCTGGAGCAATACAACGCCGTGCGCCTCTTGGACTTCAACATCGGCCGACTGATAGAGATCGCCAAGGCGGGTGGCTACAGGCATGTTGCAGCCCAGAGTGATCGAAGAAGCCGTCGGCCTCACCGACCTGCTGCCCACCGTGGCCGGCATGGCCGGGATGCCCTTTACCAATGGCGCCATGGTGCGGGACATTCAACAGCCTGCACCGGAGGGGGAGCGGGTGGTGCCGCTGGTATTGAGGGAAGGGACCTTCCCGGTGATTGGCGGCGTGACCAAGGACTTTTTTGTTGCAGATGCAGCACGACGGCAGAGGGGCGACCTTGCATGATTTGGTGTCGAGCAAACCGCGTGAGGATGTGGCGCAGCAACACCCCGAAGAGTTCCAGCGCCTGGCGGAGCTGACCCGGGGCCTGCACGAAAGTGCGCGCTTGATGCTCTACCGAAATGTGCGGTAATCCCAGGACTACCGAATCTTTTAGCCGCTATCGAAGGCTACGCAGGCTGGTGTTGTCTGCGATGCCGGTGGCAGTCCACTCACGGTAACGAGGTGTCTACGAAACCCGGGACGATTCATCCGGATCATTTTCCGCTTAGGTTGTAGAGCGCGAGATCCTCTCCTTTTATTTCCTTCGCAGGCACAAGCCGATAGTGTTTTTCTTCTACTACCTTGATTTCTCCGTCCTGCACGGTAAGTTCAAACATAGCGATCCTATCGTTACTCATGAACTGTGCAGATACTGCTCGGCACAGTAGCTCCGGGAACTTTGCTCTGGAAAACGCTATGTCCTGATGGGTTTGTACTACTCCATGTTTGTCCGAACCACCTTTAGCCTGTACGGGGATAATGAATTGGCGTCCATGGCGGTCAACGCCGACGTATACCTCATCGATTTCTAGCTGGCCCATGCCTTTTAAATTGGTGCGGAGATGGTTCTGTAGCGAATAGGCAGTGATGCCTAGAAAAATGTCGATAAGCCTGTTGTAACGAACCTTGGCAAGCAGAGCCTGCTCATCGCTCAATGCATAAGCAGTGATGATCTCAGGCGTAGAATCTGGAATCTTCACAGTGATGAGTTGTTCGTTGGGGACGATTCTGCTCAGTTTTGCAAGGCGGAAGCGATAAAGGGCTTGGCCGCTTCCTTCTATTATCCACTCAAGCCCTTCTTCCGCCGTTTCAAGGATACTTTCAGGTAAATCATAGCGATACCGAAACGAGTAGATGAGATCGCCTAGATTTTTCGGCAATACGATTTCTAATTGCGTAGCTACATCCACTATCTCGTCTCTGGCAAACTGAAACTCCCGTGCACCAGGCTCATAATGGCTAAAAAAGATCCTTTCAATTATCGCGGCGTAACGATTCGGCTTGCGAACTGCCTTGTTCTCAGACATTAGATAATTCCATCAGCGTTTCTTTAATTGCGACCTTTCGGGTGCGCTGAGCAATAGTGTCGTGTGGCACCTCAAAGTACTTAGCCGCTTTGCTCATATCCAAACTTAACTGTTTAGGGTTGCCCAGTTTCAAGGTTTCCAGCGGTTTACTTGGTGCAATACCGAGTGCTTGAATAATTGAACTGGCTACAGCGCGCCCCAGCAGCGGAGGAACGCTGTTGCCGATCTGACGGAACCCGTGCCATTTTGTGGTATGAAACCTAAACCAATCGGGAAATGAATGTAGGCGGGCTGCCTCTCGCACAGTAATGACCCTAGGGAGAGTAGGGTGAATCGGCCTAGGTGATGTGAAAGCTCCACGCGCGCTATCGGTGCCCGCGCGTAAGGTGTTGCACAGACCGTCTAAAGGTAACTTCCGGAAACGGCTCACCGGCTCGGTTTTCCCTGGTTCGGTGGCCAAGAAGCGTTCTTGTGAAAGTGCAGTGTGCTCGGTTCGTAGGCTTGAGGTAAGTAAGTCGCGTGCAAACAGGCGTTCGTAACCGAAGTCGAGAGAATCTATTTCAAGTCCGCGCAAACGGCGGGCATAGCTGGCCTTAGTATTCCACCTAGCGTTGACGTGGTCGCAATCTCGTAACTCATCGAACGCGTTGGCATCCGGAACATCCTCAATCGCTTCCGCGACGGTCACGCGTTCTACCTGAGGTTCTGGATAGATAGGTGCGGTCAGCCCCCTTCGCGTCCCAAGTAGAAATAGTCGCTTACGGTCCTGCGGAACCCCGTAGTCGGCTGCATTGAGAACTTTATAGGGAAGGGTAACGTCATATCCGGCTTCACCAAGAGCAGCGATTAGCTCTTTGAGAAACTCAGCATGCTTACCGAGAGTAAGGCCTTTGACGTTTTCGAAAACGCAATACTTAGGCTGCAACTCAGCGACGATACGCACGTAGTGAAACACGAGCTGGTTACGTGAGTCGTCTAGTGCGCGCTTTCCAATCATGGAAAAGCCCTGACAAGGAGCTCCGCCGAACACCACGTCAATGTCGCGATCTCCTAACCCTGCACGGAGGCGAATCTCTGTGCCGCTGATATCGGTGACGCTGGCGCAAATCGTCGCACAATTTGGGAAATTATATTCATGAGTAGCGCAATGAACAGGGTCGATCTCCACCGATGCAGCGATGTCGAAGCCTGCTTGCTCGAAGCCGAGGGACAAGCCGCCAGCACCAGCAAAGAGGTCAATGCCTAGGGGACGGGTGTTACTCGCTTTGAATGAACTCATTTATCCTACTCGTCAACAATTCGATTTCTTTCAGCTCGCATTGCCAAACGGTCAGCACTTGCCAGTCGTCGGCTTGGAGCATTCTGATGTTTTCACCATCTCGTTCGTGGTTACGGGCGATTTTTGCGTGCCCAGAACATCAAGCGAGATTTTGGAAGGGGGCCGAATTCACAGCCGAAATGGCCATGTCAGAAGCGGCCATTAACGAAAATGACCTTCTTTCACCCAGGAAGGTCAACATCGAGGCTGCCCGGCAGTCTTTTATAGTGCGGACGATACCGGTAACCCATTGAGAAAACCAAGCGTCTTACGACGAACTCGGAGTTGGTTTTTTTGAGCCAATCTGGCTCATCAGTCAGCTACGTCGGGCTGTGGGCGACCTATCCATGTGATGTAGCTTATCAGGCGGTTGCTGCAACGTGTCCTAAGTGGATGGCGCGGGGCGACGAAGCGTACTAAAAACCTCATTAAATTCATAAGTTTAATGAGTTAAAAAGCCGGCTTTTGGCCGGCTTTTCTAGGCCTTAACTACACACTAAACGCCCTTTGTCTCAATCACCCCCAACACGTCCCTCACATCCTGTAGCAACAACCTAGCTGTATTGGTTACGGTACTAATGTCCTTATCATTCGCATCACGCAACGTCATGCAGGCCATCAGGCTCAGATAATCAAGCGCAGTCACCAGTCGCTCACTCGCACACGCATGCAAGTCCACCAACGGCGCCTTGCTGTCTACAAACAGCACCGGCCCATCGCTGGCGATTGGGGTCATGGGAATAAATCGTTCGGATAGATCTTGAGTATTCATGGTGTCGTTTCTTCCAAGAAAATGAAAAATCGCCACCTGTTGCTGCGAATCAACTGGGTGGCAGCTGTACGCGGGTTCGCAGACCGAGGAAAGAAACAAACCCGGCAGACCCGAAGGTCTCCCACGCACAGCTGCCATAAACGAAACGCAGGCGAAGTTTGCCTGAGTTGGCAGTGACTGTGTTGCTTGAATCTTTCTGTTGGGCTGCGAAACCCTGCCGCTGACAAAATTCAGCGAACGAGAAAACTATAGGGACAGAGCAGGTCCGGGACAATGGCGCTTCTGTAGGAACGGTCTCTATTGCGAGTAAGGACCGGCTGAACTCTCCAGGGAATTTATATTCGCTGTGCCTGACCCTAACTGTATGGGCCTTTCAGCTTGGTAATCGGCAGCAGAGTGGGGCCCCCACGGCAATTGTCCAACAGCCTGTTGGACAATTTCAGATTCGGGCCAGGCCTCGGCAAACCATCTGACCTTCAATCGATTTTGCTATCCTGCGCCCCTTTTCCCCACCGCAAGGAACGCAGGTATGACCCGGCCCATTGGCAGCAGTCCGCAAACAAGGGCTGGTAAACGGCGTTACTTGCGACACTTCCTTTTTCGCCTGACTCCTGCACTTTGTCTGGGCATCGTTCTAGCGGCTCCCACCGCCCAAGCCAACCCCACCACCACCTACCGCGGCACCCTCGGCGACACTCCGGTTGAACTGGCGCTCACCTACGACTCTCAATACGGCGGCGGTATGTCCGGCTATTGGTTTTCCGAGTCCGAGCGCCTGCCCATGGCGTTGGAATCCACCCCTTTCCATCCCGGCTCCGCGCTCTTGATCAACATCATGGACAACCCGACCCTGCCGGCGACGGCGGTGTCGTTGCAGCCGTTCGCCGAGGGGGCAGAGGCGCTGCAGGGCAGTCTGGTGGATTTGCGCACGGGCACGCAGCAGCCGTTGCAGTTGCAGCGGGTGACGCGCTTTGGCGGCAGTCAGCGGGAGGCGTTTGAGGGGGAGTTGCTGCAGCCGGTGTTTGATCGGGATTTCTATTTCAGTGTGCATGCCGCGCGCAAGGCCGGGGAGGAGGTGGCGCAGGTGGACAGTATCCGGGTGATCAGTCGGGTCACCGGTAAGCGGGTGCAGGAGATTAGCGGGCAGTGGTGTCTGTCGTCCGTGGGCACCAGGACGCTGACCTTCGGGCATTTTCATGCCGAGGCGCGGATGGACTTTCAGGTCCAGGGCTATCGCGTGGGGGAGGCGGATGGCCGGGTGTGGTGCTCGCCCACGCAGTATTACCTGTACAGCCGGGATCTGCGGACCTATCGGCGTCATCCGCAGTTGGAGCAGTTCGCGGTGGAGGGTGATCTGCGCTTTTCCCCCAGTGGCCAGATGGAGTTCAGCAAGCAGGACTTTATCAATTACGACCAGCGCACTCGGCGTTGGGATTATTACCGGGTGATCACTCCTGAGCGTTTGGAATATCTGTCGTCGGGCGAGGAGCGTTTCTGATGCGTGGGTTTGATTTTGCTCGGGGGCTGGCGGTGCTGGTGTTGGCGCTGTGGCTGTTGCCGGCGCAGGCGTCCCACGGGGTGTATGAGGGGACCTTGGGCAAGCAGGCGATTGTCTTGACCCTGGGTAGCCAGAATGCGGTCTACCAGGGCACCTATGCCTATCAGCGCTATCGCACGCCGATCCGCCTCAAGCCGACCTTCAGCTACAGCAACAAGACGCTGGCCATGGATGAGCTGGACGAGCAGGGCTTGCCGGTGGCGCGTCTGCAGTTCAATGACTTGCTGAACTCCCGCCAGCAGGAGCAGGTGCGCGGCACCTGGACCAGTTATCGCACGGGCAAGTCCTTGCCCATTGCGCTGAAGCTGGTAGGGCTGGTGGATTCGGATCGCTCGTGGCCGCAGCCAGTCACCACGCTGTTGCAGAGTGCTTCCACCAAACGCTGGTATTTCCAGGTGCCGATGCCGGGCAATGATCAGCGGATCACGACGGTGGAGGTGATGGACAAGGCCAGTGGCAAGTTGTTGCAGACCCTGGCGGTTACGGCGCCGGGCTGTCCGAATCAGGGGGTGGATACCTTGCAGTTGCAGGGTGAGGGGGAGCAACTGCGGATTGGATTTCAGGACTGCAAGCTGCCGGGGTTTGCGTGGAATGCGGGCAGTGGGCGGTTTGAGCCGTTGCCCTGAGGCAGGGGATGGAAGCGCTGGGTAACAGAACAAGGATCAGGTGTTGAACGTGGAAACTGTGGAGCCTCGTATGGATGACAAGCAATCCCCTGTGCTGATTCAGGTGTACATGGCCGATGACGATGGCGCCGTTCGCGAGGAGTTGCTGGCGCGGCGCATCGATGAGGATACCTACGAGTTGCTGTCTTCACCGGGGCTGGCACAGAACCTGGCGCGGGGCGATATCGTTTCAATCCGCAATCCCGATGCTCCGGCGCAAGTGCTGAAGCGGGGCGGGAATTTCTGCATTCAGATCTATGCCGATTACATTGATCCGGCGGTGATCAGTGCGCTTGAAAACGAGGTCGCTGGTGAGCTGGGCGGAACCCTGGATGGGCTGTTCGAGGGGAACCTTTCATTCGCTGTTCCTGCAAGGAATGGCATGGACCCTATCAATGCGGTGTTCGATCGCTTCCGCGAGCAAACCGGGATCGAGTGGTACTACGCCAATGTCTATAAAAACCTCGACGACGATGAGGACGAGACGCTATTGAACTGGTGGTTGAACTGCTGATCTTTCCCGGGGCCTGGGCATGCCGACAAACAAACCGACCAAGTAGCGACCAAGTAAGCGATCAAGTCAGCACCCGGTAGTGCTACAGCGGCCGTTCTGTGGGGCGGGTCTGCATTTGGGTGTGCTTTCTGCTGGCGAGGGCGGTCTTGAGGACGCCTTCGCCGGCAAGCCGGCTCCTACGGGAGAGGTAGGAAGGGGCGGTCTGCATCAGAAACTCACCGAAGCACTCAACCGCGCCGTCAACGGCGCGCCCTGGAACAGGTAGTCGTCGCCCATGTATTCCCCGGCGTCGCGCCAGTAGCGTTTGTCGAACAGGTTGTCCACGGTCAGGCGGAACACGGTGTCGTAGCCATCAATGCGCGTGCTGTAGCGGCTGCCGATGTTGAAGATGGCGTAGGCGCCGGTGGCGACGTTGCCCTGGCGGTCGGCGTATTTGCTGCCGCTGTATTGCATGCCGCCCAGCAGGGCCAGGCCGTCGAGCCAGGGCAGGGCGTAGTCGCCTTGGAGGCTGGCCCGCAGGCGTGGGACGTTGAGGGTTTGATGGCCTTCGTAGGCCGGGGTGCCGGTGCCCTCGACCCGGGAGCGAATCGCCGCGACGCTGGCGGCAATTTGCAGGCGCTGGGTGGCCCAGCCGTTGGCGGAGAGCTCCAGGCCGGTGTTCTTTTGCTGGCCCTGCTGGACGTAGGTGAAACCGCCTGCAGCGTCCGGGCGCGAGTACTGGTAGGCCTGGCGCATCTGGAACAGGGCGGCGGCAAAGCTCATGCGTTGCCAGTCGTATTTGATCCCGGTTTCGATTTGGCGGGAGACGGTGGGGGCCAGGGTGTCGCCACTGTTGCTGGCGAACCAGGGGGCCTGGCCACCCAGGCTCAGGCCCTTGCTGTATTGGGTGTACAGCGACAGTTCGCTGATCGGTTTGTAGATCAACGCGGCCTGGGGCAGGAATACATAGCGCTGGGTGTGGCGATCGCGCACGCCGTCCTTGTCGAAGCTTTCTTCGTCGAGGCGCACTTCACGCCCGCCGAGGACGGTCTGCCACTGATCGTTGAAGCTGATGCGGTCGCTGAGGAACAGGCCGTATTGGCGGCTGTCGAGGCGTTTGTGGGAGTCGTTGAGGGCGCCGTTGTAGCGGTCGAAGTTTTCCGGCTCGCTCTGGATATTGCCCGTGCCAATCCATTGATTGATGGACTCGCGCCGGTCCACCACGCGGCGAAATGCACTGGTCCCCACGCTCAACTCATGGCCCAGACCAGCTGCGTCGAAGCGGCCATTGAGCACCGCCTGCACTTCATCGTTGCGCCGGGTGTCGTCGGGGCTGCGGAAGTCGTAGATGTCGTAGTTGCCTTCCGGGCTGAAGTAGTTGCCGTTGGCATTGGTGCAGCCGGTGGTGCAGCCGCCCCAGGCAAACGAACTGTAGTCATCGATCACCACCTTGCTGCGCGACGCACTGAGGTTGCCCTTCCAGTCGTCGTTGAAGCGGTACTCGAAACTGCCACCGATGTTCAGCGATTCATTGGTCACAGGCTTTGAGCCGCTCTGGTGCCCCAGGAGCTTTTTCGGCGAGGTGTGGTGGGGCAGGCTGGAGCCGCCCAGCAGTTGATAGCCCGGTGCCGAGCGTTGTTGCTTGTTCTGGTATTCGATGTCCAGTTGCAGCAGGGCATCGGGGCTGATGTTCCAGTCGAAGGCCAGGGAGGCGAAGTCGCGCTGGCCGTTGGTGTGCTCGACGTAGGAGTGCAGGTCTTCATGGGCCAGGTTGGCGCGCAGGCCGAACTGCTGTTCGCTGCCGAACCAGCCGCCGACGTCGGTGGCCAGGTAACCGCTGCCGCGATCATCGGTGGAGACGGTCACCGAGCGGATATCCGTGGGCCGCTTGGTCACGTAGTTGATCAAGCCACCCGGTTCGCTGACCCCGCTTTGCAGGCCGGAAAGGCCCTTGAGCAGTTCCACCCGCTGTTTGTTTTCCAGGGCGACGTTCTGCTCGCCGGTGATGGTGCGGTTGTTGATCTTGTAGCTGCTGGCCGCGTTCAGGGAGAAGCCGCGCACCTCGAAGTTTTCGTAGTAGCCCACCGGCGCGTAGCTCTGGCCCACCGAGGCGTCGTTCTTCAGTACGTCGCTGAGCAGCCGCGCCTGCTGGTCCTTGATCAGCTCTTCGTTGATCACGCTGATGGAGGCCGGGGTGTCCAGCAGCGGTGTTTCGCTGAAGCCGCCCACCGAGGCGCTGTCGGCGCGATAGCCGTATTGCTCTTCGCCACTGACGGTCTGGGTCGGTAACTGGGTGCCGCTGGCGTTGGCCACCGCGTGGCTACCGGCCAGCAGCAGGCCCAGGGTCAGGCGATTGAAAGGCAATCCTGTGGAGCTGGCGCGTGTGGGGGGCGTCGGGTGAGTCCGGCTCATGAACAATCCTAGAAGGCGACGCTGTCCCCATGGCAGAAGCCGGGGGAGGTTCCTGAGAAGGCTACGATCGTCGACCTGAGTGTGTAGTGAGGAACAGCGCGGGAGCCCTGCGGGCATCAGGCAAGGGCCTGGCGGTTGCCGCTGGGTGCTGTCGGGCAGGCGCCATCATACAAGCTGCGGCGCGGGGGTAAAGGCGGGAGAGGGATTGGCTCAGGTTACCGAGGGGGGCGGCCCTGATGCATGAAAAGAAACGGCGTTACCGGTCAGGTTCAGGGGTGTTCATTTGCAGGGATTCGATCTGTTGTTCCAGGGTTGCAATCTTGCCCAGCAGGATGTTGATGAGTTTCTTGTCGTGGCTACGGACTTCGGTGGCGACCAGCGACTTTTCCAGTCGGTCGACGATTTCATTGTTCATGCTGCGGTTTTCCTGCTTGGCGATGCGCTTGACTTGGGTGTGAAGCTCACCAGGCAGGCGAACGATGAATTTTTGAGCGGGTGCGCACATGCCGGACCTCGGGTGATATCAAAAAGAAACATCATAGAAAGGTCGGGGCAGGCAGGGCTTCAAGAAAATTCTGAAAAAACAGCAAGATCGGGCTTAGTTTCGCTGAGCAGGGTGGGCGACTCGCTGAGCGAATCAGGGCATTGCGCTGCCTAAAGCCAGGCCGCTCAATCAAGAACTGGCGCAGAGGGTGTCAGCCCCCTCGCCAGTGCTGAATGTCCGTTGGCATCAGGGCCTGGCCGGCGGCTCAAGCCCCGTGCCCGGCCTTAACGCCGATCCAGCCACACCGTCTGCGCATTGCAGAACTCGCGCACGCCGAAGTGCGACAGCTCGCGACCGAAGCCGCTTTTTTTCACCCCGCCGAAGGTCACCCGGGGGTCGCTGGCGCTGTAGCCGTTGATGAACACGCCGCCGGTTTCCAGTTCGTCGGTCATCTGCCGGGCCCGTTCCAGGTCCTGGGTGAAGATTGTCGCGGTGAGGCCGAACTCGCTGTCGTTGGCCAGTGCCAGGGCGTGCTCGGCATCCCGGGCGCTGATGATGGCGGCCACTGGGCCGAACAGTTCCTGCTTGAAGGCGGTCATTTGCTCGGTGACGTCCGCCAGCACCGTAGGCTGGTAATAGTTGCCGGCGCCTTCGACCTTGTCGCCCCCCAGCAGCAGGGTGGCGCCTTCGGCCAGGGTCGCCTGGACTTGCTGGTGCAGCTCGTCGCGCAGGTCGAAGCGGGCCATGGGGCCGAGGTAGGTGTCGCTGGCCAGCGGGTCGCCCATTACCAGGGCGCGGGTGGCTTCGACGAATTTGCGCGTGAACTCCGCGACCACCCCTTGTTCGATGATCAGGCGCTTGGCGGCGGCGCAGACCTGGCCGGTGTTCTGATAGCGGCCGATCACCGCGGCCTTGACCGCTTCGTCCAGATCGGCGTCGTTGAGCACGATAAAAGGATCGGAGCCGCCCAGTTCCAGCACGCATTTTTTCAGCGCGGCGCCGGCCTGGGCGCCGATGGCGATGCCGGCGCGCACGCTGCCGGTGAGGGTCACGGCGGCGATGCGGCGGTCGGCGATGGCGCGGGACACACCGTCCGGGGTGACGTTGAGCAGCTCGAAGACGCCTTCAGGGAAACCGGCGCGCTGCATGGCGTCCAGCAGCAGGTAGGCGCTGCCCATGACGTTCGGCGCGTGCTTGAGCACGTAGGTGTTGCCCGCCAGCAGCGCCGGCACCGCGCCGCGCAGCACCTGCCAGATCGGGAAGTTCCACGGCATCACCGCCAGCAGCGGGCCCAGGGGGCGGTACTCGATGCGCGCCTTGTTGTTTTCCACCAGGGTCGCTTCCGGGGCCAGCATGGCCGGGCCGTGCTCGGCGTACCACAGGCACAGCTGGGCGCATTTTTCGATTTCGCCCCGGGCCTGGGGCAAGGGCTTGCCCATTTCCAGGCTGATCATCCGTGCCATGGCCTCGCTGTTGTCCCGCAGGGCCTGGGCCAGTGCCGTCAGGTGCGCGGCGCGCTCGGCGACGCTCTGGCGTTTCCACTGGGCGAAACCGCGGGCGGCGCGCTCCAGGGTGGCGTCGGTTTCAGCCTCGGACTGGTAGGGGTAGGCGCCAATCTGCTCGCCGGTGGCGGGGTTGATCGACAAGGCGTGGGTATGGCTGGAAACAAGGCTCATGGCACCGTCCTGCTGGGTGGGAATGACGGCAGGTTACGGTGCTGGCTCTTTGCTGAAAACTGAATAATATTAAGCGAGTCGTTCACGTTTGGAGAATGAAGTGGATCTGATCCAGCTGGAAATTTTCAAGGCCGTTGCCGAGCAGGGCAGCATCAGCGCTGCGGCGCAATTGATCCACCGGGTGCCGTCGAACCTGACCACGCGGATCAAGCAACTGGAGCAGGACCTGGGGGTGGAGTTGTTTATCCGCGAGAAGAGCCGCCTGCGCCTGTCGCCTGCCGGGTGGAACTTCCTCGACTACGCCCGGCGCATTCTCGACCTGGTGGCCGAAGCGCGCCTGACCGTGGCCGGCGAGGAACCCCAGGGCCCGTTTGCCCTGGGTTCCCTGGAAAGCACGGCGGCGGTGCGCATCCCGGCGCTGCTGGCGGCCTACAACCAGCAATACGCCAAGGTCGAACTGGACCTGTCCACCGGCCCCTCGGGGACCATGATCGAAGGCGTGCTCTCCGGGCGTCTGGTGGCGGCCTTCGTCGACGGCCCGGTGCGCCATCCGGCCCTGGAAGGGCTGCCGGTGTTCGAGGAAGAAATGGTGCTGATTGCGCCCCTGGGGCACGCGCCGATTACCCGAGCGCGGGAGGTCAACGGCGAAAGCATCTACGCCTTTCGCGCCAACTGCTCCTACCGCCATCACTTCGAAAGCTGGTTTACCCAGGACGCCGCGGTGCCGGGCAAGATCCACGAAATGGAGTCCTACCACGGCATGCTGGCCTGCGTCAGCGCCGGTGCCGGGTTGGCGCTGATGCCCCGCAGCATGCTGGAAAGCATGCCCGGCTGCGCCACGGTCAGCGTCTGGCCGCTGTCGCCGCGCTTTCGCTTCCTGCGCACCTGGCTGGTCTGGCGGCGCGGCACCGTGTCCCAGAGTTTGAGCAGTTTTGTGAAGTTGCTGGAAGAGCGTGGGGCGGTGCTGGCTGAGGTTTGAGGGGAGCGATGTTCAACGCCTGCTCAAGGCCAGGCGAGCCGCGAACAGCACGAAGATCATCCCTGTGGTGCGGTCCATCCACTGGATCACCTTTTCCCGCTGCAGCACCCCGCTCAGGGAGCGGGTGGCGCCAATCAGCAGCAGGGACCAGATCAGCCCCAGCACCACGTGGATGCTCACCAGACCGAAGGTCCAGAGCACCAGCGGCTGTCCCTGGGGAATGAACTGCGGCAGAAAGGACACGTAGAAAACCCCCACCTTGGGGTTGAGCACGTTGCCCAGCATGCCCTTGAGAAACCAGTTGGCCCCGGGATTGCCGTCTGCGTCTGCCGGAGCAAACGAGCGGCGTGGGCGCAACAGCATGTTCAGCCCCAGCCACGCCAGGTAGGCCGCGCCGCAGTATTTCAGCAAGTTGAAGGCCAGTTCCGACACCGCAATCACGGCGCCCAGGCCGAAAGCCACGGCCGCGCCCCACAGCAGGCAACCGGCGTTGATCCCCAGCGCCGCGCGTAGCGCCTGTTGCTTGCCTTCCACGGTGGCGGTGCGCAGCACCAGGGCGGTGTCCAGGCCCGGGGTCAGGGTCAGCAGGGTAGCGGCGAAGGTGAAGGCCAGGAGGTTGTCGGTGATGGACATGGGCAGGGTTTCAAGCCGGGACGTTGGCGAACGTTAGCACAGCCGCGAAGCACTGATGCGCTCCACGGCGGTGTGGGTAAACCGCAGCGGTTTGGGCTCTGCAGGCAAGCCTCAGGCCTTGCACCGGACCAGCGCCAGATACACCCCCGAGCCTTTCCCAGGTTCGATGTAATTCGCGCTGTCCAGATTGGTTATCTGGGTCGGTTTCATCTCCAGTTCCAGCTCCGGTGCGTCGGCGTACCACTCGTTGTTGTCGTTCAGGCCATTCTCGAAAGCGTCGAGAAACGCCTGGCAACTGTCGAACTTGCCATAGCTGTAGTTGCCTTGCTGGTCACTGTAGAAGCGTGAGTAGCTCAGCAGCACGATGCCCCAGCGCTCGATGCGCTCATCGGGACTGGTGCGGGGTATCTGCTTGACCAGGTCCTTGCGGATTTCCCAGATCTTGTAATAGGCGTTCTTGTTGTTGTGCACCACCTTGAACTCGATGGCGGTCGAGGCCTCTTTGCCGTAGCTGTCCTCGACCCAGATATCCACCTTGCGCCGCTCGGCGGCGATCAGCCAACGCGGGACGTTGCAGCGAGGAACGCTGATGTGGCTGGGGCGGTAGTCGTCGCGTTCGTCCAACTGGCCGCCGAGGCCGAAGCGGTCGCGATTGATGTCCAGCAACGCCGCCGATTCCAGGCTCAGCCACAGTTCCGGAGCGACGCTGACAACAATCGATTTGAGAATGCGCTGGCGTTCTTCCTGTTGCAGGTGCGTCAGCAGCAGTTCGGTAAAGCGGGGAACAAAGGACATGGGATCTCCTTATCAGGTCCGAATAGGTGGAACGGTCAGATTAATGCCCATCTGTAAGAGCGAGCTTGCTCGCGATGCTTTCCAAAGCGCCGCCCATTCCCGGTGAGTGCGGGTTATCGTTGACGTCCTGGCGAGCAAGCGCGCTCCTACTAGAGGGTGGCGTTCAGAACGGGCCACGGGGTTCAGGAATGCCCAGTTGCTGTTGTCGGGCTTCGAGCTGTTTGTCCACGGCGCGTTTGCCACTGAGCAGCTTGAGGTGCTGGACGCTGGGCGGTAGCTGGCTGTCGATCAGTGTCAGCAGATCCATCTGTGGGGCCTTGATGATGCGCAGGTCGGCGATGTTCGAGGTTTTCAGGCCGCTGAGTTCCTTCAAGGCCTTGAGATTGGCCAAGCGCAGCCTGCGCAGATGCGCAGTGTCGCCCAGCGCCAGCCGGCTCAATTGCGCCTGATCCTCGATCTGAAGCACTTGCAGCTGTGGAAACCCGTCCAGGTCCAGGCGGTTGAGGCCACGGACCCGCAGGATATCCAGTTCCTTAACGTACGGGTTGCGCAGTTCCGGCATGCCCTCGCGGCTGCCGAAGCTCACCGACAGGCTGTGCAGGCCGGACATACGGGCCACCATGCCCAGGGGCGTCTTGGCCGGCATGCGGTGCAAGTTCAGGGTGGCGATGTTCGGGCACTGGCTCAGGACGTCCAGATTGTGGCTTTGCACACTGATGGATAGCTGGTGCAGGTCGGGCATCTGGTCGATGGGCGCGAGGTCGATGGCGGGGCCCTTGTCCAGGGAGAGCCGCAGTTGTTGCAGGTGCTTGAGGTTGGGCAGGGCCAGCAGCCCGGGCAGGTCGGCGCTGATCACCTGCAGGGCAAACTCCCGAAGCAGGGGCAGGCGACCGATGGCCTTGTAGTGATCCAGGGTGTCGAGGCAGTCCAGGCTCAGGGACTGCACATGGGGCAGGGCCAGCAACACCCGGGCATCGAACGCGCTGCCCGGGTAATGGCTATAGAAGCGCACCTTGAGGCGTTCACCGAAACGGGCGCAGAGCGTGTCGAGCTGACTCAGCAGTTCGCCGTCGTACTGTTCGGCCTTGGCGAACTGGACGATGACCTGGGCCTGGTCATCGGCCTCCAGGCGGGCGCTAACCTGCAGTTCCAGGTCGGCCTGGCTGGGGGCTTGAATTCGATGGGGAAACATCAGCGGTCCTTGATGATTTTCGCC
Organism: Pseudomonas sp. BLCC-B112; assembly: GCF_028550695.1. Taxonomy (NCBI): domain Bacteria; kingdom Pseudomonadati; phylum Pseudomonadota; class Gammaproteobacteria; order Pseudomonadales; family Pseudomonadaceae; genus Pseudomonas; species Pseudomonas sp. BLCC-B112. Next base: position 239,434 of record NZ_JAQQGK010000003.1, read on the forward strand.
GCGGCATCATGCCATTGCGCACGCTTCATCGCCATCTGCGCGCAGGCCCGGCCAGCTGCCGGGCCGCCTTGCAGGAAAGGTTACGGGTCGACCTGGCCCATCAGCTCGGCCACCGATTCCGGACGCTTGGCGTAGCGCTGGGCCAGCACCGCGCAGACCATCAGCTGGATCTGGTGGAACAGCATCAAGGGCAGAATCAGCACGCCCATGGTGCTGCCGGCGAACAGCACCTGGGCCATGGGCACGCCGGTGGCCAGGCTCTTTTTCGAACCGCAGAAGAGGATGGTGATGCGGTCTTCCTGGTCGAAGCCGAACAGCTTGCCGAGAAAGCTTGAGGCCAGCAGCACCATGGCCAGGAGGATGCAGCAGGCCACCAGCAGCCCGCCCAGTTCCCACAGCGGGATCTGCTGCCAGATGCCTTCGTTCACCGCCTCGCTGAAGGCGCCGTAGACCACCAGCAGGATCGAGCCCTGGTCGACGAAGCGCAGCCAGTTCTTGTTGCGCCCGACCCAGGCGCCGATCCAGCGCCGGGCAATCTGCCCGGCGATAAAGGGCAGCAACAACTGCACGCTGATCTTGACGATGGCATCCAGGGTCGAGCCGCTGTCGCCGTGCACGTTCAGCAGCAGGGTCACCAAGAGCGGGGTGAGGAAGATCCCGAACAAGCTCGACGCGGCGGCGCTGCAGATGGCCGCCGGGATATTGCCCCGGGCCAGGGAGGTGAAGGCGATGGCCGATTGCACCGTGGCGGGCAGGGCGCACAGATACAGCATGCCCAGGTACAGGTCGTTGCCCACCAGCGGCGACAGCAGCGGCTTGAGCGCCAGCCCCAGCAGCGGGAAGAGCACGAAGGTCAGGCTGAACACCAGCAGATGCAGGCGCCAGTGGCCGGCTCCGGCGATGATCGCCTCGCGCGACAGCTTGGCGCCGTGAAGGAAGAACAGCAGGCCGATGGCGAGGTTGGTCAGCCAGCCGAAGCCGACCGCCACCTGGCCGCTGGCGGGCAGGAAGCTGGCCAGCAGCACCACGCCGATCAGGGTCAGGGTGAAGTTGTCGGGCAAAAGACGCGAGCGAGTCATAGCGGGATCATCCGGGGGTTGCCAAGTGCGGTGGGGCGACTCTAACGTGGCTGGAATTTACCGACTAACGCCAAGGAGCCCATTAATGCCGCCTAAAGGACATGAAAAAATCGTCCGGCGCAGTATTCCCGGGCTGCCGAGTCTGCCGCGACCGGTGTACGGGCGCACCGAATCCTTGCCCAACCGCGCCTTGACCCGGCGCCACAGCCACCCCTGGGTGCAGTTGTCCTACGCGATTGCCGGGGTGCTGGAGATCCAGACCAGCGCCGGGCGCTTTGTCGCACCGCCGCAGCGCGCGGTATGGATTCCCGCCGGGGTGCCGCACCGGGTGTTCAGCTCGCCGCGCACCGAGATGCGCAGCCTGTACCTCGATTGCAGTGTTACCACCTGGGCGGCGCCAGACAGCTGCCAAGTGCTGGCGGTCAGCAGCCTGCTGCGGGAGCTGATCCGCGCCTTCAGCGAATTGCCGGTGGAGTATGTCGAGGACAGCGCCGACGGGCGCTTGGCCCAGGTGCTGCTGGACCAGCTGGCCGCCGCGCCGCAACTGGACCTGATGCTGCCGCTGCCCCTGGACCCGCGTTTGCGGGCGATCTACCGCAGCTTGCAGGCGCATCCGGAGCAGCCGACCACCCTGGGGCAATGGAGCCAGAAGCTCGGGGTCACGGAGAAAACCCTCAGCCGCCTGTTCCTCAAGGACACCGGGCTGACCTTTCGCGCCTGGCGCCAGCGTCTGCGCCTGCTCGGCGCGCTGACCCCGCTGGAGCAGGGCGAGCGGGTCACCGACGTGGCGCTGGCCTGTGGCTATGACTCGACCTCGGCCTTTATCGCCGCGTTTCGCCAGCAGTTCGACGCCACCCCCGGCGAGTTCTTCCGCGACCTCTGAAACCCCGCGATTCCTGTAGCCGCTGCCGCAGGCTGCGAACGGTCGCGAAGCGGCCGCTGCGTTATATCAGCAAGCCCGGTTTGGGTCTGCTGCGCAGCCCATCGCAGCCTGCGGCAGCGGCTACAGGGTGCGACGATGCGGCAGGTGCGGCGGCGCGGCAGGTCAGGCCCTGGATGGGCGCAGCAGTTCGATGCGCTCCGGCGGCACCAGGGTGCGCAAGGTCTTGTACAGGGCCCGGGTTTCCAGCAGGTTCCAGATCCGCAGCAGGGTTTCCAGGGCGTCCAGTGGCTTGCTGATGAAGTCCCGGGCGCCCAGGGCCAGGGCCCGCAGGCGGGTGTCGCGGGTGGCGTCGGCGGTGAGCACCAGAATGGGCAGGTAGTCGTTGGCCGGAATTCGCCGGTTCAGTTGCTCCAACACCGCAAAGCCGTCGAACTCGGGCATGTGCAGATCGAGAATCACCAGGTCCGGTTCGAAGCTGTTGAACAGTTCCAGGGTGCGCAGCGGCTGGGTGCTGCTCAGGACGTTGTGCAACCCTTCACGGGCCAGCAGTTGTTCCATCAGGTCGAGGTTGGGACGTTGGTCGTCGACGATCAGGATGCGCATATCGGCAGTCATACGGGCTCCACTAGGCAGGCTTGGAGGTGGGCAAGGAACGCCGGTACATGGATCGGCTTGGTGAGGATCGCGGTCGCCCCGGCTTCTCGCAGGGTGCGCTGGGTCAGCTCGCTGGCGTCGGCAGTAATCATCAGGATCGGTGTGGTGGCGGTGATGGCGGAGGCTCGCAGGCGTTGCAGTACTTCCAGGCCCTGCAGGTCCGGCAGGTTGACGTCCAGCAGGATCATCTGCGGTGCGTGCTGGCGGGCCAGATCCAGGCCCATCTGCCCCTGCATGCTCGACAGCAACTGAATGCCCGGCCGGCGCTGCAGCAGGGTTTCGATCAGCGCCAGGCTTTGCAGGTTGTCTTCGATGCAGAGGATCTTGCCCTGGTGCCGGGCCGGCGCCTGGGGCGTCGGCAGGCTCAGTGCCGGAGCGGCAAAAGGCGTTGCGGCGGGGGCATCGGGCAGGCGCACGAAGGGCAGCTCCAGGCTGAAGCGACAGCCGCTGCCCAGGGTGCTCTGCACGCTGAGGTCGCCGTCCATCATTTCCAGCAGGCTCTTGCTCAGGGCCAGGCCCAGGCCGGTGCCTTCGACCTTGGGATCGGCATCCAGGCGTTCGAACGGCTTGAACAGGCGCTCCAGATGATCAGGGGCAATGCCACCGCCGGTGTCGATGACGCTGATACGCAGGCGCGGTCCGTCGATCGCCACCTCGATGCTCACCTGGCCGGCGCTGCGGTTGTACTTGATGGCATTGGACAGCAGGTTGAGCAGCACCTGGATCAGCCGCTGGCGGTCGGCGATCACCCCGCTGTCCACCGGCAGTTCCGGCAGTGGTGCCAGGTGAATGCCGGCGTCGGCGGCCATCGGTGAAACCAGGGTCAGGGCTTCATGCAGCACCGCCGCCAGGGGCATGGGCTCGACGTTCAGCGGCAGGCGCCCGGCTTCAATGCGAGCGATGTCCAGCACCTCGTTGATCAGCGCCAGCAGGTGCTGGCCGGCCCGCAGGATATGCCCGACCTGGGGCCGCTGGCCGGCGCTGGAATCCATGTCCAGCAGTTGCGCGAAACCGAGGATGGCATTGAGCGGGGTGCGCAGTTCGTGGCTCATGCGCGAGAGGAACTCGCTCTTGGCGCGGCTGGCGCTTTCGGCTTCTTCGCGGGCGGTGCCCAGGGCGATTTCCGCGGCGCGGCGGTCGGTGATGTCCCGGGTGATCTTGGAAAACCCCCGCAGGGCGCCGCTGGCGTCGTATTGCGCGGTGATCACCACGCTGGCCCAGAAGCGGCTGCCGTCCTTGCGGCAGCGCCAGCCTTCTTCCATGTAGTGGCCGTGGGCGGTGGCTTCGCGCAGGGCCATGTCCGGGTGCTGCGGGCATTCTTCCGGCAGGTAGAACAGGGAGAAATGGCGGCCGATGATTTCCTGGTCGCGGTAGCCTTTGATCCGTTCGGCGCCGAAGTTCCAGGTGGTGACCATGCCGGCGGTGTCCAGGGCGAAGATTCCGTAGTCCTTGACCCCGTCGATGATCAGGCGCAGGCGTTCTTCGTTGTCGCGCAGGGCGCGCTCGCGTTCGGCCAGCAACTGCCCGGCCTCCACCAGGCGCGTGCCCAGCTGGCCGATTTCATCCAGTTCCGGGGCTTGCGGCAGCAGGGGCTGACCCAGGGCCAGGCGCTGGGCGTTGCCCTGGACCTGCTGCACCCGGGTGACGATGCCCCGGGACAGCAGCAGCACCGCAACGATGGCGCCAAACAGCCCGCAACCGGCGGCCAGCAGGGTGGCGAACAGCAGGCGCATGCGGGTTGCCGCCGCGGCCGCGGTGCGTTCGGCCAGCAGCGCGTCCTCGTGGATGCGCATGGCGCTGATCTGTTCACGCAGCACGTCCAGCACCTGCTTGTTGTCGATGAGGATCGCGGTCACGGTGGCGCTGTCGTCGCGGCTGCCGTTGCGCAGGGCCACCAGGCCTTCGAGCTTGGTCTGGATCAACGGGGTGATGGTGTGCAGGTACTCGCGCATGCGCGTGTCGCGCACGTTGCGGTCCAGGCGTTGCAAGGCGGCTTCAATCTGCGGGCGGGCCTGGAGGTAGGCGGGCAGGAAGTCCTCGCTGCGGGTCAGCAGGTAACCGCGCACGCTGGCCGCGGCCTCGGCCAGCAGGGTGTGCACGGTCTGGATATCGCCCTGCACCAGCAGCACCCGGCGTACGTCTTCTTCGGCGCGGGCGGTCTGGCGTTCGGCGCTGTAGATCAGCACCAGCGACAGCAGCAGGATGACCAGGGGCAGGGAGATCACCACCAGCGCCTTGCCCCGCAGCGGCAGGTCGGCCCAGCGCCGGGCGCTGCGCAGGTTCATGGCCACTGCCCGCTGGGCTGGGTCACCAGCCCCAGGGCGATGCCGCGCACCGCCGCCTGGGTGCGGTCGGAGGCGCCGAGCTTGCCGATCACCCGCTCGACGTGGGCCTTGGCGGTGCCGGTGGTGATGCCGAGCTTTTCGCCGATCTCGCGGTTGCTGAAGCCGCCGGCCACCAGCCCCAGCACCTGGCGCTCGCGGGCGGTCAGGGCCTGGACCTGGGGCGCCTGGCCGTTGCCGCGTTCGGTCATGCGCCGCAGCAGGCGCGCGCTGACCGCGCTGTTGAGGGCTTCCTCGCCCTGGGCCACCCGTTGCAGGGCGCCGATCACTTCGTCGCGGCTGGCGTCCTTGAGCAGGTAGCCCACGGCGCCGGCGGTCATGGCCGCTTCCAGGTGATCGGGGCTGTCGTCCATGGTGAAGATCACCACCTTGACCTCGGGCTGGCGTTGCTGCAGAAGGCGCGCGGCCCCCAGGCCATTGAGCCGCGGCATGCGGATGTCGAGGATGGCGATGTCCGGGCGCAGTTGCTCGCACAGGGCCAGGGCTTCTTCACCGTCCCTGGCCTGGCCCACCACCTCGAACTCCGGATTGCCCGCCAGCAGGGCGACGAAACCGGTGCGGGTCACTTCATGATCGTCCGCCAGGACCAGGCGTATCAGCGTACTCATAGCGCTGGCTCCAAAGGCTGGACGGGAACCCGGGCCAGTAGCCGGGTGCCATTGCCGGGCCGGCTGTCGCAGCTGAAGTAGCCGCCCAGCAGATGGGCGCGTTCGTGCATGGCGACCTGACCCAACTGTTCGGCCACCGGGGCCGGCGAGCTGATGAAGCCGCAGCCGTCGTCGCTGACCCCGAGCAGCGCCTGGCCGTCCTCCAGGGCCAGGCTCAGGTGCACCTGCGAGGCCCGGGCGTGTTTGAGGACATTGTTGATGGCTTCCTGGGCGATGCGGAACAGGGCAATTTCCACCGCGTCGGGCAGGCGCTGCGGCGCGCGCTGGCCCCAGTACACCAGCAGACCGGCGTCGCGCAGGCGGTCGGCCTCGCGGTCGATGGCCCGCAGCAGGCCGAAGTCGTCGAGCACGTGAGGGCGCAAGCCGCCGATCAGCTGCCGGCCCTCGCCGACGCAGCCCTGGGCCAGTTGCAGGATGGTCTGCAGGTCCTGCTGCAGCTCGGCGGACAACGGCGGACAGCGCCCGGCGAAGCCCTGCAGGCGCTGATGGAGTCCGGCCAGGGTTTGCGCCAGGCCGTCGTGCAGGTCATAGGCGACCCGCTTGCGTTCGTCTTCCTGGGCGCTGAACAGGCGCTGCACCAGTTCCGACATGCTGCGCTCCCGGGCTTGCAGGTCGCGCAGCAGGCGCTGGTTTTCCAGGTGCGCGGCCAGCAGGGTGGCCAGCAGTTGCAGGGATTCCAGGTCTTCGCTGTCCGGGGGGCTGATGGGCACGCTGTTGGCCAGCAGCAGGGCGCCGAAGGCCCGGCCGTCGGCGCGGTGCAAGAGCACGCGCAGCACGGCGCTGTCCGGGGTCGGCGGCGGCTCCGGCCACTGCGGGTGATCGGCCAGGGCGCGCAGGCCTTGCAGGCGCTCTTCATGACCCTGGGCGGCGCGGGTGTGGATCACACCGTCTTCGGCCCATTCCAGCAGCAGCCCGTGGTCCATGGCGGCAAAGGCACAGGCCCGTTGCACCACCCGCTGGCGCATCTGCTCGGGGGGCAGTTGCAGCAGCTCCTGGCCGGTGTCCACCAGCAGCCGCAGGCGCGCGGCGCGGCTCTGGGACTGTCGATACTGGCTGCGCAGGGCCAGGGCGCTGGCGGGGTCGAAGGATGGGGTGGACATGGCGGGGCTCCAGTGTGGCGGCGCTGCTGTTGAACAAAAGCGGGCATTAGACCCGCTGCTGCACGTCACGCCTATCTGCCAAATGGCATAGGCCAAAAGCTCCAGTTGGCCGATGGCGCGGGCGACGGCGATGGGCAAAGTGTGGCTCATTGAAACCCACTGGAGAAATCGTATGAAACTGAAAACCACTGCCCTGGCCCTGTTTTTTGCCTTCACCGCTCCATTGGCGGTGGCCGCCGAGGTCAAGCCCTATGTCTATAGCGCCGTTGCCGAGCAGCCGCAAGCGGCCCAGGACCGTGAGATCGCCGGCCTGTTCGACCGCTGGAACAGCGCCCTGCAGACCGGCAATCCGCAGTCGGTGGTGAGCCTGTATGCGCCGAACGCGGTGTTGCAGCCGACCGTGTCGAACCAGGTACGCAGCACTCACGCACAGATCCAGGACTACTTCGAGCACTTCCTGGCGTCCAAGCCGGTGGGGCAGATCAACTACCGTGAAATCCGTCACCTGGGCCCCGATGCCGCCCTGGACAGCGGCGTCTACACCTTCACCCTGACCGATGCGTCGGGCAAGGCCGAGAAGGTCCAGGCGCGCTACACCTTCCTGTACGAGCGTATCGATGGCCAGTGGAAGATCCTCAACCATCACTCCTCGGCGATGCCGCAAGTCCAGCCGCAGCTGGCCGCTCACTGATCCACCTTGCGTTCCCTTCACGCCGAGCTTTCGCTCGGCGTTGTCGTTTCCCGCGGCTCACTGCTCGCGGTAGCGCCCCGGGGTCATGCCGAACCAGCGCAGGCAGGCCTTGTGAAAACTGCTCTGGTCGCGAAAGCCCAGCAGCGCGCCGATGTACTTGACGCTGCGCATGGAGTTACGCAGGAAGCTGTGGGCCAGCATCAAGCGGGCTTCGTCCAGTAAGGCGGAGAAATGCACGTCTTCGTGTCCCAGGCGGCGTTGCAGGCTGCGGGTGCTGACCCCGACGATTTGGGCGATGTTCGGCAGGTCGCTCGGCGCGCCCTGGGCCAGGCGTTCGGACAGCGCTCGGCGGACCCGGGCGGTCATCGAACCGTTGTGCAGCAGGTTGAGGCGATTGCGCGCGTACTCCAGGTGCAGCACATCCAGGGCCGGGTCGGCGGTGGGCAGGGCAATGGCGCAATCCTGGCTGCTGAAGGACAGGCTGTTGTAGGGCGCGCAAAACTGCAGGTTGTCTCCCAGCAGTTGGCGCAGTGACCCGGTGTCCAGCGGCTCCTCGTAGGTGAAGGTGGCCGCCAGGGGCCGCAGTTTGTGCTGCGGCAACAGCCAGTGCAGCAGGCCCAGGGTCTGGGCCGCGCCGGCGTCGATAAAGGCCCGGGGCATCATCGAGGGTTCGCTGGCCACGTCGAAGCCGATCAGGGTCAGCATCTGCGGTTTGCGTTCCAGGCACATGCAGAAGCCGTTGCTGATCAGCGCGTGGTAATCCACCAGGCGTTGCAGCGCGATGCCCAGGGTGGCGCAGGACATCACCGCATACCCCAATGCCTCCAGGTTGGCCGGATGGGCCTTGCTGTAGGCCAGCAGGCCCAGGTCCGGCTTGCCGGTGCGGCGCACGGCTTCCTGTATCACCTGATAGACCAGTTCCAGCCTCACGCCCTTGGGGTTTTCATACACATCCCGCAGGCTGCTGCCCAATTGCTTGAGCAAGGTTTCGACGTGGGCGCCGCCCTCATTCATGACATCGGCAAGCACCCGAAAGCTGGCGCTGGTCATTCTATGCATAGGTCTTCCTGGACTGATGGCTAAGTGATATCGGAGAGGCCATTGGCATGATTGCAATAAACACGGGGCCACAGACGATTCGGCAGTGCCGCGCGTTTCCGAGGACAAGCGAAAGGTATCCAGGAACACTTCCTCAAGGCCTGTGCCAGGGTCGATCATGCTCGGCCAGGGCCCTTGGGAAGGGTGACGGCCAGCGCGTCGCATCCGGTTCGCCGCGAGGGTGCCGTTGTCTTGCCCGGGGAGTTGTCATGCAAAGCGTCAGAGACTTTTATCGTGAACTGGCCCAGGGCCGCCTGATGCTGGCGTTCCAGCCGGTGGTGTGGCTGCCCGACAGCAGCCGGGTGCTGTACCACGAAGGCTTGCTGCGCCACATCGATGCCCAGGGCGGCGAAGTCTATCCTCTGGCGCTGCTGGAAAAACACCAACTGATGCGCGAGCTCGATCACAGCGTGGTGCGCTGCGTGATCGAGGCGCTGCACCGTGATGAACGCCTGCGCCTGGGCTGCAACATTTCCGCCCAGAGCGCGATCATCGACGGCTTCTGGTTGCCGATTCTGCAGGTGCTGCGCGACTCACCTTCAGTGGCCGCGCGACTGGTGATCGAGATCACCGAAAGCGCCACGCCGCCGAGCATCGAGGCGGCCAGCGAATTCGTCCTGTGCCTGCGCGAAATGGGCTGCCGGGTGGCCATCGACGATTTCGGCGCGGGCCTGGGCACCTTGGAGTTCATTCGCCAGACCCGGCCGGACATCGTCAAGATCGACAAGGGCTACATCCAGCGTGCCCGTGGCGAACTCAACAGCGCCCAGACCCTCAGCCACCTGGTGCAGCTGTGCAAGACCCTGGCGCCGTGCGTGATCATCGAAGGGGTGGAGACGGGCAGCGACCAGAACCTGGCCACCGCCTGTGGTGGCGAGTGGGGGCAGGGCTATCTGTTCGGTCGCCCGCAGGTGGATCGGCTGGGGCGGCGCTGCTGCCTGGAGCAGCGCAGGGCAGCGCTGTGCGCGTCGGATCAGGCGTAGCCCGGTTGCGCCAAGGCACGGCGCATGCCCGCCTGAAGGGGGTCAATCAGCCTGCGGGGTGATGGGCGGGGTGTGGGCCGTTGGGTCTTGCACCTCGGCACTGATGGGCAACGCCGGCAGCTCTTCCTCGGGAATCTCCTTCTTCTTCACGTGCCTGTTGCGCTTGGGCCGCTCCGGCTGGAACGCGTCGTAGGGCAGCAGCACGGTGTCGAGCGCCGCATCCAGGGGCAGGCTGGCCACCAGCAGGATCGGGCACACCACCGTCACCCAGCAGCCGCCGGTGATCATGCGTGCGTAGCCCATGTCATAGCCGGTGAGCACTTGGGCGTTGGTCTTGACGCTCCGGTAGTAGCGGTCGTCGCGAAAATCCAGGGCATTGCCGCGAGTCATGTAGGTGCCGCAGCCGGACAGCAGCAGGGTGTTGAGCAACAACAGGTAATGGAGGATTCGGATGATCGGGCTTCCACGCAGGGGCGAAACAGGGTCGGGCGCGAATCAGTGATTCATTGCGTCATAGGGCAGCAGCGCGGTGTCGGCCACGGCATCCACCGGCAGGCTGACGATGGCCACCACCGGGCAGACGATGCTGACCCAGCAGAAGACCGTGGCGTAGCCGTCGTAGCCACTGGAGCCACGCATGGTCAGCAGCTCGATATTGGCCTGGGTGCCTTTGTAGTAGTCGTAGCCGCTATGGGCGTTGGGCGTGCGGGCGATCAGGGTGCCGCAGCCCGTCAGGGACAGCAGGGACAACAGAAGTACAGCGTTGAGGGCTTTGATGATGCCATTCCTTAGCGAGCAGATTTTTGCCGCGCGCATCGTCGCAGAAGCCTGGGGCGCACGCTAGATAGGCTCGAATAAATAATCGGCGCCCGATCAGAGCGCTGATGGAATCAACAGCAGCAGATCGGTATCGCCGATGTCCACGCCGGCTTGGGTCAGCAGGGTGCTGGCCTGGCCCCGGTGATGGGTCTGGTGATTGAAAAAATGCACCAGCAGGGCATACACATTGCGCTCGGCGACCACGCCCCGGGTGTTGGTGTAATGCAGGCTGCTGTCCAGGTCGGCGTCGCTCAGGGACTGGCTGAAATCCAGGATCAACTGGTCCAGCCATTGGCGCTGCTGCCAGAGCCCGTCGAGGTTTGGGAACAGCAGGGTCTTGAGGTCCTGGGGCAGGGCCACCTGCTGCAGCGGGGCCAGCGCCGGATGCTGCGTCGGGTGTTGGGCAAAGCGCTTGAGCCAGATGGTGTCACCGGCCAGCAGGTGATTGAGGGTGCCGAGGATCGAGCCGAAAAACGCCTGGCGGTCGAGGACGATCTGTCCCTCGGGCAGGCTCATGGCGGCGTTGTACAGCTTGGCGTTCATCCATTGGTTGTAGCGGGCCATCAGGCCCAGGTGCTCGGTGCGGTTCATGGCCGTTCCTGGTGGTGGTGTGGGGCGCTCGATCAGGCGGTCGTCAGCTTCGCAAGGTGCATGGCCGGCGCGCAAGGGCGGCTTGAAAATCTCCGTGCGATGGGCGTTTTTCCGGCCGACGAGGCATTAAAAAAACCGCCCCTTTGGCCCCGATAACATCGTTTCTCGGGGCTTGGGCTTTTCTCTATATTGGCCACCAGATCCAGCGCGGCAACAGGCCGCGCGCCCTCTATGGTGAGCCGTTGCAATGAATAAAAAACCTGAACGCACAGGGCTGGAAAATCCCGGGACCGCCACTCGCGTGGTCTGGGGCGGGGAGCAGATCCGTCATCCCTACAACGCCACGCAAACGCCGATTGTCGCCAGCGCCGCCTATGGCTACGACGACATCGACCAGTGGTATGACGTGGCCCTGGGCAAGGCCCCGGGCTTTATCTACAGCCGCATGAGCAACCCCACGGTGGAAACCCTGGAAGCCAAGCTGCGGGACCTGGAAAACGCCGAGTCGGCGGTGGCTTTCAGCAGCGGCATGGCGGCCATCAGCGGCGTGCTCTACAGCTTCCTGCGCCACGGCCAGCGGGTGGTGTCGACCAAGGACAGCTACGGCGGCACCAACAAGATCTTCGAGGAATTTCTGCCGCGCATGGGCGTGGCCGTGACCCTCTGCGAAACCTTCGACCAGCAGCAGATCGAAGCCGAGATCGCCCAGGGTTGCGACCTGCTGTACCTGGAGACCCCGACCAACCCGACCCTGAAGATCGTCGACATCCAGCGTCTGGTGAGTGCGGCGAAGAAGGTCGGCGCCCTGGTGGTAGCGGACAACACCTTTGCCACGCCGCTGAACCAGAACCCCCTGGCCCTGGGCGTGGACGTGGTGATCCACAGCGCCACCAAGTTCCTCAGCGGTCACGGCGACGTGCTCGGTGGCGTGGCCTGCGGCAGCGAAGCGCTGATGAGTCAGGTGCGCCATTACCGGGAAATCAACGGCGCCAGCCTCGATCCGTTCTCGGCCTACCTGATCATCCGCGGGATCAAGACCCTGGCCCTGCGTATGCGTCAGCAGCAGCACAGCGCGGCGCAACTGGCGCAGTTCCTGCTCAACGAGCCGCTGGTGGAAGCGGTGAATTACCCAGGGTTGCCCAGCCACCCGAACCACGCCGTAGCCTGTGCACAGATGCGCGGTTTCGGCGCCATCGTCAGTTTCGTCCTGGTGGGCGGCATGGACAGCGTCAAGCTGCTGTTGCCGCGCCTGCGCTACGCCCACTGCGCCGGCAACCTGGGGGCGGTGGAAACCATCTACGGCCCGGCGCGCACCACCAGCCATGTGGAGAACACCCTGGAAGAGCGCCAGGCCCTGGGCATCTCCGAAGGCCTGGTGCGGATCTCGGTGGGCATCGAAGACACCGACGACCTGCTGGCCGACCTGCAACAGGCCTTCGCCTGGCTGCGCCAATCCCTCAAGCACAACCCGGCGCCCGGCGCCGTCCCTTCCCTGAATACCCGGGCCGAGGTCGCCCACTGAAAGAGCGCGCAACACCCCCACAGCAAGGCAGCCCGTGGGGGCTTCATGAAGAGGAATAACAATAAAAACCTGGTGGCATCCGATTTGTTTTCTGCCCATTTCCACAGTCGCAGAAATTGAGACTTGCCCTGACAACTTTCATGAGAACCATCATGTCCCTACAAGAACAACAGGCCGACTTGCGCGGCGGCTTCAAGCAAGAAATGCAGACCCGGCACATCGTCATGCTCGCCCTCGGCGGGGTGATCGGCACCGGGCTGTTCCTCACCTCCGGCTACACGGTGAACCAGGCCGGCCCGCTGGGCGCGGTGATCGCCTACATCATCGGCGCGCTGATGGTGTACATGGTGATGATGTGCCTCGGCGAGTTGGCGGTGCAGATGCCCGAGACCGGCTCCTTCAGCACTTACGCCACGCGCTTTCTCGGCCCTGGCACCGGCTACACCGTGGCCTGGCTGTACTGGCTGACCTGGACCGTGGCCATCGGCTCGGAATTCACCGCCGCCGGTATCCTCATGACCCGCTGGTTTCCCGACACCCCGGTGTGGATCTGGAGCGCGCTGTTCGCCCTGGTGGTGTTTTTGTCCAACGTGGTCTCGGTGCGGCTGTTCGCCGAGACCGAGTTCTGGCTGTCGCTGGTCAAGGTGATCACCGTGCTGGTGTTCCTGGTGGTGGGTGGCGGGGCAATCCTGGGCCTGTTGAACATCGATCAGGCCCACAGTATCGGCTTGAGCAACTTCACCCGCGAGGGGCTGTTCCCCACCGGCTTCATGCCGATTGCCATGACCCTGCTGGCGGTGTCCTTCGCCTTCTCCGGCACTGAGCTGATCGGCATTGCCGCCGGTGAAACCCGCGACCCGCAACGCAATGTGCCACGGGCGATCCGCACCACGGTGCTGCGCCTGGCGATCTTCTTCGTCGGCACCATCTTCGTCCTCGCCACCCTGTTGCCCCGGGAGCAGGCCGGTTTGGTGGAAAGTCCGTTCGTCACGGTGTTCACCTACATCGGCATTCCGTACTCGGCGGACATCATGAACTTCGTGATCATCAGCGCGCTGCTGTCCGCCGCCAACTCCGGGCTGTACGCCGCCTCGCGGATGCTCTGGACCCTGAGCGACCAGGGCCACCTGCCCAAGCAGTTCTCGGCCCTGACCCGCATGGGCACGCCGCTCAACGCGATCATCGTGAGCATGGCCGGCGGTGCGGCCTCGTTGCTCAGCAGTGTGTTCGCCCCGGACACCATCTACCTGGCCCTGGTGTCGATTTCCGGGCTGGCGGTGGTGGTGGTGTGGATGAGCATCGCCGCCAGCCAGATCGCTTTTCGCCGTCACTACGTGGCCAATGGCGGTGATGTGCGCGAGCTCAAGTTCCGTGTCCGCGGCTACCCCTGGGTGCCGCTGGGGGCCTTGTTCTGCTGCGCCCTGGCCTGTGTCGGCATCGGCTTCGACCCCGAGCAGCGGGTGGCCTTGTACTTCGGTGTGCCCTTCATCGCCTGGTGCTACTTCGTGTATTACATTACCCGCAGTAGCCGCCAGCGGCGCCTGGCCCTGGCACCTCTGGCACGCTCGTCCGATGCCCTTCAGGGCTGAAGAACGGGAGCGGTCTCCAGGGTGTCCATGAGAGTCAGGCCATGAAGCAGAAAAGCTTGCCCCCGCTGAACTGGCTGCGCGCCTTCGAAGTGTCCGCCCGCTGCCTGAACTTCACCCACGCCGCCGAGGAACTGTTCCTCACCCAGGGTGCGGTGAGCCAGCAGATCCGCCAACTGGAAAGCCACCTCGGGGTGGCGCTGTTCAAGCGCCTGCCCCGGGGCCTGGACCTGACCGAGGAGGGGCGCTCCTACCTGCCGGTGGTGCAGGACGCCATTACCCGGCTGGCGGTGGGCACCAACGAGATCTTCGGCCAGCACCAGCACCGGCCGATCAAGGTGCGCGGCAGCCTGGCGTTCTTCGTCCACTGGCTGGCGCCCAAGCTGGTGACCTTCCAGCAGGCCCAGCCCCAGGTGGACCTGCGCTACATCAGCAATATCTGGGTCAAGGAACTGGACGGCGAGGACGACATGGAGATCCGCTGGGGTCGCGGTCATTGGCCGGGGCTGGTGGCCCAGCGCCTGACCTGGGACAGCCTGTTCCCGGTCTGTGCCCCGGCCTTGCTGGCGCGCTTGCCGCTGCAGGTGCCGGACGATCTGGCCCGGCATCAACTGCTGCATGTACTGGGCTATGAGGAGGGCTGGGGCTACTGGCTCAAGCGCGCTGGCTCCAGCCGCGTGGACTCGTCCCGGGGCATGCAGTTCGACACCCTGATCTCGACCCTGCGCATGGCCGAACTGGGCCAGGGCGTGGCCCTGGCCCGTTCCTCGATGGTTGCTGAAATGCTGGCCGACGGGCGTCTGGTGGAGCCTTTCGAGCAGCGTATCGAGGCCAGCGAATCCTTTTATCTGGTGCGCGGCGCTGACGCCGAGCAACACCCCGATGCGCTGAAGTTTTCCACCTGGCTGGTGGAGCAGGCCCATCGCTACAAATGACTGGCCGGAGCCAAGCATGCGTTATGTGAGTACCCGCAGTGCCACCGAGCAGGTGGATTTTGCAACCGTGGTCCTGTCTGGCGTGGCTGCCGATGGCGGGCTTTATGTGCCGCAGCAGCTGCCGAGTTTCAGCCCCCAGGAAATCGCCAACTGGTCGACCCTGGATTACCCCGAACTGGCTTTTCGCGTGCTCAGTCCCTTTGTCGGCGACAGCCTGCCCGAGGCCGACTTCAAGCATCTGCTTGGCCAGGCCTACAGCGGTTTTGGCCATCGCGCGGTGGCGCCGCTGCGCCAGATCGATCGCAACGAATGGCTGCTGGAGCTGTTTCATGGCCCCAGCGGTTCGGCCAAGGACTTTGCCGCACGCCTGCAGGCCCAACTGGTGGGCTACTTTCTCCAGCGCCGGCAGCGCCCCGGGGTGTTGGTGGGAGCCACCAATGGCGACACCGGGCTGGCGACCATCGAGGCCTTCAAGGACTGCCCGCAGACGCGAGTGCTGGTGTTCTATCCGCAGCACGGGGTGCCGGAACAGCAGGGGCGGCAGTTGCAGGCGGCGCACCACCCGGGCCTGTGGCGCTTCGCCGTGGAGGGCAGCTTCGATGATTGCCAGACCCTGGTCAGCCGCTTGCTGCGCCAGTGGCCGTTGGCCGAGCATGAGGTGATCGGCTTCAACTCCAGCAACTGGGTCGGGGTCATGGCCCAGCTGGTGCTGTACTTCCATGCCGTGCTGCAACTGGGCGGGGGCCAGCGGCCCATCGGCTTCAGCGTACCGGCGGCCAGTTTCGCCGAGGTCTATGCCGGCTACATCGTGCAGAAAATGGGCCTGCCCATCACCCAGATGATCGTGGCCACCAACCGCAATGACGCCCTGCACCAACTGTTCCTGAAGAACCAGTATTCCCGGGGGCAGGCCAGCCAGAGTCTGTCGCCGGCCATGGACCTGTCGCTGTTCGCCAACCTGGAGCGCCTGGTCTGGGAACTGTATGGCCAGGACCCGCAGGCGGTGGCGGCGCTGATGCAGGGCTTCGAGGACAGCGGCGAGATGACCCTGGACAACGAGGCCTGGCTGCAGGCGCGGATGATCATCGACTCCTATTCGGTCAGTGATGAAGAGACCGGCAAGGAGATCGTCAGCCTCTACCGGGACACCGGCTACGTCATTGATCCCCATGCCGCCACCGGCGTCCTGGCGGCGCGCCTGTACCGCCGCAGCCTGGTGGCGCCGATGGTCACCCTGGGGGAGATTGCACCGGCCAAGTCGGCGCGCCTGCTGAGCTCGCTGGGCATCCCCGGGTTGCCGCAAGAGCCGGTGGCACCGCCTTCGACGCTGCAGTGGCAGACGCTGGCCGCGGATGACTTTGGCGCGCTGCTGCACTGCCTGGAGTCCTGGTGATGGGCCGGTGCAAGGTGAGCCCATGAAGCGGATTCTTGATCCTCTGGACGAGCGCATCCTGGCCGAGCTGACCCTCAATGCCCGGGCCGCCCACGCCGAGCTGGCGGCCAAGGTCAACCTGTCGCGCAATGCCGTGCGCCAGCGCATCGAACGCCTGGAGCGCGACGGCGCGATCCAGGGCTACACCATTCGCCTGGGCGAGGGGCGCGGGGCGGAGACCCGGATCAATGCGCTGATCTTCGTCTACCGCTACGACCGCATGCGCGGCGCCGAGGTATTGCAGGCCTTGCGGGCGATGCCGGAGATCGTCCAGTGCGAAGTGCTCAGTGGCGAGTTCGATGTACTGGTGCGGGTCAGCGCCGCCAGTGCGGAGCGGGTGCACCGGGTGTGGAATGACATCGCCGCCTTGCCTGGGGTGGAAAATACCGTGACGTCCTTTGTTTTGTCCTCTGTGGCCTGAGCGCAGAGCCGGATCTTCTGGCCTCCTGTAGCCGCTGGCGCAGCCTGCGAAAAGGCCCGAAGGGCCTTCCTGCGCCGTCAATCAGCATGTTGCGATGAATGGAACCCTGTGTGTGGTCCTGATGGGCCGCACCGCCAGGTTTGGCGTCTCCTGCGGAGCCGATCGCAGCCTTCGGCAGCGGCTACAGGGGCAGTCTTGGTTGCGGGTTTTGCGTAGCCAGCGCCTGTGAGCGCAGCCTTCGGCAGCTGTCACGGGCGCTGGGCAAAATGCTCAGCAAATACAGCAAAACGGCATATTTCACTGCCCGGCCCCGGCCCCTAACCTTGTGTCCATCAGCTTCTCAACCCGGATGGAACACAACAAAAATGACTGAATACAACATCGCCCTGGTGGGCTTCGGCGGGGTCAATCGGGCCCTGGCGCAATTGATTGCCGAGCGCAATCAGGCATGGAAAAAACAGCTGGGTTTCAGTTTGAAAATCGTTGGTGTCAGCGATCTGTTCCTCGGCTCTATCGTTGCTCCCCAGGGACTGGACGCCGGCTTGCTGAGCCAGCTGCCAGCGACCAAAGGCGCTTTGGCGCAACTGCCCGGCGGCCAGGTGGAGGCGCTCAACGAGCAGGTGATCAAGGACTCTGGCGCCGACATCATTGCCGAAGCCACTTTCACCAATCCGGTGGACGGCGAGCCGGCCACGACTTTCTGCCGCTGGGCCCTGGAGCAGGGCAAGCATGTGGTGACTACCAACAAGGGGCCGATTGCCTTGCACGGCGCCGAGCTCAAGGCTTTGGCCCAGCGTAATCAGGCGGCGTTCGAGTACGAAGGCGCGGTGATGAGCGGCACTCCGGTGATCCGCCTGGCCCAGCAGTCCCTGGCCGGCAGCGAGCTGCTGGGGTTCGAGGGCATTCTCAACGGCACCTCGAATTTCGTCCTGACCCGCATGGAAGGCGGACTGGGCTTTGCCGAGGCGGTGGCCGAGGCTCAGGCACTGGGGTATGCCGAGGCTGATCCGACGGCGGATGTCGAAGGCTTTGATGTGCGCTTGAAGGTGGTGATCCTGGCCAACGAGCTGCTCGGTGCACAGTTGACCGTCAGCGATGTCAGCTGCCGGGGCATCTCCGGCCTGACGGCGGCGGACCTGGAGCAGGCTCGGGCCGAGGGTGCGCGCTGGAAGCTGATCGGTTCGGCCCAACGCCTGGCCGATGGTTCGCTGCAGGCCAGCGTCGAGCCGCGGTTGTTGCCGCTGGCCCATCCGCTGGCGGGTATTTCCGGGGCGATCAACGCGGTGTCGTTCAACACCGAACTGCTGGGTGCGGTGACGGTGTCCGGGCCGGGCGCCGGGCGTATCGAGACCGCCTTTGCCTTGCTCTCGGACATCATCCACATCCACCAGTCGCGCTCGAGCCGCTAGGAGCCTGCCCATGAATCTGTCACGCCTGGCGCCGGTCGCCGATTCGATTGACGTCTGCAGCCCTTTCGATGGCCGCGTCATTGGTGCGGTGCCACGCCTTGAGGCCGGTGCCGTACCGTACCTGTTACAGCAGGCCCGCGAGGGCGTAAAGGACTGCGCTGCGCTGCCGCGTTATCAGCGGGCGAGGATTCTGGAGCGGGCGGCCTTGAACATCGAGCGCGACGCCGAGCATTTTGCCCGGCTGATCGTCGACGAAGCGGGCAAGACCCTGAAGCAGGCGCAGAAGGAGGTCAAGCGCTGCATCAACACCCTCAAGCTGTCGGCGGAAGAGGCCAAGCGCAATGCCGGCGAGGTGCTGCCGTTCGATGCCTATGAAGGCTCGGAAAACCGCCAGGGCTGGTTCTCTCGCGAGCCGCTGGGGCTGATCCTGGCGATCACCCCTTATAACGATCCGCTGAACCTGGTGGCGCACAAGCTGGGCCCGGCCATCGCCGGGGGCAACGGGGTGATTCTCAAGCCGTCGGAGTTGGCGCCGCTGTCGGCGATCAAGCTGGTGGACTACTTGCGCGATGCCGGGCTGCCGGCTTCGGTGGTAACCCTGGCCACCGGCGGCGCGGAGCTGGGCAAGGCCCTGGTGGCGGCGCGTGAGGTGCGGATGATTTCCTTCACCGGCGGCTTTGTCACCGGTGAGCAGATCGCCCGCAGCGCCGGCCTGAAGAAACTGGCCATGGACCTGGGGGGCAACGCGCCGGTGATCGTCATGGCCGATTGTGATCTGCAGGCCACGGTACAGAGCTGTGTGTCGGGGGCGTTCTGGGCGGCGGGGCAGAACTGCATCGGCACCCAGCGCCTGCTGGTCCAGGCCTCGATCTATGAGGCGTTTCGCGAGGCCTTTGTGCGCCTGGCCCGGGAGCAGGTCAGTGGCGACCCATTGGCCGACAGCACGGATATCGGGCCGATGATCAGCCTGCAGGCCGCACAGAACGCGCAGAAGGTCGTGGATGAAGCGCTACAGCAGGGCGCGCGGCTGCTCTGCGGGCATCAGCGCCGGGGTTCCTGCTACGCCGCCACGGTGCTGGAGAATGTCGACCATGGCAGTCGCCTGTGGCAGGACGAAGTCTTTGCGCCAGTGGTGGTCTTGCAGCCGTTCGATGATCTGGATCAGGCCATCGCCCTGGCCAACCAGCCCGAATACAGCCTGCATGCGGGGATTTTCACCAACGATCTGCGCACCGCCATGGACGCTGCGCGGCGGATCGAGGCGGGCGGGGTGATGATCAACGATTCGTCCGATTACCGTTTCGATGCCATGCCGTTTGGCGGCTTCAAGTACGGCAGCCTGGGCCGCGAGGGGGTGCGTTTCGCCTATGAGGAAATGACCCAGCCCAAGGTGGTGTGCCTCAACAGTCTGGGCTGAGGCCGATTGCAGCAACACGACAGGTCGTCGGGCACCGGGCAGGTTTGGTCACCTGCCCGGTGTTTTTTGCCTGTGGCCAAGGCACGGCTGTGGCCATCCGGGGGGCGCGGATCAGACGACTTCGTCGATCAATGAGGTTTTTGGCGCCGTGACCGGTGGCTGAGGCTGTTCCTTGGCCTTGTCTCTGAGTTTTTCCAGCGCCTCTTTCTGTTCCGCCGTCAGTGGCGGAGGGGTCAGCACCTTGCCCGAGTCAGGCAGCTTGATGCCGGGCTGAGAGCCGCCGGCGGTCAGTGGTGGAAGGGGACGGTTGTTTATTTCCATGTCACTGCATCCTTGAGTGGGGTGAATAAAAGATAACGACCGCTTTGCGCTGATCTTTAGAGCCAATGCTCTAGGCCGCCAGCTGAACCTTCTTTCGAGGGGGGCTTGATTTGGTGTTGATAATTATTCTTGTTTGCAAATAAGATATGTTATTACGTTTTTAAATCACCCCAAGGAGTCTCTCCCATGAAAGTCCTGTCCTCCCTCAAAGAAGCCAAGAACCGTCACCGCGACTGCCAGATCGTCAAGCGTCGCGGGCGGATCTACGTGATCTGCAAATCCAATCCTCGCTTCAAGGCGCGCCAGGGCGGGGCGAAAAACCGCAACAAGGGCTGATCCGCCGCTTGCTCCTGTCCAGGACAGGGCGCCCGATACGTGGCAAGCACCGTCGGGCGCCTTGGCGGCTTATCTACCGAGGCGGGCGATCAGGGGCTCAAGCGTCGGGCGTTTGCTCTGCCACTCCGCTTTGGTGATGCCCAGCAGGACCACGTCCATGCGTTGGCCATCCTTGAGAATGTTTTGGCGCCGCAACCCCTCCTGTTGGAAACCGAATTTCAAATGCATGTTGATGACGGCAGGGTTGCAGGCCAGCACCTCGCAGTTGAGTTTTTCAAGACCGGCTTCGGTGAAGGCGTAGTCCAGCATCCAGAACTCGATCAGGCTGCCCAGGCCTTTGCCTTGCTGCTTGGCGTCCAGGTAGAACGCCCAGTCGGCGGTCTTCTGTCGGGCATTGATGGCATTCAGTGAAACGATGCCCAGGGCCTGGCCTTCGTCCATGACGACAAACACTGCCTGGGCCGGATTGCCCTGCAAGGAACTCAGCCAGCGCTGGTGTTCCTCTTCACTGATTTCATGGGAGGTGTACATGTACTTGCGCACCTGTTCCTGGTTGCGCAGCGTGCGTACATGGGCCTGAGTGGCGGGATCGGCATCGACCAGGGGGATGAACTGCATCCTGATGTCCTTCTCGGATGGGGGAGCGGTGGTGGCGCATGATGGCATATCCACTGCTGTCGCATGGATTTGTCTCCCGGGACAAGAACCGGTAGAAAGAACCCTCGCATTCAGAAAACAGATACCCGCATGAGCGACATTGAGAAACCCAATAGCCGCCTGTTCGACCTCGACTTGCTGCGCGCCATGGTCACGGTGGCCGATTGCGGCAGCTTCACCACGGCCGCCAGTCGCCTGCACTCGACCCAGTCCACCGTCAGCCAGAAGATTCGCCGCCTGGAAGACATGGCCGGGCATCGGCTCCTGGAACGCGGCAACCGCGACGTGCTGCCCACCGATGCCGGCGAGACCTTGCTGGGCTATGCCCGGCGGCTGTTGGCGCTGAACGACGAGATGCTCGAGGCACTGTCCGGGGCCACGGTGGCGCTGACGGTGCGTATCGGCGTACCGGACGACTTCGCCGCGGGGCGCACCACAGAGCAACTGGCGGCGTTCAACCGGCGCTACCCCCAGGTCAAGCTGGAAGTCACCAGCGGCATGAGCCGCGACCTGAGTGGCAGTTATGACCGTGGCGAACTGGACCTGGTGGTGCTCAAGCAATTGCGCAACAGCCGTGAGGCCGTGGCGTGCTGGCCCGAGAAGACCCGCTGGGTGGACAGTGCGAAAAACCCCTGCATCGACCTCGACCCGTTGCCCATCGTCACCTTCCCGCCTCGTGGGGTGTACCGCGATGAAATGATCAGCGCTCTGGAAACCATCGGCCGGCGCTGGCACATCAGTTTCACCAGCTCCAGCCTCAGTGGTTTGCAGTCGGCCATTGCCGATGGCATGGGCATCGGCCTGCTGCCGCTGCGGGCGGTGACGGCGGGGCATGAGGTGCTGCCCAAAAGCATCGGGCTGCCATCGGTGGATGTGTTCGAGGTGGCGCTGCTGCACCGTCCGGCGGCCGATCCCATGGTCAAGGAGCTGGCGCGGGTATTGTCACGGGTGCTGGCCCAGGACACCCGTGGCTGAATCCGCTTGGCATTCGGTAAATGAATATGCCGTAGTTCGGTATTTAATTTGTGCATGAAAGCGACGCTGGATATCGTGATGGTCAGCAGCGATCCGCAGCATTGCCTGACGCGTCGCTCCGCAGATTTGTTCACCCCGGCGGCGCTGCTGCACGGGGCAGCAAAACAACAATGAGGAGAGTCTCCATGTCCAAAACCACTTATTACGCACCCCACGGCGGGCACCCGGCGCAGACCGAAATGCTCACCGACCGCGCCATGTTCACCGAAGCCTATGCGGTGATCCCCAAGGGCGTGATGCGTGACATCGTCACCAGCCACCTGCCGCACTGGGACAACATGCGCATGTGGGTCATCGCCCGTCCGCTGTCGGGTTTCGCCGAAACCTTTTCCCAGTACATCGTGGAAGTGGGCGCCAACGGCGGCAGCGACAAGCCCGAGCAGGACCCCAACGCCGAAGCCGTGCTGTTTGTCGTCGAAGGCGAAGTCAACCTGACCCTGCAAGGCCAGGTGCACGTCCTCAAGCCCGGCGGCTATGCCTTTATCCCACCGGGCGCCGACTGGAAGCTGCGTAATACCAGCGGCACCGAAGCGCGTTTCCACTGGATCCGCAAGCACTACCAGAAAGTCGACGGCGTGCCTTACCCGGACGCGTTCGTCACCAACGAGCAGGACATCGAGCCGCGGGTGATGCCTGACACCGAAGGTCGCTGGAGCACCACCCGTTTCGTCGACATGAGCGACATGCGTCACGACATGCACGTCAACATCGTCAACTTCGAGCCGGGCGGTGTTATTCCCTTTGCCGAAACCCACGTCATGGAGCACGGCCTGTATGTCCTGGAAGGCAAGGCGGTGTATCGCTTGAACCAGGATTGGGTCGAGGTTGAGGCCGGCGACTTCATGTGGCTGCGCGCGTTCTGCCCGCAGGCCTGCTACTCCGGTGGTCCGGGTCGCTTCCGCTACCTGCTGTACAAGGATGTGAACCGCCAGATGCGCCTGACCCTGAACGCGCCGCATTGATACGAAGGTGGGGCAGGGGCGGTTCGAACCTCTGCACCGCCGAACGGCGAGTCATGAAAACCGGCGAATATTCGCCGGTTTTTTCGTCTGCTGGTTTAACCGTGGGGATGTTCAGGTGTCTGGCAGGTTGTATCGGCGTAACCTGCGACCAACACCTTTTTCCGACGGCAGCAGTTAAGGCAATGATGTCGAGTCAATCCAAAGTGAACATCTGAAATGTCGATACCGGCACAGCGCCTTAGGTTTGGCTAAGGTCAGTTATCCCGCCATGCGTCTCGAGGGGCGTTCGCCTGCGATAAAAGGCGTGAATAGCCCACACCACCCCTACTAATAGCAACCCAGTTCCCAGCGCCTCCATAGGAGTGGGCCAGCGTTGGTTGATGAACAGGCCCATCGTAGTTGCATAAATGGTTCCGCTGGCGATCAATTGCCCGCTCAGAGCCAGAGGTAGACGCCGACTTGCGATTGACCATGCCCAGGCACCTGCAAGGGTAGCCCCTAGCCCCTGAATTAACCCACAGACTATTAGCGACTGAGTACCCGCCAACCCGCTCGGATGGCTGGCGAAGTGAGACAGTTTTAGGTACAGCCCAACTGGGATGAAGGCGAGCATTTCAACACTGCACATGAAGATCAGCATGGCTGACCACAACATGGGCGATAGGCTTGGGCGTTGAGCCAAAGCGCTTTCATTTAATAGGCCGAAACCAGTCCAAAACCCGATCGCCAACAACGTTGCGAATAACCCGAATAGTATTGAAGTGGTAGGGCGTACCGCCGTTGCGCTGTTAAAGTCAAACACGCTCAGGTTGACTAGGCTGATGCCCAAAGCCGCCACCATCAGCGGCCCGGCAATGGCGCGCCAGGGCACACTGGAGCTTCGCATGTTGCCGGCAATCGCGAGCACAATCGGTACTGACCCCATCATGACCGGAGGGATCACCGGCCCAGCTGCCAAGACCGCAGTGGTGATCAGGAAGAAGTAGCCGATGTACCCCAAGAAACCCAGCAGTGCGGCACAGCCCCAGTCTTTGAGTCGCAGCTGCCGCACTTCGTTTCGGTAAACAACCAGCACGAGCAGACTGCCTAAACCGGCAAAGGCATAACTCACCACCGCCAGATCAAAAAGGCTGTAGTCGCCGACCAGCGTCGGAAAGACGTAGAGCAGCGACCAGGAAAACGTGGCGGAAATTGCCGCTAACAAGCCTAGGGTCATACGCTCTGCTCCTGCTGACAATGCTTCTGAATCCAGCACTGAGCGACGTGCCGCGCCGTGTCGAATACTCCTGCGTCCTGGCCCATGGCGCCGCTGACGAAACTGCCCTCCAGCAAGATAAACAGCCCCTCAGCAACGGCGCCTGGGTCGCTGACACCGGCGCTCATGGCCAATGCAGCAAGATTTTCACGTATCCCTTGCTTATGGCTGCTCACTGCCAAATGCACAGGGTGGCTGAATTGGGGGAACTCAGCCGCACTGTTGACGAACAGGCACCCACGCCCGCTATCTTGTAAAAGAAAGCGCTGATACAAATCGAAAAACGCGAGCATGCCACTGATCGGGTCAGGATGCCCTGCCAAGGTGTGCGCTACCTCTTCACGCCAGCGTCGGTCACGCTCCTCAAGGCAAGCGACTATCAGCGCATCCTTGGAGGGGAAATGGCTGTAGAGCGTCATCTTGGTGACACCTGCCATCGCGGCGATGGCCATCACACCAGTAATGTTTATACCTTGTGACACAAACAGCTTCAGCGCTGAGTCAATCAAGCGCTCACGGGTATTGTCCAATTTAAGGCACTCCGGCATCGGGACGCCGCTGACTATACTGACCGGTAAGATTGAGGTGCATCCAGATACGACCTAAATCATGATTGTTACGACGCAGATCGCGGCATGCCAACGCAGCAGTCAATCCTAGGGTTTGGTCAGTCAGAGCAACCTGCTCAGCATCCCTGCACCCGCGTGATTAAACGGATGCCCATTTATGCGACGGTCACTTGGCAACTTCACTTGCCTGCTACTGCGGTAATCGAGGTTTCACTGGACTGCGATGCGAGCCGACGAGATGCGGGGATAGGGGATTGGTATTTTTTCGACAGGACGTCGGAGGAGGCTTGGTTCTGGAACACATCCATAATAGTTATGGAACGCTTTAAGTGGAATGGCGACAAGCCTGAACGCCAGACACAAAAAAGCCCTGAAAAATCAGGGCTTTCTCGTTGAGATTTGGCGGAGGCGTAGAGATTCGAACTCTAGGACCTGTTACAGTCGGCGGTTTTCAAGACCGCTGCCTTAAACCACTCGGCCACACCTCCAGATCGCATTGCGGGCGCCATAATACCCGAATGAAACACACTGTCAAACTCTCTGCATCGCGAGTTACAGAGCCTCTGTTATCATCCTTGCCACTAAATGTTTCCCCCAACAGGAGTGTCGCCATGCGCGAACAGGATTACGCAGTTAACAACGGCGTGCAGGCCGAGCAGCTAGAGGTTAGCCGCGTCCTGCGCAACACTTATGGCTTGCTGGCTCTGACCCTCGCGTTCAGTGGTGTCATGGCTTATGTGGCGCAGCAGATGCGCGTCGGCTACCCGAACATCTTCGTGGTGCTGATCGGCTTCTACGGTCTGTTCTTCCTCACCAACAAACTCCGTGACTCGGCCTGGGGCCTGGTGTCGGCTTTCGCCCTGACCGGTTTCATGGGCTTTTTGCTCGGCCCGATCCTCAACCGTTACCTGGGTATGCAGGGCGGCGCCGAAGTGGTCAGTTCGGCCTTCGCCATGACGGCGCTGGTGTTTGGCGGTCTGTCGGCCTACGTGCTGATCACCCGCAAGGACATGAGCTTCCTCGGTGGTTTCATCACCGCTGGTTTCTTCGTGTTGATGGGCGCCGTGCTGGCCAGCCTGTTCTTCCAGATCAGCGGTCTGCAGTTGGCGATCAGCGCCGGTTTCGTGCTGTTCTCCTCGGTGTGCATCCTGTTCCAGACCAGCGCCATCATCCATGGCGGCGAACGTAACTACATCATGGCCACCATCAGCCTGTATGTATCGATCTACAACCTGTTCGTCAGCCTGCTGCAGCTGTTCGGCATCATGGGCCGCGATGACTGAGTCCGGTTGTTGAGCCAATAAAAAAAGCCCGCTTCGGCGGGCTTTTTGTTGTCCAGGTTTCAAGCGTGACAAGGTTTCAAGGGCTGTGCAGCTGCAAGCGTGCGCTGGCCATGGCGTCCTTGTTGACCTCGATGGAGAACGACAGCACAGCGACTTGCTGCTGCTCCAACTGGTCGATCCAGGTGATCAGGCCGTTGAGAGGCCCCTCCAGACTGAGGTTGACCCGTCCTTCATCCTCCTGGTCCATGCGTTCCAGGTTGAGCCCGGCCTGGCTGCTGGAGCGTGCCAGCATGCCCGGCAGGGCATCACCGGAAATGACTGGGCCACGAAGTGCGGAGGTGCTGACGGGCAGCCGTTGTAGATCTAAAAGCAATTGCGTTTCCTCGGTATAGCGTTGCTCGGCCAGGGCCAGAGCCTGTTGTTGCGGTTGCCAGAGTAGATAGAGGCTGGTCAGGCCAGCGAAGACCACCAGGGCTTGTACTGCCCGTTGTTCGCGCTTTGCCAGACGCTGCCAGCGTTGTCGGAGTGGGTTCGCCAGGGCGGTCCTGGTCGGAGTCGTGGCGCTGGATGGATTCACGTCTTACTCCTTGATTTGAAAACGCGCGGAGACGCCTTGAGCGTCCCGCACGGATGAGTCGGTGCTGACGCTCAGGCCCTGGTTGATCAGGCCCTCGCGCAGCATTTGCAGATCGGCAAAGGCCGGGGCGCTCACTTGCAGGCTCCAGCCTTCCTCGGCCTGGTAATCCAGACGCTGGATCATCGACAGCGCGCCGCCACTGGCGACCCATTGCTCCGCCAGTTGCGACAGACGCAGGGCTACACCCGGTGTTTCCTGCACCTGTTGGCGTTGCTTGAGCCGCACCTGACGCGCCAGGTCGGCGGTAACCGGTTCATCGGTAAAGCGTTCTTGCCACAGACTCTGGCTGGCGGCGTGCAACTGGTCGCTGCGTTGCTCCAGGTACAACCGGTGCCCGATGTTCTGCAGCAGATGGGCGCCGCCGGCAATCGCCAGCACCAGTAGCGCCAGGCGCCAGGGCCTCGCTTTGCGGGTGCGACGCTGGAATTGGCCCTGGCACAGGTCGATTGCCTGCAGGCTGCCCTGGCTGAGCACTTGCCAAGGCTGCTCCTCGACCTGCCAGTGTTGCGGTTCCAGGCCGTCGATGCCCGGGGCCTGGGCGCCTTGCCAGAGCAGCCCGTCCGGCACCAACCGGTTCAGGTCACCGAGCTCCTGGTCGCTGAGGGTCAGGCGCAGTGGGGCGCTGCCGCCCAACAGCCAGCGGCCGTCCCAGGCCAGGGCTCGTGGCCGGTCCAGGGGCAGGCAGTCTGCATCGATGTGCATGCGCGACGGTTGCAGTCCGTGTTCGGCCAGGCGCTTGAGGCAACGCTGCAGGCGCTCGCGATTGATGACCAGCACCGAGCAGTGACGTCGCTCGCGCAACGGGCCATGGGCCATGTGCAAGTGCT
Source organism: Pseudomonas sp. BLCC-B112 (assembly GCF_028550695.1). Lineage (NCBI taxonomy): Bacteria > Pseudomonadati > Pseudomonadota > Gammaproteobacteria > Pseudomonadales > Pseudomonadaceae > Pseudomonas > Pseudomonas sp. BLCC-B112. The sequence continues at coordinate 266,946 of NZ_JAQQGK010000003.1, forward strand.
CGACGTCGTCGATCAAGTGTTCTTCCAGGGCACTGTGCAGCGCCTGGCGCAACCAGCGACCGCTGCGTGCCGGGACGCTGACTTGATGAAAACTGGCCATTTCCATCGGCAGCAGCAGGACAAATCCATGCTCGCGAAGGTGTTCGGCGGCCTGTTCCAGGCTGCCTTGCTGGGGCGTGCTGCCGGCTGACCACCAGTGGCAACGCCACGGTGTGTCGCCGGTGGTATGGGGCGAAAGGTAAAGCCAATGGCTCATCAATGGTTACTCGGTAAGCAGATGGGCGTTGGACGGTCCGGGGAGCAGCGTGCGCTGTTGCACCCGGACCTGTTCAGCGTTCATGACGCGCAGGTCGCTGACCAGGCGCAGGCGTCGGCCATGCAGTTCAACGTCGATGGTGGCGCGGAACTGGCGACTGTTGACGCTCAGCCCGCGAGGGGTAATGTCCCGGCCCTGGAGCATGGGGTTGGCGAGGAACGCGGCGACCGTGGGATAGCCCTTGCTCGGGCGCGATTGGGCCAGGGTCTGGGCGGTCGGCAGGTCGATGCCTTCGATGCTGGCCAGCACCAGGGCGCTGGCGGTATTGAGGTTGATGTGGGCTTGTTCATAGGCCGCGACCAGTGGCGACAGGCGTTGCAGGGTGTCACGGTCGACTTCCGGCAATTGTCGCAGCTCGCTGATGTCGCTCAGGGGCAATGGGCGGCCCAGGCGATCAAGAGGGCGCGACAGCGCCGCCGGGTCGTGGGGCTTGATCTGGGCCAGGGCCAGCAGCCGCTGGTAGCGGGCACGGGGGATGACATCGTCCTGCACCAGCGCGCTGTTGAGGTTGAAGCGCGCGCCCAGATCGACGATCTGGATCGCAATCCTACCACCCTCGATCGGGAACGCCGGGGCCGGCCGGGCCCAATGCTGGCCCAGATGGGTTACCAGCAGGCCGCCTTCGCTGCGGGCATCTTCCTGCAACTGGCTACGGGCCCAGCTTTCGCCACTCAGGGCCAGTTGCCAGAGCTGCTGGTGTTGCACCAGGTGGCTGCTGCTGGCGAGGCTGAGCCGCTGGCGGGCGAGCATATTGCTCGCCACCAGGGTTACCAGCGCGGTGATCAGCAACACGCTGAGCAAGGCAACGCCGCGCTGTGCACGAGGCTTATTCACGGGGTGCGTCCTCGTCCACTTCGGCGCCACCGGGCAGCAGAATGACCCGGCGGATATGCGGGAAGCCGGGCGCGCTCAGCTCAATGTCCACGGCGGCCGGCAGGCTCAGGGCCTCGCTGCCGATGGGCCAGCTGTCATGGGGCTGGCCCTGGGCGTCGATGAAGCGCAAGTGGACCAACTCGACCCCACTGAGCAAGGGTTGCACCTGGCTGAGGCTGTCTCGTTCCAGGCCCTGGGTTTCGCGAATCCACGCGCCGTCGCTCAAGCGATGATTGACCTGCAACAGATCGCTGCGCGGAGCGTCCAGGGGGTTGCGCCAGCCGCCGCGCAGCAGGCGCAGCCCCTGATGCTGGCTGATCAGCGCCTGGCTATGGCTGTGGTCGTCCTTGAGGGCGTGACGCTGCACTTGCACCAGATCACGTTCCAGCAGACTCAGGGCCCGTTGCAGGTGGCGCAACTGCTGTTCCTGGGTCTGGATGCGCTGGTCGCTGCGCATCACCCGATCCAGCAACTGATAGGTCGCCAACCCCAGGAGGCTGAAGATGGCGATGGCCACCACCACTTCCAGCAAGGTGAAGCCGCGCTGGTTCATGGGTTGGCCTCGATGTAACCCAGCAGCTGCGCGCGGCTGTATTGCCGGGCCCGTTGCGGGTCCTGCTCGGCCGAGACCCGCAGGTTGACCTTGAGCAACCGCGAGTCCGGGGCCGCTTCGATCTCGCTGAACAGCCACCAGTTGCGCCCGCCAAACTCGACCTGCCGTTGCTGGCGCCCAAGGGTGCGCGGCTGCATGCCGCTGCGCAGTTCATTCAGGTAGTTGTCGGCAATCCAAGTGGCTTGGGTGCGTTCGGCCAGATTGCCGCTGTTGATGGCCACATGCTGAATAGCACTGAACAGCGCAATCGACACCGTGGCGAAAATCGCCAGCGCCACCATGACTTCCAGCAAGGTAAAACCCTGCTCAGTTCGAGGTTTCAAGTCGAGGCTCCTGTATGCCGTCGCTGGACAGGGTCAGCAACGGAGTGTTGCGGTGCTCGATCCACAGGGTGAAGGCACTGGTTTCATCGCTGGACAGCACCAGCAGTTGGGGCAGGGCGCTGCGACTCACCGCCTGGCCCAGGGCCGGGCCGGCTTCGGCAACCTCAAGGCGCAGGCGCAGGTTGTCGGGCAGGCTCTGGGCCCGCCAGTCGCGGTCGGTCAGCCACTGCCCCTGTTCATCCAGGCGCAGCACGGAGTAGGCGTCGGGTTCGATGCGCAGGCCGTAGTCGCTGTTGCTCAACACCGCCTGCTGGCGCAGCAGTTGCAGCAGCGCCAGCAGGCGATCGCCTTCACGGCGCGCCTGACGGCTGGCGGAGTCGGGGTTGATCAGGCCGATCATGCCCGCGGACAGGGCGATGATCAGCACCACCACCAGTACTTCGACCAGAGTGAAGCCCTTGGCGTGGGAGCGTTGCACCGCTCAGCGGTCCCAGTTGCCGATCTCGGCGTTCAGGCCGTCACCGCCGAGCTTGCCGTCGGCGCCAAAGGAGAACAGGTCATAGCCCGTGCCGCGGGCGCCTGGCACGCGGTATTGATAGGCATTGCCCCAGGGATCGATGGGCAGGCGCTTGAGGTAACCGTCGGGGTTCCAGTTGCGTGCCGGCGGGTTGCCGCTGGGCTTGCTGACCAGGGCTTCGAGCCCTTGCTGGCTGCTGGGGTACTGGTGGTTGTCGAGCTTGTAGATGTCCAGGGCCATGGCAATGGCCTTGATATCGCTCTGGGCGGCGGCGCCCTTGGCCTGGTCGGGACGGCTCATGATCTGGGGCACCACCAGGGCCGCGAGGACCCCGAGAATGACCACCACCACCATGATTTCAATCAGGGTAAAACCGCGTTGTTTGTTCTGAGTCTGCACGTAGGGGGTTCCGCATTCAGGTAATCAATTGGTTCAGGCTGAGGATCGGCATCAGGATCGCCAGCACGATGATCAGCACCGAGGCGCCCATGAACACCAGCATGGCCGGTTCGAACAGGCCCACCAGCAAGGCAATGCGGTTGGCCAGTTGTTCTTCCTGCTGCTTGGCGGCGCGTTCGAGCATGCTGTCCAGCTCGCCGGAGCGTTCACCGCTGGCGATCATGTAGAGCATCATCGGTGGGAAACTGCCGTTGAGTTCCAGGGCCCGGGTCAGGCTGATACCTTCGCGTACCCCCCGGACAATGTCTTTCAGACCGGTACGAATTTTCTGATTGGCCACCACTTCGCTGGCGATGGACAGGGCGTCCAGCAGTGGCACGCCACTGCGTCCGAGAATCGCCAGGGTGCTGACAAAACGCGTGCAGTTGCTAGCCCGGATCAGCCGGCCCAGCAGCGGCAGTTGCAGCACCAGGGCATGCCAGCGCTCGCGGGTGGCCGGGTTGCGGACGGCGCCGCGGGCGGCCAGGACCAGGGCCGCTATCACCAGCAGCATGAGCAGGCCATAGTCCTGCAGGAAGGCGCTGCTGGCGATCAGGCCGCGGGTCAGCAGCGGCAGTTCCTGGCCACTGTCGATAAACACCTTGACCACATCGGGCACCACGAAGCCCAGCAGGAAGCCGACGATGCTCACGGCCGCCAGCATCAGGATGCTCGGGTAGAGCATGGCCAGCTGGATCTGCTGACGGGCCGCTTGCTGGGCCTCGGTGTAGTCGGCCAGGTTCATCAGCACCTGACCCAGGTGTCCGGAGCGTTCGCCGGCGGCCACCGTGGCCCGGTACAGATCGGGGAAGGCCCGCGGGTAGGCCGCCAGGGCCACCGCCAGGCTATAGCCCTCCAGGACCCGGGAGCGGATGGCCAGGAGCATGCTCTTGATCCGCTGTTTCTCGCACTGCGCGGCGACCGCCGCTAGCACCTCCTCCAGGGGCAGGGCGGCTTGGACCAGGGTCGACAACTGGCGGGTGAGCAAGGCCAGTTCGGCGCTGCTCAAGCCGCCGCCGGACACCTGCAGCAAGCCTTTGCCACGCACGCGCTTGCTCTGCGCGACGCTGACCTTGAGGATCACCAGCTGGCGCTCGCGCAACAGTTGCCGGGCATGGCGCGGGCTGTCGGCTTCCACCACGCCGGTGGATTTTTTGCCGGCGGCGCACATGGCCAGGTATTCGTAAGCGGCCATGATCAGTCCCTCTGGGTCACGCGTAGCAGTTCTTCCAGGCTGGTCTGCCCTTGCAACACCATGGCCTGGCCGTCGTCGAACAGGCTGGCGCTGTGCTTGCGTGCATGCTCCAGCAGTTCGTACTCGCCGGCGCCGGTGTGGATCAGCTGGCGCAAGGTGTCGTCGAACAGCACCAGTTCATAGATGCCCCGGCGCCCGCGATACCCCGAGTGCTGGCAGGCGCTGCAGCCTTTGGGTCGGTACAACTGCGGCGCTGCGTCGGCGCTCAGCCCCAGGCGTTCGCAGGCGGCGGCATCGGCGCTGTGGGGCTCCTTGCACTCCGGGCACAGCAGGCGCATCAGGCGCTGGGACAATACCCCCAGCAGCGAGGTGCAGAGCAGGAAGGGTTCGATGCCCATGTCCACCAACCGGGTCACCGCGCCGATGGCGCTGTTGGTGTGCAGGGTCGAGAGCACCAGGTGTCCGGTGAGGGAAGCCTGCACGGCAATTTCCGCGGTTTCGCGGTCGCGGATCTCGCCCACCATCACCACGTCCGGGTCCTGACGCAGGATGGCCCGCAAGCCCCGGGCGAAAGTCATGTCGACCTTGGCGTTGACCTGGGTCTGGCCGATCCCGGTGAGGTGGTACTCCACCGGGTCCTCGATGGTCAGGATGTTGCGCTCCAGGCTGTTGAGGCTGGCCAGCCCGGCATACAGCGTGGTGGTCTTGCCGGAGCCGGTGGGGCCGGTGACCAGGAGAATGCCGTGGGGTTTGTGCAGGGCGATTTCCAGGCGCTGGCGCACTGTCTCGTTCATCCCCAGGTGGCTCAGATTGAGGCGCCCGGCCTGTTTGTCCAGGAGGCGCATCACCACCCGTTCGCCATGACTGGAGGGCAGGGTCGAAACCCGCACATCCACCTCGTGGCCGGCAATGCGCAAGGCGATCCGGCCGTCCTGGGGAATACGCTTCTCGGCGATGTCCAGCTTGGCCATGACCTTGATCCGTGACACCAGCAGGGTCGCCAGCTCGCGGCGCGGGCGCAGCACTTCACGCAGCAGGCCGTCGACCCGCAGGCGCACCGACAGGTGTTCTTCGAAGGCTTCCAGGTGCACGTCGGAGGCCTTGCTCTTGACCGCCTCGCTGAGGATCGCGTTGATCAGGCGGATGATCGGCGCGTCATCTTCCTGTTCCAGCAGGTCGGTGGTCTTGGGCAGTTGCTCGGCCAGGCTGTTGAGATCGAACTCTTCGTCGAACTGTTCGCCCAGGCCGTCGGCCACCTGCTTGGCGCCGTTCTGCCCGTCGCGGTAGTGAGCGGCCAGGCGCTGGGCGAAGGCCTCGTCGTCCAGCACCTCGCTGCGCAGCAGCGCACCGTTGAAGCGCCGGACTTCGGCCACCACCGACAACGGCGTACTGGCGCGGCAATACAGCACCGCGCCGTCCGGCTGATGGTCCAGCACCACACCGTGGCGGCGCGCGTAGGCAAAGGCCAGACGCGCGTCTTCGGCAGTGGCGATCATGGTTGCCGCTGGGCGCCGGGGGCGCGCATGTCGATCAGGCCCGCATCGCCCTGGCGGTTGGCGTCGAACAGGCGGTTGGCGTCAGCAGGCAACTGGCCGCCGGTCTTGCCGTCCGGGCTGCGCAGCGAGCGCATGTTGTTGTACTTGTGCTGGCTCATCTGCTCGGTGCTGGCGGCGTTGCGCAGCAGGGTCGGACGCAGGAACACCATCAGGTTGGTCTTCTCGTTGACTTCCTTGCTGCTGCTGAACAGACGGCCAACCCAGGGAATGTCCCCCAGTAGCGGCACCTTGCTGACCTGGACCTTGACGTTGTCCTTGATCAGCCCGCCGAGGACGATGATCTGCCCGTCGTTGGCCAGGATGGTGCTCTTGACCGAGCGCTTGTTGGTGATCACGTCGCTGGTGTTGATGCCCGGCGGCGCGGCGGCCAGTTCAGAGCTTTCCTGCTCGACATTCAGGCGCAGGAAGTTGCCTTCATTGATATGCGGCGTGACCTTGAGGGTGATCCCCACATCCTTGCGCTCCACCGTGGTGAAGGGGTTGCTGGCACCAGCGGTGTCGGTGGTGTAGGAGCCGGTCTGGAACGGCACGTTCTGGCCGACGAGGATTTCCGCCGCTTCGTTGTCCAGGGTCAGCAGGCTCGGGGTGGACAGCAGGTTGTTGTTGGAGTCGCTGGACAGTGCGGTGATCAGCGCGCCGAAGTTGCTGCCGCCGATGCCGATGATCGCGCCATCGGGCAGGTTCGGGCGCTTTTCGTCCTGCAGGCTGTTGAGCAGGGTGCCGATGGACAGGCCAGCGCTATTGAAGTTGGCAGCGGCGGACAGCTTGCCGCGGTTGCCGGCCCATTGCACGCCCAGGGCCTGGTTGATGTCGCCGCTGACTTCGACGATTGCCGCTTCTACCAGCACCTGGGCCCGGGGCCGGTCCAGCTCGTTGATGATGCTTTCGAAGGTCGCCAGCTGGGCCGGCGAGGCCATCAGCACCAGGGCGTTCTGGCTGGTGTCGGCGCTGACCAGCACTGGGCTGTCGGGTTTCTGGCTGTCGCCGCTACGGTTGCCGGATTCCATGCGCTTGCCAATGCCGCTGAGCAGTTCTTCGAGCTTCTTCGCATCGCTGTGGTTGAGGCGGCGTACCCGCGCGGTGTCGCCGACATTGGTCGGCACATCCAGGCTTTGCGCCAGACGCTGCATCTGCTGGCGGATCGGCGCCGGGCCCACCAGGATCAGGCGGTTGCTGCGCGAGTCGCCAATGGCCTTGGCGCTGGTCATCGCACTGTTGCTGTCGGCCAGGCTGTCGGTCAGGGTCTTGGCCACTTCGGTGGCCCAGGCGTGCTTGAGCTGCACGATGCTGAACTGCCGTCCACCGGCGTTATCCAGCTCGTTGATCACCATACGCACCCGCTCGACGTTGTTGGCGCTGTCGGAAATCACCAGGGCGTTGGAGGTGGTGGAGGGCGCCATGTAGGCGTCCGCGGCCACCAGTGGGCGCACCGCGCTGGCCACTTCGCTGGCGTTGGCGTTGTTCAGTTCGATGACCTGGGTCACGAACTCTTCGCTGGCGCCGCTGGGTTCGGCGTGGGCCTTGGTCTTGGCTTCGGCCACCGGCAGGATCAGCACCCGGTCGCCCTGGTCCATGGCGACAAAACCCTGGCTGCGCAGGGCGGTGAGAAACAGCGAGTAGATGCCCTGCTGATCCATGGCGGTGCTGGACTGCACCGTGACCTTGCCGTTCAGGCGCGGGTCCAGAATCATCGTCTTGCCGGTGATCTGGCCCACTTCGTTGACCAGGTCGCGCAGCTCGGCGTCCTTCATGTTCAGGGTCCATTGCTGGGCCGCGGTGGTTTTTTCCGTGGCGTACACGGGATTGATCAGGGTGCCCAGGGTCAGCAGGGACCCGGCGATAAATGCTCGATTCATGATGCTCCAGGGGGTTGCAGAGACGGTTGCAGCAGGCTCCCGCTGCCTGGCTGTGGATGGGGTTGGGCCGCGGCGGTGTCCTGGTCCTGCGGGGTCAGCAATGGCGTTTCGTGCTGGGGCAGGCTCAGGATCAGTTCCTCGCCAAAGCGTTGCACCCGCACTTGGTCGGTGCCGATCTGGCGCAGGCTGCCACCGCCGGGCAGGGGCTCGCCGATGCCATAGAAGCGGCGGCCTTCGGGCGATTCGATCAGGGCCCGGGACTGTTCCGGTTGCCCGGCCACTAGGCTGGCCACCAGGTTCAGCGGTACCCGGGGCAGGTCGCTGGAGTGCTCCGGCAACTGCACGCCGAACAGCCGGGCGATGGCTTGCGGGTCGGGCTGGGCCCGGGGCGTTGGCGGCGCGACGGAGGGCGCCTGCAGGCTCGCCGGGTTCAGGCTTTGCCGGAACTGCCAGCTGCTGTAGGCCAGCCAAGTCAGCCAGGCCGCCAGAAACGACAAGGCGCCGACCAGCAGGCCAGCGCGAAGTGAGAGGCGAAGGGCGCTCATAAGCACATGCGCCTGGGCAGGTTTTCACCCTGCCAGTGCAGCAGCACATGGGTTGTTGAATAGGGGGTTGAGCTCATGGGGGGCTTGACCGCTAACAAGGAGCGTGGCGCCGTGGCGCCACGCTCGGGTGGTTGACGCTATGACTTACTTGGCGTTCCAGGCCGACTGCCAGGCGAAACCTACGCCCGGCTCGTAGGCGTTGGAGCCGCTGGTCCACTGGGTGCACCAGCCGGCGACGGCGCCAGGCTTGCACTCATAGGTCTTGCCGTCCTTGGGTTGCAGGACCACGGTGCCGGCCTTGTAGGATTTCAGGCCATTGGGGAACACGTAGTCGTACTTGGCGCCGCCTTCACCGCCGTTGCCGCCTTCGTTGCCACCTTCACCAGCGCCGGCTTCGGCCTTGAGGGTGAAGCGGGCGGATTGTTGCAGCACTTCGCCTTTCTTCGAGGTGGCCACGACCACCAGGTCATAGACCCCGGGGCTGACATTGTTCAGCGGGATGGAGAAGTGCGGGGTGTTGCCGGCCGGCGCTTGCTGGAAGGTCACGCTTTCGCCTTTGGCGTTGAGCACGGTGGCCTTCACGGTGTAGTCGCCGCCCTTGGCGATGGCGTTGAAGTGCAGTTCGGTCTTGCCGTCTTTCAGGGTGTATTCGGTCTGCATGCCGGTGATGGACAGCTCGCCCGGTTTGGCGGCCTGTTCCTTGTCGATCATCACGTTGACGATGTCGCTGCCTTTCTTGACCAGGATTTCGTTCCTGCCGAAATTCGGCACCACTTCGTCCTTGTCGTTGAGCAGGCCCATCTGGTAGCCCTGCTTGGCGGCATTGACCTTCTTCGCCAGCGCGTGCGGCCAGACGTCGGCCTTGGCCAGTTCGGCGCTATCGATGTTCAGCACCACTTGCTTGGCGTTGAGCTCGCCCTGTGCGTTGAAGACGCGAGTCTTGACCTTGTCGCCGATGCTCAGGGCTTCAGGTTGTACCGCGCCCACGGTGTTCCAGTTCGACGGGATGACCTCGCCATTGTCGATGTTCAGGTCGACCACGCTGTAGAAAGTGGCGTCGGTGTCGTTGACTTTCCAGGTGGCCAGCAGCACGTGGTAACCGGAGCGGTCAGACGGGATGTTCACGGTGTGATGGGTTTTGCCTTTGGCCGGGGCCGGGACGGTGCCAGACGGCCATGGCTGATCCAGCAGTGGGGTCATTTCGAACGAGTCGCGGGTCAGCGGCTGGTTCGGGTTCCAGTCTTTTTTGGTGATGTAGAACTGCCAGTAGCGGGTGGCGTGACCGGCTTCATAGTGCCAGGTGAAGTTCTGCGGGCCCGGCTTGATGGTGGTCTTGGCCCAGCGGGTAGCACTCTGCTCGTTGATCTGGGAGAAGCGCACCAGGCCGGCGGCGGCGATGGTACCGTCGGCCGGGCCGCATACCTTGAAGTCGCCGGTGCAGGCCTGGGCGTTGCTTGGAAAGTGCTCGAGATCGTTACGGCCAGGCACGCCGATGTACTCGGTGCTTTGTGGCTCGTACATCACTGGACCGCAGTTGACGTTCAGTCTGCCGCCATCGGAATGGCACATGAAGGCGCGGGACTTGGGGCTCTCGATATAACCGTGGGCGGAGGCTTGCTGGGCGGCCAGTCCCGCCGTCGCCATGGCGATGACGATTGGCAGTTTGAGGAAGGAGCGAGTCCGGTTGGAGTTGATCATGGTGTATGCCTTGAGCAATTAAAAAATGAGTGTTGAAGCGCTGCGAGGGGCCGGTGATGGGGCACAGGGACACCCGTGATGTCCGCTGCTCCGGCAGCCTTGCCAGCGAGCACAGGCTACGTGCTGCTCCAGGGTGTTCACATGGGACGAGTACGAGAGTCGGAAGGCTCTAGAACAGGTTTTTTGCCGGATCTGGCGAGGGCTGGCGCGGCACGTCGAGTGAGCCTTTGCGGCCTTGCGCACGCGAGCCGACGGGAAAAAAAATGAGCGTGACGCTTGCGCGTCACGCCCCAAGGAGCAACTGGGGAGTTGCAGGATTACTGGCGGGTCCAGGCCATTTCCCAGTGAGAACCGATGCCCGGCTCGTAGTGAGTCGCGCCGGCCTTCCACTGCACGCAGTAGCCGCTATAAGGGAACGGCTTGCACTGGTAGGTCTTGCCGTCCTTGGGTTGCAGCACCAGCGTGCCGGCCTTGTAGGCCTTCAAGCCCTCAGGGAACACGTGGTCGTACTTGCCCGGGGTCTCGGGGGTGGTGCCGCCGTCATTGCCGCCGCCTGGGGTTTCCTCAACTTCTGGCTCGGCCTTGAGGTTGAAGCTGATGGTCTGTTGCAGCAGCTCGCCTTTCTTCGACTTGGCCACCACCACCAGATCGTACTGGCCCGCCGTCACGCCTTTGAGCGCGAGGCTGAAGTGCGGCGCATTGTTGCCACTGTCGGCTTGCTGGTGAGCGACAGTTTCACCCTTGGCATTGACCACGCTGGCGGTGATGGTGAAGTCGCCGTTCAGGGCGATGGCGTTGAAGTGCAGGTCGACCTTGCCGTCCTTGAGGCTGTACTCGGACTGCATGCCGGTGACCTTGAGTTCACCCGGCTTGGCGGCTTGCTCCTTGGCGATCAGCACGCTGTTGATGTCACTGTTCTTGTCGACAAAGATGCTGTTCTTGCCGAACTGCGGCACCACCTGGTCCTTGTCGTTGAGCTCACCGATCTGATAGCCGAGCTTGGCCCGGTTGACCTTCTCGGCCAGGGCTTTGGGCCAGATGCTGTCCTTGGCCAGTTCGGCGCTGTCGATGTTCAGGGTGACCTGCTTGGCCGACAGTTCGCCCTGGTCGTTGAACACCCGGGTCATGACCTTGTCGCCGATGCTCAGGGCCTGGGGTTGAACGGCACCGATGTTCTTCCAGTTCGAAGGCGCGACTTCGCTGTTCTCGATGTTCACGTCCACCACCTGATAGAAGGTGTTGGTGTTGTCGCCCACCATCCAGGTGCCGAGGACGATGTGGTAGCCGCTGCGGTCGGCCGGAATGTTGACCTTGTGGCTGGTGGTGCCGCCGGTCTTGGTCGGCAGGGTGTTGTTCCAGTTGTCGGTCAGCAGTGGCACCGGTTCGAACGAGTCGCGGGTCAGCGGCTGGTTGGGATTCCAGTCTTTCTTGGTGATGTAGAACTGCCAGTTACGGGTGGCGTGCACCGCGGTGTAGCGCCAGTCGAAGGTGTTCAGTCCGGGCTTGATGTTGACCTTGGTCCAGCGGTTGGCGGTCTGTTCGTTGAGGCCGGCGAAGTTGCGCAGGCCACCGGCGGCAATGGTGCCATCTGCGGGGCCGCACTTGGTGAACTCGCCGTGGCAGGCCTGGGCGGTGCTCGGGTAGCCGTCGCGGCTGCCGTTGGCCAGGTATTCAACGCTCTGCGGCTCGTAGGTCACGCCGCCGCAGTTGCTGTTCAGGTTGCCACCCAGGTTGCTGCACATGAAGGCGCGGGATTTCGGTTTTTCGATGTAACCGTGCGCCGCCGCCTGTTGCGCGCTGAGTGCCGCCAGGCCGATGGCCATCGCCAGCGGAAGCTTGAGGAATGAGTGGAGGGTATGCCGCGTGATCATCGATTGTTCCCTGATTGGACGTTATTGGATTCAACAAGCCATCGAGAGCTGGCGTAGCGACTCACCGGGAGTCTGGCGCCATTGACTGTCAGTACTCGAAAGCCGGCGCAAGGTTAGGCAGGCGGGGGCGGCGGTTGAATGAGACAAGTACGAGAATGGCGGCAGTGCCGGGCCGGGGCGCGCAGCCCGGCGCCCCGGCGTCCGCCTCAGGGAGGCTAGCCCTGGACCTGGGGTGTCTGGGGCAGAGGCGGGCTGTCGGCGTCGGGCGCTTCGCGCAGGCTGGCCAGCTGCTTGCGGGCCTCTTCGTAAACCTGCTCCATGGCGTTGAGCAGCGCTTGCTGGCAGTTGCGCACGGACGGCAGGTGGGTCACGTCGACCTTTCTCAGGGCGTCGCAGGTTCTGGCCATGTCCTGCGCGTTGATCAGGCAGGCCACGCCGCTCAGGCGATGGGTCAGGTCGTTGATCAGGTGCGGGGTATTGGCCAGGACGCAGGTGCGCAGTTCGGCGATTTCCTGCTGCAGGTTCTTGGTCAGTTCGTTGAGGATGCGCCGGTGCAGGGTCGGACTGTTTTCCCCCAGGTCCCTGAGGTGGTCGATGTCGAAGGCGCGTACCCGCTCTTCGCCGGCGCCGGTGTGACTGCCTAGCACTTCCTGCAGCCGGGCCAGGGTCACGGGCTTGATCATCAGATCGTTCATCCCGGCGTTGGAGCACTGGGTCGCTTCGTTGCTCAGGGCGCTGGCGGTGTAGCCGACGATCAGGCGCGGCGGGGCACCGCTCTGTTGTTCGGCTTCACGCACCGCACGGGCCAGGCTGTAGCCGTCCATGCCCGGCATGTTGCAGTCACTGATCAACACGTCGTAGTGGCGGTGGCGCAGTAACTGCAGGGCTTCTTCGCCACTGCTGACGTGCTCTGCAACGTGGCCGATGCGCTCCAGTTGCAGGGTCAGCACCAGGCCATTGGTGGAGACGTCGTCCACCACCAGCACCCGCAAGGCTTTGCCGGTGATCGGTTTCACTTCCGGTTGTTCCGCCACTTCCGCGTTCGCCGTCTGCCAGCTCACCGGCAGTTCGACGTGAATGCAGCAGCCTTGTCCGGGTTCGCTTTCCAGCCAGATGCGGCCCCCCATCAATTGCACCAGCTGATGGCAGATGCTCAGGCCCAGTCCCGAGCCGCCGTACAGGTGTGCCGTGCGCGCGGTGGCCTGGCGGTAGGGTTCGAAAATCCCCGCCTGATTGGCCAGGGGAATGCCGATGCCGGTATCGCGCACACTCAGGGTCAGCAGGCTGTTGCTGTCCTGTACATGGGTTTCGCGCAGGGTGACCTGGATGTGGCCGCGGTCGGTGAACTTCAAGGCATTGCTCAAGAGGTTGTGCAGAATCTGCTGCAGGCGTAGCGAGTCGACCCAGTACAGCCGGTTGGGGCTGGCCTGATAGTCGAAGTTCAGTTGCAGGCGTTTCTCCCGGGCCTGCACGGCAAACAGCCCGAGACCGTTGGCCAAGAGGGGTTCCAGGGCGGTGGGGTGGGGCGCTAGTTGCATCAGGCCACTCTCTATTTTGTCCAGATCCAGGATGTTGCCGATCAGGTCGATCATCGAGGTCGCCGATTGCTGGGCAACCCGCAGATTGTGCGAGGGCGCCTGGCTGGCGCTGGTCTCCAGTTCCAGCAGACCGACCAGGGCATTGAGCGGGGTGCGCAGTTCGTGGCTCATGGAGGCGAGGAACTCGCTTTTGGCGGCACTGGCTTTTTGCGCAACCTGCTTGGCCTCGCGCAATTTGAGTTCCAGGTTCTTGCGCTCGGAGATGTCCAGCCAGCCCCCCAGCAAGCCTTGCAGGACTCCGCGCGCGTTGTAGAACGGCACCAGCCATTGGTACAGGCAGAATTGCTGCTCGTTGATCCACAGGCTGGTGTCGAGAAAGCGGGGCCGGTGATTGGCCAGCAGCAGTTGATGCTCCTCTTGCAGCACCTCGGCGAACTCGCGCGGCATGTTCGGCTGCTCGGTGGGCAGGCAGCCCTCGACCTGTTCCTGGGAGGTGGCGAAGAACTCTTCATAGGCGCGGTTGCAGGTGCTCAACCGACCGTCCAGGTCGCAGACATACAGCGGTGTCGGCAGGCCATTGAGCAGGGAGAACTGAAACGCCAGCTTGTCCTGCAGGCGGGTCTGCGCGCAGATGGTTTCCCGCACCTGGATCTTCAGGCGCCAGTTCCAGATCAGCGACAGCACGAAGATGATCAGGATCACCACGCCCACATGCCAGGCCTGCTCGACGACCCAGCTCCAGAGCGCGGTGCTGGAGTGTTGTTCGGCGATCAGTTGGATGTCGCTTTGCGGATTCCTGGCCATGGAATCGAGCAGCTTGTCGAGCACGCTCAGCAACTCTCTGGAACCTGGGGCCACGGCAAAGCGATGGGGGGCGGGCAGGGCGTCGAAGGCCAGGCCGAACTGCAGCCCGGAACCGGACAACGCCTCGGTGCCCACCGGGGTATCCAGGGTGGCGTCGACCTGACGTTGCAGCACCAGATTCAGGGCCTGTCGATGATCGTCGGTGAGCACCAGGTGGATGTCCGGGTAGCGCTGTTTCAGGTGTTCGAGCAGCGGGTGGTTGCGCGGCAGCGCCAGGTGCCGCCCCAGCATGGCGTCCAGGGAACTGGGGGAGCTGTCGCCATGGCGCACCACAAAGGCCCAGTTGCGAGTGCCGTAGCTCTGGCTCAGGCCGATGCCCCGGGCATTGTCGGGTAGACCCAGGTCGCGGGTGGTCAGGTCGGCGTTGCCGGCGGCCAGTTGTTCCAGGTCATCGGTCCTGGAGCGACTGGGCAGGATGTTGAGTTGCAGGCGAAACGAGTCGGCCAGGGTGCGCAGGATATCGATGCTCAGTCCGGCCCATTGGCCCTCGGCATTGCGGTAGATGTAGGGCGGCGCTTCTTCCACCAACAGATTGATCTGCCGGTGCGCGGTGAGCCAGCTCAGTTCGCTGGGGGTCAGGGAAAACGACTCGGTCGGCGCGAAGGGAAAGGGCTCCTGGCTCGACTGGTTCTGGATCTGGCGCTTGTGCTCCTCGGGAATGGCGTTGAGCACGTAGTCGATCAGTGCCCGCAGGGTGGCATCCTCGCGTCGCACGGCGAAGGCGAAGCCGGCGTCGGGCAATTGCGCAGAAAACTTGCTGTGCAGCCGCAGATCCGGGCGGGCCTGCATGTACAGGGTGGTGCGGAAGCGGTCGCTGATAAAGGCGTCGGCCTGTTTGCCCGCCAGTTGCTCAAGGGCCAGGGCGGTGGTGTGCACGCCGCTGACGTCGGCCCGTGGATAGGTCTTTCTGACGGTCTTGAGGTCCAGGTAGTTGTCCAGTACCAGCACCCGCTTGTCTTCCAGGTCCGGTGGCAGGCTCTTGTCGTTGATGCGCCCGACAATGATCGGCTGGTTGTTCAGGTACGCACGGCTGAGGGACAGGCCTGGGGTCCGTGCTTCAAGCGCGGTGGCCCGTGGCAGCAGGTCGATACGGTGTTCGAGCAGGGCTCGGATCGCGTCCTGGGGCGAGGCCAGTTCGATGTACTCAAAGCGCAGGTCAAGCTGCTTGCCGATGAGCTTGAGGTACTCGTCGGAGATCACTTTGAGCACCTGGTTGCCGGCGCTTTCCAGAGGCCGCTCAGGGGGCACGATGGTTGCTACCCGCAGCACCTTGTGGGGCAGGGCGCTGCGCATGTCCAGCAGTCGGGTCAACGACGGATTGCCAGGCTCTTGCGACGTGGCGCAGTGCGCGGGCAGGCTGAAAAACAGGCTGACCAGCACCATGAAGCTGAACAGCAGGCAGACACGTATCAGCCTCCAGAACTGGGGGGGGCGGGAAATCAGGGGCATAGGGGGGAAGCTCCAGAATTTTTCAGGACAGCTCAGCTCAGGCCGTGTTCCTGGATGTACAGAAACAGGCTGGCCGAGGTGTCCAGGCCTAGCTTGCGCATGGCGCTGCTCTTTTGCGTGCTGATGGTCTGTTTGCTGCGGCACAAGTGTTGGGCGATGGCGCCGATGCTCATGCCGGTGCCGTACAGACGCAGCACCTCGATCTCTCTGGCCGACAACTGCTCGGGCTGCAGCAGCGGCTTGCCATGCAAGGCGGTGCTGGTGTCCAGCAGATGCTGGATCGACGGTGACACGAAAGGTGCCCGCGGGTGGGCGGCAATCGCCTTGGGCAGGTCGTTGAGCAAACCGCGCTTGCTCACCAAGCCTTGGATTCCGAGCTTGAGCAGGCTGCTGATCAGCGCCGGGTTGTCGAGCATGGTGATCACCACGATGGCCAACTCCGGGTAGCGTGAACGCAGTCGCCTGATCAGACGAATCCCATCCACCTGATCGCCGCCGGGCATCATCAGGTCGGTCAGCAGCAGGTCGCAGGGCTGGCGCTGCAGGTTTTCCAACAAGGCTTCCACGCTGTGGGCCTGGGCAACGATTTCCAGTTCGGCGCGGTTTTCCAGCAGGGTATGAATCCCAATCAGGGTCAAGGGATGGTCATCGGCTATCTGGACGCGGATCGGCATGGGTTCTTGTACTCGGCTTTTCGACAGGCATGAGCCCACAACAATGCGCAGCTTCCGCAAAGGAGCAGGCATTTTGCTAGTGGGGTCGTCAGAGGATTCGCAGGGTATCACTGAAATTGACGCCAAAAAGACGTCTGGGGGATTTTAAGAATCGTCTTATGTCTGATGGGAAGCTTTCTGAAAAGCGGCCTAGAAGTCGGGTAAGTTTTTGTAAGAAACGCCTCTAGAACGGCCTCTCCAGAGGGAAATTTCTTGCTTGTTCCAGGGGCTTTTTCTGGGGTGAAGACGCCCAATTCACAGTCTTAATCCAGGGGTGGCAAACGCCGCTTGATCGGCGATTTCTTGATGATCGCGGTGTTGGTTTCGGCGAAATGGTTGAGGCGGTCCAGCAGGCTGTCCAGTTGTTCCATGGAGCGCACTTGAAGGCGGGCGATAAAGCAGTCGTCACCGGTGACCTTGTCGCACTCGGTGAACTCGGCAATCGCCAGGATCTGCCGTTCCACTTCCTGCAGTTTGCCCGGCAAGGGGCGAATGCGGACGATGGCCTGCAACTGGTAGCCCAGAAGTTTTGGATCGATCTCCAGGGTATAAGCGCTGATCACGCCGCGTTCTTCCAATCTTTTCAAGCGTTCGGCAACGCTGGGGGCGGACAGCCCACTGATCTGTGCCAGGGCCTTGAGGGAGCGGCGGGAGTCCTGCATCAGGGCACTGATCAGTGCCTGGTCGATGGCATCAAGCATGGCGATCTCGTTAGGTGGGATGGCTGTTTTGCCTTGATAAAAAAGGCCTTGATTGAGTCTAGCCTAGGTTTTGAACTGGCGAGGGGCAGGTTGCGCTGGGCATAATTTGGCCACTGTTAGAGGAGATTGATGATGGATGCACTGACGCGCCGCGGCTCGCTGGAAATGACCGCCGCCATGCTGATTTCCGGAACCATCGGCTGGTTCGTCCTGGTGTCCGGGCAACCGGTGCTGGACGTGGTGTTCTGGCGTTGCCTGTTCGGCGCCGGGACTTTGCTACTTATTTGTGGCGCTTTCGGTTTTCTTCGTAAGAACATTCTGACCAAGCGTGCGCTGATCCTGGCGGTGCTCAGCGGCGTGGCCATTGTCGGTAACTGGGTGCTGTTGTTCGGCTCCTATTCCCGAGCCTCGATCGCCATCGGCACCGCGGTGTACAACGTCCAGCCTTTTATCCTGGTGGCCCTGGGGGCGCTGTTCCTGGGGGAAAAGATCACCCCGCAGAAGCTGTTCTGGCTGTGCCTGTCCTTTGCCGGAATGCTGGCCATCGTCAGCGCCCACGGCACCCAGGGCGAAACCGGCAACGACTACCTGCTGGGCATCGCCCTGGCCCTGGGCGCGGCCTTGCTGTACGCCTTTGCCGCGCTGCTGATCAAGCGCCTGAGCGGCACGCCGCCACACCTGATCGCGCTGATCCAGGTGTGCACCGGGGTGCTGTTGCTGGCGCCCTGGGCCAACCTCGGCGCACCGCCCCAGCAGGCCACGGCCTGGGCCAGCCTGCTGACCCTGGGCATCGTGCATACCGGGGTGATGTACGTGCTGTTGTATGGGGCGATCCAGAAGTTGCCGACGGCGTTGACCGGGGCCTTGTCCTTCATCTATCCGATTGCGGCGATCTTCGTCGACTGGCTGGCCTTCGGGCATCGCCTGGGCCTGCTGCAATGGGTGGGCGTCGGCGCGATTCTGCTGGCCGCCGCCGGCATGCAGCAGGGCTGGACCCTCAAGCGCCGTGGCAGTGTTTTGCAGTAACTGCGGCAGGTTTCCGCACCACCAACCGCTCGGTCAGCCGGCTGACACCGGGCTGTAGATCCGTGGCGCATTGCGATGGGGCACATGGATCAGGTTCAGGTGGTGCTTGTTGGCCCATTGCACCGTCAGCGCGGTAGGCGCGGAAAGGCTGACCAGGGTGCCGAGGCGGGCGCGCACGGCCTTGTGGATCAGCTCCAGGCTGCAGCGGCTGGTGACCACGGTGAAGCCCTGGCGGCCATCGATCCCGGCGTTCAGCAGGGCGCCGATCAGCTTGTCCAGGGCGTTGTGGCGGCCGATGTCTTCCTGGCACAGGCGCACTTCACCCTGTTCATCGACGTACAGCGCCGCGTGCAGGGCGCCGCTGCTGCGGGCCATGTGCTGGGCCTGTTCGATGCGCTCGCGCAGGCCCTGCAGATGCTCGGCGGGGGGCAGCGATGAAGGTTCGAGGCTCTGCAGTTGCGGCAGCGCCTGTTCCAGGGCTTCCACGCCGCATAACCCGCAGCCGCTGGTTCCGGCCATTTGCCGGCGATGGTCCTTGAGGGCCCAGAAGGCCCGGCTGGAAATCTGCACATCGGCCTGGCAGGCCTGGGGAAAGTGGCTCAGGCGGATGTCGTAGATTTCGCTGAGGTCGCTGACGATGTCGTTGGTGATGCTGAAGCCGCGAATGAAATCCTCCAGGTTGCCGGGAGACACCATCATCACCGCCTGGCTCAGGCCGTTGTAGGTGATGGCCAGGGCAATCTCTGCGGCCAGCGGCGCCTCGGCCACTCCGCCCTCGGGGCTGTATTCGCGATAGGTCACGCGCTGCGGCGCGGGGGCCGGTGCATTGGCCTCGGGCTGTTGCTCCGATTGTTCGATACGGCAAACCATGACGACACCTCAATACAGTCGATTCACTCCGGGGCACGCTGGCTCCGGGGGCGTTCATTCGCCCTTGATGGCAAAGAGTTTCCTGGCTTCGGCAAAGCACTTTTCGGCAATCGCCGAGCGTGGCTCGGTCTTGCGCATCACCAGCCCCAGGGGCGCCAGCACGCTGGCATCCGGCAGCTGGATGAAGGCCAGGTTGTCGATGGGCGAATCCAGGCCGCTGTCCAACGGCATGATCGAGCAGCAGAAGCCTTCGTGAATCGCCTGGAACAGCTGGTAGGTGGAATCGCTCTCCAGGATCGGCGTCGGGTTGAGGCCACGGCTGCGAAAGCTCAGGTCGATGGACTTGCGATAGTGCATGCCGGTGCTGAGCATGCCCAGGGGCAGCTCGGCGGCCTCTTCCCAGCTCATCTCAGTGCCTTCGAAATGAAAGTGCCGGGTGTCATAGAGCAGGCCGACCCGGGTCTCGCCGATCTCGAAGAAGTCCAGGTAGTTGGGGTTGACGTGGTCCAGGTAGCAGACCCCCAGGTCCAGCTGGTTGTTGCCGATGTCCTCGATGATCCGGTCGGAGCTAGCGGACGACAGGCTGAACTTGAGTTCGGGAAAGCTCGCCGACAGCTTCTGTACATAGCTGATGGGGTTGAAGCCGCTCAGCGGCACCAGGCCCAGGCGCAGGTTACCCACCAGTTGCCCACGGCAGGCGGCGGCTTCGGCGAACAGCCCGTCATGGGCCGCCAGCAGGGTCTTGGCCCAGGCCAGCACCCGTTCACCGGCCTCGGTGAAGCCTTCGAAGCGCTGGCCCCGGGTCACCAGGATCAGGTCCAGTTCGTCCTCCAGGTTGCGCAGGCGCATGGACAGGGTCGGCTGGGTGATGTGGCAGCGCGCGGCGGCCTGGCCGAAGTGCCGGGTCTGTTCCAGGGCGATGAGAAACTTGAGTTGCTTGATGTCCACAATGGCACCTGTGGTGAGGAAATCGGAGTCAGTAGTAACGCAGGTGTCCGGTCTGTGGAAAGACGTTCAGTCTTCCCGAGCCAGGCCCTCGGGGCACACCTTCGGCGTTCAGGCCAAGGGCCCGGAGTCTGTTTCAGACAGTAGTTCAGGGGTGTTGAAATTGCTCAGTCGCGGGTCGTCCGCGGCGCAGGGCAGGGCGCTCAGTCCGTGGGGTGCCAGGGCCCGCAGCAGGCTGCGTTCACCCAGGTGCCAGGCTTGGCGCAAGCTCGCTGCCAGCGCCGTGGGAATCAGGCTGAACATGGGTTGCCAGTAGCCGGCCTGCTGCACCATCAGCGGATGAGGGGCGTGCGCTGCGCGGGCATCCAGCAGGGCCTGGATCAGCGCGCTGTCGATCCGCGGCGCGTCGCAGGCCAGCACCAGCAGCCAGGGATGCCGGGCCACTGCCAGGCCTGCCAGCACGCCCGCCAGAGGGCCGGGAAAGTCCTGTTGCTCATCCGCCACCAAACGATCGGCATAGGGCCGGTACTGCTCGGCGTTGCGGTTGCAGGAAATGATCAGGTCATCGCTGAAGGGCCGCACCACCTTCTGCACATGGGCAATCAGCGGCTGGCCGTGCCAGGTCACCAGGCCCTTGTCCTGGCCGCCCATGCGCGAGCCGCGGCCACCGGCCAGCAGCAGGATCGAGCAGGGCAGGGAACAGGCGGGTGCAGGCTGGATCGGGGTCATGGCGGGACGCATATCAGGTCGGTGGCGCAAACGATGGCATTGTCCTTCGGGCACGTCCAATCGGAAGTGTTGAATGGCCGATTGATGGGCTTTATCAACCGCCACGCCAAACCGCGGTTGACGATAGAGCGCCTCGATAATCCGGTCAGCCAGAACGATTAGACAGCCGCGGTTTCGGGCCTTTAGCCTGCATCCATGGTTTTTATCTTGCCGGTCGGAGAATGACATGAGCGTGAAGTCGGATGCGTTGTTTGTACCCTTGAACATGGCCGTGCTGACGGTCAGCGATACCCGGGAATACGCCACGGACACCTCCGGGCAACTGCTGGTCAGTCGCCTGCTGGAAGCCGGCCACACCCTGAGCGAACGCAACCTGCTCAAGGACGATCTGTACAAGATCCGCGCCCAGGTGGCGGCCTGGATCGCCGACGAGCGCATCCAGGTGGTGTTGATCACCGGCGGCACCGGCTTCACCGGTCGCGACAGCACCCCCGAAGCCGTGAGTTGCCTGCTGGACAAGCATATCGACGGTTTTGGCGAGCTGTTCCGCGCCATCTCGATCCTCGATATCGGCACCTCCACGGTACAGAGCCGGGCCCTGGCCGGGCTGGCCAATGGCACCCTGGTGTGTTGCCTGCCGGGCTCCACCGGGGCCTGCCGCACCGCCTGGGAAGGCATCCTCGCCGAGCAGCTGGATGCCCGCCATCGGCCGTGCAATTTCGTGCCGCACCTCAAGCCGGTGCAGGCCTGCGAGTCCCGGGGATGAGCCAGGGCCACTTGATGCCGCTGGAAGAAGCACTGGCCAGCCTGCTGGCCATGGCCGATACCACTGCAGGTGGGCGACGCGGCGCGTTTCATTCCCTTTAGCGAGTTGTTTTAAATCTTCCAGTGCCGGGCGCTTTTGGCCAGTCGCTGGCGCATTTCGCCCAGGGTCGCGGCCAACTGCCGGGTGAGCAGCCGGTAACCGTCAAGGGGCGAATACACCGGCGTCTCCAGGGCCTTGTCGGCATGGCCTTCCAGGGGTTTGTCCAGGCGCTGGGTGCCCCCCGTTTGCAGGGCCCGGGCCATGCCGATCAACTGCACGCGGATCTGCCGGTGCTCGGCCTTGAGTGCCAGTTGCATCTGCGCCATGGCTTGCCGGTCGCTGGCATCGGGGCGGGTGTTGCCGAGGATCTCCAGGGTGCTGATGCACATCCGCAGATTGCGCTGGATGGCGTCCAGCTCGGTCATGGAAATCCGCACTTCCTTGGACACCGAAGGCATCAGCGAACGCAGTTGCAGCATGGCGGCGTTGACCCGGCCCAGGAGCTTGAGGTGTTCGTCGTCGGTCACCGACTGGCCCTGGATGATCCGTCCATACAACTGAGCGCAGTCGCGCAGGGCGCTGGCCAGGGTGTAGCGCCAGGAATACACCGCGTACAGCGGAATGGCGAAGGAAAACGCCAGGGCCAGGGCAATGCCGATGAGAATGTCCACCGCGCGCCACAGGCCGTCGCTGATCTGGTTGTCGCCATGGCCGGCGACGATGAACACGGTGATCGCTGCCAGCAGCGCGGTATACCCGCCCTTGCCGATGGCGTGGTAGGAAAAGTAGCCGCACACCGCCGACATGCCCAGGTAGGTCAGCCAGGGATGGCCGAAGTACGCCTGCTGCACCACCAGCACCAGGCCGACCCCGGCGCCCACCAGGGTGCCGATGGCCCGCTCGGCGGCCTTCTTGCCGATGTTGCCGTGGTGCTGCAGGCCGCCGATCACCACCAGCATGGTCACCGACGCCCACTCGCCGTGGGGCAGGTTGAGGCCGGTGGTCAGGAGAATGGTGGCGATCAGGCCGAGGGCGACCCGCACCGCATGGATCAGGCGGGCGTGACGGTAGCGCCGGTACGGGTCCAGCAGGGGACGCAGCAGGCGCTGCAGCAAGGGCGGCAGGTGGATGCCCCGCAGGTGTTTGAACGGGCCCAGACCGGTTTCTCCAATAGCTGATGAGTGGCTGAATCAGTAGCCGCGACTCGCCGCGTGGCGAGCCCCGGCCAGGCGCTTCAGAAAATGTAGTCGGTGGTCAGGAAGCTGGAGTCGCGATTGCGGATGATGTCGCTGATCAGCTGTTTGTTGCGCTCCTGGAACTTGGTCGCCACCAGGGTGCGGATCGAGAAGGTGCGCAACGCATCATGCACCGACAACGTGCCCTCGGCGGAGTTCTTGCGACCGTTGAAGGGGAAGGTGTCCGGGCCGCGCTGGCACTGGGCGTTGATGTTGATCCGCCCGACCTGGTTGGCGAAGGTGTCCACCAGCCGGCCGATCACTGCCGGGTCGCTGCCGAACAGGCTCAGTTGCTGGCCGAAGTCCGATTCCAGGACGTAGTCGATCACCGTGTCCAGGTCGCGGTAGGGCACGATGGGCACCACCGGGCCGAACTGTTCCTCGTGGTAGACGCGCATCTGCGGGTTCACCGGGTACAGCACCGCCGGGTAGAAGAACGACGCCCGGGACTCGCCGCCATGGGGGTTCACCACCTGGGCGCCGTGGGCCTGGGCATCGGCCACCAGGGTGTGCAGGTAATCGACCTTGGTGTTTTCCGGCAGTGGCGTCAGGGCCACGCCCGGCTCCCAGGGCATGCCCGGCTTGAGGCCTTGCAGCTTGGCGTTGAACTGCTGGATAAAGCGCTCCACCACGCTTTCATGGACGAACAGGATCTTCAGTGCGGTGCAGCGCTGGCCGTTGAACGACAGCGCGCCGGTAACGGCCTCGCTGACCGCGTTGTCCAGGTCGGCATCGGGCAGCACGATTCCCGGGTTCTTCGCGTCCAGGCCCAGGGCCGCGCGCAGGCGGTGCGGCTTGGGGTGGAGTTTCTTCAGGTCACTGGCGGCCTTGTTGGTGCCGATGAAGGCGAAGATGTCGATCTTGCCGCTGGCCATCAGCGCGCTGACGGTTTCGCGGCCGCTGCCGTAGATCACGTTGATCACCCCGGCCGGGAAGCTGTCGCGGAAGGCTTCGAGCAACGGCCGGATCAGCAGCACGCCGAGCTTGGCCGGCTTGAACACCACGGTGTTGCCCATGATCAGCGCCGGGATCAGGGTGGTGAAGGTTTCGTTCAGCGGGTAGTTGTAGGGGCCCATGCACAGGGCCACGCCCAGGGGCACGCGGCGGATCTGGCCGAGGGTGTCCTGTTCCAGTTCGAAGCGGCTGGAGCGCCGGTCCAGTTCCTTGAGCGCGCCGATGGTGTCGACGATGTAGTCGCAGGTGCGGTCGAACTCCTTTTCCGAGTCTTTGAGGTTCTTGCCGATTTCCCACATCAGCAACTTGACCACTGCTGTGCGCTGTTCGCGCATGCGCGCCAGGAAGGCTTCCACGTGCTGGATGCGCTCAGCCACGCGCATCGTTGGCCAGGCGCCCTGGCCGCGGTCGTAGGCGCGCACGGCGGCGTCCAGGGCGGTGAGGGCGGTATCAGCGTCCAGCAGCGGTGTGCTGCCGAGAATCACTTGCTGGTCGCCGTCGGCGCCGCTCAAGTAGATCGGGCTGCGGACCTGGGCCAGGGGGCCGTTCCAGGTGCGCAGTTCACCGTCTACCAGGTAGTCGCGCTGCTCCACCGGATCGGGCAGGCGATAGGCTTCGGGGATGTCGGCGGCAGCAGGAAACAGGTTGTTGAGGACATTGGCTGTGGTCATGACTCTACCCCGTGTTGGAAATGGCTCCGGCGCGGATGACAGTGGCGCCATCGCTCCAAGGTTTATACGCCTGAATGGCCTGCGGCTTTAGCGCTTTGTGCGCTCGACCCGCCAGCGGTCATGGTTTGAGGTTAAACGTTTCAGCTGCTACCCAGCAACTACCGCATAAGGGGCGGGCCAGAGCCTTGTGTCCTGGGGGCGGTGTTTATGCCTGCTACCTGTCATTGGCTGGCCGACTCTGCCCCTTGGCTGGCCGACCCTGCACCCTTGGCTGGCCGACCCTGCACCCTTGGCTGGCCGCCAATGCCCTCAACCCCAGGGGGCGGGTGTCTTAGTGTTGCTCAATAGGGGCCGCCTCTGTTGTCGGGGCGGGCCCTTTGCCCTGGCCGCACTGAGGACCACCGATGCCCACTGTCACCCCCGCCTGTTCGCGCCCGTTGCGGCGTCCCTCTTGCCTGCTGATTCGCCGCGCCCTGGGCCTGGTTCTGGGCCTGCTGCTGAGCGCTTGCGGCGAGGCTGAACCGCCTGCCGCCGTGCGCCTCGACGCTGCGCCACTCGACGCTGCGCGCCAGAGCCCGGCCGACCCGGCCCTGGCCCAGGTCTACGCCAGCAGCTGCCAGTTGTGCCACGCCAACCCGACCTCCGGTGCGCCCCTGGCCGGCGACGCCAAGGCCTGGGCCCCGCGCCTGGCCCAGGGCGCCGAGACCCTGCTCGATCACAGCATCAACGGCTACCAGGGCATGCCGCCCATGGGCCTGTGCATGCAGTGCAGCGAAGCGCAGTTCCTGGCCCTGATCAGCTTCATGTCCGGCCATTCATTCCAATAAAAAGACAAGGTCTTCGTTTATGCACATGCACCTCTCTCGACGCCGGCTGCTGCAAGGCGCCGGTGCCCTCGGCGCCCTCGGCGCCTTCGGCGCGCTGTGCAGCAACCCGCTGCTGGCCGAGCTGGCCCGGCCCCCGCGGCTGATCCCTTGGCGCAATTGGTCCGGCGCGCAAAGCTGCCTGCCTGCAGCGCGGCTGGCGCCCAAGGACCTGGATGAGTTGCGCCAGTTGATCCGCCAGGCCCCGGGCAAGATCCGTCCGGTGGGTTCCGGCCACTCCTTCAGCGCCCTGGTGCCCACCGACGGCACCTTGCTGTCCCTGGCCTATTTCAACGGCCTGCTGGCCCATGATCCGCAGACCCTGCAAGCCGAGTTCGCCGCCGGCACGCCGATGTCGCTGATGGGCCCGGCGCTCAAGGAGGTGGGGCAGGCGTTGTGGAACATGGCGGATATCGACTACCAGACCCTGGCCGGTGCCATTGCCACCTCGACCCACGGCACCGGGATCGGCTTTGGCTCCTATTCGTCCCAGGTCTGCGGGCTGCAACTGGTGACCGCCAGCGGCGAGGTGCTGGACTGCGATCCCCAGCGCAACGCCGAGGTGTTCCACGCCGCCCGGGTGTCCCTCGGGGCACTGGGGGTGGCGACCCGGGTGCGCCTGCAGAACCGCGCCGCCTATCGCCTGCGGGAAAAACAATGGATCGCCAGGACCGATGAACTGCTGGAAGACATGGCCAACAACCTTCGCGACAACCAGCACTGGGAAATGCTCGTGGTCACCCATTCCGACTACGCCCTGGCGGTGGCCCTGAATGAGACCGACGACCCGGCGACCCCACCCAGGGACCCGGCCGAGGAGGGCGGCAACGAGTTCGTCAGCCTGATCGAGAACCTCGACAAGTACGTCAGCGACTTCCCCGACACTCGCCGCCACCTGCTCAACAGCCTGCGCTGGCTGGCCCGGTTCGATGAGCGGGTGGGGGATTCCTATCAGGTCTACGCCAATGTGCGCAGCGTGCGTTTCAACGAGATGGAGTACTCGGTGCCGGCGCACCTGGGGCCGCAGTGCCTGCGGGAGATCCTGGCGCTGATCCGCGACAAGGACCTGCGCACCTGGTTTCCCATCGAGTACCGCTACGTCAAGGCCGACGACATTCCCCTGAGCATGTTCGAGGGGCGCGACAGCTGTTCGATCTCGGTGCATCAGCACTACAGCATGGATCACCACAACTTCTTCGCCGCGGTGGAGCCGATCTTCTGGAAGTACCAGGGGCGTCCGCACTGGGGCAAGCACCACAGCCTCAATGCCCGCACCCTGCAGGGGCTTTACCCGCAATGGTCGGCCTTCGCCAAGGTGCGCCAGGCGCTGGACCCGCAAGGCAAATTCATCAACGCCCACCTGGCCTCGGTGCTGGGTGTGGCGTGAACAGGAGATCAGACCCATGAACCGTCGTCATTTCATGGCCGGCACCCTGGGGGCCGGTGTGTTGTTGGCCGGTGTCGGTGCCTGGCTGCGGCCCGGCGACCGGGGCGCGCCCTACAGCCCGTATTTCGCCGAACTCAATCGCGAGCTCAAGGCCAACGGGCCGATGCAGCCGGTGATGCTGATCGACCTGGATCGCCTGGACCACAACATCGATGTGGTCATGCAATCGGTGCAGCGCGGCGGCAAGCACCTGCGCCTGGTGGAAAAATCCCTGCCGTCGCCGGGGCTCCTGGCCTATATCGCCCAGCGTGCCGGCACCCGGCGCCTGATGTCCTTCCACCAGCCGTTTCTCAACCACGACGCCGAGGTGTTTGCCGACGCCGATATCCTCCTGGGCAAACCCTTGCCGATCCGCGCCGCCGAGCGCTTCTACCAGCAGCTCAAGGGCCCGTTCGACCCGCGCCGGCAACTGCAATGGCTGCTCGATACCCCCGAACGCCTGCAGCAATACCTCGGGCTGGCCCAGGGCCTGGGCACGCGGATGCGCATCAACATCGAGCTGGATGTGGGGCTGCATCGCGGTGGCGTGGCGGACCACGCCGTGCTCGGGCGGATGCTGGCGCTGATCAGCGCCAACCCCCGGCACCTGGAGTTTGCCGGGTTCATGGGCTACGACCCCTTTGTCGACATGGGCGTACCGGGGATTCTCGGGTCGCCGCAAAGCCTGTTCGATAAGGTCATGCAGCGCTACAACGGCTTTGCCGATTTCACCCGCCAGCAGTACCCGGCGCTATGGCAGGCCGAGCTGACCCTGAACACCGCCGGCAGCCCCAGCTATCGCCGGCACGAGCAGGAACGCCTGAGCAGCGAGGTCTCGGTGGGCACTGCGCTGCTCAAGCCCAGTCACTACGACCTGCCCTCCCTGGAGCAGCATGTGCCGGCTGCCTTTATCGCCACCCCGGTGCTCAAGAGTACCGGGCCGGTGCGGATCCCGGCCCTGGACGACCGGTCGCGGCTGTTGTCCTGGTGGGACCGCAACCAGCGCCAGACCTTCTTCATCTATGGCGGCCACTGGCTGGCGGATTTCGAATCGCCGGCGGGCTTGCAGAGCAACCAGCTGTTCGGTCGCAGTTCCAACCAGGAGATGGTCAACGGCTCCCGCGCCGTGGGCCTGCAGGTGGACGACCAGGTCTTCCTGCGTCCGCAGCAGAGCGAAGCGGTGCTCCTGCAATTTGGCGACCTGCTGGCGCTGCGCGGCGGACGCATCGTCGACCGCTGGCCGGTGTACTGATCCCACGCCCTGTAGCCGCTGCCGAGCTTTGGCGAGGCTGCGCAAAGGCCCGAAGGGCCTTGCCTGGCGATCTGCCGCCGAACCTCGAGCGGCCTCAAGATCCCCTCGTCTCCTTCGGAGCCGTTCGCAGCCTGCGGCAGCGGCTACACGAAACGCGGCCCGGCAACCGCCTGTAGCCGCTGCCGAGCTTTGGCGATCTGCCGCCGAACCCGTAGCGGCTTCAATTCTGCCGCGGGTTTCACAGGGCAAAAGGAATGCTCAGCTTGGCCCAGAGCATGTCGCCCTCGGGGCGGTTTTCCACGTCGAATTCCTTGGCCCAGCGAATTTCCGCGCTGGCGTATTCAAGAAAGCGCAGGTGTAGCGCCGGGCCGATGGCGAACACTTGCCCGCGCACCCCGTCACTCACGTCCTCGCCCATGAAGGTCACGGTCTTGCCGTATTGCTTGTCGTCGCTGGTCTGCTTCAGGTAGTAGCCGTTGAGCCCCAGGCTCAGGTTGTCGGTCAGGCGGTAGCTGGCCGAGTAGTCGAAGTGGAAGATCTGCCCGGAACGGTAGTCGGTGGCGTGGTTTTCCCGGTTGAAGCTGTAGGTGGTCTTGAACGACAGCTCGGTGCGTTCGCTGGGCAGCCAGGTCATGGAGAACAGCGGCTTGTAGGTGGTGAAGTTGTTGCTGGTGTTGGCCAGTCGCTCGGCATCGTATTGGCCCGTGGGCAGGGTCACTTCCACGGCCGCGCCCAGGGTCAGGCTGG
Organism: Pseudomonas sp. BLCC-B112; assembly: GCF_028550695.1. Lineage (NCBI taxonomy): Bacteria > Pseudomonadati > Pseudomonadota > Gammaproteobacteria > Pseudomonadales > Pseudomonadaceae > Pseudomonas > Pseudomonas sp. BLCC-B112. Next base: position 295,535 of record NZ_JAQQGK010000003.1, read on the forward strand.
GCCCCAGGTCCCAGAGAATGATCGGCGCGAAGGTGGTGTCGCCCATGCTTTCGCGGCGGTCGCTCTGGCCGTACAGCGACACCTGTTGGCGCAGGTAGGGCTGCGCCACGTAGCCCCCCAGGCGGCCGCCGAAGACCCGCAGCGGGCTCAGGTAATCCAGGCGCGGGATGATCGCGTCGGAGGTGATCTTGACTTCCTGCACCTTGCCGCCAAAGGCGCTGATGTCGAGCTTCTTGGCCTGGTAGTGGTTGTAGTAGAGGTTGAAGGCGAACATGTGTTCCGGGAGCTGGTCGGGGCTCAGGGGCAGCACGTAGAAGCCGTCGGTGCCGGGGCCGATGTTGTCGACCCCGGATTCGCTGGCCAGGGCATTCAGGCTGGCGCAGGTGGCCAGGGCTACGCCCAGGTGCAGGGGCAGAGAGCGAGTGAGGCGGGTCGGGTGCATGGTTGGGCTCATTCTTATTGTTAGTGAGGAGCGCGGCGGCAGGCGCGCCGCAGGCCCCATAGAAATAAGCCTTGGGCCGGGCGTGGGGCAGGGTATTGGCGGACAGGGAGGGGAACTTTGTCGGACAGGCCGCAATGCTTTGTTACATTCCTCCGTAAAACCCCGTGGGACGGGATATGCTGCAGCGGTCGGTGATGCCTTGGCACCGGCGGTAGCAGACAATAAAAACAGCCGCTCAAGCGGCCCGGAAGCCGATACCCATGCACATCAAAGCCGTCGATCCCCACGACCAGCTGGCCCTGGTTTCACCCTTCCTGTTGCAGACCCTGGCGGACGTCGCCACTGACAAAGGGATCAGCTCCGAACGCCTGTGTCGCGGCCTGGGCTTCACCCTGGAAGACCTGCAGGACCCGACCCTGCGCATCTCCTACCGCCAGGCGGTGGCGATGATCGAGCGCGCCCTGGCGGCGCTGCCCCAGCAAGGCCTGGGGCTCTGGGTCGGCAGCCGCAATGTGCTGGGCACCCTGGGCTTGCTGGGGCATGCCCTGTCCCTGTGCCGGACCCTGGGGGACGCCTTCGAGCTGGGCATCCGTCATCAGCACACCTCTGGGACCATCGTCAGCGCCGATCTCGGGCGTCAGGGCCAGGAGTTCTTTGTCGAGTTGCAATGCCGCCTGCCCTACGGCGAGGTGCAGATCTTTGCTGCGGAAGAGTTCTTCGCCAGCCTGCTGATCTATGGCCGGGCCCTGCTGAGCAGGGATTTCCAGGCCCTGCGGGTGGAATTCATGCATGCCGCGCCGGCCTACGCCGAGCTTTACGGGCAGTTGCTGGGCCCCCACGTCCGCTTCGGCTGCCTGCACGCGCGCATGGTGATCGAGGCTCGCTGGCTGCAGATGCCCTTGCCCAATCATCACCCAGTGGCCCTGCGCCAGGCCCTCAAGCTGCTGGAGCTGGAAAGCGCCCAGGTGCACCAGAAGATGGACCTGATCCAGGCGGTGGAGCGCGCCCTGAGCCGGGACCTGCGGGCCGGCAGCCATATCGAGCAGGTGGCGGGGGACCTGAACATGAGCGGGCGCACCCTGCGCCGGCGCCTGACCGAACACGGCCTGACCTTCGAAGCCCTGCTGGAGCGGGTGCGCCAGGCGCGGACCCTGAACCTCTTGGGCAACCCGGAGCTGTCCATCGAACGCATCACCGAAGAGGTGGGTTACAGCGACGTGCGCAGTTTCCGCCGGGCCTTCAAGCGCTGGACCGGGCTGAGCCCCAGCGCCTTTCGCGAAGAAGCGGCGCTGCATTGAAGACCGCCCCTGTAGCCGCTGCCGAGCCCGCGAGGCTGCGCAAAGGCCCGCAGGGCCTTGCTTGGCGATCGCCCGTCGAACCTCCAGCGGCCTTGAGAGGTTGGCGGCCCTTCGAGCCGTTCGCAGCCTGCGGCAGCGGCTACACAGATCCCGGCCCGGCATTTTCACCACGACCTTGCATCGCCGCTGCGCGCCCGTCTGTATCGACGCTGACGCCGACAGCTCAGGGCGGTAAACTCGCGGCCTTTATTCAGGAGTTCCCATGAGTTACTACCAGCCCGGCATCCTCGCTGCACCCGTTCCGTCCCAGGCCCGTCACCTGTTCTTTGCCCTTGAGTCCATCGAGGCGTTGCCCCAGGCCCTTGACCAGTTGCTGGCACGGGTGGACGGCGCAACGGCGGTCGCAGGCTTTGGCGCCTCGCTGGTCAAGGCCATGGGCGGCCGGGTTCAAGGGCTCAAGCCGTTTCCGGCGCTGACCGGCGTCGGCGTCGACAACCCTTCGACCCAGCACGCGCTGTGGGTCTGGCTGCACGGTGACGAGCGCGGCGAGCTGCTGCACCGCAGCAACGAGCTGGAGGCCGCGCTGGCCCCGGCCTTTCGTCTGGTCGGCATGCAGGAAGCCTTCCGCCACAAGAGCGGTCACGACCTGACCGGTTATGAAGATGGCACCGAGAACCCTCATGAAGAGGCCGCCGTGGCCGCGGCGCTGGCCGAGGGTGAAGACGGCCTGCGCGGTGGCAGCTTTGCCGCGATCCAGCAGTGGCAGCACGACTTCAAGGGCTTTGCCGCGATGCACCAGCAAGAGCGCGACCACATCATCGGCCGGCGCCTGAGCGATAACGAAGAACTGGACGATGCCCCGGAATCGGCCCACGTCAAGCGCACCGCCCAGGAAAGCTTCACCCCGGAGGCCTTCATGGTGCGCCGTTCGATGCCCTGGATCGAAGGTGACAAGGGCGGCCTGATGTTCCTCGCCTTCGGTCACAGCCTGAACGCCTTCGAAGTCCAGCTGCGGCGCATGAGCGGCCTGGAAGACGGCATCGTCGACGGCCTGTACCGCATGAGCCGGCCGATCACCGGTGGCTACTACTGGTGCCCGCCGCTGCACAACGGTCAGCTCGATCTGCGCGCGTTGCAAGCGCCGAAATGAACACCGAGGCCGGGTCGCTGCCCACCGTACGCTGGGGCATGATCGGTTGCGGCAGTGTCACCGAGCGCAAGAGCGGCCCGGCCTTCTACAAGGTTCCGGGTTCGGCGCTGGTGGCGGTGATGGGCCGCCGCCCCGAGGCGGTGCGCGACTATGCGCAGCGCCACGGCATTGCCCGCTGGTACACCGATGCCCAGGCCCTGATCGACGACCCCGAGGTGGACGCGGTGTACATCGCCACGCCCCCCGACAGCCATTACGCCTACAGCCTGCAAGTGGCCGCCGCCGGCAAGCATTGCTGCGTGGAAAAGCCCATGGCCTTGCATGCCGGGCAGAGCCTGGCCATGCAGCAGGCCTTTGAGCAGGCCGGACTGCACTTGTTCGTGGCCTATTACCGGCGTTCCTTGCCGCGTTTCCGGCAGGTGCGGCAATGGCTGGCGGACGGGCGCATCGGTGAGGTCCGGCACCTGCACTGGAGCCTGAGCAAGGCCGCTTCCGAGGCCGACCGCAGCGGCGCGGCCAACTGGCGGACCGACCCACAGATTGCCGGTGGCGGTTATTTCGCCGACCTGGCCAGCCATGGCCTGGACCTGTTCCAGTACCTGCTGGGGGACATCGTCGAGGTGGCCGGCATCAGCTCTCGCCAGGCCGGGCTGTATGCCGCCGAGGATGCAGTCAGCGCCAGCTGGCGCTTCGCTTGCGGGGCCCTGGGCAGCGGCGCATGGAACTTCGTCGCCGACCGCCGGGTGGACCGGGTGGAGATCATCGGCAGCCAGGGGCGCATCAGCTTTTCCGTGTTCGACGAGCATCCGCTGCAACTTGAAGCCGAAGAGACCCTGAGCCTGGTCATCGACAACCCCGTGCACATCCAGTGGCATCACGTGCAAGGCATGAACGCCCATATCCGCGGCCAGGCCCGGCACCCGGCCCTGGCCAGCGAAGCCCTGAAGACCGATTGGGTGATGGATCGGATTCTGCAGCGCGGCTGAGCCCGGGGCGCCTGCCTTTCGGGCTTCTTCGCCGGCAAGCCGGCTCCTGCGCAGGCGCCGATCATTGGGCAGGCAGGTGCAACTGAACGTCCATGGCGTCATGCAGCAACCTGACCACTTCGATCAGGCTCTCATCGATCACTCGATAAAACAGGACATGTCGTGGTTTCTTGACCTGGGCTTGAGGGTGCCGGGAGTGTTGGCGGGGATAAACAGGTGGTAGCTGCGAAGGCCCGTTGCGATGTCGTCACGCTCATGGTTGCCAACGTGCTGTGGGTTGCTGGCGAGATCGTGCAGGGCTCGCAGGATCAAGGCCTGATAGCGGACCTGGGCCGCTTCGCCAAAGTGTCTTTGGGAAAACCGCAGTGCGTCGACGATGTCGGTTCGGGCTGCATTGGAGATCCGCTACTGGACCCTCTCAGTGTTGCTCTTGATCCGTGGCGACCGCTTCCCGTCCCAGCTCATCCAGGTATTGCTGCAGGTTTTCTTCCCGCACCTGGCTGAAGCGTCCTTGTTGCAGGTCCGCGATACCGATCGCAGTGGCTTGGCGCAATGCCTCGATTTTCGCCGCGTCCTCGGCAATCCGTTGTTCCAGCAGACGCAAACCTTCGCGCATGACCTCGCTGGCGTTCTGATAGCGACCGGATTTGACCAGGTTGTTGATGAGCTGCTCTTGGTGGGCGGTGAGGACAACGTTTCGCGTTGGCATGTCGTGCTCCTGGGCTGGGCGTGTGAGGAAGGACGTTGGCTGGCGGCCGGATTCAGCCGTGAAGGGTGCTTGACGACCGCTGGCTGCGGGCGTTCATCGACTTCTACGCTGGTTTCCTGGCAGGACTGATTGGCGGTTCTTGTCAGATAAATCCGAGAGGAGTACAAATGTACTCCATGACGACTTTATCCCCCCGCCGCAGTGCCATCCTGACCTTTATCCGCGAACGCATCGCCGATCACGGCCAGCCCCCGAGCCTCGCTGAAATCAGCGAGGCTTTTGGTTTCGCCTCGCGCAGCGTGGCGCGCAAGCATGTGCTGGCGCTGACCGAGGCCGGGTTTATCGAGGTCAACCCCCATCAGGCCCGGGGCATTCGCCTGCTCAATCAGCCGCGGCGCCCGGAGCTGCTGGAGATCCCGGTGCTGGGGCGGGTGGCCGCCGGTGCGCCGATTGGCGTCGATGCCGAAATACACGGTCAGTTGTGGCTGGACCCGGGGATGTTCTCCCGCACTCCGGATTACCTGCTGCGGGTCCAGGGCGATTCGATGATCGATGACGGCATCCTCGACGGCGATCTGGTGGCGGTGCGCCGCAGCAGTGAGGTGCGCAACGGCCAGACGGTGATCGCCCGCCTGGACGGCGAGGTCACCATCAAGCGTTTCGAGCGCAAGGGGCAGGGCATTCGCCTGTTGCCGCGCAACCCGGCCTATCAGCCGATCGAGGTTACCGACGACCACGAACTGTTTATCGAAGGTGTGTTCTGCGGTCTGGTGAGGCCAGGCTGATGGGCGCCGTGGTCGCACTGGATACCCTGTTCAATGGCGGACGGGTGTGGAAAGGCCGCCCGGCGTCTGCGCCGGTCAGCCTGCACCCGACGGGGCATGCTGCTTTGGATGCGGTGCTGCCCACGGGCGGCTGGCCGGAGGCGGCGCTGACGGAAATCCTCATCGCCGCCCAGGGCCTGGGCGAGCTGCAGTTGCTGTGGCCGAGCCTGGCGCGGCTGACCGTAGCGGGGGAGCGGGTGGTGCTGGTGGCGCCACCGTTCGTGCCCTATCCCCAGGCCTGGCAGAACGCCGGGGTGGATGTGCGCCAGCTGTCGATCATCCAGGCCGGGGAGCGCGATGCCCTGTGGGCCGCCGAGCAATGCCTGCGTTCCGGCAGTTGCGGCGCGGTGCTGTGCTGGCCGCAACAGGTCGACGACCGCGCCCTGCGGCGCTTGCAGGTGGCGGCGGAAAGCGGCCAGACCCTGGCCTTCGCCTACCGGCCCCTGGACGCCGCGCACAACCCGTCACCGGCGGCCTTGAGGATCAGCGTGCAGGGCCGCCCTGTGCAGTTGCAGGTGCTCAAGTGCCGGGGCGGACTGGCCCATCCGGCGCCTATTGCCTGGCCCGCCGGGCACTGAGGTTGGCATGCGTTGGGTGTGCATTCTGTTCCCGCAATTGGCGCTGGACGCGGTGTTGCGTCAGCGCGCCGAACCCGAGGCGCCCCTGGCGCTGCTCAGTGGCACCCCGCAGCGTCGAGTGATCCAGGCGGTGAACGGCGCCGCCCGCGAGCTGGGCCTGCGCCCCGGGCAATCGCTGACCGCTGCCCAGGCCCTGACCAAGGCTTTTGCCAGCGCCGAATACGACCCGCAGCAGATCGAGCACTGGCAGCAGTTTCTGGCCGCCTGGGCCTACGGTTTCAGCTCCCAGGTCAGCGTTGCCTACCCCCGTACCCTGGTGCTGGAGATCGAGTCCAGCCTGGGCCTGTTCGGCCCCTGGCCGCAGTTGGAGGCGCGCCTGCGCCGGGAGTTGCAGGCCCTGGGCTTTCGTCATCGCATCGTCGCCGCGCCCAACCCGGCGGCGGCCCGGGTCCTGGCCAATGCCTATGACGGCTTGGCGGTGGCCGACTGCGCGGCCCTGGTCCAGGCCTTGGGAGCCATGCCCATCGAGCGCCTGGGCCTGGCCCCGGAGCAGGCCACGGCCCTGTCGCGCATGGGGGTGCGCAGCTTCGAGCAACTGCGCGAGCTGCCCCGGTCCAGCCTGGCCCGGCGTTTTGACGGCCGCTTGCTCAAGCACCTGGACACCTTGCTCGGCGAGCGTCCGCTGGGGCTGGCGTTCTATCAGCCGCCGGATCGTTTCGACCTGCGCATCGAGCTGAATTTCGATGTGCTGTCCCATCAGGCGCTGCTGTTCCCCTTGCGCCGGCTGACCGCCGATCTGGCGGCCTTTCTCTGTGGCCGCGACAGCGGCGTGCAGCGTTTCGCCCTGCACCTGGAACATGCCGAAGGCGCCGACACCCTGATCCCGGTGGGGCTGCTCAGTGCCGAGCGCGATCCGGCGATGCTGTTTGAACTGGCCCGCGGGCGTCTGGAGCAGATCCAGGTGCCGGCGCCGGTGCGCAACCTGCGGCTGGTGGCCGAGGACTTGCCGCTGTTCGTGCCCCAGCACACTGAACTGTTCGATCCGCGTCCGCAGCAGAACCTGCCCTGGGAGCAGTTGCGCGAACGCCTGCGGGCCCGCCTGGGGGATGACGCGGTGCAGGGCCTGGGGCATCGCGCCGATCACCGGCCGGAGCGCAGTTGGCAGCCCCAGACTGATCCGCACCCCTGTCCGGCCAGCCCCGGATTGCGCCGTCCTGGCTGGCTGTTCACTGAACCCCAGGCCCTGAACGAAGGCAGCGTGCGGATTCTCATAGGCCCGGAGCGCATCGAGTCCGGCTGGTGGGACGGCGCCGACGTGCGCCGCGACTATTACCTGATCGAAACCTGCGCCGGCCAGCAGGGCTGGGCCTATCGTCAGGTCGGCGAGCCCGGGCCCTTGCTGCTGCAAGGCTGGTTCGCATGAGCGCCTACGCCGAGCTGCACTGCCTGTCCAACTTCAGTTTCCAGCGTGGTGCTTCCAGTGCCCAGGAACTGTTCCAGCGCGCCAAGGCCCTGGACTATCAGGCCCTGGCGATCACTGATGAATGCACCCTGGCGGGGATTGTCCGGGCCTGGCAGGCCTCACGCGATACTGGCCTCAAGCTGATCATCGGCAGCGAAATGCAGGTCGAGGACGGCCCGCGCCTGGTGCTGCTGGTGGAGGACCTGGCGGGTTACCAGGGCCTGTGCCGGTTGATCACCCGGGCCCGGCGCCGGGCCGAGAAGGGCCGCTATCGCCTGCTGCGCGAAGACTTTGCCGAACCGCTGCCGGGGCTGCTGGCCCTGTGGCTGGCGGACGATGGCCCGGCGCCGGACCACGGCCACTGGCTGCGCCAGATATTCCCCGAGCGCCTGTGGCTGGCGCTGGAACTGCATTGCGGCCAGGACGATGCCCAGCGCCTGCAACAGCGGCTGGCCCTGGCCGCGCAATGGGGGCTGCCGGCCGTGGCCTGTGGCGATGTGCACATGCATGTGCGCGGGCGCCGGGCGCTGCAGGACACCATGACCGCGATCCGCCATCACCTGCCGGTGGCCGAGGCCGGGCAGCGCCTGTTCGCCAATGGCGAGCGTCACCTGCGGCCCATCGAAGTGCTGCAAGGGCTGTATCCCCAAACCCTGCTCGACGAGTCGCTGACCATCGCCGGGCGTTGCGCTTTCGACCTCGGCCAACTGCGCTACCAATATCCCCGGGAGCTGGTGCCCGAGGGGCATGACGCCGGGTCCTGGCTGCGGGTGCTGACCCAGCGCGGCATTCTGCGCCGCTGGCCGGCCGGGGCTCGGGCCGAGGTGCTGAAGCAGATCGACAAGGAGCTCACGCTGATTTGCGACCTGGGCTACGAGAGTTATTTCCTCACCGTGCACGACATCGTCGATTTTGCCCGGCGCCAGCACATTCTCTGCCAGGGCCGGGGTTCGGCGGCCAACTCGGTGGTGTGTTTCGCCCTCGGTATCACCGAGATCGATCCGGACCGCTCGACCCTGTTGTTCGAGCGCTTCCTGTCCAGGGAACGCAACGAGCCGCCGGACATCGACGTCGATTTCGAGCACGAGCGCCGCGAAGAGGTGCTGCAGTACGTGTTCCAGCGTTACGGCCGGCATCGCGCGGCGCTGACCGCCGTGGTCAGCACCTACCACGGCGCCGGGGCGGTGCGCGATGTGGCCAAGGCCCTGGGCCTGCCGCCGGATCAGGTCAATGCCCTGGCCGACTGCTGCGGCCATTGGAGCGATACGCCGCCCAGTGTCGAGCGACTGCAGGAGGCTGGGTTCGATCCCGAGAGCCCGGTGCTACGCCGGGTCCTGAGCCTGACCGGGCAGTTGATCGGCTTTCCCCGGCACCTGTCCCAGCACCCCGGTGGCTTCGTGATTTCCGAGCAGCCCCTGGACCATCTGGTGCCAGTGGAAAACGCGACGATGGCCGAGCGCACGGTGATCCAGTGGGACAAGGACGACCTGGACATGGTCGGCCTACTCAAGGTGGACATTCTGGCCCTGGGCATGCTCAGCGCCATCCGCCGTTGCTTCGACCTCATCCATGGCTACCGCGGCCAGCGCTACAGCCTCACCAGCATTCCGGCCGAAGACCCGGCCACTTACCAGATGATCGGCCGCGCCGACACCATTGGCGTGTTCCAGATCGAGTCCCGGGCGCAGATGTCGATGCTGCCCCGGCTCAAGCCGCAGAACTTCTATGACCTGGTGATCGAGGTGGCCATCGTCCGCCCCGGGCCGATCCAGGGTGGCATGGTGCATCCCTACCTGCGTCGGCGTAACCGTGAAGAGCCGGAGACGTATCCGTCGCCGAAGTTGGAAGCGGTGCTCAAGCGAACTCTGGGCGTGCCGCTGTTTCAGGAGCAGGTGATGCAGATCGCCATTGTTGCTGCCGACTACACCCCGGGGGAGGCCGACCAGTTGCGCCGTTCCATGGCCGCCTGGAAGCGCCATGGCGGCCTGGAGCCGCACCGCGAACGGCTGCGCAAAGGCATGCGCAAGAACGGTTACAGCGACGAGTTCGCGGCGCAGATCTTCGAGCAGATCAAGGGCTTTGGCAGCTATGGCTTTCCCGAATCCCATGCCGCCAGTTTTGCCTTGCTGACCTACGCCAGTTGCTGGCTCAAGTGCCACGAACCGGCGGCCTTCGCCTGCGCCCTGATCAACAGCTGGCCGATGGGCTTCTACAGTCCGGACCAGATCCTCCAGGACGCTCGGCGTCATGGTCTGCAGATCCTGCCGGTGGATGTGAGCGCCAGTGACTGGGACTGCAGCCTGGAGCCGCTCCCTGCCCAACCCGGACGCGCTGAAAAGGGCCTGTCCGGGCAGCCTGCCGTGCGCCTGGGGCTGCGCATGATCAAGGGCTTTCGCCAGGAGGACGGCCAACGCATCGAGAGCGCACGCCGGCAGCGGGTCTTTGTCGATATTGCCGACCTGGCCGAGCGCGCCCGGCTGGATGTCCGCGCCCAGGAGCTGCTGGCGGATGCCGGCGCCTTGCGGGCGCTGGCCGGGGATCGCTACCGGGCGCGCTGGGAAGTGGCCGGGGTGGAGAAGCAACTGGGGTTGTTCGCCGAGCTGCCACGCCAGGAGGAGGCCCCGGTGAACCTGCCCCGGCCCAGCGTCGGCGAAGACTTGCAGGCCGATTACCACAGCCTCGGCACCACCCTGGGGCCCCATCCTTTGGCGCTGCTGCGCGCGCAGCTCAAGGCCCGGCGCTGCCGCAGTTCCCGGGAACTGCTGGAGGTGGAGCACGGGCGTTCGGTGAGCGTGGCCGGGCTGGTCACCGGACGCCAGCGCCCGGGCACTGCCAGCGGGGTGACCTTCGTCACCCTGGAAGATGAGTTCGGCAACGTCAATGTAGTGGTCTGGCGCGACCTGGCCGAACACCAGCGTCGGATACTGGTGGGTTCGCAGTTGCTTAAGGTCGACGGCACCCTGGAAACCGTGGGTGAAGTGCGCCACCTGATTGCCGGGCGCCTGACGGATCTGAGCCCGTTGCTGGATGGCATCAGCGTGCGCAGTCGGGACTTTCGCTGACTGCCGCCGAGTCTCTAGCGGTCTCAGGACTTTTGCGTCTCCTACGTCGGAATGCCGCCCAAGCCGTTCGCAGCCTGCGGCAGCGGCTACAAAAGCCTGGCTCTGCACTGGCCTGTAGCCGCTGCCGAGCTTTGGCGAGGCTGCGCAAAGGTCCGCAGGGCCTTGCTTGGCGATCTGCCGCCGGACCTCTAGCGGTCTCAAGACTTTGCGTCTCCTGCGGAGCCGTTCGCAGCCTGCGGCAGCGGCTACAAAAGCCTGGCTCGGCATTGGCCTGTAGCCGCTGCCGAGCTTTGGCGAGGCTGCGCAAAGGCCCGCAGGGCCTTGCTTGGCGATCTGCCGCCGAGCCTCTAGCGATCTCAGGACTTTGCGTCTCCTGCGGAGCCGTTCGCAGTCTGCGGCAGCGGCGACACAGATCCCGGCCCGAGGTTTTGCGAGCGATCACAGGTGGACGCTAATGATTTTTTATTCCTTTTCGGCCTGATGGCGCTTTGGCATAATCGCCGCCGATGATGCCCCCTGCATCAAGTTTCAGAACGTCCCGCCGATGCTTTTCGAGCCCGCACAGACTGGGGCCAGAGACTTACGGCAGGGCGAAAGTGCATCTACATGGTGCACCCAAATGGATACTCAAAAAGGAACCTAGAGTGAGAGTGATCTCGAAGTTGATGTTGTCCGCTGCAGCACTGGCGGTGCTGACGGGCATGAGCGGTTGCGCCACTGAAAGCTCCCGCGCCTTGCCGGTGGAAAAGGTCCAGAGCGCCAGCCAGGTGTGGACCGGGGCCCGGGTGCCGATGGCGGTGGGCAAGTTCGATAACCGTTCCAGCTACATGCGCGGGATTTTCTCCGACGGCGTCGACCGCCTCGGCGGTCAGGCCAAGACCATCCTCATCACCCACCTGCAGCAGACCAACCGTTTCAACGTGCTGGACCGCGACAACATGGGCGAGATCCAGCAGGAAGCGGCGATCAAGGGCCAGGCGCAGAAACTCAAGGGCGCGGATTTTGTGGTCACCGGCGACGTCACCGAGTTCGGCCGCAAGGAAACCGGCGACCACCAGCTGTTCGGTATTCTCGGCCGCGGCAAGACCCAGGTGGCCTACGCCAAGGTGGCGTTGAACATCGTCAATATCAGCACTTCCGAAGTGGTGTATTCCACCCAGGGTGCCGGCGAGTATGCCCTGTCCAACCGTGAAGTGATCGGTTTTGGCGGCACCGCTTCCTACGACTCGACCCTCAACGGCAAGGTGCTGGACCTGGCCATGCGCGAGGCGGTCAACCGCATGGTCGAAGCCATCGATACCGGGGCCTGGAAACCCGGCCGCTGATCAATATTGCTGACAGGGAGACGTAAGCATGTTCAAGACCATCACCGCGCGGCCACTGCTGGCTGGCGCCTTGCTGGGCAGCGTTTTGCTGGCCGGTTGCAGCGGGCCGAAGACGCTGTACCAGTGGGAAACCTATCAGGTCCAGACCTACGAATACTTCAAGGGCGAGGAAGCCCGCGAGGCCCAGGTCGAAGCGCTGGAGCGCGACCTGCAGAAGATCAAGTCCACCGGCAAGGCGGTGCCGCCGGGTTACCATGCCCACCTGGGCATGCTCTATGCGGGCCTGGGCAAGGATGACCAGATGGTGCAGCAGTTCAATACCGAGAAGGCGCTGTTCCCCGAGTCCGCCTCGTACATGGACTTTCTGTTGAAGAACGCCAAGCAGGGAGCCGCCCAATGAACTTCACCACCTTGCGCAACCTCCTGGGCCTGTTGAGCGTCAGCCTGCTGGTGGGCTGCGCCGCGCCCAAGACCGTGGACTATTCGGCCTACAAGCAGGCCCGGCCGAAGTCGATCCTGGTGCTGCCGCCGCTCAATGAGTCGCCGGACGTCAAGGCCACCTACAGCATGCTGTCCCAGGTGACCTTTCCCCTGGCCGAAGCCGGTTACTACGTGATGCCGATTGCCGTGGTGGATGAAACCTTCCGCCACAACGGCCTGACCAACCCAGCGGACATCCACGGCCTGTCGCCGGCCAAGCTCAACCAGATCTTCGGCGCCGACGCCGGGCTGTACATCACGGTCAAGGAATATGGCACCAGCTACATGCTGATCAGCAGCGAGACCGTGGTCACCGCCAGCGCCACCCTGGTGGACCTCAAAACCGGCACCACCCTGTGGACCGGCAGCGCTCGCGCCTCCAGCGAGGAAGGCAACAGCGGCAACAGCGGCGGCCTGGTGGGCATGCTGATCACTGCAGCGGTGAAGCAGATCATCAACACCTCCACCGACGCCGGGCACCCGATCGCCGGCATCACCAGCCAGCGCCTGCTGTCGGCCGGGCAACGCACCGGTCTGCTGTACGGTCCGCGCTCGCCGAAATACGGCACCGACTGAGGTCCTTGCGGGCGGGCAATCCGCCCATTGTCTGGGAGGCGCTTGCTGGCGTCCTCCTGGACTGGCCGGGATCGCCTATCCTGTCTCTTCAGTGCTGTTGAACCGGGCGTGTCCAGGTTTTCCGGTCCAGGGCTGAAAACCGTGAAACCATCCGCCCGGGCCGTGCTCAAAGGCTCTGGAGGCTGTGCGCAACCTCTTGAAAACCCATGCTGTATCACGTTTTTCGTAGAGTCCGTTCATGCCGTTCTTATCAGATCATCACGGGTGCCAGGGGTGGAAAGGCGAGATGGCCGAACGCATCCGTGCCTTCGACTGGTCCGTCACCAGCCTGGGTTCATTGCAGCACTGGAGCCATAGCCTGCGCAGCACAGTGCAACTGATGCTCGGCTCGCCGGTGCCGATGGTGATGCTCTGGGGGCCGCTGGGCTACATGATCTACAACGATGCCTACGCGGTGTTCGCTGGCGGGCGCCACCCTTATCTGCTGGGTTGCGCGGTGGAGCTGGGCTGGCCGGAAGTGGCCGAGTTCAATCGCGGCGTGATGAACACCTGCCTCAGTGGCGGCACCTTGTCCTACCGCAACAAGGAACTGGTGCTGCTGCGCAACGGCGAACCGGAAAACGTCTGGCTGGACCTCTACTACAGCCCGGTGGCCGGTGACGACCAGGCGCCGGCCGGGGTCATTGCCATCGTCGTGGAAACCACCGCCCATGTGATTTCCGAGCAGCGCCGGCAGGCCGCCGAAGATGACCTGCGGCAGATGACCCGCAACCTTGAGCAGCGGGTGCTGGAGGAGGTCAATGCACGGCTGAGCGCCGAGGAGCAGTTGCGTCAAGCACAGAAGCTTGAAGCCATTGGCGGCCTCACCGGTGGCGTGGCCCATGACTTCAATAACCTGCTGCAAGTGATTTCCGGCAACCTGCACCTGCTGGCCCGCCATGAGCCGGACAACGCCAATGTGCAGCGCCGTACCGGGGCCGCACTGGCGGCGGTGGAGCGCGGGGCCAAGCTGTCGGCCCAACTGTTGGCCTTTGCCCGGCGCCAGCCGTTGTCGCCGGCGATCTACAACCCTCGCCATCTGTACGAGGGGCTGGGTGAACTGCTGCAGCGCGCCCTGGGTGAAACCATTGCTATCAAGGTGCAACTGCCCGACCAACCCTGGTGCATCCATGTGGATCGCAATCAGTTGGAAAACGCCGTGCTCAACCTGGCAATCAATGCCCGGGACGCCATGGGCGGCGAGGGCACCATCAGCATCAGCGCGGAGAATCTGCTGCTGGACCGCAGCTTCTGTACCGGCAAGGACATCAACCCCGGCGAGTACCTGCGCCTGACCGTGGCCGACAGCGGCAGCGGCATGTCCCCTGAAGTGCTCAAGCAGGCTTTCGAGCCGTTTTTCACCACCAAGTCCGACGGCCATGGCACTGGCCTGGGCCTGAGCATGGTGTTCGGGTTCGTCAAGCAGAGCGGCGGCCATATCGACATCCTCAGCCTTCCCGGGCAAGGCACCCGGGTGCAGATGTATTTCGCCCGCAGTGTCGCTCAGGAGGCCCAGCGTGCATCGGCCTGCCCGGCGCGTGGGCGAACAGGGCAGGAACGCATCCTGGTGGTGGAGGATAACGCCGATGTGCGCAGTGCGGCGGTGGAAATGCTCAAGCACGAGGGCTACTGGGTGCGTACCGCGGCCAATGGCGATGCCGCCATGCAATTGCTGATGGCAGGGCTCAAGGTCGATCTGATCTTCACTGATGTGGTGATGCCCGGTCTGATCAAGAGCACCGATCTGGCCACCTGGGCCAGGACCCAGGCACCGCCGATTGCGGTGCTGTTCACCTCGGGGCACACCCGGGACATGATTTCGCGCAATCATCAGCTCAGCCCGGACACTCATCTGTTGAGCAAGCCTTACGGCCCCGAGGACCTGAGCGCCATGGTGCGCTCCTTGCTGGGGGCCTGAGTCCTTTCCGCGCCGCCGCTTCAGGACTTGCCCCGGCACCTGCAGGTTGTGTGATGATCGCCGCTCGCGCCGTTTGCGACACTTCCCGAATTTCGACTCCAGGCAGGTCCATGACTTCTTCGCGCAACGCCCCCCGTGATCCCCTGACGAGCACGCTGCCCACCCACAGTTCCGGCTTTGTCCGGGTGCGGGGCGCCCGCGAACACAACCTGAAGAATGTCGACGTGGACATTCCCCGGGATGCCCTGGTGGTGTTCAGTGGGGTGTCCGGCTCGGGCAAGTCGTCCCTGGCCTTCTCGACCTTGTATGCCGAGGCCCAGCGCCGCTACTTCGAATCGGTGGCGCCCTATGCCCGACGGCTGATCGATCAGGTGGGGGTGCCGGATGTGGACCGGATCGACGGCCTGCCGCCGGCGGTGGCCCTGCAACAGCAGCGCGGTACGCCGAGCACGCGTTCTTCGGTGGGCAGCGTGACCACCTTGTCCAGCCTGGTGCGCATGCTCTATTCCCGGGCCGGCAGTTACCCGCCGGGGCAGGCGATGCTGTATGCCGAGGACTTCTCGCCGAACACACCCCAGGGTGCCTGCCCCGAGTGTCACGGCCTGGGCCGGGTGTATGAGGTCAACGAAGCGACCATGGTCCCGGACCCTTCGCTGACCATCCGCCAGCGCGCCGTGGCTTCCTGGCCCTTGGCCTGGCAGGGGCAGAACCTGCGGGACATCCTGGTGACCCTGGGCTACGACGTGGACATTCCCTGGCGCGACCTGCCGAAAAAGCAGCGCGACTGGATTCTCTTCACCGAGGAAACCCCCACGGTGCCGGTGTACGCCGGGCTGACGCCGGAGCAGACCCGCGAAGCCCTAAAGCGTAAACAGGAGCCCAGCTACATGGGCACCTTCAGTGGTGCCCGGCGCTACGTGTTGCACACCTTCACCCACACCCAGAGTGCGCTGATGAAAAAGCGCGTGTCGCAATTCATGCGCGGCAGCCCGTGCCCGCTGTGCGCAGGCAAGCGCCTCAAGCGCGAGGCGCTGGCGGTGACCTTTGCCGGGCTGGATATTGGCGAACTGTCGCGCCTGCCGTTGCTGCAACTGGCCGAGGTGCTCCGGCCTGTGGCGGCGGCCGACTACCTGGAGCAGGCGGCGGCCGGTGATGAGGTGCTGAGCCAGGCGCAGACCCGGGCTGCGCGCCAGCAGCGCCATGCCCAGGGTGCCCCGGAGCACCGTGGCGCGCCGGATGTGCGGCATACCCCCAACCTGTCCCTGGAGAAGCGCCTGGCCGCGCAACGCATCGCCCAGGATCTGCTGGAACGGGTCAGCACCCTGACTGACCTGGGGCTGGGTTACCTGGCCCTTGAGCGCAGCACCCCGACCCTGTCGTCCGGCGAGTTGCAGCGCCTGCGCCTGGCCACGCAATTGGGGTCGCAGTTGTTCGGGGTGATCTATGTGCTGGATGAGCCTTCGGCGGGCCTGCACCCGGCGGACGCGCAGGCCCTGTTCGAGGCCTTGCAGCGACTCAAGGCCGCGGGCAACTCAGTGTTTGTGGTGGAGCACGATGTGCAGACCATGCGCCGCGCCGACTGGCTGGTGGACGTTGGCCCGGCGGCGGGGGAGCGCGGCGGCCAGGTGCTGTATAGCGGGCCGCCAGCCGGGTTGGCAGCCGTCGAAGCCTCCCAGACCCGGGCCTATCTGTTTGCCGAACAGGCCCCGGCCCGGCGTACTCCGCGCCAGCCCCGGGAGTGGCTGCGCCTGGAGGGCATCACCCGCAATAACCTCAAGGACCTGGACGCGGCGTTTCCCCTGGGCTGTTTCACCGCCGTGACCGGGGTTTCCGGTTCCGGTAAATCCAGCCTGGTGAGTCAGGCCCTGCTGGAACTGGTGGGGGCCCACCTGGGTAAGGTGGCCGGCGGCGAGGAGGCGCCGCAGCTGGACCTGGAAGACGATGAACCGCAGAGCAGCGGCGGCCGGGTCAGTGCCGGCCTGGAGCAGATCAAGCGCCTGGTGCAGGTGGACCAGAAACCCATCGGCCGTACCCCGCGCTCCAATCTGGCGACCTACACCGGGTTGTTCGATCAGGTGCGCAAGTTGTTTGCCGCCACCCCCGCCGCCCGGGAGCGCGGCTTTGACGCCGGACAGTTTTCCTTCAACGTGGCCAAGGGCCGTTGCTCGGCCTGCGAGGGCGAAGGCTTTGTCAGCGTCGAGTTGCTGTTCATGCCCAGCGTCTTCGCCCCGTGCCCCACTTGCCATGGGGCCCGTTACCACCCCGAGACTCTGGCCGTGACCTGGCAGGGCTTGAACATCGCCCAGGTACTGCAACTGAGTGTCGAGCAGGCCTTGCCGGTGTTCGCGCAACAGCCCGGCATCCGTCGCGCTTTGCAAGTGCTGCGCGACATCGGCCTGGACTACCTGCGCCTGGGCCAGCCGGCCACCGAGCTCTCCGGCGGCGAGGCTCAGCGCATCAAACTGGCCACCGAGCTGCAACGCAATGCCCGGGGCGCCACCCTGTACGTGCTGGACGAACCCACCACCGGCCTGCACCCACGGGATGTGGACCGTCTGCTGGAACAGTTGGACAAACTGGTGGAGGCGGGCCACAGCGTGGTGGTGGTCGAGCATGACATGCGCCTGGTGGCCCAGGCCGACTGGGTCATGGACATCGGCCCGGGCGCGGGCGACCAGGGCGGCACCCTGGTGGCCTGCGGCACGCCGGCGCATGTGGCCACGCAGCGCAACAGCCGTACCGCGGCGTTTCTGGCCCAGGCCCTGGCCGGAAATTGATCCAGAACAGGGGCCCGTGACGAACGGTTACCGCTGGTCTGATTGGCGGTCGACAGACCCGGGGCGCCAAGCCCATTCTGATCACTGGCAGGGGCGTAATGAAGCCCTTGTTGCCATCAACCACGGAGGTGTTCCATGCCGGTGATCCACGACCTTTACCAGGACCTGAGCTGCAGCAAAGAGGACATTCAACAGCGTCGGGCCAGTGACCCCCACCTGAATGCGCTGTTCGACAAGTACGCCAGCATCGACAACCAGGTGCTCAAGGCCGAAGCAGCCGCCGCCGCAGACGACGAACTGAAGAAACTCAAGGAAAAGCGCCTGCTGATCAAGGATGAGATCTCCGAGAAACTCACCGCCCGTTCCTGAGCCCCCCTGTGACAAGGGCCTGACAACGTCAGCAATCCTTCGCGCAATGACAGCGGCGCTAATCGATAGTGAGCCGCTGGCAGGGGCAAGGTAGCGAGTGGACTTGTACCTCTCAGGTTGCAGAGCTGATAGCCGGATCACAACAAAATATGCTGCAGCGCATCACCTACGGTGGCATCCAGTCTGGGAGGGATAGTGACTTCCACCACTTGCTGCAGTAGGTCGCGCTGGTGATGCTCTGGAACCAGCTCGACGAGGGTGTAACGTCCGTAACGGACCACGGGCACGGTACTCTGGATCGCTTCCTTGACTGTTTCGAATGGAACAATGTCGGCTGAAGATGATGGGAACTGAGGTGCCACGCATCCGGACAGCAAGCACAAGCGGAGTAATGGGATGAGTGAGCGAAAGGCGAAGGTGCACATGCGGCAAATACCCGGGATCGGTGATGTGCCACCATCGCTCTCTATGTGTTAGTCATCAGTAAACAATGGGTATTTCTGATGATCCGGATTATTGCCACGGGGCTGGAGGGGTCGTACGAGCACTAGCTGATTACGGAACCCTTGGGGCCACTCGCAATCAAGCTGGCGTCACAAGCGGTTTTCATGCCGTCCAGAGCTACAGGTGTACCGTCCACGCTGTAGGTACTACTGCCTTCTGCTATGGGGAATACGCCCTTGCATAATGGGCAGCTCACCATGTGACCAACGCCCGCTATGGGCTTCCCATTGAGGTTGGTTTGGGAGAAGGCTCCAAGTACCGTTCCACCGTGGGTGGTGGAATCGCCTAAACGAATGATGTCTTTCATACACACTCCGTCAGAAGGTTATTCAGAATCTCCACTGTGAAAGTCTATAGCGGTCTGAATATTATTTTGTTTGCCTGTTTAAATTGTTCAGATCAGTGTTTGCTTGGTGTTTGGAATGATGAATCATTCGCTCGGTAAACTAGCTGCAAGTACTAATTATCAAATTTTGATTGATTTAAAGTTTCGTGCGTGTCAACTATTCTTCCGAAAGCATAGCGTTATCTGACGGTGGTTACTGTTTGGCGACGTGCCTGTAATTGGGTGATTAATTTTTTTCGCCCGCTGTCCGAAAGTTGATCTACACCACCAACGCAATCGAGAGCATCAACGCTCAGTTGCGCGGGATCATCAAGCTCCGAGGGAGCTCCCCAACCGGTTATGCTGCGACGAAGTTAATCTCGTTTGGGTTGCACAACATTACCGCTAATTGGGATAGCGCTGCTCACGACAAGAAAAGCGCAATGAATCAATTGCGGTCTCTATGTAAAGTGGTCGTTTTATCAGACCGACCATGGTGAAATGAAGACCTGCCCTCCAGACTTAACATATGGTCCACATAATTCCTCACTTACTATTTGTCGAAGCCCCAATGGCTTCCATCAATAATTTAGGACATTTCTCAAGTACTTCCACCAATTCGAACTCTTGTATGATTTTATCCTTTTCAAAAAAAATAGAGCCTAGCGAATCAGAAATATCAACTTTGTAATGTACTCCGTCACTTGATGAGATTTCGAGAACAATTTCATCGCAGTCCTTTCTTTTGATGATCTCTTCGTTTAACAGGATGCTTAAGTAAAATCTAGAAAAAAAACCGAGAATTTTTACCTCTATGGAGGTTGATTTAACTTTGCTTGATTGGATATGTGAGCGGATTGTATAAAGTTTTTTAAAGGCTAATTCGTCTTTATTCATTTTATAGGCACTCGCATGAGTTTTTAACAATCTTTGTGTATGGAGACAAGGTCTCGGTTCCCCTAGTGTCCGCCCACTCTTTTAACTTTGACTTATCTGGGTCATTGCTAGGTCTAACGGAAGCGTGATTTCTTCCATCTTTTACAACTTCTAGCCCGCCATCATTCAAGGTTTTAACATCAAGAGTCTGAAACTTTCCTTGTGGCTTCTCCAGCGTTGTTGAAAGCCCTGTAGTTGTGTCTTTAATTGGTCTGGGTGTCAGGTTTGAGTCGGTTTGACTGCCCAAACGATAAACTTTTCCTTCAGTTAATTTTTGTAATCCTAGCGGATCCACCCACCCCGCAGGATTCGGCGCATACGCAAACAGGTTCAACCCACCCGCATACCCAATCGGATCCTTACTAACAAACCGCCCCACCTCCGGATCATAGTACCTATACCGGTTGTAATG
This sequence comes from Pseudomonas sp. BLCC-B112, assembly GCF_028550695.1. NCBI lineage: Bacteria > Pseudomonadati > Pseudomonadota > Gammaproteobacteria > Pseudomonadales > Pseudomonadaceae > Pseudomonas > Pseudomonas sp. BLCC-B112. The sequence continues at coordinate 315,707 of NZ_JAQQGK010000003.1, forward strand.
CAGTCCCGTCTCATGATCGTGATACTGCCCCTGGAACCTGAGCGGGTTGGCAATCCCTTGCTGCAAAGCGTTGCTTGATCGCTCTTCTTTGATCCCACCCCAAGCCTTGTACTGCGCACTCCAGACCACATCACCCGTCTGATCCGTCAGCTCGTGCGGCGTTCCCAGGTGGTCGCACTGATACCAGGCCAGCGCATCGATCTCCTTGGGTTTTGGCGCATCGGCCCAAAGCGGGTCGTTTTCCTGTTGGTAAAACGCTCCGTATTCGGGCTCCGGGATCAGCGGAATAAATCGCTTGTGCACTGCCTGAGCCACTGGCACAAAACTGCCCGGTTCATAGAGGTAATGGGTGGTGCGTGCACCTTCTCCGGCCTTGTCCGGTGCCCGGCTTTCCCAGGCGAGGGTATCGCCATCCCAACCGTACAGCGTCACACCGCAATCGAACTGGCGATTGCGTTTCAGGCGCTCGAGCCGGTTCAGTTCGGAACCATCCTCCGGCCGGTCCTGGTAGTGAGCCTCGGTCTGTTTGTACAAACGTCGGCCCAGAGCGTCGTAGGCATAGTTCGCTTGTAGACGGTCGTCGCGGTAGCTCACCAGGCGGTCGAACAGGTCCCAGGTGAAGTGGCTGCGCTGGCCGTCACGCAGGCGTTGGGCGAGGTTGCCACGATCGTCGTACTGGTAATGGGTGCCGGCGTACTCGCGCAGCAGGTTGTCCAGCAAGCGGCTGCGTGGCAGGCCGCGTTGTGGAAGATCCGCTGTTTTGGGGTCGAGGAGGTTGCTGGCGGGGTCGAAGGCAAAGGTCTCTTGCCCAAGGCGCGATGTTGCGCTGAGCAGGCGACCCACTGGGTCGTATTGGTAGCTCAGCGAGCCGCGGCGGTTGTCGTCGATTTGCAGCAGTTGGCCGATAGCGTCGTATTGATAACCACGCTTGATCAATGTGCTCTTGCCGTCGCCGCTGCCCAGCCATTGTTCCTGGAGACGTCCGAGCGGGTCCCACTTTTGCGTCTGTAGCAGTTGGTTGCCCTGGTGTCGGGCGACTTCGCGGTGCAGGTCGTCGCGTTCGTAGGCCAGTAGTTCATGCGCGTCCAGACGCATGCCGAGCAGGTGCCCGCTGCCATAGGTCAACCAACTGACCTTGTGGCCATCAGGGCGGACGGTGGCGATGCGCTGGTTGAGGGCGTCGTACTGGTGTTGCCAGACCGCGACCTGAGGTTGTTTCAGGCAGTTGTAGTGTTGATGCTCGCGTGTCAGGTTGCCGGCGGCATCGTGGAAGAACTGCAACTTGCTGTCGTTGTTGCTGGCCAGCAGCAGGTTGCCATTGCCATCGTAGGCATAGCGTTCAAGCTGCTCCTTGGCTTTCGAAGAGTCGGCGCCGTCAATGCTTAGGCTCGCCCGGCGTTCGGTCAGTCGGCCCATGGGGTCAAACTCGAGGCTGATGACACGCTGGCCATCAATTGTCCGGGCGAGTCGGCCTGTTTCAGGGGCGTATTCATAGCGGGTGTTGTGCCCGTCGAAACCTGCTTCTTTAAGCAGGCGACCGACCGGGTCATAAACGAAAGTGGCGTATTGCTCGTTTTCGTTTTGCAGGCGCTGCAGTCGCCCGAGCCGGTCCCATTGATAGCGCAGGGTTTGTCCGGCGGCATCGATGCGTTCGGTCAGCAGTCCCGCTTCGCTGTAGGACCAGGAAGTGGCTTGACCCAGGGCGTCGATATGACCGAGTAGCCGGCCCTCGGCATCGCGCTCAAAGCGTTCCTCGGTCTTGTCGGGATGAACAATGACGGCCAACTGGCCGGCGTCATAGTGGTAGCTGGTTTTTTGCCCCAGGGCGTCGGTGAAACAGATCAGTTGACCTCGGGCATCGTATTCCCAGGCGCTGGCTTTGCCGGAGCAGTCGACATAGTCGGTAAGCTGCCCGCTGTCGTTGTACTTCAGCTTTTTTTCATTGCCATTGGCATCGGTAATGGCAGTGGGCAGGCCCATCTGGTTGTACTTGTATTCGGTTTTGTTGCCGAGGGGATCGACGGCCTCGGTGAGGTTGCCGCGCAAGTCGTAGTCACGGCTCCATTGACCCCCTTCGGCGTCGCTGATCTTGATCAGTTGGTCCTGGGCATCCCAGGCGTAGTGCACGGTGTTGCCATCTGCTTGCGTATGCTCAAGCAGGTTGACCCCTCGCTCGTCATAGGCATAGCGATCCTCGCTACCGTCGGTGTGAACGTGACGAACGACGTTCTTGGCATCGTCGCGGAAGAACCATTCCGAGAGGCCATCGGGGTGTAGAACACGATAGGGGTAGCCGAGGCTGTCGTAGTAGTGCCAGGTTTCGTGGCCATTGGCGTCTGTGACGTAGGTCAGACGGATATTGCGGTCCCACTCCAGGCGCGTTTCGAAACTGCCATCGTCGGCCCATTCATGGACGGCGCGAGCATCGGGGCCTTCGCCTTGCCAGCGCAAGTTCATCCCGCGGCCGCTACGGTCCGTGTAGCGGGTAATGAGGTGGTGCTGGTACTGGTAGGTCCAGGTCGCGGCGTTCTCGTCCTGGGCGAGAATCATGTCCCCGGCGACATCGTATTGATAAAGACTCAGGCGACGCTGGGGTTCTTTTTCACCCATCAGCCACAAGCCAGTAATGCGCCCGTCTTCATTCACCAGTGTGCCGAGGTGGGTATGCACCTGACCGGGCTCGTCCTGATAGGTCATCAAGTCGGACAGCACAGCCTTTTTGCCCATGCGGTGTTCATAGCCCAGCAGCATGCCGGCACCGCCACGCAGTTCGATTTGTACGAGCAAAAAACGCTCGCCATCGCGGCGATAGGTTTCCCGCCGATCGAAGCCGCGACATAGGGCAATTTGAACATCGCTGACGCGAATCAGCGTGAGGTTTTCCACTCGATCATCGTGGGCCTCACCCACCTTGGGCAGTGGGTAGTCGAAACTGCGCCCATCGGCCGCGTGGTAGCGCAAACCATCACCAATCAGGTCCAGGCGTGTGGTGAAGGGGGTGATCCAGCGTGCGCCCAGTTCATCGTCGTCGTACGCGCTCAGGCTGGAGCGGTAAGTCCGGGTCCAGTCGATGGGGAAGGGGCCGGGCAAGGTGAAATCGGTATGGGAAATGATCTCGCTGCCCATGGCAAAACTGATGCTGCCGCAGGTGCCGGTGCAGGTGCCGGCCTTTTGAGGGGATGGGTCCTGGGTGGCCGGCCCTTGCCGGGATTGCCCTTCCAGCTGGTTGCCACTGCGCTGATCCCGAGCCTCGTTGGTCCCTTTAGGCTTGATGTTGGTGCTGTGTCCATGGGCGCCGCGGCTACGCCAGGCAGTCACGGATGCGGAGAGAATCTTCAGCAGGTTGCCGATGCTATTGACTGTCTCGGGGTCACCCAGGCTGGCCACCTGCTCGCGCAATTCAGGAGCGAACTCCCGCAGCGCCCTGGTTTTGCTCAGTGCCAGTTGTCGTTGTTTTTCGTCGAGCAGGTTTTTCGCAGCGGTGTTTGCTGCAGCTTTGCCGACGGCCTTGTAAGCGCTCCAGACTGCGCCGAAGAAGTTGCTGATGCTGGCCTTGGGGTCATGCAACAACTGGTCGCCGGCATCACGCATTTGCTGCGCGGCAGCCTCGGCATCTCCTTTGGCATCAAGTTTTCCCTGAATCAGAGCGTCGAGTCCGCTGGCAATTTCGACAACGGTATTTTGCCCGAGCTCACCGGCATCACTGAGGATGCCGCTGATCTTGCCCTCGGCTTGCTGCACGAAGTCGTCGATTTCACCGACGATGGTCGCGTTGAGGTGAGCCAGGATCACGCCAATCAATGCATCGCCCACCAGGCTCTTGCCGGTGGCCTTGAGTTCCTGACGCACCAGAAACAGGCTGGGACGCAGGCTCATGCGAGCAGCCGCCATGGTCGGTGGTGCGGGGAGCACGCCGATCAGGTTGATCCCCAGGCTGACCCAGTCGAGCATCTCGCGCTTGCTGGCCCGGCTGAGGGTGACGATGTCACCCAATGCATCGACCAGCGCAATGATGTTGCCCACCACAGGCAGCGCACCGGCAACGCTGCGTATGCGCTCCAGGGTGACAGTGTCATTGCTCATGGCGCGTAGCCATGCGTCGAATTGGGCGGCGCCTTGGCCCACATCGGCGGCGTCAATGGTGTTCAATGGCGCGACGGCAATCTGGGGTTCGCGAGGGGCTTGTTCTTGATCGGTGCTGTCCATGCTGCTTACTCAAGGGATGAGAAGGGCTTGGCCGCATCCATCTGGCGATGGCGGCCTTGCTGAGTTTCAAAAAGGAGAGGGGGCAGGATTATGGCGGTGCTGTCTGACGCTGTTGCACACCTTTGCTCCAGAGCAAAGTGCCGACCTTGAGCGCTTCGCAGAGGATCAGAAGGCTGATGCCGAACACCGGATTGCTCGTAGCCGCTAGCGGCACAATCCAGGGGATGAAGGGCAATGACGGCATGACGAAAATCAGTCGAAATGGCACTTGGACATAGGCCAGTGCACGAGCAAAACGACTGCCACTGAGAAACAGCCAGGCCGAGACGATTATCGAAACCATCGTCAGAAGTCCAAGGCTGAACAGTGGCAGGGCCAGCGGGCCGGGATCGCTCAACTGAACTTGTTGAAATGCCAGAACATCGTCGTAGATCGGGATTCGGCCCTTGGCTAGGTTGGCCCAGACATGGTGAGCTACGTAAAGCAGGTCCATGCATCCCCAGAAGACGAAAGTTGCTGTTCGCTTGCTCACGGTTTCTCCTTGGGCTCGAACACTTGGTCGGCGGTCACCGGTTGCCAGTGCCACGAGCGGCCTTCGACGCGCAATGGATCGTCACCTTCAAGGTAACGTTGCTTGATCTTCCGGGTTTCGCCATAGGTATGAGTGGCCGAGTTGTCGGTGGCCCACTTGTTTGCATCCCCAGGAAGTGGTTGCCACTCCTGGATTTTGTCCCGTGTGGTGTTCATGTAGTCCTTGCCATCGGAGCCGAATAAACGACCTTCATCACCCATTGAGGTGAGTCGGTTGATCAGCATGACGCCGAGGTTCTGGGTGCCATGATAGTCATTGTCGATGGTGACCCATTGTCCCGGCCCTTCTTTGGGGGCTGCTTGCAGGGCCTGTGCTATCAGTGTCTTGGTCTGTTCCGAAGCCGCGTTCGGCGGTGTGTGTGGCCAGTCCTGGGTGCCGATGAAGCTCCCTTCGGACCATGTGTCTGCGGGGTCCATGCCGAATGTGACGCGTGCAGGCCCTGGCGCGGCGCCCGCTACCAGCGCGTGCCCACTGGCGTCCAGGTTGCCTTTGAAAATTTTTCCCAATGCATCTTCGACCTGAAAGCTACCGCCCTGAACCGCTCTTCTGTTGGCCGTGTAGTTGTTGAACAGCTCAAGCTCGCCCTTGCCGGGTTTGGGTGGTGCAGGGAAACGCGCAGCCCGACTTTTGGGGCCGCTGTAGCTGAAGTCGGCGGCATGGGCTTTGTACTGGCCAGTGGTCTGGTGGGTGATGCCTCCTGCGTTGTAAACGGTGGCGCTGCCGCCGCCGTTGATGACCAACTCGGTCTTGGCGGTGATGGTGATGCGGTCGGCGGTTTGAGTGATATCGAGCTTGGCCAGCAGGTTGATGCTGTCCTTGAGTGCGCGAATGTCGATGTTTCCTGCCGCGGCTACCAGTCGCCAGCCCATGTTCTGCACAAACAACCGCATGCCCCGACTGGCGCTGGCCAGCAGCCGGTTGCCGATGGACAGGCTGGTGTGTTCGGTGCTGCTCAGTGCCAGGTGCTTGCCACTGGCAATGTGCGTGGAACCTGGGGTGGATGAAGCGATTCCCGCCGGGCTGGCGAGCACCAGGTGAGGGTCCTCGAACTCAGGGTAGTCGTTGGCTTCAGCTCGTCCTGGAGCATCCCTGAGGATGCCTTTGTTTTGCGCTTTGAGGGCTTTGGCGACGGTGTCCTGATCCCCTGATTCCTGGGCTTGTACCTCTCGGGCCATGATGCCGAAACCGTCCTGCTGGTTCTCTGCCACGTCCAGACGCAGGGCGGTTTCCTTGAGGTCCTTGTGGTGCTGCGAAGCATGATGCCGAGGCTCGGTGGTCAGCAGCAGGCCGGCTGCGGCACGTACCGCGCCGTGTCTGTCAGTGCGCAGCTCAAAGCCTTCGCCCCGGGGTTTGCCGCCACTGGGGCGCGGATGGGTCAGGTAGCCCAGGTTCAAGGCGCTGGCCGCGTGATCGCTCATCAGCGCCGCGCTGATCTCGCCGGTGGTGTCGTCGATCCGCAGTTCGTTGGCCCGAGCCCCTTTGTGCTCATGGCTCTTGATGGTGGTCAGGGTTTTGAAGTGGGGCAGTTTGTAGGGCGTGGGGTGAGTCGCCGGGTAGGCGCGTCCGGTAATGATGGGTTGGTCCGGGTCGCCATTGAGGTGGCTGACGATGACCTCATGGCCAATCCGGGGGATCGCCATATGCCCCCAGTTTTGTCCCGCCCAGTTCTGGGATACGCGAACCCAGCAGGAACTGTGGTCGTCGTGCTTGCCTTCGCGGTCCCACGGATATTGAATTTTGACCCTGCTGAATTCATCACAGAAAATTTCCTCTCCGGCCGGGCCTACCACGGTGGCAATCAGCGGGCCATCGATTCTGGGCTTGGGAGGGGAGGCGGGCCGCCACTCGATATGGTCAGGGATGAGTTCCGCTACATAGCTGTAGTGAGTGCTCTGCTGGGCGTCGGCGCTTTCTTCCTGCTGGCTGGTGTACTGCTTGCCGCTATGGACCATGCTCACGGTGCGCCAGCCACGGTTCATGTCTGCGCGTGGGTGTCCGCTCAGGTCAAAGGCCAGGCCCGGCAGCAAACGAGGGTCGTCGCCTTCGACCCTTGCGGTTCTGGCATCACGACGCAGAGCCAAAAGCCGGGTGTTGGTAAACGGCTTGCCGCTTTGGTCGGTTTTGTAACGCCCGGGATAGTCGTAGCGTTCATACTCGTCCTGGTGCTCCAGCTCGCTGGCCTCACGCTCTTGGTGCTGCTCGTAGCGGGGCTGCTTGAAGGTGTAATCACGCTGCACCTGGCGCGAGGTGCGGACTTTTTCCTGGTATTCGAAGCGCCGTAGCGCGGGCTCCTGCTGGGCGCCTCCTGGCTGGTGGTTGTACAACACAGCACCGCCGGTGATGGCTCCATGTACGTAAAGGCGATCGCCATGGATCAGCCGGTGGCCTTGGGGCGAGTGACTGAAGGCATAGAAAAAACCCTCTTCTGCGGCCAACCGATCAAGAAACGTCAGGTCGGTTTCATCAGCCTGGACACAGTACTCGCGGGGCACGTGGTGTGATTGGGTGATGACTTTGTCGTAGTCGGTAATGCCGTGGGTCTTGAGTATGAACAGTATGATTTCCGGCACTGACTTCTGCTGGAAAACCCGCCAATCCGAGCACAGGGCCGTTCGTGCCAACTGGGGTTCGACGGCTGCACGGTAGCGGGTGCGTCGAAAGCCCGTGGTGCCCTGGCTGAATTCGCTCACCAGTCCGTGAACGTAGCGCACCGGTTGTGTCCCCTGCCAGATGGTCAGCAGCGCTGTCTGATCCAGAACCTTGGCAAAGTCGATGGCCGGATTGCTGCTGGCCAGCTCAAGGTCCAGGCGATACAGGTCGCAAAGCCCTTCTTCCAACCTGAACTCGACGACATCAAGCTCCATGCCGTTGATATCGAAGGTAAAGCGCAGATCGATTTGATGTGACACGAGATTCCTCCCTGGCTAAAGCGTCGGCTGTTTGCCGGTGCGCATTGGCCATTCGTAAGCTTCCTTGCTACGGCTATTGATGACTTTCAATAGGTGAAAGGAGTGTTTGCTGGCGTACATGGCGAAGAAGTGGCTGAGCACCGTGGCGAACAGAAAAAGGTCGCCGTCCCCGGCAAAGCCTGTCGGGTCCATGTGCAACACAGTCTTGTAGCCCCGCACAGGGTTTCCGCGAATCAACCGGTCGATGGTCTGGGTGTTGACGGGGCCAATGCTGTGCAGCCGTCCTTTGAGCTGACGGGCGTGTTCAATGTTGTGCCCAGAGCAAAGGTCGTAGGCTTCGAGGACTTCGCGCATCGGAGCACTGTCGGCCAGTGACTGCTGATTGAGGGCGAAATTGGAGATCAGTTGCCACTGCTGCTGACCATCGAGCACTGGCCTGTAGGTGGGGGTGGGCGCAGTGATGTTGCTGAAGTTTGCGATCACCGGCGTTTCGCTGGTGGGCAAACAGATGTCGCCAATACCCAGTGCCGCTGGCAGGTTGTTGTTGGTGCAAGTCAGTGTCAGCGAGGCAATTTCAGTCTCGGCGTGGTAAGGACGACCGTCGCCATGAACGAAAGCCACGTAGTGCAGTGCCTGCTGGGAGACCAGATCGGACTCGATACGTTCCTGGTAGTAAAGATCGACCTTGTCACGCTTTTCATCGCGGGAAATATCGTGAAAAGCCTGGAACAGGTAGACCGGCATATCGTCCTCGGCGTCGTGTTCGCGCTGCATCCCCTGGGCTTGATCAATACTGAAAATTTCGCATGCATCCTCCGGCAGATCCGCTGGTTGGACGAGTTGCTCCCGATCCAATTCGCCTAATGCCAAGGGGATAGCATCGTGCTGGAATAAATTGATGGCGGGTACGCAGTACAGGGCCAAGTCATCAATGTTCAGATGCAGATCAGTCGGCATCGGTCGATTGAAACGAAACTCAAAGCGAACTTGCTCGGTCTGTTCGGCAGGCCATAGGTTTTTCAGGTTGATCAACCGAAAACAGAGGAAGCGTTCGGGAAAGGTGAAGTAGTCCTGGAGGATGCGATAGCCGTCGAGGCTTGCGTCTGGTGCGGGCAACAGGGCGTCGTCAGGAGCAAAGCCGGGAAACTCGACATGCTGTGCTGTGACGCTGGTGGCCCTGCCGTTGAATTCCACGCGAATCTCGCTCAGATACCTGGCCAGCCACAAATACACCTGCAGTGCCGTGGCCTTGTCCCCCGTGAACTGGAACTCCAGTTGATCGCAGTTGAAATCGCCCAGGCTCAGCTTGCCGTTTGGTCCCAGGTCAATATGCAAGAGTGAGTGATCGTGTGAGTGAGTCTCCCTGACCTGATCAATGCGCAGTGGATACAGAATCAAGTCCTTGCAGGTACGAAATTCGCACTGAACGTCACGGATCGGTCGGGACATCAGGCGTGTCCCTTTGGGAATGATGTGTCGTTGGTCGAGCGCCCCCTCGACCGGGTTAAAGCGCACCAGGGTTGTGCTGGGGAAAGGGCGCAGATAGTGAGGCCATATCCGCTGTAGCAGCGGGTGGGTCAGCTCCGGGAGAGGGGCATCAAGGGTCAGGTGCAGGCGTGCAGCGAGAAAGGAGAAACCTTCAATCAGGCGCTCGACATCTGTGTCGACGCCCCTGGTGCTGAGGAAGGGAGCAAGCGCTGGATTCCTGGCGACCAACGTCCGGCCGAATCGACGCAGGCTGTCCATTTCCTTGAGGAATGAATCCTTTAGCGGCACTGACTGCCCCTCCCTGGGACCTATACCTGGATACGTCTATCGATCTGAATGAGTTGTGGACCCAGAATCAAAAAGCTGCGTAATTGAAGACAGGCTGTACTTAACCCACGGTTGGTCGATATAGGAGAAATCCGAAACTTACTTAGGTGGGTTCTGGTTTGATTTCTATGCGGGAGGGTGAAACTGCACTCGTCTAAAAGTCACCATGTAAGGCCTCTGGCCCTGTGATAGGGAACAGGTTTCACCTCCTACAAAAAAGCGCACTTATTCAGGTCTCCACTGGCAACGCGTTTCGTGCAATTTCATGGATTTGGATAGTGAGCAGCGGCTGTTCGCTGTAGCAAGGAGGCTTGTTGTGGCAAGGGAGCTTGCTCCCGCTGGACGGCATAGCCGCCCTGACGTCCGCCGCGCTGTCCCCATTGCACGCTACAGCGCACCGCTCTCAACCCCTCAAGGCGCCAGCGCCTCCTTCAATGGCAGCCGCGCCATATGGCTGGCACTCAAGGAGCCCAGGTACAAGTCATCTCCATATTCGCGCACCGTGGTGATCGGTGAGTAGTTGCCGCTGCTGCCATCCTGCAGGTTGGCAATCACCCGGCCCTGGGTATCCAGTCCCAGGACAAAGCCGCGCTTTTCCACCGGCTTGGGCAGCACGGTCATGGCCCGTACCAGCATCTTGCGCACCAGGGGATAGGCCGCGGTGCCATCGAGCAGGGCATTGCGCGGCGCATACAGGGCCACCCAGAAGCGCTCCCGGCCATTGAAACTGAGGTTGTCCGGCAGCCCCGGCAGGTTGTCGATGAACAGGTCATGGCTGCCGGCCTTGTCGCCCTTGAGCCAGTAACGACTGATGCGGTAGGCCCCGGTTTCATTGACCAGGACAAACGCCTCGTCCGGTCCCAGGGCAATGCCGTTGGCAAATTCCAGGCCTTCCAGCAACACCTCGGTGGTGCCGTTCTGGAAGTCGTAGCGCAACAGGCGGCCGTCGCCGCCATGCTCGATCACCGCCTCGCCGTCGTGGCCATAACCCCAGCGGCTGCTGGCGTCGCTGAAGTAGGCATAGCGCCCGGCGGCGTCCACCGCCACGTCGTCGGTGAAACCGAACTTCAGGCCATTGGCGGCGGTGCTCAGTGTCTGCAACTGGCCTTGCGGGTCCAGGGCCAGCAGGCCCTTGATGGCATCCGCGATGATCAGGCGTCCATCCGGATGCCGGGCCAGGCCCAGGGGCCGGCCGCCGGTGTTGACCAGCACCTTGAGGGCACTGCCGTCGAGGCTGGTTTGGATCACCCGACCGTCATGCAGGCCGGTGATCAGTTGGTCTTTCTCCAGAAGCAGGGCCTCGGGCCCGTCGATGTCCCGGGCGCCCACGGGCTGCACCGCCTTGAGCTTGTGGTTCTCGGCATAGGTGCCCTGGCTCAGTGAGGGGGCTGGGGCCGGGGTCCAGGCCACCGGCTGGACCCGGGTCGGTGCCAGTAGCAGGAACGCCAGGATCGCGACCACCAGCAGCAGGAGGATGCGGGCGGGGGAGAAGCGTCGGGGGGCAATCTGATTCATGCAAGGATTCCTGTCAGGGTCGGCTTCAGGATGGGCTGCTGGCCGGGGCGGTGGTTGTCAGCGGGATGGCCTGTTGGGCCGTCTCGCACAATGCCAGCAATGACGCGGCGGATTCTCGCTCTATCCGCCGTTTGAATAACAGCTGATTGCCCAGGCGCATCAGCAGGTTGTCGAAGCGGTATTCCAGGGTCCGCACAAAGCGCGTGCGTTCGCCCGCCAGCGCTTGGCACTCATAGGTCACTTGCAGCTCCAGGCCATGATCGCCCCGGGCGGTGGCACGCCAGCGGTGCCCCGGCAGGTACTCCCGGACCTGCCAGCTCAGGTGGCCGCTGCGTCCGCCGGCATGGATGTCTTCCTCGAAACCCTGCCCGGCGAACAGGGGGCCATCGTCACCCAACACTTTGAGAGAGGATGGATGCCATTGTGGCCAGCAGCATGGGCTGGCGGCGTAGGCCAGGGTGGCGGCGGCGCTGCGGGGGATCTCGATCTGATGCTGCATGCGGGTCATGGGCGTGGACTCGTCAGGAAAGGGAGCGGGGGCCGGTACTTCTTCCGGTTGCCAGTGCAAGGTGCCGAACAGCCAGTCCATCAGCGGCAGGACGATGTTGAAGTTGCGCTCCTGCATCAGTTCTCGGCGGTGATGCAGTTCGTGCAGGCGGCGCATCTGCCGCACCCAGGGCAGGCGCGCCAGGGGATGGCTGGCGGGCAAGTGCTCGCAGGCATGGAAAACTTCATAGGCCAGGTAGCCGATCAAGGTGCAACTGGCGAACAGCGCCGCGACGTTGCCGTTCCACAGGCGCAGCAGCGCCCACAGGGGCAGGGCGAACAGCAGGCTGTGGACCACGATCAGCCAGGCCGGAAACAGGATCACCCGCCAGTCTTTGCGGCCTTCATAGGTCATCAGTCCCGGGGTGAAAAAACTGTGGTGGTCGCCGGTATGCCGGGCATAGAACAGCCGGGCGAAAGGCTGCTTGTGATGCCCTAGCCAGCGATGCACCACGTAGATGCACAGGTTGAAGAACAGCAGCGACACCGGCACCGCCAGCCATTCCAGGGGCTGCACCCGCTCCAGGGTGCTGCACAGCACCGCAATGCACAGCGCGCCGTAGGCGAGGACGAAGCCGCCATGCAGCCAGGGGTTGTAGCGCGGACTGACCGCGGCTCGATACTGCTCGCGAAAGTGTTGGGTGGTGGTTCGCACAGCGCTGTTTCCCGTTGTTGTTCTTGTGGGCAGCAGCGTAGCCGTCGACCCTTTATCCAGCCAATGGGCAGTGGGATTGAGCGGTATTCATCAAGCCGAACCGGCGGTGAAAAGCGGCGCGGGAAAGGAGGGCGAGGCGGTAGCGGGGTGAATGAAAGATTGACGCCAGAATAGTGGCTATTTAGTATTTTGCCATCAAATTGATATCACTTTTGCTGATGTTCTGTTTCTTTTGACCCGCTTTTCTCTGCTGCGGATCGATGGATTACCAGTTCGATCTTGCCTCGCGAAATCAATTATCGCTCGCCGTGGGCCTTCGGGATGAAGGCCTTTGGGGTTTTTTGCTCCTGCATTGTTGAGAGACTGACATGGACGTTCGCCAACTCGCCTTTATGGCCCGCCAGCCTTCGGCTGCCCTGCAATCGCGTGACTCTTTCTGCGGCTTTTCCAAGCGCAGCCTGGCATTCATTCTCGCCAACATGATGTTCTGGCAGCCGCTGGTGGTGATGGCCGACGGCATCGTGGTCAACGGCAGCGGTACCACACTGGGTCAGGCCGGCAATGGCGTGCCCATCGTCAACATTGCCGCGCCCAATGGCAGCGGTCTGTCCCATAACACGTTCAGCGATTACAACGTCGGCCAGCAGGGCGTGATCCTCAACAACGCCACCAACCGTACCCAGGCCACCCAACTGGGGGGGATCATCCTCGGCAACGCCAATTTGGGGGGCCGCGCGGCCAATGTGATCCTCAACGAGGTCAACGGCGGCAGCCCCAGCCAGCTCAAGGGCTACACCGAAGTGGCCGGGCAATCGGCCCATGTCATCGTTGCCAACCCTTACGGGGTGAGCTGCAACGGCTGCGGCTTCATCAACACCCCGAAAGCCACCCTGACCACCGGCAAACCGGTGATCGAGAACGGCCAGATCCAGCGTTACCAGGTGGACCAGGGCAGCGTCGCCATTGAAGGCGCGGGGCTCAACGCGAGCAATATCGACCAGTTCGAAATCATCACCCGCAGCGCGAAAATCAACGCCGAGATCCAGGCCCAGCACCTGGCGGTGATCGCCGGGGCCAACGACGTTGACGCCAAGACCTTGAACGCCACGGCGCGGACCGCCAACCCGGCGGGTGCACCGCAACTGGCCATCGACTCATCAGCCCTGGGCGGCATGTACGCCGGGGCCATCAAGCTGGTGGGAACCGAGGCCGGGGTCGGGGTCAAGCTCGACGGCAAACTGATCGCCAGCGGCGGCGATATTCAGCTGGATGCCGACGGCCAGTTGCGCATGGCCGACGCCACCGCCGAAAAGGGCGCAGTGGCGATCAAGGCCGGCAGCCTCGATGCCCAGGGCGCGGTCTACGCCGGCAGCGAGCTCAAGGTGCAGACCCGGGGCGACCTGAGCAGCCAGAAAACCCTCGCCGCCCGGGACCGCATCAGCCTCGACAGCGGTGGCCAGTTGACCAACCAGGGCATCATCGAGGCCGGGGTCAATGCCGACAACAGCCGCAACCCCGACGCGGACATCACCCTTACCGCCCAGAATCTGGACAACCGCGGCAAGAGCATCGTCGCCAGCCGCGATCTGACGATCACTACCGCCCAGACCCTGGACAATCGGGGCGGGACCTTGAGCGGGCAACGTCAGGTGACGCTCGGTGCCGGCACCCTGGACAACCAGAATCAGGGCCGGGTGCTCAGTAGCGATGCGTTGGTGCTGCAAGCCGGGCAACTGCTGAACCACAACGCCTTGATCACCAGTGATGGCGAGCTCAAGGCCCATGTCGGCCACCTGGGCAATGACCAGGGTGAGCTGAGCAGCCTGACCCAACTCACCCTGCAAGTGACCTCGCTGGACAACGTCGCCGGGCTGGTGATGGCGGGCGACACCCTGGACATCAGCGCCAGCGGGAAGATCAGCAACCAGGGCGGGGCCCTGGGGGCGGAGCACCAGCTGAAGGTACGTGCCGCGGCCCTGGACAACAGCAAGGCCGGCAATCTGCGCAGCGAGGGGCGCCTCAGTGCCGAGGTCGCCGGGCGTCTCGACAATCAGGACAAGGGACTGATCCAGGCCACCGGAGTCGTTGAGGTACAGGCCGGGCATCTGGATAACCGCAAGGGCAGGATTTCCGCCGGCGACACCTTGCAGGTCAGTGGCGAGACGGCGGACAACCGCGGCGGGGTGATGCGGGCGGACCAGGCCCTGAACCTGCTGAGCCGCGAGCTGGACAACCGGGACAAGGGCCGCCTGGAAAGCCAGACCGCGGTGACGGTAGAAGGTCGCCGGCTGGACAACAGCGGCGGCCTGCTCAGCGCCACCTCCGGCCTGGCGCTCAATACCCGGGAAGTGCTCAACAACGGCGGCCGTATCGCCAGCAAGAGCGACCTGCAGGCCCAGGTCGACAGCCTGCGCCAGCAGGGCGGCGAACTGGTGGCCGAAGGTGACCTGCACCTTACAGGCCAGCACCTGGACAACCGCGACAAAGGCCTGGTGGCGTCCCTCAAGTCCCTGACCCTGGACGTCGCTGAGGTGGACAACCGTGGCGGTGCGCTGTCGGGCCGGGGCGAGCTGCAGATCAACGGCCAGGGGCTGAACAACAGCGACGGCGGCAAGGTCCTGGCCGATGATCGCCTGCTGCTCAAGGTGGCCCGGGTGATCAACCAGAACCAGGGGCTGCTGTTCAGCAAGCAGGGGCTGAATCTCAGCGGCAGTAGCCTGGACAACAACGGCGGCCAGCTGGTGAGTCAGCAGCCCTTGCTGCTGACCCTGAGCGCAGCCCTGGACAACCAGCGTGGCCTGATCAGCGGCGAAGACCTGCTGACCCTCAAGGTGGGCAGCCTGGACAACCGGGGCGGCCGCCTGACCGGCGCCCAGGCCCTGAGCATCGACAGCAGCGGGGCGCTGCTCAACCAGGCTGGCGCCATCGTCGCCGAGCAAGGCCTGGCCCTGGACAGCACCAGCCTGAACAACAGCGCCAAGGGTGTGATCAGCGCCAAGGCCGACGCGCGCCTGAGCACCGGGGACTTCGACAACAGCCAGGGCGGCAGCTTCACCAGCGCCGGGCAGTTGCGCCTGATCACCGCACAACTGACGAACCACCAGGGTCGGATCGGCAGCGATCAGGTACTGAGCGCCAGTGTCAGCGGTCTGGATCAGCAGGGCGGCGAGCTGTTCAGCAATGCTGACCTGACCCTGGACCTCAATCACGGACAGTTGAACAACCAGGGCGGCAATCTTCACACCCCCGGGCAACTGCTGTTGCGCAACCTCGATCAGGTGGACAACCGCGGTGGCGAGATCTCCGGGGCCAAGGCCTTCAACCTGAACGCGCGGCAACTGGACAACAGTGGCGGCAAGGTCCTGAGCAACCAGGCGCTGACCCTGCGCATTGAACAGGCCCTGGTCAACGTCAAGGGCCTGATGGCGGCAGCGGCGCTGGACAGCCGCAGCACCCGCCTGGACAACCGTGAGGGTGAGCTGCACAGCCGTGGCGACCTGCAGTTGCAGGTCACCGAGGCGGCCGACAACCAGGGCGGAGTGATCCTGGCCGACACCCAACTGACTCTCAAGGCCGGCACCCTGGATAACCGCCAGGACGGCCTGCTGGGGGCGACCCGGCAGCTTGACCTGAACATCGGGCAACTGGACAACCGTGGCGGTGAGCTGTCCAGCCAGCAGATCGGCCTGGTCGGCGAGCGCCTGGACAACAGTGCTGCCGGGCGGGTACTGGCCAGCGGCGACCTGACGCTGACCGTGGCCCAGGTCATCAACCAGAGCCTGGGGCTGATTAGCGCGGACCAGGGCCTGAGCCTCAACGGCACGAGCCTGGACAACCAGGGCGGGGATCTGGTGGGGCTGCAGCGCCTGGACCTGGCGCTTGCCGGCGACCTCGACAACCATCAAGGCCGCATCAGCAGCGAAGGCGGCCTGGACATCCAGGTGCGCAACCTCGGCAATCGCCAGGGCAGTCTGTCCAGCGCGGGCGCCCTGCAGATCAGCGCCCGGGAGGCCCTGGACAACCGCGGCGGCAAGCTGCTGAGCGACGCTGCGCTGACCCTGTCCAGCGCGCGCCTGGACAACCAGCAACAGGGCGTTATCAGCAGCAAGGCCAAGCTGGCACTGGAGACGGGCGAACTGGACAACAGCCAGGGCGGCAACCTCAACAGCGGTGATGCACTGAACCTGACCGCGACCCAGGTCAACAACGACCAGGGCAGCATCGGCAGCGCCAAGGCCTTGCAGGCCTCGGTCAGTGGCCTGCAGCAGCAAGGCGGCAAGCTGTTCAGCAAGACCGCCCTGAGCCTGGACCTCAATCACGGCACGCTGAACAACCAGGGCGGCTTCATCAACGCCCCCGGTCCACTGGTGCTGAGCAACCTGGGCACGGTGAACAACCGCCAGGGTGAAATCTCCAGCGAGCAGGCCTTCGAACTGGCGGCGCAAAGCCTGGACAACAGCGCCGGGCAACTGCTCAGCCATCAGGCGCTGACCCTGCGTATCGACGGCGCGCTGACCGCGCTCAAGGGCAAGATTGCCGCTGCCGCCCTGCAGATCGATGCTGGCAGCCTGGACAACAGCGGCTCGCTACTCAGCGACCACGACCTGGGCCTGAGGGTCGCCGGTCCGCTGCACAACCAAGGGCTGATCCAGTCCGCCGGGCATTTGCAACTCAGCGCCAAGGGCCTGGGCAATCAGGGCGGCAAGCTGTTGGGTGGCACGGGATTGAGTATCGACCTGGGACCGCAGACCTCGGACCTGGACAACCGCCAGGGCCTGATCAACACCCAGGGCGTGCTGAGCATCGCCCACCTGCGGGACCTGCAGAACCGCGAAGGTGAAATCTCCAGCGCCCAGGGCTTCAACCTGGCCGGGCGCAATCTGGACAACAGCGCCGGCACGCTGATCAGCCAGCAGCAGCTAGGGGTCGAGGCTGCGCAGCTGACCAACCAGCAGGGGCTGGTCTCTGGCTGGCAGGGGCTCAACCTCAGCGGTGGCAGCCTGGACAACCGCCAGCAAGGCACCCTGTCGAGCCTGCTGGGGGAGCTGAATATCGACCTCAGTGGCGCCTTGCTCAACAGTGCGCAAGGCGGGCTGGCCAGCCAGGGTCGGCTGACCCTCAAGGCCGCCAGCCTGGACAACAGCGACAAGGGCATCGTCACCAGCAAGGGCGAGCAGCAACTGATCCTCGGCAGTGGCGGTTTGAACAACGCCCGGGGCGGGCTGATTGAAAGCAGCGCCAGCCTCGACATCGCCGCCGGCGACCTGGACAACCAGGGCGGCCGCCTCAGCGCCGTGGGCGCCCTGAACTTCACCGGCAATAGCCTGAACAACCAGGGTGGCAACCTGCGCAGCGAAGGCGCGGTGACCCTCGACCTGCTGGGCGCCCTGGTCAATGCCCAGGGCCAGTTGGCCGCCAGTGGTCCGCTGCTGCTCAAGCGTTCGAGCCGCATCGACAACCAGGGCGGGCAACTGATCAGCCAGAACCTGATGACCCTGTTCAGCGCCAGCCTGGACAACAGCAACCGCGGCACCCTGGCCGCCAACGGTGCGCTGCAAGTCACCACCACTGGCCAATTGAGCAACCAGGGTGATGGCCTGATCTATAGCCGCGATGCCGGCTTGAGTCTCAATGCCGGCAGCCTGAACAATGCCCAGGGAGCGATCCAGAGCGCCAAGGCCCAGACCCTGGCCATGACCGGGGACATCGACAGCCAGGGTGGCAAGCTGATCGCCGAAGACGGCGACCTGCGTATCCAGGGCGCCAACCTGGACAGCCGCGGCGGGGTGCTGTCGAGCCTCAAGGGGCTGTTTGAGGCACGTGTCAGGGGGCAACTGAATAACCATGGCGGCCAGGTCGAGGCTCGGAGCCTGGACCTGCAGGCCCTGGCCGGGATCGATAACGGTGGCGGGCGCATGGCGGCCAAGGGCGGCGACCTGCTGCTCGATACCGGTGGCGCGGGGGTGGATAACAGCAACGGCGGGCTGTACGCCAGCGGGCGAGTCAAGGCCAGCGGCCACTCGTTGAACAACGGTGTGGGGCAGATCAACGGCCAGCACATCGACCTGGACTTCAAGGGGCCAGTGAACAACCGTGGCGGCCTGATTGAAAGCCGCGAGAGCCTGGCCCTGCGGGGCGCCAGCCTCGACAACCAGGGCGGCAAGCTGCGGGCCCTGGCGACCGGGGGCAAGACCGAACTGCAGATCGGTGGCCAGTTCGACAACCGCAACGGCCTGCTGGAAACCGCCAACACCGACCTGACCCTGGCGGCGTCGGGTTTCCTCAATCAGGGCGGCAGCCTGCTGCACCTGGGAGAAGGCAACTTCGATATCGCCACCGGCAATGTGATCAATGCCGGCGGCAGCCTGATCACCCGTGGCGGCCTGACCCTCACTGCCGACAGCTGGACCAACAGCAGCGTGATCCAGGCCGGACGCCTGAACCTCAACGTCAACCAATTCGCCCAGACCGCCAGCGGCCAACTGCTGGCCAGCCAGCACTTGCAGGCCCGAGGCGGCAACTGGAGCAACGACGGGTTGCTGGCCAGCGATGGCAGCCTGGTCCTGCAGATCGGCGGCACCTATTCCGGCAATGGCCGGGTGTCCAGCCTGGGCGACATGACCTTCGCTGCTGCCCAGGTGAACCTGGGCAGTACCGGCAGCATCGCCGGCGGCGCTGATACCCGGGTCAACATCGGCGGGCAACTGAACAACGCCGGGCGCCTGACTTCCAACGCCACACTCACGGTAAATGCCGGCGGCGTGCTCAACACCGGCACCCTAGGCGGCGCCGAGGGCCTGAGCCTGACCACCCCGACCCTGGTCAACGACCATGGATTTGTCTTCAGCGGCCAGAACGCCAGCCTCAACGTCAACACCCTGACCAACAGCTATGGCGAGTTCTACAGCCTGGGCGGCCTGACCGTGGCCGGCATGGCAGCCGGCACCTCGGCCCAAAGCCTGAAGAACATCTCCGGCAACATCCAGAGCGGTGGCGATATCAATATTGCTGCCCTGGATCTGGTCAACGATCGTGAAAAATACGAGGCCAGCCAGCAGATCACCGATGGCCGCATGACCATCCGCTGCGCCCAGCACTGTGGCGGCGGCGCCAGTTGGGTCCGGGGGCCGGTGTTTATCTACCGGACGGTGGAAGGCGTGGTGAGCAGCGACTCGCCGCAGTCGACCCTGAATGCGGGAGGCAACCTGACGGTCAACAGCAGCAGTTTCCTCAACCGCTACAGCACCGTCTCGGCAGGTAATGACCTGACCATCACCAGCGGCGCTATCACCAACCAGGCCTCCTTGGTGGCGTCCGGTTCTTCCGGCTATGAAGTCGGTGCTGGGGTCAAGATCAAGCGCGGGCTGTTCTTCCAGCTGGCCCGTGACGTGCAGGCCTATGATCGGGCGCACCCCCAGGGCAGTGCCTTCAACCAGCAGGATTTCGCGGCCCTGGTGGCCAAGTTCAACCCGGGGATCTTCTATGGCATCGACCGGCCGGTAGAGACCTCGACCCTGAGTTCATCCTCCGCGCCGGCCATCATCCAGGCCGGCGGCAAGGCCCGGCTCACGGCGGCCAACGACATCAGCAACATCAGCGTGATCAAGAGCGCCATTGCCGTGGGCGATCGCGCCCGGGACACCGGCGTGGGGGCGGCGAGCAAGCCGCTGATGGTGGTGCTCAACTCCCAGCTGCCGCCGGACCTGGCGCAGCAGCAGGTCAATCCCCTGAGCCTGCCGAACTTCAGCCTGCCTTCGGGGCAGAACGGGCTGTTTCGCTTGAGTGGCCAGGGGGGCACCGCGCAGCCTGCGGGCCCGGCGCAAAGCTGGAACATGGGCGGTGCCAGCCTGGAACTGACCTCGCGTCAGGCCGGGCCGGAGCCGATCCGCCCTCGGGACCTGAGCAGTCAACCGCTGCCGCAGGTGGCCCTGGGCGCCCGTGAGCTGAATCTGCAGGATCACCAGGCCACCGGCGTCGATGGCCGCACCGCAGCGGTCCAGGTCAGCGCGACGGCGGCGGACTCGCCGCTGGGCGTGCTGCCCGTGGGCGGCACCGGCAACCAGAGCGTCAGCCGGGTCCAGGGCCTGCCGGACAGCAGCGTGCGCAGCAATCCCCACAAATACCTGATCGAAACCAACCCGCTGCTCACCGACCTCAAGCAGTTCATGAGCTCCGATTATCTGCTGTCGAACCTCGGGTATGACCCGGACCAGAGTGCCAAGCGCCTGGGTGACGGCTTCTATGAGCAGCGGCTGATCCAGCAGGCAGTGACGGCGCGCACCGGCCAGCGGTTCCTCGATGGCCAGAACAGCGACGAGGGCATGTTCAAGTACCTGATGAACAACGCCATCGCCAGCAAGGACTCGCTCAACCTCGCGGTGGGCGTGACCCTGACCTCCCAGCAAGTGGCGGCCCTGACCCACGACATCGTCTGGCTCGAAGAGCAGGAGGTGAACGGCGAGAAGGTGCTGGTGCCGGTGCTGTACCTGGCCAACGCCAACAACCGCCTGGCGGCCAACGGCGCGCTGGTCCAGGGCCGGGACGTGACCCTGATTGCCGGCAAGGACCTAGTCAACTCCGGGACTTTGCGTGCCAGTGAGAACCTGAGTGCCACGGCGGGCAGCGACCTGCTCAACAGTGGCCTGATCGAGGCCGGCAATCGCTTGAACCTGCTGGCCGGAGACAACCTGGTCAACCAGGCCGGCGGCATCATTGCCGGGCGTGACGTGACCGTCCGCGCCCTGGCGGGTGATGTGATCAACGAGCGCAGCATCACTACCTTCCAGAGCAACCCTGGGAGCACCACCCAGCGCCTGGACTACGCCAACAACGCGGCGCGGATCGAGGCGCGCAACGACCTGAACGTGGGCGCTGGGCGCGACATCAACAACGTCGGCGGCGTGTTGAGCAGCGGTGGCGACACCACCCTGATCGCCGCTCGTGACGTCAATCTGGTATCGGCCCAGGAGCATGACAAGCTCACCCGCGACCGCTATCTGAACGAAAGCATCACCCAGCACGGCTCCAGCGTCAGCGTTGGGCGGGATCTGGCGGTTAGCGCCGGACGCGACCTGACGGCGGTCGCCAGCCAGATCGAGGCCAAGCGCAACATCGCCATGGATGCCGCGGGGGACATGACCCTGGCCTCGGCGGCGGATGAGCAGCACAGCTACTCCAAGACCAAGAAGGTCACCCGCCAGGAAGACCATGTCAGCCAGGTCGGCACCTCGCTGACCGCCGGCGCCGATGTGGTCCTCAGTGCGGGCAAGGACCTGAGCCTGATCTCCAGCCGTATCAGCGCCGGCAACGAAGCCTACCTGGTGGCCGGTGACAACCTGGAGTTGCTGGCGGCCCAGGACAGCGACTACTCGCTGTACGACATGAAGAAGAAGGGCAGTTGGGGCCGCAAGAAGACCCGCCGTGACGAGGTGACCCAGGTCACCAACATCGGCAGCGAGATCACGACTGGCGGCGACCTGACCCTCAAGAGTGGCGGCGACCAGAAGTACCAGGTGGCCAAGCTGGAAAGCGCCAAGGACCTGACCCTGGACAGTGGCGGCGCGATCACCTTCGAGGGGGTCAAGGACCTGCACGACGAAAGCCACACCAAGAGCAACAACAATGCCTTCTGGAATTCCTCCAAAGGCCGCGGCAACACCGATGAAACCCTGCGCCAGAGCAGCCTGGTGGCCGGCGGCAGCCTGACCATCAAGGCCGTGGAAGGCTTGAAGATCGACATCAAGCACATCGACCAGAAAAGCGTCAGCCAGGCCATCGACGCCATGGTCCAGGCCGACCCGCAACTGGCCTGGCTGAAACAGGCCGAGGCCCGGGGCGACGTCGACTGGCGCCAGGTCAAGGAGATCCACGAGTCCTTCAAGTACAACAACTCGGGTTTAGGCCCGGCAGCGCAGTTGATCATCGCCATCGCCCTGGCGGCGGTGATGGGGCCGATGATGGCCGGGATGAACACCATGCTCCAGGCAGTGGCGGTGAACGCCGCCACCAATGCCACGGTCAGCACCATCGACAACCGCGGCAACCTGGGCAAGGTCCTCAAGGACGTGACCTCCAAGGAGAGCATCAAGGGCTACACAGTGGCCGCAGCCACCGCCGGAGTGGCCCAGGGGTTGAACTACAACCCGAGCGCCATGGGCCTGGATGCCAAGAGCCTGCAGACCGTGGCGGTCAAGGTCACGGCCGATGCCTTGATCAAGACCGCAGTCTATGGCGGCAGCTTCAAGGACAACCTGGCGGCTTCGGCAGCCGGAACTGCGGCCAGCATCGGCGGGGCGTATGGCGCCGGCAAGATCGGCGACCTGGGCCTGACCGAGGGCGGCCTGGCGAAAATCGCCCTGCATGCCGGGCTCGGCGGCCTGCTGTCTGAAGCCATGGGCGGTGATTTCCGCACCGGCGCCATCGCCGGTGGTGCCAACGAGTTGCTGGTGGGGGTGCTGGGGGACAAGCTGCTGCCGGACAACCTGATCCCCGGTTCGCCGGAGTACATCCAGGCCCAGGCCAACCTGATGGCCCTGTCGCAGATTGTCGGGGTCCTCGGGGCGGCCGCCGCCGGCGGTGACATGAGCATCGCCTCGACGGTGGCGGCCAATGGCACCCAGAACAACTACCTGACGCACCAGGCCTTCGACGAGTTGGGCAACTGCCTGTCGGGACGTACCTGCTCCACCGATGAGCAGAAAACGGCCGCTGTGACCAAGGCCGAGAAACTCAGCGAGTGGCTGGACTCGGAGATGCGCAGCATCTGCGACAAGGCGCCAACCGGCGACGGTTGCCGGGCGGCGGTCAACGCTTCGATCAAGTACGTGGCCATGAAGGATGCCTGGAAAATCATGAACAAGGACGTGGTCCGTTCCTCGAAGAACACCTTCGACTACCTCTACAACACCGAAGGGGCGGCGACGCGCCTGGTGGCCTACCTGAACACCATCGACAACCGGGCCAACTTCTTCGGCGCCAGCAATGTCTATGAGCAGAATCTGGGCATTGGTGCCAAGTGGTTTGGCGGTGCGGAAGAGGTGTCCAGGGCCTTTTTGACCGGGTTGGGTGCCGATGGCGATGGCAGCTATCTGCCTTCCTACATCACCTTCGCTGCTGGACGATTAGTGGCGCCGGTCTATGACTGGCGCAAGGCGGCCGGGGATGCGTTGATCACCGGTGGCTTCGATAATTTCAAGAATCTCTACAACAAGGCCACCACCGATCCGGTCGCCTGGGATATCAAGCAGTTGAAAGGCGAACAGACTATATTGCAGCCGGTTCATGAGAAGTACCTGGGGGGCCGTGATCTGTTTCAGTCGATATCGGGCAAGGCCACCAATACTTCAGGAATAGCAGGGCACTTTATTGAGGAGAGGCAGGGTGTTCCAGGTGGAATCAATATTCTGGATTACGCCTCCAGGGTCGAGTTTGGGTGCAAGCTGCTGGGTTACTCAAAAAGTCAGGGATGCACTCCATGACTGAGGTGAAATACCCAAGTCTGAAGGTGTTTGCAGTGTTTGTGCTGTGTCCCCTGGTACCGGGTTTTGTTGCCGGCCTGGTGAACTTCGTGTTGCTGCTTGCTCATCTGACCAGCAATCCGCGCTTGCTCGGCGAAGTCAGGGGAGGGGAGCTGTTGCTGATGCCCGTGTTGGCGCCGCTAGTGACGCTGTTGCTGTTCTTCCTGCCCTTCTTCGGGCTGGCCCTGGGGGTGGCGCTGATGAAAGTCAGGCGCAGCGCGTTCAGTTGCATTGCTCTGTCATTGATTGGCGGCAGTCTTGCCATGGCATGGGCTCTGCTGTTTATACGCGAAGTGGTCAATGACATTGCAACGGCCCGCTACTCCGATTACCTGCTGGGGCTGTTGCTGATCTTCCTGGCCGCCGCCATGACCTGCTGGCTGACCGCGCGTTTGTTCCTGCCGCAGCAGGATACTGGTCCCGTCGTGGCCAAGTGATTCACGTGCCCCCGGTTGCCGTTACGGACAGCCGGGGGGGCGAGGCCGAACGTCTTGATGGGCCTGCGGTTTGCAATCAAGAGCCTTCTCGGTAGCGCCCGAGAGTCGTCCTATCTCATTTACAAGCTAACGTTTGTTGGCTTTCCCGGCCTTGAGGAACAAGGCAAACGTCAAACACGAGATAGGTATAAAACCCACGAAACTCATCAAGTCCGCACTGTCTGTCGCTGTCTGCTGTATCGCTGCTCAGGCCATGGCAGCAGACGGCGAAATCAACTTCACCGGCTCTATCACCGCCAGCACCTGTTTGGTGAGTGTCGGCGATCTCAATGGCGCTGCTGGCACGAATGTGTCCTTGGGCAATGCGCCGTCCCTGTCGCTGAAAACTGGCGCAGCAGCGCCCAATGCTCCCTCTCTCCTTACTGGGCAAGGCAAGTGTCCGTGCTGATTTAATATTCAATTACCGCTAACCCCTGCGATTGCCCGCTTTTAGCAAGTAACTGGTCACCATCGGAAATATCCAATCTAAATTTAAGAAGTGTCCTGAGTTCAGTTGAAGCTGTTTTGGATAGGATGCTTTTTTCTCCGGAGCCGCTTTGATGTCGACGCTGAGCGTACTGCTGTTGTGTTCGAACGCTTTTCGCGTTCGACGGTTTTCCAGAATATTGGCAGCTTCGGGCTTTGCCCGGGTGCAGGTAGTCAGCCAGGAAAATGACTGGACCCAATTCCCACCGGAACTGGGTGAACTGGACCTGGTGATCTGCGATTCGCTGCACTCCCTGACGGCCATTTATTACCTGCGCCGGCTCTGCGAACACTACGGTTTCTTCTCGATGATCGAGTGCGAAGCCCTGGAAGCGCCCATTCGCTGGGGGCTGGCGAACTTTCGCGTGCGTTCCGGCAAGTATTGCGTCGGCAGCTACAGCGATCTGGACACGGTGCAGATCAGTGGCTTGTTGCTCAAGGCGCTGACCGTCAAGCGCACGGTAAAAAATCACTCGCGCAGCAGGCTGGCGGCCGATCGGCGCGCCCCTGCCAGCAATGACTGGAGGGCGCAGCTGGATGTTGCCCAGGCGCTGGAACAGCAACAGATCGTTGCCTATTTCCAGCCCCAGGTGTGCCTGAAGACCCGGCGTATCACCGGCGCCGAGGTCCTGGCCCGTTGGCAGCATCCGCACAGGGGCGTGCTGGGACCGCAGTCGTTCCTCGATCTGGTCGACAGCCCGGAGCGCCATCGACAGCTGTTCGACTGCCTGTTGCAACAGGGCCTGATGCTGCAGCGGCAACTGCAGGCCCACACCCAGGGTGATGCCCTGGTGTTCTCCTACAACATCGAGGCCAGCCAGCTGACTGATCCCGAGTTTGCCGCCCAGATGCTGCTGCAGGTCGAGGAGGCGGGTGTGCCCAAGAAGCAGGTCACCCTGGAAATCACCGAGCGCCAGGCTCTGGTTCTGGACATGCAGAGCATCGAAAACATCAGCGTTCTGGTCAAAGGCGGTGTGCGCCTGTCCCTTGACGATTTCGGTACCGGTCACTCGTCGATCATGCGCCTGGCGGGTATTCCCTTCGGCCAGATCAAGCTCGACTCGGGTTTTGTCGCCAACGCCCTGGGGCTCAAGGAAACCCGGATCATCGAGGCGGTGGTGGGGCTGGCGCGTTCGCTCAATCTGGAACTGGTGGCTGAGGGCGTCGAGACGGAGAAACAACGCGCGCATTTACAGCGCCTGGGGGTCGATGCGGCCCAGGGCTATCTGTTCCACAAGCCGATGCGGGGTCAGGCGCTGCTCCAGGTACTGAACGCGAGCCACGCGCCGCTGCGGCTGATTCGTCAGGGCTAGCTGCGCAGCGGGCCGGCGCTCCTCATATCAGGTTCAATTGCCTGGCGATGGTGGCCAGCTCGATGGTGGTCCGCACCCCAAGCTTTTTCAGCACATTGATCTTGTGACCGCTGATGGTCTTGTTGCTCAGGTTGAGCTTGGTGGCGATCTCCAGGTTGGTGTGGCCGTTGGCAAGCAACTGCAGGACCACCAACTCCTTGTTGGTCAGGTTGCTCAGCGCATCGCTCGGGTCGTGGCCGGTTCCCCGGTACATCTCCAGCACTTCCTTGGGAAAGTACAAGTAGCCGTCGGCCAGGGCATCGAGGCCCTTGACCAGTTCCTTCAGTCCGGCGCTCTTGTTGATGAAGCCCATGGCCCCGGCTTGCATGCAGCGCACGCCATAGGTACTGGCGCGGCTGGCGGTGAATACCAGGGTCTTGACCTCCAGTTGGTCCACTGCAATGCGTTGCAGGACCGACAGCCCATCCAGGTTGTCCAGGGAAATGTCCAGCAGCATGTAGTCCGGGCGCAGCTTGTGAATCTTGTCCAGTGCGTCGAAGCCGTCGGAGGATTCACCGATGGGCTTGTAGCCGTTCTCTTCAAGCAGCTCGCTGACCGCGGCGCAGATGATGGGATGGTCGTCGACGATAAGCACGCGTCTTTTTTTCATGGGGTCCTCGGAAGAAACCCTGGTCAGAGCTGTTAGGGCTCGTTGCGTAAAATGGGTCACTCGGCAGTCACTGCTTTTATTGTGGAAGTCATAGGCCCAATGACTCTTTTGCATGGGGTCAACGATGTTTTGCAGGTCCGCGAAGAGCGCGGCATAACCCCAAGAGAGTGAAGGCTTGGTAAACAGCGCAAGCATGTTAGTTCAGAAAAACGGGCAAAAGATTGGCGCAAGAAGCGACTGGTAAATATCCAAGACGCTTCTTGCCAGGGCGCGCGCGCAGTCTATGAGGGCTGTACTCAAGTGGGAAGTTTGCGCAGTGTCCTCAGCCGCTCGGGGCTGAGGATGGCGGGGCGACAGGTCCTGGGCGCCGTTCAGGCTTTTACGGCGCCTTGAGCATCACATAGGCTTCACCACCACGGCGATCGTGCATGATGATGAACGTCTGGCCCTCGAGGGTGATCCGCGCCGGCACGCTCTGCGCCACCGGTGTGCTGGAAAACTTGCCGACGCTGCTCAAGAACTGCTGGGTCAGCGAGCTGTCGTTCTGGCTCGGGGTGGTGATCGCACATTCCTTGTTGGCCTGGACCTGGACCCCCAGGGTTTGATCCTGGTCCATGCCCATCTTGGCGAAACCGGCGTCGGTAAGCTCAACGATGCCATAGGACCGGGCGGCGGTTTCAGCACCGGCGAAAGACGGAGCGGACTTCAGGCAGATATCGCGAAAGGCCAGGATGCCGGCGGAGGTGATGGTGGGTTCAGGGTCGATCTTGCGGGTGATACTGGAGCAGGCGCTCAGCAGCGTCAGGGCTGCGAGCAGCAGGGCTAGCGGTGCAGTGTGGGGCAGCGTAGTCATGGAAAATCCTTGGCAACAGGTCGGCAGGGGCGCCGGAAGTGGTTCGTGTGCCATTGCGCAATCGGCTGTTTAGCAGGGTAGGCATGGCGGGCGCGCAGATCAATATTTTGTAGGCGGGCGCCGGGGCATTCCAAGTGCACTGGCGCAGTAATTGCGTGTTTCAGGGATCTGTTCAGCGATGGGGGTGAGCGACCATGCAGTTACGAGCGTTGCGTTATTTTCACGAGGTGGCCCGTTGTGCCTCCCTGCGCCAGGCGGCGGAGCGGCTGTACGTGACCCCCACCGCCGTGAGCCGGCAGATCGAGCAGTTGGAGCACTTCTTCGGCACCGCGCTGATCGAGCGCGGCCCGCGGGGCATCCGCCTGACGGTGGAAGGCGAGTGCCTGGCCGAGCAGGTCAGTTCCACCTTGCGCGGCTTCGATCAGGTGCGCGACGTGATCGCCAGCCGGCAGAGCCAGGTAGCGGGTAACGTCAGCATCCATGTGTCGGAAAGTATCGTTTCCAGCGTGTTGGCGCCGGTACTGGCGGCGTTCAACCGGGCCCACCCCAAAGTCACCTTCAACATTGTCATCGCCAGTGCCGGCGCCACCCTGGATGCCCTGTGCAGCGGCGAGGCCGATCTGGGCCTGGCCTTCTACCTGCAAGAGCGCGCCGAGGTCGAAGTGACCGCCCATTGCCAACTGTGGCACCGGGTGCTGGTGAGTGCCGAGCACCCGTTTGCCCAGTGCCCGAGCATTCGCCTGGAGGACCTACAGGGCCAGCCCCTGGCCATTCCCGATTCGGCCTACGGCGTGCGCCAGGCCCTGGAGGGCGCGGCGAAGAAACGTGGGGTGAATATCCTGCCAGTGTTTACCACCAGTTCCCTGGAGGTACAGAAAAGCCTGGCTCGCCAGCGCGCGGCGGTACTGATCCTGCCCCAGGTGGATGCCGAGGCCCGGGACCTGGGGGATGGCTTGGTGGCTGTGCCGATCGATGACGAACACCTGGAGCGGATCCGCGTGGATCTGTGCGTGGTGCGCAACCGCCCCTTGTCGGTGGCCACCCTGAAATGCCAGGAAATGCTTGCCCGGGCGATGCAGCACTACGCCCTGGTCGATTGACGGCCTGGAGGAGGGGCCGCGTTGCCTGGGGGCCGCCTGCCGGCTGCCGCTGGCGGCCTTGAGAACGCCGCGTCCGCGGCAGCGGCCACGGGGGCTCGCGCTGCAGCGTGTTTCAGAACAGGTTGAACGGGAAATTCCCCACCAGGCGGAATTCGTCGTAGCTGCCGTCGATCTGCCCGCCGCTGGCGCGATGGTTGTAGACGATGGTGCGCAGCACTGCGTCCTTGAGCCGTCCGGATTGCACCACATACGCCAGCATCAGGCCGTTTTCGTTGTGCTTGGCGCCGTCCAGGCCGCGCACGTTGTAGCCGCGGTTGCGGCCATCGCGATCACCATCATAGTGCGTGCCGTCGATGCCCCAGCCCTTGGCGTGCCACAGGCTGGCGCTCAGCCCCGGCACGCCATAGGCGGCAAAATCCAGGTCGTAGCGCAGCTGCCAGGATTTTTCATTGGGGCCGTTGTAGTCCGAGTACAGGGAGTTGGCCATGTAGTTGCCGGTGGACTCCCAGACATAGTCGAAGTACTCGTTGCCGAACACTTGCTGCCAGGCCAGGGTCAGGCTGTGGGCCTGATGGCTGCCGGTCAGCGCCAGGCTCAAGGCGTCGTTGTCGATGTAGCCCAGGCGCTGCTGGCCCTGGTCCCGGGTGTGGTAGTAGTTGAACGCGGTCTTCAGCGCCAGCTGGCTTTTGTCTCCGGCGCGGTGGGTCAGGCCCAGGTAGTACTGGTCCCACATGTTCTCGAAGCGCGAGGCGTAGAGGCTGCCTTCCAGGCCCAGGCCGGGTTTGACGGTCGCCCCCAGGTAGCTGATGCGCTCACCGCTGTAGGCGCGGTTGCCGAAGGTGGTGGTCAGGCGCTCGCTGCCGGTGCCGGTGCGCGGGATGGCCCGGTCGAAACTGCCGGCCTGCACCGACAACCAGTCGGTTTCATTGCTGTACAGACCCACGCCCTGAAAGCTTGAGGGCAGGGCGCGGTTGTCCTTGTAGCGCAGCACCGGGTTGTCGGTCATCAGGCGCCCGGCCTTGAGCTCGGTGTTGGACAGGCGCAGGCGCACATCGCCGATGCCCAGGCGGCTCCAGGTGGGCAGGGCGTCGCCGTCGCTGTCCACCAGCACCCGGTCGCCACCGTTGGCCACCCGGCCGTGACCGCGTTCCAGGTTGACCGCGCTGAACAGCGCCGCATCCACGCCAAAGCCGATCAGGCCCTGGGTGTAGCCCGAGCTGTACTTGAGCATGCCGGTCTGTACCCAGGTTTCCCTGACCCGGGTGCGCTCGATGCCGTCGGGCTTCTTGATGCTCAGGTAGGTGTCGCGCTGGGTGTGCTGGTTGGAATAGTAGTGGCGCAGGTTGAGGTCCAGGTGGCTGCCCTCGATGAATCCCGGCGCTTGCTCCTGTTGGCTCGGGCGCGGGTTGTCCTGGGCCAGCAGCGTGCCGCTGGCGCTCATGGCCAGGACGCAAAGTATGAGCTGTTTCATGTTGCTTCCCCACAAATCAAAGGCGTCAAGCCACCGCCCGACCGCGGCTGTGCGCGGCCGGCAGGGTAGAGAAAAACGCGGTGGCGCAAAAGAGTGCTGGGCAGTGCCAAGCGGGATCAGCGGGCGCGGGCTTCTGCGAGCCGTTGGCCGGGGTGGCTGCGCCCGGGTGTTTGCGGGCGGGTTTCCTTGGCGAACCAGGCCGCGGTCAGGCACACCAGGTTGGCCACCAGCAGGTAGCCCACTGGCGACATCGGGTTGCCGGTGGTGCCGATCAGCCAGGTGATGATGATCTGCGCGGTGCCGCCGAAGGCCGCCACGCCAAAGGCGTAGACGATGGAGAAACCGGTGGAGCGCACCGCCTTGGGAAAACTCTCCACCAGCAGCACGATCAGCGCCGCGCCGCTCATGCCGTGCAGGCCGGAGAGCACCGCCAGGGTCAGCAGGAAAGTCGCCGGGCTGGGATGCTCGGTCATCAATTGCAAGGCCGGGAACAGCACCAGCAACAGCACCACTCTTGGCGCCATGAGGATGGTGCGGCGGCCGAAGCGGTCGCAGAGCATGCCGCCGGCAATCGCGCACACCGCCATCGCCGCGCCGGCCACCAGGGTCGAGAGCATGGAGATGCTGGTGGGCAGTTTCAGTTCGGTGAGGGCGAAGGTGGTCATGTAGTTGATGAAGTACTGGGTGATGGTGCTGCCCGACAGAATCAGCAGCCCCAGCACCAGGGCCCGGCGATGCTCGCCGAACACCTGGCGCACCAGGCTGCCGGTGCTGGCCTCTTCGCCCTGGCCGTGGAAGGTTTCCGCCAGGTTGCGGCGAATGTAGATGCCGATTGGCAGCACCAGCAGGCCGAACACGAAGGGCACGCGCCAGCCCCAGGTGTTGAGGTCCTCGGGGGACAGCACCTGAGTCAGGGTGTAGCCCACGGTGCCGGCGGCCATGGCGGCCACGCCCTGGGCCACCACCTGCCAGCAGGCATAGGTGCCGCGCTTGTGCGGAGGTGCGGCTTCAAGGATGTAGGTGGTGGCGGGGCCGGCCTCGCCGCCCCAGGCCAGGCCCTGGATCAGCCGGGTGATTACCAGCAGGATCGGCGCGGCGATGCCAATGCTCTCGTAGCTGGGCAGGATGGCGATGCTGCCGGTGCCCACAGCCATCATCACCAGGGTCAGGAGCATCGCCGGCTTGCGCCCGACGCGGTCGGCGTAGGCGCCGATCAGCACGGCCCCCAGGGGCCGCACGATAAAGCCGACGCCGAAGGCGGTGACCGACAGCATCAGGCTGACAAAGGCGCTGTCGGAGGGAAAGAAGGTGTGGCCGATCATCACCGCGAAGGTGGCGTAGACCCCGAAATCGAAGAACTCCACGGCATTGCCGAGGATCACCGCGAACACGCTGCGCTTGCCCCCCGCCGCGTTGGGCGTTTCGGGCTCGGGTGTGGCGGATGGATTGGACGCTTGGCTGTGCATACTGGCCCCTCGAATTTTTATTCATAGGTTGCCCAGGCCCCGGGCGGCGGGGCCCGGGGCTGGGGTGAAGGTGGCAGTTTCGGTGTGTCAGTGAGACGGCGGATTCGGCCAGCTGTGGATTGCTCCGCGCCAGCTCTCATAGGTCTTGGCCACTTGCAGCAGCCATTGATCGGCAAAGCGCGGGGCGATCATCTGCAGGCCGATGGGCAGGCCATCGGCGGCGAAACCGCAGTTGATCGACAGCGCCGGTTGTTCGCCCATGTTCCAGGGCAGGGTGAAGACGATGTGCTCGAATGGTTGCTGCGGGTCGTTGCTCGGCGACGGCCACTCGGCGGGAAAGCGGTTGATCTGGTTGGTCGGCGAGAGCACCAGGTCGAACTCGCTGAACACCTGGGCGGCGCGGCGGCGCATCTCGAAGGTCTGGTTGAAGCCCAGCACCGCCTCGACCCCGGACAGGTCGGCCCCCGGCGCCGCCCAGTCGCGGATGTAGGGCAGCACCTTGGCGAACTGCTCGGCGCCCAGGGCCGAGAGTTCCGCCCATTGCCGGGCACGCCAGAAACGGTCCAGGCCGTCCAGTTGCGCGCGATCCATGATCGGCGCCAGGCTGCGGACCTGGGCGCCGTGGCTTTCGAACAACCGCGCGGCCTGTTCCACTGCTGCGCAGACAAAGCCTTCCGGTTGCAGCCCCGCGCCGGGTTCCAGCATCAGGCCGATCTTCAAACCGTTGACCGACACCGGCGCATCGCTCCAGTCGCTGGTCAAGGGCGGCAGGCTGGTGGCGTCCCGGGCATCGGGCTTGGCCAGGTAGCGCATCATCAGCACCGCGTCGTCGACGCTGCGGGTCATGGGGCCTGCGCAACGCCCGGTGTAATACGGGTCGATGGGAATCCGCCCCAGGGTCGGCTTGAACCCCACCAGCCCGCACCAGGCGGCCGGCAGGCGCACCGAGCCGCCGATGTCGGTGCCGATGTGCAGCGGCCCGTAACCGGCCGCGGCGGCCGCAGCGGCGCCGGAACTGGAGCCGCCGGTATTGCAGGCGGTGTTCCAGGGGTTGCGGGTAATGCCGTGGAAGCTCGACAGCCCCGAGGACAACATGCCGAAGTCCGGCACCGTGGTCTTGGCCAGGATGATCGCTCCGGCTTCACGCATCCGCGCGGCGGGTGGCGCGTCCTGCAGGGCTGGTTTCAATGTGGTGGCCGCGCTGCCCAGGGGAATCGGCGTGCCTTGGGTGGCGATCAGCTCCTTGATTGTCACCGGAATCCCGTCCAGCGGACCGTTGGGGGTGCCCTTGTTCCAGCGCTCGGTGGCGGCCCGGGCCTGCTGGCGTACCTGCTCCGGATCGAAGGCGTAGAGCGCACGGATATGCGGCTCCCAGCGCCCGATATGGGCCAGCAGGTGCTCGTAATAGTCCAGGGGCGAGAGGGTGCGGCTGGCGAATTGCGCCAGCAGCTGGGTGGTGGATAGATCGTGCAAATCAGTCATCGAACGCATCCTTGTGTCGGGCGTCAGTCGGGTTGCTGATGACCCGACTGTAGCGCTTGCACCTTAGCCCAACCATCACAAAGGACGCAGTGTGGTGTTGCGTTTTTGTGAGCACTGGGGCGGCGTGTTTCCTTGCCTCTTCGCCGGCAAGCCGGCGCGGGGTCAAGGGCGCTGTGCTTGCAACTGGCGGCCCAGCACATCCAGTACATCGCAGCCATCGCGCAGCGGAATGGCGCAAACCAATGCCAGCTCTTGCAGCACCACGGCATCGCCGGGGATGTCGGGGCGGGCGGCGAAGTTTTCCAGCAGTTGAGTGACGGCGCGGATGCGATAGGCGGCCGCTTCGTACAGCACATCGGCAGGGGCCTGGGTATCGATCAGCAGGGAAGGGATGGTGCAGTCGTGGCCGGTGATCGGCATGTAGCGATTCATGAGTCCAACTCCATTCAGGGGTGAGCGCCGCTACTCATTCGTCGCCAAACAAAAGGGTGGCAGCTGTACGCGGGTTGGCGAGCCGGGAATGGATGAACCGACAGACCCTAAGGTCTCCCACGCACAGCCGCCATCAAGCGGTCATGCGCTAACAAAGTCCCTGACTCATCTGCCAGAACCTTGCTTCGTTCCATTCACCGGGTCGCCAAACCCGTTCGTCATCAGGACGACCCGGGACTATAGGCATGCACTCCAGAACGGGACAAGGCACCGGCAGGACAGGACTTTCTGAGTTTGCTGTAGGACTCAGGAGCGCGAGTGTGGATCAAGCGCGCCACAGGTTCAATGCGGGGCCTCAGTCGAAGCCGAGGCTTGCGCTGTGGCGGGTTTCAGTTCCCTGGCTGCGCCTTCAGTTTTTCCGCGACATCGGACACCACCCAATTCAGCGTGGCGATCGGAACCGTGATCGCCTTGCCATCGGCGTAGAGCGCACAGAAGGATGCCGAGCACTGCATGACCCGGTAAGTGCCCTTATGCCCATCCGGGTCGTTGACGGTCACTTGGGGTGAGTCTTTGAAGCCGTTTTTCAGATCCTCGGCCGCCGAGTCTTTGCCGATCAGTACAAAGGGGGTGATGGTGATCATCAAGATAAAGGAGATGAAAAACATCGCCACAAACAGGCCGTAGCTGGGGATGAAGATGTACAACGCACATTTTCCTATCTCCTTGAAGAAGGAGGGGGCGGCAACGGTGGCCTGCGGTGGCTTGGCGGACTGCTTCTTGTCAGTGATTTTTTTGTTGAACAAGGCGATCAGATAGTTGAGGCCGCCGAACACCAGGATGCTCAGTACGCAGACGATTGCGGCCCATAGCCAGTGTTGTCCGATGAACTCCAACCCGCCTTTCAAACCGTTGGTCATGGCGTGATACCAGGCCAGAACTGCGTTGACGAAGGTGGTGGAGGTGTCCATGGGAAACATCGAGGTTTCCAGCTGAAAGTAGCCGAGGTAACCATCGTGGTAGGCCTTGCCGTTCAAATAGAAGAACGGAGTGGTGATTGCCAGAATCACCGAGCCGATCATGCCCCAGGCAATCGGGCTTTTACCGGTCTTTTCCTGGGCTTCTTCTGTGTTCTTGACCTTGGCGTTCATCGTCTTTCCTTAGATTTTTCCAATGGTGTCTTCAACTCTGCGATCCGCGCGGGGCGAAATCGTGGCAGCGGCTTTCTTTCTTGCTATCAGGCAAACGGGGGGAAGCTGGGGCAGCAGGCTGGGATGCGTCGCCTATCAGCAATACCAATGAGGCACATCCCGGGAAAAACCGGCGAAGTCTTCCCAGACCTTTTGTGTGCGTTGCAGGCTGGCGTGGATTTCCTGCTCGCCGAAGGCCATGGCCCAGAGCACGCTGAAGAAGCTGTCAAACGCGGCGTAGAAGGCCATGCGGGTGAGAAAAACCGGCTCGGGATGGCCTGCACAGTAGCCGTCGATCTGGCCGCGGGCGAAGTCGCTGCTGAGGTTGCAGGAAAACAGCGCCAGCCGATTGAAGTCCCGCGCCGGATCTCCGAAACGGCAGCGGTTGAAGTCGATGATCGACAACTGGTCATCGGCGCCCACGATCATGTTGTTCAGGTGATAGTCACCGTGGAGAAACACCAGCGGCGTGTCCGCCAGCAGATGAAAGTGCTGTTCGAGAAACTGCAGGAAGTCTTGCTCATGGGCCACCTTGTGGCCACAGCTCCGGTACTGTTCGAGCTTTTTACGGTAGATGGCACGCATCTGCTGTTCGGCGTTTTCAGTGCCCTCAGGCGCAGCAACGCTGTGGATCTGCTGGAGTATTTGACCGGCTTGCAGGCCAAGCTCATAACAGGCGGCGGCGGGCTGCTCGGCAACCCATTGCGCGCCATCCTTGCCTTCGATCCACGACAACAACGAGTAAACCTGGCGTCCTGAATCAAACAGACCGAAGTCCAAGGGTTGGGACATGGCGATGCCCTTTGCCGCCAGATGCTGGGTCCACTGGAACTCGTCGCGTTTGTTGACGTATTGGGATGAATCGTTGGTGCGCAACAGCAGGTGTTGGCCTTGTTCGTCGACGATATGAAAGATTCGATCGCTGGACCAGCCCTGGGTTTGTGCTTCGATGCTGCGCCACGTGGCGTGGCCTGGAATGTCTTGCATGCTCGCCTCCTTGCAAACGATTGCCGCCCCTGGGGGGCGGCAACAAAAGGCGGCGAATGGTACGTGGCCTGGCGGTGCTTTGAAAGCCTGTCGCTCAGGCGGTGAGTCAGCCCACCAGGGCGATGTCCTGGGGCTTGGCCCAGGCTTCGATCAGTCGCTCCGGGGTGCAGCAGGTCTTGCGCTTGTAGACGAAGTTGCTGCACTTCTCGGCGAAGCCCTTGCGGTTTTGCACCATGTCCATGTGCATCTCTTCCAGCTCGGCGTTGCGGCAGTGCTGCATCAGCTGTGGGTCGGCATCCAGCTTGCGCTGGCGCAGGTGCTGGTAGCGCGGGTCGGTGAGGACGCCATTGGCCCGTTGCAGCAGCCACAGGCCGAACTCGTCCGGGCAGCGCGGGCCGATCTCCTGGACCATGCCCATCTGCAGGGCCTGGAGGGCGCTGATGGGCAGGCAGGCCTCGGTCAGTTGCTTGGCCATGGCCTGGCCGACGGCGCGGGGCAGGCTGTAGGTCCAGTACTCGGAGCCGTACAGGCCCATGCTCTTGTAGTGCGGGTTGTACACGGTGTCGGCGCGGGCCAGGACCACGTCCGCCGCCAGGGCCAGCATCAGGCCGCCAGCGCCGGCATTGCCGGTCAGGCCGCTGACCACCAGTTGGCGGGCGGTGAGCAGCTCCAGGCAGACATCGTCGATGGCCTGGATGTTGGCCCAGGCTTCCAGGCCCGGCACTTCGGCGGCCTGGATCACGTTCAGGTGCACGCCGTTGCTGAAGGCACCGCGGCCGCCGCGTACCAGCAGCACCTGGGTGTCCCGGGCCTTGGCCCAACGCAGGGCGCTGACCAGGCGCTGGCATTGCTCAGTGCTCATGGCGCCGTTGTAGAACTCGAAGGTCAGCTCACCGACTCGGCCGGACTCGCGGTAGCGGATCGGTTGGTAGGCTTCGGTGCTGAACGGGCTGCTGGATACCGACCAGTCCAGCACCGGTACATCGGCCAGGCGTTCGCCGAGTACGTGGCGGGCGGGGCGCTTGAAGGTTTCTTCGCCGGGCTGAGGCTTGAGGCGCAGAGAGCCGATCCACAGGCTGTGATCGCCGCAGGCCACCAGCACCGCATCGTCGTGCACCGCCAGCAGTTGCCCGGGCATGCCGGTGCGTGAATCCAGGTGGGCGTCGTAGACGTAGTACTGGCCGCCGGCGAGGCTGGCCAGGACGCCGGGCTGGCCATCAGCGGCGTCGATGCTGCGCTTGATGAACTGCGCGCTGTCGTGCCAGCTGAAGGTGCGGTCGCACTGCTTCATGTTCGGTTGCAGGCGGCCAAGCACCGCGGGGTTGTCGTAGTCCAGGGGCACAGGACGGAAGCCGTTGCGGAATTTTTCCACCACGTCGCGGATGCAATGGATGGCGGCGTCGCTGACCAGGCCGTTGTACAGCTCGGATTTGCGCAGTCCGCTGGGCAGGTTGAATTCATGGGTCGACCAGATTGGCCCGGCGTCCATTTCTTCCACCGCCTGCAACGCGGTGACGCCCCAGCGCTTGAGCTCCTTGCTGATGGCCCAGTCCAGGGCGCTGGCACCACGGTCGCCGACGATGCCTGGGTGGATGATCACCACCGGACGCTTGGCGTTGCTCCACAGCTGCTGCGGTACCCGGTCCTTGAGGAACGGGCAGATCACCAGGTCGGCCTCGGCTTCTTCGATCTGCCGGCAGACCTCTTCTTCACCGGTGAACAGCACCACGCTGGGGCGGTGCCCGGCCTGGCGCAGGTCGAGCCAGGCCCGTTGGGTCAGACCGTTGAAGGCGGTGGACAGCAGGATGATCTTCAGTGATCGCATAAGCGGACTCTTCCGTGAGTGATAGCGGTGTGGCAAAGGGCTCCGGCTGTGCCGTCCCTGGCCGCAATGGAGGCGCAAGAGTAGAGGGGGGGGGCGAGGCACAAACTGACCGAGATCAATCAAGCGTGCGGCCGGAAGACTGAGCCGCCCAGTGGTATTGATCCAGGGCAAAGCGGCGGGCTAGAGGCGTTGCGTGGTGCAGAAACGACAAATCCCGCCTCAGGGGCGGGATTTGTCTACAGCCGGACCTTGCGGTGTCTTAGGCTGGGAACAGCTCGCTCAGTTTCATGGCCAGCATCATGTCGCCTTCGGCGCGCAGTTTGCCGCCCATGAAGGCTTGCATGCCGTCGGTTTCGCCGCTGACGATACCGTCCAGGGTTTCACCGTCCATCACCAGGGTGACTTGTGCGTCTGGGTTCTCGCCTTCCTTGAGTTCACAGGTGCTGTCCTTGACGACCAGCGAGAAATGCTTGGAATCATCGATGCGGAAACCGAAAACCAGGTCCAGGCCGGCAGCGGCAGCTGGGTTGAACTTGGCTTGCATGGCTTGTACGGCGTCAGCTACGGAGGTCATGGTTCGATCCTTTTATGGGTGGTTACAGCAAGGGTCACAGTAAGCCGGGCTCAACGGAAAGTGATGAGCTCCGGAGCCTTCAACAGTTGCAGATGGGCATGACCGTTGAAGGAAGCCAAAGACACCTCGCGCCCACGGAACTTCAGCTGGTTGAGCGAGGTGTTGACGATTTGCCAATTCAGTTCGAACGCCTGCTGGGCAGGTATCCGGGTGATCAGGTGCAGCAGGGCAGTGATGGTGCCGCCGGAGGTGAACACGGCAATCTTGTGCTGGTTGTCCGCTGCTTCGAGAATCCGCTGCAGACCGCCCTGGACGCGCTCGACGAATCCCAGCCAGCTTTCCAGCCCGGGAGGATCGTAGGTGCCGGCCAGCCAGCGCTGAATGATCAGGGCGAAGATGCGTTGGAACTCGGCGCGGTTCTGCGCGGCGTTGCGCAGGATGTTCAGGGCTTCGGGTTCCTGGGGCAACAGGTCGGGGAGCAGGGCGCGGATGATGGCATCGGCGTCGAACTCGTTGAAGGCTGAATCGATTTCCAATGGCGGGTGGTCAAGCCCGGCGGCACTCATCTGTTCCATCGCGGCCTGCGCGGTGTGCTGCTGGCGCCGCAGGTCCCCGGACAGGCAGCGATCAAAGCTGACGCCCAGCGCCGCCAGATGCTCGCCGAGCACGGCAGCCTGGCGCACGCCGGTGGCAGACAGCACGTCGTAGTCGTCTGCACCGAAAGAGGCTTGGCCATGTCGAATCAAATAGATGCTGCCCACGTCCGTGTCGTCCCGGTACGTTGAAAGTTTTGCGAGGTTATGAGGATGCCAGTGAGCTGTCAATGAAAAAACATACGCTTGTTTGAAATGCTTGTTGGAGCCTCGTAACACGAGGTTTCGCGACTGGTGGCCGACCGGTCGCGCCGGTATGCTTGAGCCCATTGCGCTGCTGGTTGGCAGCGGTTCATGTTTGAGGAGTCCCTGTGGAGTTTTTCGCCGAATACGCCAGTTTTCTGGCCAAGACCGTGACCCTGGTGGTCGCCATCCTGGTGGTGCTGATCACTGCCGCTGCGCTGCGTAGCAAGGGCCGCCGCAAAGGCACCGGGCAGTTGCAGGTCAGCAAGCTGAATGATTTCTACAAGGACCTGCGCGAGCGCCTGGAGCAGAGCCTGCTGGACAAGGATCAGCTCAAGGCCTTGCGCAAGGCCCAGGGCAAGACCGAGAAGAAACAGAAGAAACAACCGGCCGAGGCCAAGCCCCGGGTGTTCGTGCTGGACTTCAATGGCGATATCAAGGCTTCGGCGACCGAAGGCCTGCGCCATGAGATCACCGCCTTGCTGAGCCTGGCCACGCCCAAGGATGAAGTGGTGCTGCGCCTGGAAAGCGGTGGCGGCATGGTGCACAGCTATGGTCTGGCTTCGTCGCAACTGGCGCGTATTCGCCAGGCCGGGGTGCCTTTGACCGTGTGCATCGACAAGGTCGCGGCCAGCGGCGGCTACATGATGGCCTGCATCGGCGAGAAGATTATCAGTGCGCCGTTCGCCATCCTCGGTTCCATTGGCGTGGTGGCGCAGTTGCCCAACGTCAATCGACTGCTGAAGAAACACGACATCGATTTTGAAGTGCTCACCGCCGGCGAGTACAAGCGCACCCTGACGGTGTTTGGCGAAAACACCGAGAAGGGCCGGGAGAAGTTCCAGGAAGACCTGGATGTGACCCATCAGTTGTTCAAGAACTTCGTGTCCCGCTATCGCCCGCAATTGGCCATTGATGAAGTGGCCACCGGTGAAGTCTGGTTGGGCGTGGCGGCGCAGGAGAAGCTGCTGGTGGACGAGCTGAAAACCAGCGATGAGTACCTGGCGGACAAAGCCAAGAATGCCGAGGTGTTCCACCTGCACTATGCCGAGCGCAAGAGCTTGCAGGAGCGTGTCGGGCTGGCGGCCAGCGGTTCCATCGACCGCGTGCTGCTGACCTGGTGGAGCCGCCTGACCCAGCAGCGGTTCTGGTAAGCCCCGAATTGCAAGCGCCGGTTCTGTAGGAGCTGGCTTGCCAGCGAAGGCGGCTGCCAGGTTTGTACAAGGCTCAAGGGCCCTTTCGCCGGCAAGCCGCCTCCTACGGTGCAAATGGTAGGCGGCACAAAAAAGCCCTGAACCGGGAAACCGGTTCAGGGCTTTTTGTTGGCGCCAGGGCTTAGCGGCGACGGAACAGCGGCAGCGGTTCGTCAGTGGCGGCCTGGTAGGTCACCGAGAAGTCCTTGAGGCTTTCCAGGGCTTCGTAGGGGTCCTTGTCGGCCCGCAGCGCGTAGGCGTCGAAGCCGCAGCGGTGCAAGTAAAACAGCTGGTCGCGCAACACGTCGCCAATCGCTCGCAGTTCGCCTTTGTAGCCATAACGGTCACGCAGCAGGCGGGCGTTGGAGTAGTTGCGGCCATCGGTAAAGGCCGGGAAGTTCAGGGCAATCACCTGGAAATGCTCGACGTCGTCACCGATCTCCTCGGCTTCTTCGTCAGCATCCAGCCACACGCCCAGGCCGCCGTCGCGAGCCTTGAGGGCATGGGCGTGATCGCGCCACAGGGCCAGCGGCACGATCAGGTCGTCGCAGTTGGAGATGCCGTCGAGGGTCGCGTCCTTGGGCAGCAGGTGCCAGGTTTCGTCGATGACCTCGTTGTTCTTAATGATTCGCTGCATAGACGCGCTCCTTGAAGAGGTCGATGCCAATACGTTGATAGGTGTCGATGAAGCGTTCGTCTTCGGTGCGTTGTTCCACGTACACGTCGATCAGCTTCGAGATCACGTCGGGCATGTCGTCCTGGGCGAAGGACGGGCCGAGGATCTTGCCCAGGCTGGCGTCGCGGCTGGCGCTGCCACCCAGGGACACCTGGTAGAACTCCTCGCCTTTCTTGTCTACCCCGAGGATGCCGATGTGGCCCACGTGGTGGTGACCACAGGCGTTCATGCAACCGGAGATGTTCAGGTCCAGCTCGCCAATGTCGAACAGGTAGTCCAGGTCGTCGAAGCGGCGCTGGATGGATTCGGCGATCGGGATCGACTTGGCGTTGGCCAGGGAGCAGAAGTCGCCGCCCGGGCAGCAGATGATGTCGGTCAAAAGGCCGATGTTCGGCGTGGCGAAGCCGTTTTCACGCAGCTCGCCCCACAGGGTGAACAGTTGGCTTTGCTCGACGTCCGCCAGAATCACGTTTTGCTCGTGGGACGTGCGCAACTGGCCGAAGCTGTAGCGGTCGGCCAGATCGGCGATGGCGTCGAATTGCTTGTCGGTGACATCCCCAGGCGCTACGCCGGTGGGTTTGAGCGACAGGGTGACGGCGACATAACCCGGCTTCTTATGGGCCAGGGTATTGCGTGCGCGCCAGCGGGCGAAACCGGGGTGCTCTTTGTCCAGGGCCGCCAATTCGCTGTCCTGGTTGCTCAGGGTCTTGTAGTCAGGGTCGACGAAGTGCTTGGCCACACGGTGCACTTCGGCTTCGGTCAGGGTGGTCTGGCCGCCGCGCAGGTGAACCATTTCCGCCTCGACCTTCTCGGCGAACACTTCCGGCGTCAGGGCCTTGACCAGGATCTTGATCCGCGCCTTGTACTTGTTGTCACGACGGCCGTAGCGGTTGTAGACCCGCAGGATGGCGTCGAGGTAGCTCAACAGGTCCTGCCAGGGCAGGAACTCGTTGATGAAGGCTCCGACCACCGGGGTACGGCCCAGACCGCCACCGACCAGCACGCGGAAACCCAGCTCGCCGGCAGCGTTGTACACCGGCTCCAGGCCAATGTCGTGGACCTCGATGGCTGCGCGGTCGGAAGTCGAGCCGTTGATGGCGATCTTGAACTTGCGCGGCAGATAGGCGAATTCGGGGTGGAAGGTGGTCCATTGACGGACGATCTCGCACCAGGGGCGCGGGTCGATCAACTCGTCGGCGGCGACACCGGCAAACTGGTCGGTGGTGACGTTACGCAGGCAGTTGCCGCTGGTCTGGATGGCGTGCATCTGCACGGTGGCCAGCTCGGCCAGGATGTCCGGCACGTCTTCCAGGGCTGGCCAGTTGAACTGCACGTTTTGCCGGGTGCTGATGTGCGCATAGCCTTTGTCGTAGTCGCGGGCGATCTTGGCCATCATCCGCGCTTGGCGCGAGGTCAATTGGCCGTAAGGCACGGCTACCCGCAGCATTGGGGCAAAACGTTGGATATAAAGGCCATTCTGCAGGCGCAGGGGACGGAATTCCTCTTCGCTCAGCTCGCCTGCCAGATAGCGTCGGGTCTGATCACGGAACTGCTTGACGCGGTCCTCGATGATCCGCTGATCGTACTCGTCGTATACGTACATATAGGTCCAGTTCTCAGGCTACAGGTGGCGCCAAAGCGCACTTGGCAAATACTGCGGTGAACGGCTTCGGTACGTTGCTTCGACTGGCGTCGACCGGGGCTTGTCGCCGGTTTCACCTCGTCCTGCCTTCGTTCTCGCTCAACCCCACCCATGTAAGCAAATCTGCGCGCACGGCCGCGCACTCCGGTCGGAGCCGCCGAACGATACCAGTTTGTGGTTATGCGCAAAAGTGATGTTTGAGTATATGCAAAGAACCAAAACGACTAACGGTAGGGGTATATGAGTATCCACATTTGAGGTGGGGACAATCCTGGTCTTAACTGTGGTCGTGTCTTTGAGCAGTCACCGACAAAATCTACTAGAGGCGATGCTATGAGCCATCCAACCAAAGTAAGGAAAAGTGACAGTAGCGTTGATGCTTGGGCCATTCTCTTTCTGATCATACTGGTCGTGGGTACGGCCGTGTTTTGGGTCAGCCACCAGTAGTCGAGCGTAAAAGAAGAGCCCGAATTGTCGGACAATCAGGACAATTTGCCGCCGTTGGCCAGCAATTTGCCAGTTATACTGCCTGGGATAATCCAGGGGCTCTTTTCACAATGTTCAAGGTTCTGTGCAAGTGGGTGATATGTCTGAGTTTGCCGTTCTGGGCGGTGGCTCAAGCAACGTCAGTGGTGTTTCTCAACCCCGGTAATTCAACGGAAACCTTCTGGGTCAGTTATTCGCGGTTCATGCAGGCAGCCGCCCGGGATCTGGGCATGGACCTGCAAATTCTCTATGGCGAACGCAATCCCCAGAACTCTCTCGATCAGGCTCGGGAGCTGTTTCAGCGAGCGCAAAAGCCCGATTACCTGATATTGGTCAACGAACAGTATGTCGCTCCGCAGATCCTGCGCATGTCTCAGGGTTCCGGGGTCAAGCTGTTTATCGTCAACAGCCCACTGACCGAGGATCAGCGGGCGTTGATTCGCCAAAGCCGCAGCAGTTACTCCGATTGGATCGGCAGCATGATGAGCAACGATGAAGAGGCCGGTTATCGGATGCTCAAGGAGTTGTTGCGCCAGCATGGCCCTTTGCCTGCCGGGCAAACAATCGATTTGCTGGCCTTTTCCGGGGTGAAAGTCACACCGGCGGCGCAGTTGCGCGAGCAAGGGCTGCACCGGGCCCTGGCGGAAAATCCTCAGGTGCGTCTGCGCCAGCTCGTGTATGGCGAATGGAACCGGCAGCGGGCGCACGAACAAGCACAACAGCTGCTGCAGCGCTATCCACAGACGCAACTGATCTGGTCGGCTAACGACGAAATGGCTCTGGGGGCCATGCAGGCTGCCCGGGAGTTGGGCCGCAAGCCGGGGCGCGATCTGCTGTTCAGTGGACTCAACAGTTCGCCCGAAGCCTTGCAGGCATTGATCGACGGGGAGTTGTCGGTGCTGATGGCCGGACATTTCACCAGCGGCGGCTGGGCCCTGGTGGCCCTGCATGATGATGCGCTGGGGCTCGATGCCCGACGTCTGGGAGGGCCGGACTGGCATTTGTCGCTGTTCCAGTCATTGACCCGTGACCAGGCCCGGCAACTAATTCGCCTGGGCGATCAGGTCGGTGCCCGGGTCGATTTTCGCGGGCTGTCCGCCCAAGGCAAGCCGGACAGCTACCGCTATCCCTTCAGTTTGCAGCTGCTGCACTGACGCCGTTTCAGACTCCCGCCAGGTGCATCGCCAGGTTGGCGATACCCAGCAGCACCAGCACGAACAGGGTGGTAAAGAGAATGCCCAGCACGATGAAGTGACTGGGTTTGCCGTGACTGAAGTCCCGGGCGCGATTTTTCCCGCTTTGTACGCCGAAGGCGGCCGCCAGCACGCTTTGCAGCATCTGCAGGAAGGTTGGGGGCTGATTGTCGCTGCTTGGATCGTCCATAAATCCCTCGACACGGTTGGGTGTCAACAGAGCATAGACAATGTCGCCTGTGATGGCGGGCTGGTGTAGGAGCCGGCGGGCCGGCTCCTACAGAGTCTGGGTCAGTTGT
Organism: Pseudomonas sp. BLCC-B112; assembly: GCF_028550695.1. NCBI lineage: Bacteria > Pseudomonadati > Pseudomonadota > Gammaproteobacteria > Pseudomonadales > Pseudomonadaceae > Pseudomonas > Pseudomonas sp. BLCC-B112. The sequence continues at coordinate 360,090 of NZ_JAQQGK010000003.1, forward strand.
CGTAGCCCAGGTTCGGCGCCAGCCAGCGTTCGCTTACGGCCAGGTCCTGGCCCTTGCGCTCGGTGTAGCTCTGCACCTGGTCCTTGTCGACCTTGCCCACCGCAAAGTACTGCGCCTGCGGGTGGGCGAAGTACCAGCCGCTGACTGCAGCCGCCGGGAACATGGCGAAGTGTTCGGTGAGGAACACGCCACTGCGGCCGGCGCGGCCTTCGCTGGCCTCGGGGTCGAGCAGGGCGAACAGGGTGCTCTTCTCGGTGTGATCCGGGCAGGCCGGATAACCCGGGGCAGGGCGGATGCCGCTGTACTGCTCCTTGATCAGCGCCTCGTTGTCCAGCTGCTCATCCTGGGCATAGCCCCAGTAGTCTTTACGCACCTGCTGGTGCAGCCACTCGGCGCAGGCTTCGGCCAGGCGATCGGCCAGGGCCTTGACCATGATCGAGTTGTAGTCGTCGCCAGCATCCTGGTAGGCCTTGGCCACTTCCTCGGCGCCGATCCCGGCGGTGGTGATGAAGCCGCCGACATAGTCGGTGATGCCGCTGTCCTTGGGCGCGACGAAGTCCGCCAGGGAAAAGTTCGGTTTGCCGTCAGTCTTGATGATTTGCTGGCGCAGGTGATGCAGGCGCGCCAGGGGCTGGCCGTCGTCGCCGTAGACTTCCAGGTCGTCGTCCTGCACCTGGTTGGCCGGCCAGAAGCCGAATACCGCCCGGGCGCTGATCAGTTTTTCATTGATCAGCTTATCGAGCATCTCCCGGGCGTCCTTATACAGGGCGGTGGCGGCTTCACCGACCACTTCGTCTTCGAGGATGCGCGGGTACTTGCCGGCCAGGTCCCAGGAGATGAAGAACGGCGTCCAGTCGATGTACTCGGCCAGCACCTTGAGGTCGATGTTGTCCAGCACCCGGGCGCCGGTGAAGGTTGGCTTGACCGGCTGGTAGTTGGCCCAGTCGAACTGTGGCTTCTTGGCGATGGCTGCGGCGTAGCTCAGGCGCTCGGTACGGGCGCTGCGGTTGGCGGTACGCTCGCGCACCTCCACGTACTCCTCCCGGGTCTTCTCGACGAAGCCAGTCTTGAGCTCCTTGGACAGCAACTGGGTGGCCACGCCCACGGCGCGGGAGGCGTCGGTGACGTAGACCACCGCGTCATTGCTGTACTTGGGCTCGATCTTCACCGCGGTGTGGGCCTTGGAGGTGGTGGCGCCACCGATCATCAGCGGCAGGTGGAAATCCTGGCGCTGCATCTCGCGGGCGACGTGGACCATCTCGTCCAAGGACGGAGTGATCAGCCCGGACAGACCGATGATGTCGCACTTCTGCTCCTTGGCCACCTGGAGGATCTTCTCCGCCGGCACCATCACCCCGAGGTCGACGATGTCGTAGCCGTTGCAGCCCAGGACCACGCCGACGATGTTCTTGCCGATGTCGTGCACATCGCCTTTTACCGTGGCCATGAGGATCTTGCCCTTGGCCTCCGGCTTGTCGCCTTTCTCCAGTTCGATGAACGGAATCAGGTGGGCTACTGCCTGTTTCATCACTCGGGCGGATTTCACCACCTGGGGCAGGAACATCTTGCCGGCGCCGAACAGGTCGCCGACCACGTTCATGCCGGACATCAGCGGGCCTTCGATCACTTCGATCGGGCGGCTGAAACTCAGGCGCGACTCTTCGGTGTCTTCGACGATATGGCTGGTGATGCCCTTGACCAGGGCGTGCTCCAGGCGCTTGTTGACGTCCCAGTTGCGCCATTCCTCGGTTTCCGCTTCCTTGACGCTGCCATCGCCCTTGAACTGGTCGGCGATGGCCAGCAGCGCGTCGGTGCCGTTTGGCGTGCGGTTGAGCACCACGTCTTCCACGGCATCGCGCAGCTGCTGTGGGATCTGGTCGTAGATCTCCAACTGGCCGGCGTTGACGATGCCCATGGTCAGGCCGTTGCGGATCGCGTACAGCAGGAACACCGAGTGGATCGCCTCACGTACCGGGTTGTTGCCGCGGAACGAGAACGACACGTTGGACACGCCGCCGGAGCTCAGGGCATAGGGCAGTTCGTCGCGGATGTAGGCGCAGGCGTTGATGAAGTCCACCGCGTAGTTGTTGTGCTCCTCGATGCCGGTGGCCACGGCGAAGATGTTCGGGTCGAAGATGATGTCTTCCGGCGGGAAGCCCACTTCATTGACCAGAATGTCGTAGGAGCGCTTGCAGATTTCCTTCTTGCGCGCCTCGGTGTCGGCCTGGCCGACCTCGTCGAAGGCCATCACCACAACGGCGGCGCCGTAGCGCTTGCACAACTTGGCGTGGTGAATGAACTGCTCGACGCCTTCTTTCATGCTGATGGAGTTGACGATGCCCTTGCCCTGGATGCACTTGAGGCCGGCTTCGATCACTTCCCACTTGGAGGAGTCGATCATGATCGGTACGCGGGAGATGTCCGGCTCGCCAGCGATCAGATTGAGGAAGGTGACCATGGCCTTCTTCGAATCCAGCATCCCTTCGTCCATGTTGATGTCGATCACCTGGGCGCCGGCTTCCACCTGCTGCAGGGCGACTTCCAGGGCCTCGGTGTAGTTGTCTTCGCGGATCAGCCGGGCGAACTTGGCCGAACCGGTGATGTTGGTGCGCTCACCAACGTTCACGAACAGCGAGTTGCGATCGATGGTGAAGGGCTCCAGGCCCGACAGGCGGCAGGCCTTGGGAATGTCCGGGATCTGTCGCGGGGCATAACCGGCCACGGCTTTGGCGATGGCGGCAATGTGCCCCGGGGTGGTGCCGCAGCAGCCGCCGACGATATTCAGGAAGCCGCTCTGGGCGAATTCCTCGATGACCTTGGCGGTTTGCTCCGGCAGTTCGTCGTATTCGCCGAATTCGTTGGGCAGGCCGGCGTTGGGGTGCGCCGAGACGTGGGTGCTGGCCTTGTTCGACAGCTCTTCCAGGTACGGACGCAGCTCGCTGGCGCCCAGGGCGCAGTTCAGGCCCACCGAGATCGGCTTGGCGTGGGCCACGGAGTTCCAGAAGGCCTCGGTGGTCTGGCCCGACAGGGTGCGGCCAGAGGCATCGGTGATGGTCCCGGAAATCATGATCGGCAGCTCGACGCCCAACTCTTCGAACACGCCCTGTACGGCGAAGATCGCCGCCTTGGCGTTCAAGGTGTCGAAGATGGTCTCGATCAGGATCAGGTCGGCGCCGCCTTCGATCAGGCCCTTGGTGGACTCGGTGTAGTTCTCCACCAGTTCATCGAAGGTGACGTTGCGGTAGCCGGGGTTGTTGACGTCGGGCGACAGCGAGCAGGTGCGGCTGGTCGGGCCCAGGACGCCGGCGACGAAGCGCGGCTTGTCCGGGTTCTCCTGGGTCTTGGCGTCCGCCACCTTGCGGGCCAGGCGTGCGCCCTCTACGTTTAATTCGTAGGCCAGTTCTTCCATGCCGTAATCGGCCATGGAAATGCGCGTGGCGTTGAAGGTGTTGGTTTCCAGGATGTCGGCGCCGGCATCCAGATAGGCTTTTTCGATGCCACCGATCACGTCCGGACGGGTGATCACCAGCAGGTCGTTGTTGCCCTTGACGTCGCTGGGCCAGTCGGCGAAACGCTTGCCACGGTAGTCCTGTTCTTCGAGCTTGTAGCTCTGGATCATGGTGCCCATGCCGCCATCGAGAATCAGAATGCGCTCTTTGAGGGCTTGCTTGAGAGCGTGGAGGCGAGCACTGCGATCAGACATGAGAACTACCTGGTAGGGCCATAACGAAGGGCGTGGATCATAGCAAACCTGCATGGATTTGCGGCATGTACGGGTTTTACATGAATATCGCTCATGTTGGTCGTGGGGCGAGATCGGTAGAATTGCGGCGTTTTTTCTTTCGGGACCAGGGACATGCCGTTTCGTTTTATCGTCAGCAGCGCGCTGCTGCTTCTCAGTTCAGTGTGCATGGCCCAAGGTCCGGCTCCGGCGATTTCCTACACCCGCGACATCCAGCCGATCTTCACCGAGAAGTGCGTGGCCTGTCATGCCTGCTACGACTCCGCCTGTCAGCTCAACCTGGGCAGCGGCGAAGGGGCCGGTCGCGGTGCCTCGAAGATTCCGGTGTACGACGGCGAGCGGAGTCAGGCGCAGGCGCCTACCCGGCTGTTCTATGACGCCAGCGGCAAGGCGGCCTGGCAGCGCCATGGGTTTTTTTCGGTGCTCGACGCCCAGGGCAGCCAGGCCGCACTGATGGCGCGCATGCTCGAACTCGGTCATCGCACCCCGCTGCAGCCTAATGCCAAGTTGCCCAGCGAGATCGTCCTGGGCCTGAGCCGGGAGAACATGTGCCCGCAGCCGGCGGAGTTCGACGCCTATGCCGGTGCGCACCCGAAAGAGGGCATGCCCCTGGCGGTCACCGGTCTCACCGAGCAGCAATACCAGACCCTGCAACGCTGGTTGGCCTCCGGTGCGCCCATCGACGAGCAGGGCCTGGCCCCCAGTGCCCGGGAAAGCCTGCAAGTGGCCCAGTGGGAGAACCTGCTCAACGCCCCTGGCGCTCGGGAAAGCCTGGTGGCGCGCTGGCTCTACGAACACTGGTTCCTGGCCCATGTCTATTTCGAAGGCGGCGAGCCGGGGCACTTCTTCCAGTGGGTGCGCTCCCGAACCCCCAGCGGCCAGCCCATTGACCTGATCAACACCCGTCGCCCCAACGACGACCCGGGCACCCAGGTGTATTACCGCCTGTGGCCGGTGCAAGGGGTGATCGTGCACAAGACCCACATCACCTACCCGCTGAGCGCGGCGAAGATGGCCCGGGTCAAGACCCTGTTCTACAGCGGCGACTGGCAGGTCAGCGCCTTGCCGGGCTACGGACCAGGGCGCCGGGCCAACCCGTTTGAAACCTTCGAGGCGATTCCGGCCAAGGCCCGCTACCAGTTCATGCTCGATAACGCCGAATACTTCGTGCGCACCTTCATTCGTGGTCCGGTGTGCCGCGGGCAGATCGCCACCGATGTGATCCGCGACAACTTCTGGGCGCTGTTCCAGGCCCCGGAACACGATCTGTACATCACCGATCCGGCCTATCGCGGCCAAGCCACGCCGCTGTTGGCCATGCCCGGGCAGAACGACGATGTCGGCAGCGTGCTCAGCCTGTGGCTGTCCTATCGCGACAAGCGCAACGAGTACGAAGCCCTGCGCCGCGACTTCTATGCCGATTCTCCGGCCCCCAGCTGGTCGACCCTGTGGGCCGGCAACGACAACGCGCTGCTGAGCATCTTCCGCCACTTCGACAGTGCTTCGGTGAGCAAGGGCCTGATCGGCGAGGTGCCGCAGACGATGTGGCTGTTCGATTACCCGCTGCTGGAGCGCACTTATTATCAGCTGGCGGTGAATTTTGACGTGTTCGGCAACGTCTCCCACCAGGCCCAGACCCGGTTGTACTTCGACCTGATCCGCAACGGTGCCGAGCAGAACTTCCTGCGCCTGATGCCCGCTGGCACCCGTGAGGATTTCCTTGACGATTGGTACCAGAACAGCGGCAAGTTCAAGATGTGGCTGGATTACGAGTCCATCGACGACGACAAGCGCAGCGCCCTGAAACTGGACCCCAAGGACCCTAAGAAAGACTTCGCCCATCAGTTGCTGGCTCGCTATGGCGAGCTCAACGCCAAACCGGACCCGATCAATCGCTGTGACAGTGCCTATTGCTCGCGGCCCAATATCGACCCGGCGTTGCAGGATGCCGATCAGGCCCTGAGCCGCCTGGCGTCGCGTCCGGCGGCGGGACTCAAGGTCATCGAACAGTTGCCGGAAGCCACCTTGCTGCGGGTCCAGGCCCCGAGCGGCAAGCGCGAGTTCTACAGCATGCTGCGCAATCGCGCCCACAGTAACGTGGCCTTCATGCTGGGCGAGTCGCTACGCTACCAGCCGGGTCTGGACACCCTGACCATTTTTCCGGGCATTCTCAGCAGTTATCCGAACTTCATGTTCAACGTTCCCACCGAGCAGGTGCCGGCATTTGTCCAGGCCATGCAAGCGGCCAGGGACGCCGCCGGCTTCGAGAAGATCGTCGATCGCTGGGGGATTCGTCGCAGTCATCCGCAGTTCTGGCAGTACTTCCACGATCAGACCCGTTATCTGCAGGAAGTCGACCCGGTCGAGGCCGGAGTCATGGACATGAACCGTTACGAAAACCTCTGATACAGGGCCGCTATCTGTCCTCGGGGCGCCCGCTGGCGGGCCCCGGGGAAGCCCTATACCAAGGTCTATCCCGACAAAAATACTAGGACTTTGTCAGCGGCGTCGATTGGCGTAAACTGCGCCCACGTCTGCGAGGAACCACCATGAGCGCCATAACCATTACCGACGCCGCCCACGATTATCTGGCTGATCTGCTATCCAAGCAGAACACCCCGGGGATTGGCATCCGCATCTTCATTACCCAGCCAGGGACTCAGTACGCCGAGACCTGCATCGCCTATTGCAAGCCGGGCGAAGAGAAACCCGAAGACAAGGCCCTTGGCCTGAAGAGCTTCACCGCCTACATCGACGCCTTCAGCGAAGGTTTCCTCGATGACGCGGTTGTCGACTACGCCACCGACCGCATGGGCGGCCAGCTGACCATCAAGGCGCCCAACGCCAAGGTGCCGATGGTCAATGCCGACAGTCCGGTCAACGAACGCATCAACTACTACCTGCAAACCGAGATCAACCCGGGGCTGGCCAGCCACGGCGGTCAGGTCAGCCTGATCGACGTCGTTGACGACGGCATCGCCGTGCTGCAATTCGGTGGCGGTTGCCAGGGTTGCGGCCAGGCCGACGTGACCTTGAAGGAAGGTATCGAGCGCACCCTGCTCGAGCGCATCCCCGAGCTCAAGGGCGTGCGCGACGTCACCGACCACACGCAGAAAGAAAACGCCTACTACTAAGGCGTTCGCTGCGAACAAAAAACGGCGCCCCGTGAGCGCCGTTTTTTATGCCCGCAAACCAGCTCCCCGCAAAAAAGCCTCCGTAGGAGCCGGCTTGCCGGCGAATGGGTCCTCAAGCCTTGCACGATGCCAAGACCGCCTTCGCTGGCAAGCCAGCCCCTACATAGGGTGTGTGTCAGGGGCGATAGAGGTGCGCGTGCCCGGCGCGGTACAGCGATGATTCGCTGAATGCGTCCGTGGCCAGCACCCGGCCCACCAGGATCAGCGCCGTGCGCCGGAAGCCCTTGGCCGCGACTTTATCGGCAATGTCCGCCAGGGTGCCCAGGACCCAGTCCTGATCCGGCCAGGTGGCCCGGTGTACCACGGCAATCGGGCAGTCGGCGCCGTAGTGCGGCAGCAGCTCTGTGACTATCTTCTCCAGGTGGTTGACCCCCAGGTGAATCGCCATGGTGGCGCCGTGGGCCGCGAGGCTAGCGAATTCTTCGCCGGCCGGCATGGCGGTCTTGTCCGCATAGCGGGTCAGGATCACGCTTTGGGACACATCCGGCAGGGTCAATTCGGCTCCCAGCAGGGCGGCACAGGCGGCGGTGGCGGTGACGCCAGGGATGATCTCGAAGGGAATACCCAGCTCCCGCAGGCAGCGAATCTGCTCGCCAATGGCGCCATACAGGCTCGGATCACCGGAATGTACCCGGGCTACATCCTGACCCTGGTCGTGCGCGTGCTTGATCGCCTCGATGATCTGTTCCAGATGCAGCTCGGCGCTGTTGATCACTCGTATCGCGCTGTGGCTTTCGAGGACAGCCTCGGGCACCAGGGAGCCGGCGTAGATGATCACCGGGCAGCGATGGATCAGGCGCTGGCCCTTGACCGTGATCAGTTCCGGATCGCCGGGACCGGCACCGATGAAATAGACAGTCATGGCTGTGTCCTGTGAAAAAGGGGCTGGAGCCAGCTTCAAATGAAGATTGCTCATGATCAAGGCGGCGGATTATCGAGGATTTTACCGGCAAGCGGCCATTGCCAGGGTGGCCTGGGCAAATTTCTGACGAGGGATCAGCAGTTTGGCCGGGCCGGGATGCAGCTGTTCAGCCATGGCCAGGGCGGCACTTTCGGCAACGCCGTAGCAGCCGGTGCGTTCAAAGGCGATCTGTGAACGGTGGCTCAGGCGCAAAGCATAAGGCGCCAACTGCGTGCTGCTGAAACAGGTCAGCGGCAATGCCAGTTGTTCGGCCAACTCCAGCAGTCCGGGCTCAGCCCGTTTCAGGTCGATGCTCGCCAGGGCGAAAACCTGCTGCGTATCGATGCGATGGGCTTCCAGCACCTGATCCAGCAGCGCGCGCAGCGTGGTCGCCGGGCAGCCTTTCTGGCAGCCCAGGCCGACCACCAGGGTCGACGCTGCGCGCACCTCGATCATGCCGAGTACGGATCCGTGTTCTTGCGCCGGAACAGCCAGGCGCTGATCAGCCCGAGGGCCAGCCAGAAGGCGGCGTTGGTCAACTGTGAAGCGATTTTGAACTGGGTCTCCAGTGCTTGCGGGGCCAGCATCGAATGCACTTCCGGTTGTGGTGCGCCGATCACGTGAGGCACGGCGATGATGGCGGCGCCCAGCAGTTTCAGCAGCCAGTTGCCTGCGAACACGATCAGGGCAAGGCCCACGGCGGTGGAAGCGGCAGCGCCGATCCACCAGACCTGGCGCTGCACCAGATCGGCGGCAGCGGTGCCCGGCAACTCCGGCGGCAGGCCCAGGGTCGGCGCCAGGCAGAAAGTCGCATAACCGGCCAGGCCCCAGAGCAGGCCCTGGGAAGTGCGGCTGGGCGCCCGCAGGGTATAGAGCCCAGCCAGCATCAGGGCGAAGCCGACGGCCACCACCAGGTTGCCACCGGTGGTGGACAGCACCCGCTGCCAGCCATCTTCCGGTTCCCAGGCTTCGGCGTCGTGGCTGTGGCCGGCCATGGCGCCTGCGGCGTGTTCATGAGCCTCCACGGCCGGGGCCTGTTCATAGGTTTCCGCCTGCAGAATCAGCGGGGCCACCCAGAAGCTCTGCAGCAGGGTCAGCAGCAAGGCCGCCAGCAACCCGCTGAAGCCTGCGGTTTGTGCAATACGCTTGATCATGTCGGCAGGTCTCAGTGGCAAGGGAAAGCAGCGCTGTGACGAGTGTCGTGGGCGGCGTTGTGCACCGCTTCGATATGGGAGAAACCGGCGAAGTACACCAGGCAGGCGCCCAGCAGCGAAGCGCCGATGGCGGCCACCAGGCGCTGGCTCAGGGTGGAGGTGCTGCTGGCGGAGTGGCTGGTGCTGCTGATGATCGACATGGCGCTTCCCTTTGGAGTGTCGGCGGGGGAGGAGCGCAGGAAAACCCCGCGTGAGGAGCACGCAGGGTTTGCAACAGCGCCCGCCCACCGCGGGTTTGTTATGTGTGTGTTGCGGGCCGGTCTCCGGGCTTGCGAGGGGCAGGGCATGTGTCATGCCGTGCCGACAAGTGTCGCCTTCCCATGCCTTGGCACAGTGGATCTGACACTTCGCTCGCTTACCGTTGCGGGGGCAGCACCGGACTGGTCACGACTTTTTAGTAAAGCACGTGATTCACCGGTTTCCCGTTTCACCCTGTGAAGGGCACCCGTAACAAGGCGCGTAGCAAATCATGGGCGGGGTAACGTCGTCAATTGCGGATGCCGGTGTATTGCCGATTGACCGTCCCCCGCGCTCTGCGTAGCCTTGCGCCTTCGAGGTTCTTCGGCCAGCGGTCGAAGCTAAGAAGGGAACGCGGTCGATGCCGCGGCTGCCCCCGCAACTGTGAAGGGTTTCATTTCTGCAAGGCCACTGCATTGGCGTTCGTAACGCCTGCGGGAAGGCGCAGAAACCGCCAGTCCAATGACTGGCAAGCCCCCAGCCAGGAGACCTGCCTCGATCCCAGATTCTCACTACAACCGGGCGGGGTGATCCGGTGGCGAAATCTCCGCGCGCCTCTGCGCTGCGGCTCTCGTCCCATATGCCCGCCACCTTTGCCAAGGGGCATCCGATGAAAACACTGGCCAAACTTCCCGTCACCATCGTCACCGGCTTCCTTGGCTCGGGTAAGACCACCTTGCTCCGGCACATGCTGGACAACGCCCAGGGCCGGCGCATCGCGGTGATCGTCAACGAGTTCGGCGAGCTGGGCATCGATGGCGAGATCCTCAAGCAATGCTCTATCGGCTGCACCGAGGAAGAGGCCAGCGGCCGGGTCTACGAGCTGGCCAACGGCTGCCTGTGCTGCACCGTGCAGGAAGAGTTCTTCCCGGTGATGCGCGAACTGGTGGCGCGCCGTGGCGACCTGGACCACATCCTTATCGAAACCTCCGGCCTGGCCTTGCCCAAGCCCCTGGTCCAGGCCTTCCAGTGGCCGGAAATCCGCAGCGCCTGCACCGTCGACGCGGTGATCACCGTGGTCGACAGCCCGGCCGTGGCCGCTGGCACCTTTGCCGCGTTCCCCGAGCAAGTGGACGCCCAGCGCAAGCTCGACCCCAACCTGGACCACGAATCGCCGCTGCACGAGCTGTTCGCCGACCAGCTGTCCAGCGCCGACCTGGTGATCCTCAACAAGACCGACCTGATCAACCCCGAAGACCTGGCCAAGGTGCGCCTGGAAGTGGCCGAAGAGCTGCCGCCGGCGGTCAAGGTCATCGAAGCCAGCAGCGGCCGCCTGCCCCTGGACGTATTGCTGGGCCTGGGTGCCGGCTCCGAGGAACACATCGACGGTCGCCACAGCCACCACGATCACCACCACGACGGTGACGACGACCACGACGATCACGATCACGACGCCTTCGACTCCATCTCCATCGAACTGCCCCAGGCCGACGAAAGCCTGCTGCTGGACGCCCTGACCCAGCTGGTGGTCAAGCACGGCATCCTGCGGGTCAAGGGCTTTGCCGCGATCCCCAACAAGCCGATGCGTTTGCTGATCCAGGGCGTGGGCACGCGCTTTGACAAGCACTTCGACCGCAAGTGGGGCGCTGACGAAGCCCGGACCACGCGCCTGGTACTGATCGGCCAGGAACTGGACGCCGCCCAACTCGAAGCGCAACTGCGCGCCGCCCTCAGCGTGTAAGCCATGCACCTGCTCAGGACCCAGCCCGGCGGTTTCGTGTCGGATGACAACATTGCCGACCTTGGACAAACCCCCGCCGAGCTGGTGATCCTGTGCAGCGGCGACTCCAGCCTGGCGCTGCTGGCGGATGCCGCCGAGCAGTTGCCCGGAGATTACCCCAGCTTTCGCCTGGCCAACCCGATGCAGGTGCAGAACCACGCTTCGGTGGATCTGTATGTGGACCAGGTGCTGCGCCACGCCAAGGTGATCCTGATTTCCCTGCACGGCGGCATCGGCTACTGGCGCTACGGCGTCGAGCGGCTGGTGGAGCTGTCCCAGCGCGGGGTGCAACTGATTCTGGTGCCGGGGGACGATCGTCCGGACCCGGAGCTCAGCGACCTGAGCACCGTGGGCCCCGTCGAACGCGATCGCCTGTGGCAGTTCCTGCGCCAGGGCGGGCGCGACAACGCGCTGAATTTCTACCGCTGCCTGGCCAGCGGCCTGCTGGGGCGCGACTATCCCTGGAGCGAGCCGCAGACCCTGCCACGCACGGCGATTTACCACCCACACAAGAGCCAGGCCACTCTCAGCGACTGGCAGGCCGATTGGCAGCAAGGGCAAGCAGTGGCGGCGCTGCTGTTCTACCGCTCCCACCTGCAGGCGGCCAACACCGGCTTTATCGACCTGTTCTGCCAGCGCTTGCAGGCGGCGGGGCTCAACCCCTTGCCGATCGCCGTGGCCAGCCTCAAGGAGCCCGGCTGCCTGAGCCAGGTGGAAGAGTGGCTGGAGGCAACCGCGGCCGGGGTGATCCTCAATACCACCGGCTTTGCCCAATCCAGCCCCGAAGCCCCGCACCTGCGGCCGTTCCGCCGCAACATTCCGGTGATCCAGGCCATCTGCGCCCAGGACAACGAGCCCGGCTGGCGCGACAGCGAGCAAGGCCTGGGCCCGCGGGACCTGGCCATGCACATCGCCTTGCCGGAACTGGACGGGCGCATCATCAGCCGGCCCATCAGCTTCAAGGACCTGGCCTGGCGCAGCGAGCGCAGCCAGTCGGACGTGGTCTGCTATCGCGGTCAGCCCGAGCGCATGGACTTTGTCGCCGAACTGGCCCGGCGCTGGGTCGAGCTGGGGCGCCTGGACAATGGCCACAAGCGCATCGCCCTGGTGCTGGCCAACTACCCGACCCGCGACGGGCGCATCGGCAACGGCGTCGGCCTGGACACTCCGGCTGCGGCGCTGAACATCCTCAAGGCCCTGCACGCCGAAGGCTACCCGCTGCCGGCCGAGTTGCCCGCCAGCGGCAGCGAGCTGATCCGGCAACTGCTGGGCGGGGTCAGCAATGACCTGGACAGCCTCGACCAGCGCCCGTGTCAGCAAAGCCTGGCCCTGGACGACTACGCGCTGATGTTCCAGGCCCTGCCCGCCGCCAACCGCGAGGCGGTGCTGCAGCGCTGGGGCGCACCGCAGCAAGACCCGATGTTCCGCGACGGGCGGATGATGATCGCCGGCCTGCGCTTTGGCCTGACCTTTGTCGGCATCCAGCCGGCCCGGGGTTATCAGGTGGACCCCAGCGCGGTCTACCACGACCCGGACCTGGTGCCGCCCCACGGCTACCTGGCGTTCTACTTCTGGCTGCGCCAGACCTACGGCGCCCATGCGCTGATCCACGTCGGCAAGCACGGCAACCTGGAATGGCTGCCGGGCAAGGGTGTCGGCCTCTCGGAGAACTGCTGGCCGGATGCGTTGCTGGGGCCGCTGCCGAACATCTACCCGTTCATCGTCAACGACCCGGGGGAGGGCGCCCAGGCCAAGCGCCGCACCCAGGCGGTGATCATCGACCACCTGATGCCGCCGCTGACCCGTGCCGAAACCTACGGCCCGCTGCGTAACCTGGAGCTGCTGGCGGACGAGTACTACGAAGCCCAACTGCTGGACCCACGTCGCGCTCGGGAGCTGCAACGGGACATCCTGCAACTGGTGCGCGAGACCCACATCGACCGTGAGTTGCAACTGGGCGAACAGCTGGACAGCGACGCCGACGCGGCGATCTGGCTGCCGCGCCTGGACACTTACCTGTGCGACCTCAAGGAATCGCAGATCCGCGATGGCCTGCACGTGTTCGGCGAATCCCCCGGCGGCCGACTGCGCATCGACACCCTGCTGGCCCTGCTGCGCATTCCCCGGGGCGATGGCAAGGGCGCCCATGCCAGTCTGCTGCGGGCCTTGGCCAAGGCTTTCGACCTGGGCTTCGATCCGCTGGACTGCGCCCTGGCCGAACCCTGGACCGGGCGCCGCCCGCAGCCGTTGCGACAGCTCAGCGATGCCTTGTGGCGTACGGCGGGCGATGTGCGCGAACGCCTGGAACTGTACGCCGCAGCATTGATCGAAGCCGCGCTCCAGGGCCCGGTGGCACAGTTGGATGAGCCGGGCTGGGAGCCGGTACGGGTCATCATCGACGCCTTGCGCGAAGTGGTCGCGCCGCGCCTGGACGCATGCGGCCCGGCGGAAATGCGTGGCCTGCTGGACGCCTTGAGCGGGCGTTTCGTCCCCGCAGGGCCCAGCGGTGCACCCAGCCGCGGGCGTCTGGACGTGCTGCCCACCGGACGCAACTTCTATTCGGTGGACGTGCGCAACCTGCCCACCACCACCGCCTGGCGCATCGGTTTCCAGTCGGCGAACCTGATTCTCGAACGCCACCTGCAGGACCACGGCGATCACTTGCTGCAACTGGGCCTGTCGGTCTGGGGCACGGCCACCATGCGCACCGGCGGCGACGACATTGCCCAGGCCATGGCCCTGATGGGCGTGCGCCCGGTGTGGGCCACCGGCAGCCAGCGGGTGGACGATTTCGAGATCCTGCCCCTGAGCCTGCTGGACCGGCCGCGGGTCGACGTGACCCTGCGGGTGTCCGGGTTCTTCCGCGACGCCTTCGCCAACCTGATCCGCCTGTTCGACGCAGCGGTGCAAGCGGTGGCGGCCCTCGATGAGCCTGAGGACATGAACCCCCTGGCGGCCAGGGTTCGCGCCGAGCGCGAGGCCTTGATTGCGTCTGGCCTGGAGCAGGACGCGGCCGCGCGTCAGGCCGGCTGGCGGATCTTCGGCGCCAAGCCCGGGGCCTATGGCGCCGGGGTCCAGGGTGCCATCGACGGTCGCCTGTGGCAGAGCCGCGAGGACCTGGCCGAGGTCTACCTGAACTGGGGCGGCTATGCCTATGGCGGCAGCGACGAAGGCACCGCCGCCCGCGAGCAGTTCGCCACCCGCCTGAGCCAGGTGCAGGCGGTGTTGCAGAACCAGGACAACCGCGAGCACGACCTGCTGGATTCCAACGACTACTACCAGTTCCAGGGTGGCATGTTGGCCGCGGTGGAAAGCCTCAGCGGGGCCAAGGCTGCCAGCTACCACGGCGACCACAGCCAGCCGGACCTGCCGAAGATCCGCACCCTCAAGGAAGAACTGAACCGGGTGATCCGCTCCCGGGCGGCCAATCCGAAGTGGATCGAAGGGGTCAAGCGCCATGGCTACAAGGGCGCCTTTGAAATGGCCGCGACCCTGGACAACCTGTTCGCCTTCGACGCCACCACCGAGCTGATCGACGATCACCAGTACGCCTTGCTGGCAGACGCCTACCTGCTGGACGACTCGACCCGCGAGTTCGTCCGCCAGCATAATCCCCACGCCCTGCGCGACATGACCGAGCGCCTGCTGGAAGCCCAGCAGCGCGGCCTGTGGCAAGAGCCCGGCGATTATCGTGAAGCCCTGGAGCACCTGTTGCTGGATATTGAAGAAGACAGCTGAGCCTGTAGCCGCTGCCGCAGGCTGTGAACGCCGACGACGTCGACGTCACCTGCTACCGCCCCGAACCTCTTCGCGACGGCTCTGCGGTGTCGATCGCAACCTGTAGCAGCGGCCACCCCCTGATGTTTGCACAACCCTTGAGCGAGACCCCGACATGAGCGACACCCCCCATTTTCCGCTGTCCGCCGTGGTCGGCGCCGAAAGCCTGAAACTGGCCCTGTGCCTGACCGCCATCGACCCGAAGATCGGCGGTGTGCTGATCGAAGGTCCGCGGGGCATGGCCAAGTCGACCCTGGCGCGGGGCCTGGCCGATCTCTTGGCCAGCGGCCAGTTCGTCACCTTGCCCCTGGGCGCCACCGAAGAGCGCCTGGTGGGCACCCTGGATCTGGACGCCGCCCTGGGCGAAGGCCGGGCGCAGTTCTCACCGGGGGTTCTGGCCAAGGCGGACGGTGGTGTGCTCTATGTCGATGAAGTCAACCTGCTGCCCGATCACCTGGTGGACCTGCTGCTGGACGTGGCCGCCAGCGGCACCAACCTGATCGAGCGCGACGGTATTTCCCATCGCCATTCGGCGAAGTTCGTGCTGATTGGCACCATGAACCCGGAAGAGGGCGAACTGCGTCCGCAACTGCTGGACCGCTTCGGCCTCAACGTCGCCTTGAGCGGCCAGCCCGCGCCGCAGGAGCGCGGGCAGATCATCCGCCGGCGCCTGGATTTCGACAGCGATCCCCAGGGCTTCTGCGGCCAATGGGCCGAGGCGCAAACGGCGTTGCGCGAGCGTTGCCAGCAGGCCCGAGCGCTGCTGCCGGCCATCGCCCTCGATGACCTGTCCCTGGAGCTGATCACCGAGCGTTGCTTCGCTGCAGGCGTCGACGGCCTGCGCGCCGACCTGGTGTGGTTGCGAGCCGCCCGGGCCCACGCCGCCTGGCGCGGTGCCAGCGCCATCGCCGAGCAAGACATCGACGCGGTCGCCGAGTTTGCCTTGCGCCACCGCCGCCGAGAGACGGCGCCCAGTGCGCCGCAATCGGAGTCCAGCCCCCAGACGCCGGCGTCAGCCAACGCCAACCCCAGTGAAGGCCAGGGCCAATGGGGCGAAATGCCGGCCCAGGCGTTGCCCACCGGCGCCCGGCGTGAAGTGCCCAGCTGGCCAAAAAAGCCCTAGGCATCCGTCCCCGCACTGATCGGGGGGCGGATGCCAAGCCCCGGGCGGGGCACCTGGATCATGGCCGGCAAGGCAAAGGCCGCGAGGCCCGCGCCGGTTCCATCAACTGGCCCGGCACCTTGCTCAAGGGCCGGCCGCGCTTGCGCCAAGACCTGCTGTTTCGCCTGCGCAGCCGCGCGCCCCATGAACTGTGGCTGGTGATCGTCGACGCCTCGGCCTCGACCCGCCGCCACAGCGCCCTGAGCGACGCCAAGGGTTTGCTGGCACAACTGTTCGACGACGCCTACCGCCAGCGCGCGCGCCTGGCCCTGCTTACCGCCAGTGGCCGCGCACCGAGCTGGCAGGTCCAGGGCCTGAAAGCCTCCAAGGACCTGCGGCACTGGCTCGATGGCCTCGGTGCTGCTGGCGGCACGCCCTTGCCACAAGCCCTGAGCGAAGCGGCCCAGTGGCTGGAACAGCGCCAGCGGCGCCTGCCGGCGGAACAGCAGCGCGTACTGCTGATCACCGACGGCCGCCTGAAAACCCTGCCGCTGTTGCAGCCCCTGAACTGCCCGACCTTATTGCTCGACATTGAACGCGGCCCGATCCGCCTGGGCCGCGCCCGCGAACTGGCGACACGCCTCAACGCCGCCTACCACCACCTCGATCTGTAGCCTCTAACCCCGTAACCCCGTAACCCCGTAACCCCGTAACCCCGTAACCCTGTAGCCGCTGCTGAGCCTGCGAAGCTGCGACCGCCGACGCAGTCGGCGCAAAGGCCCCCAATCCTTCCCAGAAACAACGCGGAGCCTGCCCCTGCGAGCCCTTCGGGCCCGTTCGCAGCCTGCGGCAGCGGCTACACTGCCAGCGCCAACACAGGAGTGAAGCGATGCGGGTACTGGTGCGTAACGATAAGGACGATTTCCGGGTCAAGGCCTATGCCGGGACCAATGGGGTGTTGCTGGCCATGGATCTGGATGCGTCACGGCGCAAGGGGCTGCTGGGCTTCGCCATCGAGAAGCAGGTCGGCAGCAAGCCCTGGCTGTTTCTGTTCAATAGCCTGACCTTCCCCGGCAAGACCCATACCTTCCCCCAATACAACGCCACCCCCAGCGATCAGGCGCCGCTGCAGAAGTTTCGCTGGGCCGACTACGCGGTCCGCCCCGGCACCACCCTCAACTATCGGGTGCATCTGGCCTACGGCAGCCCCGATGCGCCGCAACTGGGGGAGGCCCTGGAACTGAGCATCACCGCCGACAACGGCCAGCCGCCGGGGCAGCAGGTGATCTTCAACCGTGCCGTGGCCGCCAGCCAGGCCTTCTCGCGCAAGTTTCCGGAACTGGATGCGTTGCTCAGCAACAACAAGAAACTGCCCATCGAGTCCTGGCCCGACGCCCCGCGGCAATGGCTGGAAAACGGTCTGCTGGAGGCGCTTCTGGGGTTTATCCAGCGCGCCACGGATGCCAGCTGGAGCCTGGACATCGCCATCTACGAGTACCAGTTGCAGGCCGTTGTTGACGCGGTCAACGCCGCCTTCGACCGTGGCGTGCAAGTGCGGGTGCTGTACCACGCCGGCCCCGGGGACGACGACACCACGCAGAACCAGGCCAGCCTGCAGCACCTGCCCGAGCACAGCAAACGTGGGCGGGTGACCCACGGGATCTTCCATGACAAGTTCATCGTCCTCAGCCGCCTCGACGCCGCCGGCCAGCGTCAGCCCGAAGCGGTGCTCTGCGGCAGCACCAACTTCACCGCCAACGGGGTCTACCGCCAGGCCAATGTGCTGCACAGCCTCGATCACCCGGACATTGCCGGGCGCTATCTACAGGTGTTCGAGCAGATCTGGCAGGCGCCGACGGACGTGGGGGCCACGCGCAAATGGTTGACCCAGGACAATCCCATGCAGCCGGATGCACCGCTGTTCGCCGGTTTTTCCCCGCGCAGGGGGCAGGGCGATCTCAGTGAGTTCGTCGACATCATCAACGGCGCCCGCCGCGACTTGCTGTTCGTCACCGCCTTCGCCTTGCCCGACAGGATTCTCGACGCCTTGCTCGGCCAGCCCCACGACGATGTGCTGCGTTATGGCCTGCAAAACACGGCCAGTCGCATCACCGGCTTCCACGCCGATCGCACCGCCGAGTTTGCCGCCACCGCGTTGCTCAACAAGGGCCTGGAAGGCTGGCTCAAGGAGGGTCTGAAGGGCCAGAGGGGCAACCTGCTGGTGCACACCAAGGCGCTGGTGACCGACTTCACCAGCGAGGCTCCGGTGATCATCAGCGGCAGCCACAACCTCAGCGTCGGCGCCAGCCAGAGCAATGACGAGAACTACCTGATCATCCGTGGCGACACCGATCTGGCGGATCGCTACGGCCTGGAACTGCTGCGCTTCTATGAGCATTACCGGTTTCGCTACTTCGCCAGGCAGTTGGCCCTCAAGCAGGTCCGGCCTCTGGCGGTGGACGACCACTGGAGCGATGACTATTACCTGGAAGGCGACCTGCGCCAGCTGTCGCGCCTGCGTTTTTCCGGGCGCTGAACCGAGCCGCCGAACGGCCTGCCATCGGTCCGCTTTTACCGGGGCCGGGCAGGCAGATTGATATCACCTGATCTAGCGTTGCCAGCGGAGCGAGCGCTCCCTCCGCAACGGAGCCTTTTCAGGGAGATAAATCATGGTTTATATACGGCGTGATGTAGGGAAATTGAGCGGCGATTGGGACCCGACCCTGTTGTGGTATGCCAGGGCGGTGGGCGTCCTGCTCCAGCGCCCGATCACCGATCGCACCAGTTGGCGATTCCTCGCGGCGATTCACGGATTCTCCGAGTCGTGGTGGAGGATGGACGGCTACCTCAAGGCCGGTGAGGCACTGCCCAATGAGGCGGAACAGCTGCTGTACTGGGACCAGTGCCAGCATGGCAACTGGTTCTTCCTGCCCTGGCACCGCGGTTACCTGGCGTCCTTCGAACAGATCGTCCGCGATGTGGTCGTCCAGCTGGGTGGTCCCAAGGATTGGGCGCTGCCTTACTGGAATTACAACGAGGGGCAGCAGTCCCTGCACCTGCCCGCGTGCTTTGCCGCCAAGACCCTGCCAAACAATGAGGGGCCCAACCCGCTGTATGTTGAAAAGCGCTTTGGCCTTTTGGGCGACGGCAACGTCGTGCTCGATGGCAGCCTGATCGGTCTCGGCTGTCTGGACGACCCGAGGTACGAGGGCGGCAGCGAAGGCAGCCCGCCCGGCTTTGGCGGTACCCCGAAAACCCTGCTTAGAAGCGGTGTCACAGGCGGCCTGGAGTCGTGCCCGCACAACGTCGTGCATACCGAAGTCGGTGGCCGCGATCAGGTGCGAACCGCTCCCGACGGTTCTCGGTATACGGTTCGTGGCCTGATGAGCTATCCCAATACCGCCGCGCTGGACCCGATCTTCTGGCTGCATCATGCCAATATCGACCGCTTGTGGCAGGTCTGGCTGGACAGCCCCGAGGAGCACAGCAACCCCGACAAGTCCAACTGGTACAACGGCCCCGACAAACTGAGCCGGCCCTTTATCGTGCCCCAGGTCGATGGCGAACCATGGAAGTTCAAGGTGGCGGAGGTGCTCGATACCCTGGCGCCCAGGCTCAACTATCGATACGACACCACGGCTCCCGCCAAGAGCCAGGGCAACCGTCTGCACCAGCGCTTGCAGCGCCTGGGGCTGGCAACCGATCAATTGCAGAACTTCAGCGCCAGCGGAGCATTGATGGCCAAGGAACCGGAAACAGAAGTGATAGGGGCCAATCGTGCGCCGCTGGAAATCGTCGGGCACTCGGTGCAGACCTCAGTGCAACTGGACAAGCAGGGCGCGCAACAGGTGTTCAGCAGCCTGAAGTCGAACCTGTTCGCTGCCAGCCTTACGCCGCCGGACCGGGTATTTCTCAACCTGGAAAATATTCGCGGCAACAGCGATGCGGTGTTGCTGGAGGTTTATGTCAACCTGCCGGCCGATGCCGATCCGGCTCAGCATCCGGAGCTGCGGGCCGGGGTCTTGTCGTTGTTCGGCGTGAGCGATGCCAGTCGTACCGACCACGAGCACGGCGGGCACGGCATCACCGAGGTGTTCGAGATCACCGATATCATCGATGCCCTGCACCTGGGGGGCATCACCTCGGCGGATCAGTTGAATATCCGCCTGGTGTCCAGGGCGGCGGTGCCTGCCGAGGACCAGATCACGGTATCGCGGGTCAGCCTCACCCGGTTGGGCGGTTGAGGGGCGTGCTACGTGGCCTGCGACCCTTTGGCCAGAACCCGCGTCCCTGGTTGCTGCTGATCAGCCTGGTGGGGTGGGGGTGGTTGCTGGGGTCGACGGCGATGCTGTCGATTCCGTCGTTCTGCGGCAGCCTGCCGTTGTCCGGTTATGCCTTGGGCTGGCGGGGCATCGAGCAGGCGTTGCTGTTCAATCCACCGCAGCAATTGTTGCAGGGCTGGTGGCTGATGCTGCTTGCCATGCTGCCACTGCTGTTGGTGCAGCCCTTGCTCTACGTCTGGCACCGTAGCTTGCGGCGCAAGCGTTGGCAGGGCGTTGCCCTGTTCGTGCTGGGCTTCGGCGCGGTCTGGAGCCTGGCAGGCGTGGTGCTGATGGGGCTAGTGGTGGCGGTCCGGGTGTGGTTCGGCCTGAGTGCCTGGCAGGGTTTTTTTGCCGTGTTGCTGTTGTGCCTGGTCTGGCAGGCCTCGCCGTTCAAGCAACATTGCCTGAACCAGTGCCACCGGCAGCCGCGGATCTGTGCCTTTGGCCTGGGCTATCTGAGGGACTGCCTGGGTTTTGGCCTGTCCGCCGGGGCTTGGTGCGTAGGTTCCTGCTGGCCGCTGATGCTGTTGCCGGTGCTGCTGGAACAGGGGCATGTGGCGCTGATGCTGCTGGGCATGCTGTGGATGCTCTACGAACGCCTGTTGCGGCCTCGGGGCTTGCGCTGGTATTGGCCCTGGCCTCGTCATCCGCGGGGTTTGTCCTAGTCGTTGCCTGAGGTTGCCCAGGGGCAGGGTCGCCCGCGGTTGCGATCCCGCCCCTGGTAGCCTTTGCCTCAGGCCTACAACCGCGGCGCCGGGCTCACCGTGGCATTGCGCCAGGCGGTTTGCAGTTGCTCTTCGAGCAACGCCGGGACCTGTTTGCCGGGCTGGTTTGCCAGGCTCAGCTTCAGGCCGTTGAGGGAGCGGCCGCTGAGGCGGTTGCCCGCCAGATCCTCACGAAACACCTGTTCCGCCTCGGCATAGCGCTTCTGCGCCAGCAAGGCATAACCCAGGGACTCGCGCAGGGTGTAGTACCAGTCCGGCGGCTCGTTGTAGGCCAGGGCGTCTTGCACCTCCACCGCCTTGCGCCAGGCGGCAATCTGCTGCTGGCCGGCATCGCCGGTCAGGGCCTGCAGGTCAGCGTTGAGGCCCTCTTTGGCGTTGTTGAATACCTGGTTGCCCAGGTTTTTGAAGGCTGCGAGATCCAGTGGGCCGGCGGCACGGGTCAGGGCGCGGTCGAGCAGGGTCAGGTTGGCGATGCGCAGCAGCTGCAGCGCGGGATTGTTGCCATATTGCAGGGCGTCCTTGCCGGTCAGGGGCTGGGGCGAGGTAGCGACGGCCTGCCAGAAACCCTTGAGGGCATCACGGGCCTGGTCCTGGTTGAGGTTCTGGGCGCTCAGTTGCCGGTACGCCAGGGCATAGGCCTTCATCAGTTGGGTGTAGGGCTTGGTCAAGTCCTGCCAGGGCTTGTCCGTTCCCTGGTTGGCCTCGCGGCAGGTCTGGTTGAGGGTGGCCAGGCCGGCGTCGATCTTCGGTTCGATCCGTGCCAGGGCGTCCCAGTCCTCGAAGCGTACGGCGAAGTAGTAGGGCACCGCGTAGAAGTAGTCGCTCTTGGTCTTGAGCTCTTCGGGGTACTGCTGGCAAAGGAAGGGCACGGCCGCGTAGCGGGTGGTGTTTTCCACCAGTTCCTCGGCCATGTTCATGGATTCGTTCTTCCGGCCTTCGATGGACAGGGTCCAGGTCAGGAAGTGGATGTTGTGCCCCAGGTAGTGCAAGGCGTAGGGGCTTTGCGGCTGGACCTGATGGGCGTAGGCGCGGTCCACCGAGACGGCGGTGTAGTTGGCCACGCTGGCCAGGTTGTTGTTGCCGGTGCGCTGGTAGATGTGCGAGGCCATGTGCACCAGATGGCCGATGGCCGGGTTCTGGTCGCGGAAGCGATTGGCCATGGGCAGGCCGCTGTCGGGGAAGGGTGATTCCTCGATGGCGTGGATGTAGAAGTGATTGGCTCCGGTGTGCTGCTGGTCCTGGACCAGTACCCGGTTGAGCACTTGCAGGGCCTCGTAGGCGGCGTCGGTCGGCTTGACCTGATTGGATACGGCCTCGGTGCCGTCCCACCATTTCCACGGGTCGCGGCTGAGCAGGGCGTCGGCGTACAGGGTCGCGGCATCCAGGTCGTCAAAGTAGTCTTCCGACAGTTTTTTCATGGCGTCGGCGTAGCGCTTGTTGCCCTCATCGCCAAGGCTGACCTGGCCGTCCTTTTCGCTATACAGGCTCAGCAGCGCCTTGGCGTAGTCCACCTCGCGCTGCAACTGACGCTGGCTGAAGGTGGCTTGTGCGGCGCTGTCCTTGAGCCGGGCGCTGGCGTGCTCCAGGGCGATCTGAACCGAGCGGTAGGCCAACTGGTTGCAACCGGTGGTGGCGACACTGTTGATGTTGGAGTTGGCCGACAGCGCGATGCCCCAATAGGGCATGGCCGAGCCTTCGTCGAAGCGGCTGGCCTGGTAGAAGGCGCGGATCGCCGCGGAGAAATTGAAACCGTATTGCAGGGCCATGCCCTGGCTGTAGAAGGCCTGGACCTGCTCCGGCTGCTTGAGGCTGACCAGGGGGTAACGGGTGCCACCCAGGCCCGAGAGCAGTTGGTCGCCCTCGGTGTCCTGGGGGCTGACGCATTTGTGCAGCACTTGCAGGTAGGGCGTGTCCGGCGGCACCGGGGTGAAGCCGCCACTGTGTTCATCGCTGCCGTGGTTCATGGTGTGGGCCAGGGCGCTGGCGCTGACCAGCAGCAGGCCGGCGGCGAGGGTCGAGCGCAGGAAGGGAACGTCCATGCTGTGTTGCTCCTAAGAGGACATGCTCGGTAGGAGCCGGCTTGCCGGCGCAGGCGGTCTTACCGACCTGTTCGCCGGCAAGCCGGCTCCTACAGTGGGAGGGGCACTGACAACCGCCGGGGTTCAGTCGTTGTCGTGGCTGTGACGGGCGACGAACGACGGGCCGTCCGGCTTGGCCAGGCGCTTGATCTGCGGTGCCAGGTCCTGCCGGGGAATCACCACCTGGATCAGCGCCGGGCGGTCCTTGATCTGCAGCAGTTGCGGCAGCAACTGTTCCAGCCCGGCCCGGGTCGAGACCTTGAAACCCTCGGCGCCAAACCCCTTGGCCAGGGCCAGGTAGTCCCAGGTCGGCAGGGTGTCGAACGGGGCGAACTGGCCGCCGGGCTCGAAGGCATCGATATCGACGAACGCCTGTTCGATGGCGTAGACCTCGTTGCTCATGACGAACACCAGGGCGTTGATCCGGTTGCGTGCCAGGGTTGACAGCGACTGGCAGATCATCATGAAGCCGCCGTCGCCGGCCACCACGATCGGCCGCCGACCGCTGCCCATGGCCACCCCCAGGGCGCAGCCGGTTTCATGGCCCAGGGAACCCCAGATGGCATCGGCGACAAAGCTGTCCCGAGGCAGGCCGTTGATGTTGCTGGCGGCATACAGGGCCGAGCTTTCACCGAGGATCAGGCTGCTGCCCGGCCACAGGTTCTGTTGCCGGGCAAAACCGTCGAGGATCTCCAGGAACAGGTCATAACCCAGTGCATCGTCGGGTGCGCCCTGTTGCAGCAGCGGCGGGCGCGCGGGTTCCGGAACGTGGTTGCGCAGGGGGTAATCGCTGTCCAGGCCCAGGGCCCCCAGCAGCCGTTGCACGTACTCCGGCAGCGGTACGTGGGGGTAGTACTGCAGGCCGGTGCGGGCCAGTTGGCTGTTGACCAGGATGATCCGGCTGAAGTCCTGGTTCAGCAGTTGCAGGTAGTCGTCGGTGAAGATCACCCCCAGGGCGAGGATGCAGTCCACGTCCTGCATGAAGGCCTGGGTCCACAGGCGCGAAGCGGTGCCGGCATAGGTGCCGATGAACTGCGGGTGACTTTCGTCGACCACGGTCTTGGCTTCCAGGCTGGTGGTGAAGGGCAGGCCGCTGGCCTCGATCAGGCGCATTACCTGCTCCTGCAGGCCGTAGCGGGCCACCTCGATGCCGAGCATGATCAGCGGCGAGCGGGCGCTGCCCAGGCGCAGCAGGCTGGCCTCGATGGCGGCGCGCATCGAGGCCTCGTCGCAGCGGGCGGGCAGCGGTTGCAGTTCGCCCTGAGGGCGCGGGCAAGGTTCGCCCCAGACGTTCTGCCAGGCTTCCAGGTAGATCGGCCGGCGCTCGCTGATGGCCTTGACCAGCGCCTCGTCGATCAGCGCCGGGGCGCGCAGGCTGTCGTCAAGAATCAGGCTGGCCACGGTCACCGGCTCAAAGACCTTGCGGCCCACATCCAGATCACCGGTGGAGTGGTGGAACAGCACATCCTGGGACCAGATCAGGTCGCGGTTCTGCGCCGACGGGCTGGCGCTGATCAGCACCAGCGGATTGCGTTCGACATAGGCGCCGGCAATGGCATTCAGGGCACTGAAGGTGCCGACGCTGTATTGCAGCGATACCGCGCCGATCCCGGTGTAACGGGCATAGCCGTCGGCCGCGTAGGCGGCGGCCATCTCGTTGACTTCGCCCACCGCGTCGATGCCGTCGAAGTCGTCCAGGGCCGACATGAAGTGCGAGACGTAGTCCCCCGGCACCTGGAACACCTTGGTCAGGCCCAGTTGCTGCAGGCGGGTCAGCAGGTAGTCGGCGACGCTGAAGGGGTCATTGCTGGCCATGGGCGATCCCCTCGTAGGCGAACTGGGTGACGCCGTCCAGGGTCTTGGCGCAGTTCTGGCAGGGCAGCGGCTGGTCGCCGGGCAGGGTGCAGCCGTCCGGGGTCGGCACCGGCAGCAGGGCATAGTCCTTGGGCAGCCAGTTGGGGCGCTTGAGGCCAAAGAAATCCTGCAGGGTCGACTCGGCCACGGTCAGCGCGCCTTCCACCCAGCCCTGGCCCATGGAGTAGGCCTCGCCGACGATATGGATCTGCTGGTCGGCCACCGGCTTGCGCATGCGGCACAGGATCTGGTCGATCCGGTAGTTGGCCTTCCATTCGTGCCAGCCGCCGCCATAGGGATCGGCATCCCAGGCGTGGTAGACCGCCGAATAGGGACGTGGCAGCTCCACCTGGTCATGCAGTTGAGTGACTTGCATCTGCGCCACCCGGACCATTTCGTCGCTGACCTGAAACTCGCTTTTGGGCACCACTGCTGCAGCTTGCAACTGCCCGGCGAGGCTGGCCGGCACATGGCCGACAAAGGGTGCACCGCCTTCGAGGCCTTTCCAGAAGGGCACGGTGCCGATGTCGTTGTAGGAGGCCATCAACAGCGAGTTGAGATTCGGCTGGCCGCCGGGCTGTTCGCACTCGGTGCCCATGTAGTAGACCTGGCGCACCGGCAGGTCGGTGACCGAGCGCCCGGCCACCAGCCCGAGGCTGCGCCACCAGGGCTGTTCGTAGGCCAGAAACAGCTTGAACGCCGACTGCATCAGCACCGAGCCGAGGTTCTCCTTGAGCCAGGGATCGTCGAACAGCGGCGCATCGATCAGCTCCAGGGCACGACGGGGCATGGCCAGGATGATCTGCTTCGCCTTGACCACCTGGCTGCCGTCGATGTCCCGGGTGCTGCCCTGTTCGGTGATGGTGCTCTGGAAATGCAGGCGATAGGGGAAGTCGCGGTCCTTGGCGTAGCTGATCTGCACCAGGCGCTGGTTCATCTGCACCCGTTGGGCGCCGGGCAAGATTCCCGGCAGCTTGCGGAACTTGGCCTCCAGGGTCAGGGGCAGGCTCTGGAAACCCTTGGTCAGGGTGAGGAACTCGGTGTCGTCGCTGTATTCGGTGGCGGGCAGCTGGGTGACCGCGCTGGCGTTGGCGACGTTGGCGTCGTAGCCGCCGGCGTCCTTCATGAACTGGTAGCCCTCATTGCTCATGACCCGGTACAGCAGGTCCCAGAAGCCGTAGCGCCAGATTTCTTTGCCGAACACCTTGACCTGCATCTGCTGGCACAGGCTGAGCTGGTCGAAGCCCGGGTAGACGTAGTTCATCACCTTGACTTGCAGGTCCTCGGGGCCGAAGCCACGTTCGGACCAGGCCAGGTCGTAGGGGATCTTGTGCGGCGCCTCCTTGAAGTCGCGATAACGAAAGCGCTTGCCCCGCAGGTAGAACAGGTTGTTCAGCGAGCCCACCGGGGGCGGCGCGCCCATGGGGAATTTCTGGCTTGGCAGGCGCAACTGCTTGACCAGGCTGTCTACCAGCACATGGCCGGTGGGGCCGGGGATATAGCGCATGCCGCCGACTTCCGCGACCACGTTGGGCAGCCCCGGCAGGTTGATGCTGAACAGCCGGCCGCCGATCCGGTCGCCGTATTCGAACAGGCCGATACGCAGTTTTTCACCTTGTTCATGCTGCAGGCGCCAGGCGCTGTAGGTGCCGGACACACCCCCACCGACCACCGCGACATCGAGTTCGAGTTCTTGAGGTTTCATGCTGAAGTCCTTTTCGCTGGGAGGCGGACAGGGAGGTCCGTCGCGACCAGTATTGTCCAGTTTTGGCGAAATGCCAGTTTGCCATTAGTGCATGTTTCGGCCTGTGTATACGGGGCTTTTACGATTATTGTCGGACAATATACGGGCCTGCTGGCGGGGCGCTCTGCGAGGGGCTTGAAGCGTCGCAGCAGCGTTGGACAGGGCGGCGCCAACTGCGTAGTTTTCACGCACTGCGCACAAGGACTCCGCCATGTCTCCGGACCTGACTTCCATCGAGCTGTTTCTCAAGGCCCTGACCCTGGGCAACCTGTCCCGGGCCGCCGAGCAGTCGCACCTGTCGCTGTCGGCCGCCAGCCGGCGTCTGTCGCTGCTGGAGCAACACTTCAAGGTGGCGCTGCTGACCCGCACCTCCACCGGGGTGCAGCCGACGGCGGCGGGGCAGGCCCTGGCCGAACATGCCCGCAGCCTCCTGCGGGCGGTGGATGTGATGCACGCTGACCTGGCCGACTTTGCCAAGGGCACCACCGGCCGGGTCAGCCTGTACGCCAACAGCTCGGCGATGAGCCAGGAACTGCCCCGGCAATTGACCCAGTGGAGCGACCTGCACCCGGGGATTCGCGTGGACATCCGCGAAGAGCGCAGCCGCGAGATTCTTCTGGCGGTGCGCGACGGCATCGCCGATGTGGGCATTGTCACCACCTTGCCCCAGGCCCGGGACCTGTACTTCAAGCCCTATTGCCGTGACCGTCTGTGCCTGATCGTGCCCCAGGCTCATCCGTTCAAGATGAGCCATGCGCGCTTCCAGGACTTGCTGGGCTACGACTTCGTCGGTCTGGAAGACAACGCCGCCATCACCCCGTTGATCACCGAGGCTGCGGCTGCGGTGAGCATGCCCCTGCGCCTGCGGGTGCAGGTGCGCAGCTTCGAGGCGGTGTGCCGGCTGATCGCCGCCGGGCAGGGCGTGGGGGTGTTGCCCCAGGGCGCGGTGCAGATCTTTCGCAAGGAGATGGCCTTGCGTTTTATCGAAATCGACGACCCCTGGGCCGATCGTCAGATGTTCCTGTGCCGACGCCAGGAGCAACCTTCCCTGGCCAGCCGCGAGCTGTTCGACTAACTGGCTGACTGCGATCGCAGCGCGGCGCCGCCGCCCTAGTCGCGGGCCCCTGGCTGCTTGGCGCCGCGAGCCTTCGAATTTTGCGAAGGCGGTTTCCACAATGAGCAATTCCCCTGGGCGCTTCCCCGTGCCCAGAATGGGCTCGCCCGTGCGCTTGACCTGCCTCGATAACAACAACACGTCAGACCAGGAGATACGGCTTGTCCAGGATCAATCCCGCTGTAAAACCTCCCCATCGCATCGCGGTGATCGCCGGTGACGGCATCGGCCGCGAAGTGGTTCCCGAAGGCCTGCGCGTGCTGGAAGCCGTCAGCCGGCGCTTCGGCATCGATCTTCAGTTCGATCATTTCAACTGGTGCAGCGAGCACTACCAGGCCCACGGCAGCATGATGCCCGAGGACTGGGCCGAGCAGATCGGCGACCACGAGGCGATCTTCTTCGGCGCTGTCGGCGCCCCGGACATCGTCCCCGACCATATTGCGGTCTGGGATTCGCTGCTGAAGATCCGCCGCCAGTTCGATCAATACGTGAATATCCGTCCGGTGCGCCTGATGCCCGGGGTGCCGTGCCCCCTGGCCGGGCGGGTGCCGGGGGACATCGATTTCATCGTGGTGCGGGAAAACACCGAAGGCGAATACTCCAGCGTCGGCGGGCGGATGTGGGAGGGCACCCCGCGGGAGATTGCCTTGCAGGAGTCGGTGTTCTCCCGTCACGGCGTGGACCGGGTGGTGAAGTACGCCTTCGAGCTGGCCAGCCGCCGGCCCCGGCGCAATCTGGTGGCGGCCACCAAGTCCAATGGCATCGCCATCACCATGCCGTTCTGGGACGAGCGGGTGGAGGCGCTGGCCAAGGCCTATCCCCAGGTCGAGACGCGCAAGTTCCACATCGACATTCTCTGCGCGCACTTCGTCCAGCATCCGGACTGGTTCGATGTGGTGGTGGCTTCCAATCTGTTCGGCGACATCCTCTCCGACCTGGGCCCAGCCTGCACCGGCACCATCGGCATCGCGCCCTCGGCCAACCTCAACCCCGAGCGTCTGTACCCTTCGCTGTTCGAGCCGGTGCATGGCTCGGCGCCGGATATCGCCGGGCTGGGGGTGGCCAACCCGATTGGTCAGATCTGGTCGGCGGCGCTGATGATCGAGCACCTGGGGCAGGGGGATGAGCTCTACCAGCGGGCCGCGGCAGCGATTGTCGCCAGCATCGAGACGGTGCTCGCCGAAGGCCCGCGCACCCGGGAAATGGGCGGCAATGCCAGTACCGTGGAAGTCGGGCGGGCCATAGCCGAATGTCTGGCTGGAAACAGGAGCTGAGCTGATGAGTCTGGAACACTACATCGACAACCAATGGCAAGCCTCGTCCTGGGCCGAGGACATTCCGGTACTCGACCCCAGCACCGGCATCGCCTATGCGCGTATCGCCCGGGGCACCGCCGAGGACATCGACCTGGCGGTGCAGGCCGCGCAACGGGCCCTGGGGGACAACTTCGACGGGCCCTGGGGCAGCCTTTGCGCCCTGGAGCGTGGGCGCCTGCTGGCCCGCCTGGGCCAGGCGGTGCTGGAGCACCATGAAGAGCTGGCGCAGATCGAGGCCCGGGACACCGGCAAGGCCCTGAAGGTGGCCCGCGCCGACGCCACCGCCCTGGCGCGCTACTTCGAGTACTACGCCGGGGCCGCCGACAAGCTGCACGGCGAAACCTTGCCCTATCAGGCCGGCTACACCGTGCTCACGGTGCGCGAGCCTCACGGCGTGACCGGACACATCATTCCCTGGAACTACCCGATGCAGATCTTCGGCCGCAGCGTCGGCGCGGCCCTGGCAGCGGGCAACGCCTGTGTGGTCAAGCCCGCCGAGGACGCCAGCCTGTCGCTGCTGCGGCTGGCGGAACTGGCGGCTCAGGTGGGTTTTCCGGCGGGCACGATCAACGTGGTCAGCGGCTATGGCCACGAAGCCGGCGCGGCGTTGTGCGCTCATCCTGGCATTGCGCATATCTCCTTTACCGGTTCCACCGGCACCGGCGCCCGGGTGGCCAAGGCCGCCGCCGAACGGCATTGCCCGGTGACCCTGGAGCTTGGGGGCAAGTCGCCGCAGATCGTGTTTGCCGACGCCGATGTGGAGCGGGCGCTGCCGGTGCTGATCAATGCCATCGTGCAGAACTGCGGCCAGACCTGTTCCGCCGGCAGCCGCCTGCTGGTGCAGCGCAGCCTCTATGAACCGCTGCTGGAACGCCTGGCCCAGTGCTTTGGTCAACTGCGTGCCGGGCCCTCGGAGCTGGACCTGGACATGGGCCCGCTGATCAACCAGAAGCAGCTGCGCCAGGTGCGCGAATTCGTCCGCGAAGCCGAGGCCGCCGGTATCCCGGTGGCGGCGCGCGGGCAGGTGGTGCCCGAGGCCGGCAACGGCGGCTATTTCCAGGAGGCGGTGCTGTTTCGCGATGTGCCGCCAGACAGCCGTCTGGCCCGGGAGGAAGTGTTCGGCCCGGTGCTGGCGGTGCTGCCCTTCGAGGACGAAGCCGAAGCCATTCGCCTGGCCAACGACAGCGCCTTCGGCCTGGTGGCCGGGGTCTGGACCCGCGACGGCGCGCGGCAGTTGCGCATGGCCCACAAGCTGCGCTGCGGCCAGGTGTTCATCAACAACTACGGCGCCGGTGGCGGTGTCGAACTGCCCTTCGGCGGGGTCAAGGCCAGCGGGTATGGCCGGGAGAAGGGCTTCGAGGCGCTGCTGGGTTTCACCACCTTGAAGACCATCGCCATTCGTCACGACTGATGGCCGCCACGACGGCGGCCCATAACAACAAAAACAGGAGTCACTCCCATGCGTCTAGCCAACAAGACTGCCATCGTCACCGGCGCCGGTTCCGGCTTTGGTGAGGGCATCGCCAAGACCTTCGCCCAGCAGGGCGCCCGGGTCATCGTCGCCGACATGAACGCCACGGGCGGCCAGCGGGTGGTGGACGAGATCCGCGCCGTCGGCGGCCAGGCCCACTTCATCGAGGTCAACGTGGCCCAGGACGCCAGCGTTGGCGCCTTGCTGCGCAATACCCTGGAGCAGTACGGCGGCCTGGACATCGTGGTCAACAACGCCGGCACCACCCATCGCAACCGGCCGATGCTGGAAGTGGACGAGGCCGAGTTCGACCGGGTGTTTGCGGTCAACGTGAAAAGCATCTATCTGAGCGCCAAGCACTTCGTGCCGCATTTTCGCAGTCAGGGCGGCGGGGTGTTCATCAACATTGCCTCCACCGCGGCGATCCGGCCGCGCCCGGGGCTGGTCTGGTACAACGGCAGCAAGGGCGCGGTGGTAGTGATGAGCAAGACCATGGCCGCCGAGCTCGGGCCGGACAACATCCGTGTCAACTGCGTCAACCCGGTGGTCGGCGCCACGGCCCTGCTCAGTGAGTTCATGGGCGTGCCGGACACCCCGGAGAACCGCCAGAAATTCATGGCGAGCATTCCCCTGGGGCGCTTCTCCACCCCCCAGGACGTGGCCAACGCCTGCCTGTACCTGGCCTCCGACGAAGCCGCGTTCATCACTGGCACCTGCCTGGAAGTGGATGGTGGACGTTGCGTGTGATGATCTGTAAAACCCTCCAGGCCCGCGGGTAATCCGTGCTTTGTGTAGCCGCTGCCGCAGGCTGCGAACGGCCCGCAGGGCCGCAAAGTTCCAGCGGGCGCCTGGGGTTGACGGTTGATCGCCGGGCAAGGCCCTGCGGGCCTTTTCGCAGCCTCGCCGTGGCTCGACAGCGGCTACAGCCAGTGTCAATCCGGGCTGGTGTAGCCGCTGCCGCAGGCTGCGAACGGCCCGCAGGGCCGCAAAGTTCCAGCGGGCGCCTGGGGTTGACGGTTGATCGCCAGGCAAGGCCCTGCGGGCCTTTTCGCAGCCTCGCCGTGGCTCGACAGCGGCTACAGCCAGTGTCAATCCGGGCTGGTGTAGCCGCTGCCGCAGGCTGCGAACGGCCCGCAGGGCCGCAAAGTTCCAGAGGGCGCCGGGGCTTGACGGTTGATCACCCAAGCAAGGCCCGGCGGGCATTTTCGCCCGTTTCAACCCAATCAATGGAGTGCATTCGACATGTGTGGGATCGATAACAACACCAGCCACCCCAATACCAAGCAGCTGCTTGAAGGCCTGCCAAAGAACTGGGGCAAGTGGGGCCCGGACGACGAGGTCGGCGCCCTCAACTACCTGCAACAGGCCGAGGTGCTGCGCGGTGTTGCTGCGGTGCGCCAGGGCAAGACCTTCACCCTGCAGGTGCAGATCGGCCACCCCGGCGGCGACCCGATGTGGCCGGCGCGCAACCCCTCGATGCGCTTCAACACCCTGGACCGCAGCCACTATCAGGCCGGCAAGCAACCGTCCATGACTGGTGGTGCCGAGTACTGCGACGACGTGATCTTCATGCAACTGCAGGGCTCGACCCAGTACGACGCCCTGGGCCACGCCTGGTACGACAACCAGTTGTGGAACGGCTACGACGCCAGCAGCACCGTCGGCGGCATGGCCAAGGCCAGCGTGCTGCCGATTGCCGAGCGCGGCGTGGTGGGCCGCGCGGTGCTGATCGACATGGCCCGGCACCGCGGCAAGAAGTACCTGGGCCGCGGCGAAACCTTCAATCACCTGGACCTGCTGGCCGCCGCCAAGGCCCAGGGCGTGGCCATCGAGAAGCGCGACATCCTGATCATCCGCACCGGTTCCATGGGCGCCTTCTACGAGTACGGCAAGACCGAGTTCTTCAAGGACCTGGTGGAGCCGGGGCTGACCTACAGCCGCGAACTGGTGGACTGGTTCAACCAGATGGAAATCCCCAATCTGGTGACCGACACCATCGCCAACGAAGTGATCACCGACCCGGTGTCCGGGGTGCAGATTCCGCTGCACTGCGCGTTGATGCGCAACCTGGGCATCGCCTTCACCGAGATCGTGCTGCTCGAAGACCTGGCCGAGGATTGCGCCGCCGACGGCCAGTGGACCTTCCTCTACACCGCCGCGCCGTTGAAGATCGTCGGCGGCAGCGGGGCACCGGTGAACCCCATCGTCATCAAGTAACCGGCGCTTGCTGGTGGAGAGGCGGGCGCAGGGTTTATCCTGCGCCCCCTCACCAAGACCGATAGGGATCATCGACCGATCATGCATGACGATTCGCACTCGCCGGACTGCAGCTGCTGCCTGGATCACGCCAATGCCCATCAGGGCGTACTCGATACCCTGGGGTTGATGGCCGACCACCCCGAGGCCAGCGAGGACGACATCGTCCAACTGCTGCAGGCGCGTGGCTACTCGGCCATCGCCGCGGAAAAACTCAACGCCTTCGTGCCATCGGCCCTGGCCTGGATCGTGCTCAAGCGCCTGGGGGTGAAACACCTGCCCAACCACTTCATCGCCCTCGATGAGGCCGGTGAGGACGTACGGATTCCGGTGGCCGGCCAGCACTACTTCACCGCCGCGCTGACCCTTGCCTACGACACCTTTGAAAACGGCTGGAGCGAGGTGCTGCCGCGCAAGACCTACGAGCTCGTCGCCAACAGAAGCGCCGAAATGGCCGCTGCCAATCAGCTGCTGTTTGCGGGCGAATCCCTGCAGGGCACCACGCTGGGGGCTTCACGTCTGCTGCGCCTGAGCGCCAGCGAGCTGCTGGCTTAGCGGCAGGCGCCGCTGGGTGGCGCTTCAACGGATGTAGATGATCTTCGACACCAGCTCGGCGCTGTTCTTGGCCTGCAGCTTCTTCATCAGCCGGGCGCGATGGACTTCCACGGTGCGGTGGGAAATCGCCAGTTTGCGCGCCACTTCCTTGCAGGTCAGGCCGTTGACGATGTGCAGGGAAATTTCCCGCTCGCGAGGGGTCAGGCGCACGGTCGGCGCCAACGGCCGGTCCAGGCGCTCGAAGTGCCAGATCATCAGCCCGAACGGATCGTCCGGGGTCAGGGAAAAGCCGTGGGCCCGGGCCCAGAACACCTCGCCATTGCGGTGCTGCATGAAGCGTTCGTCGGTATAGGACGCGCCCTGGCCGTTGCGCAGCCAGTGTTCGCTGCGTTCGCCAATGCTCTGGTAATCGGCCTGGGAGGGATACAGCAACAGGGTCAGGTGATCCAGCAGCTGTTCGCGCTCATAGCCGAACAGGCGCAGGAAGGCCTGGTTGCAATCGAGCATGCGCCGATGCCCGGTGATCAACTGCGGTGCGGGTGAAACCTGAAAGGCCAGGCGCTCGAGGTCCTGGAGCTGCTGGGCATATACGGTCATGGGGCATCCTGCCTCGTGGAAGTCGGTGCGCCGCTCTGGCGAGCGGGGTACTACTTACTGCTGTACGTAGTTGCCCCAACTAGCGTCTGATTTCGGCGCTCGCCATTGTATGGAATGCCCGCTTCAAGCACAGAAGAAAATCACCATGACCCATGCTTCCGTATCCATTGTTGCTGCTGCCCACACGTCTTTCGGCCGTCTGCAGGGTTCGACCCTCGAGGACCTGATTGTCCAGGTCACTCGTGAAGCCCTGACGGATGCTGCGATTGACGCCGCCGAGATCGACGCCCTGTTCCTCGGACACTTCAACTCAGGCCTGGTGCCGGACGGTTTCCCGGCTTCGCTGATGCTGCAGGCCGACCCGCAATTGCGCTTCAAACCGGCCACCCGCTGCGAGAACGCCTGCGCCTCGGGCTCGGCGGCGATTCAGGCCGGGGTCAACGCGATCCGCAGCGGCGCCGCTGAACTGGTGCTGGTGGTGGGGGCGGAAAAGATGACCGGCAACTCCACCGCCGAGGTCACCCAAGCCCTGGCCGGAGCCGGTTACCAGAATGATCCGCAGGAGGCCGGCCTGAGCTTTGCGCAGCTGTTTGCCCGGGTCGCGCAGCAGTACACCGAGCGCTACCACAGCCCGCTGGCCTCGATGGCGGCGATTGCGGTGAAGAACCACGCCAATGCCATGGCCAACCCGCTGGCGCAGATGCATCGGCCGATGGACTTCGAGCATTGCAACAATGTGTCCCAGAGCAATCCGCTGATCGCGCCGTCGCTGCGCCTCACCGACTGCTCGCTGATCAGTGACGGCGCGGCGGCCATTGTCCTGGCGTCACCGCAGCGCGCCCGCTCGTTCCGGCGCGAAGTGGCGATCCGCTCCCTGAGCCAGGTCAATGACCTGCTGCCGATGGCCAGTCGCGACATCCTCGCCTTCGACGGCCCGCAGCGGGCCATCCACGGCGCCTTGCGCGAGGCCGGGGTGAGCCTGGGGGACATGAACTTCGCCGAGGTCCATGACTGCTTCACCATCGCCGAGCTGTTGATCTACGAGGCCATGGGTCTGGCGCCCAAGGGCGAAGGCCATCGGGCGCTGGATGAGGGCATCGTGCGCCAGGGCGGTCGTTTGCCGGTCAACCTGTCCGGTGGGCTCAAGGCCAAGGGCCACCCGGTGGGCGCCACCGGGGTCTCGATGCATGCCCTGGGCTTTCGCCAATTGATCGGCGAGCCCATTGGCCTGGGCGTGCCCCGTGCCGAGTTCGGCTTGCTGTTCAACATGGGCGGGATGGCGGTGGCCAACTACGCCTCGGTCCTGCAAGCGGTCAGGACCTGAGCATGAACATCGCCCATTGGCTGCTGGATGCGGCTCAACGCTGGCCTCAGCGTCCAGCGCTGTTCGAGGGCTGCCGCCAGGTGGCCGACTATCAGGACTTCGCAACCCGGGTCCGGGCTCGGGCCCTGCAGTTGCGCCACGGCCATGGCATCGCTCCGGGGGAGCGGGTGGCGTTGCTGATGAAGAACAGTTGCGACTACCTGGAACTGCTCTACGCCATCTGGTGGAGCGGGGCGGTGGCGGTGCCGGTCAACAGCAAGCTGCATCCGCGGGAGGCGGCCTGGATCGTCGGCAACGCCGGGGCTCGGGCGATCTATACCGACAGCGGGCGGACTTTCGAGCTTAAGGACTTGCCGGACAACTGCCGCGAGTTGCCCGGTTACGCCAGCCCCGCGCCGACGGTAGCCCCGGACCACGAGCTGCTGGAGCCCTGTCCGCGCAAGGACGATGATCTGGCCTGGCTGTTCTACACCTCAGGCACCACCGGCCGTTCCAAGGGGGTGATGCTGTCGCACGGCAACCTGATGGCCATGTCGCTGTGCTACCCGCTGGATGTGGACCCGGTGCAGGCCACTGATGCGGTGGTCTATGCCGCGCCGATGTCTCACGGGGCCGGGCTCTACAACTTCATTCACGTGCGCTGCGGGGCCCGGCATGTGGTGCCGGAGTCACGGGGGTTCGATGCGCAGGAGCTGTTCGGGTTGGCGCAGGAACTGGGGCAGGTCAGCCTGTTTGCCGCCCCGACCATGGTCAAGCGCATGGTGGAGCAGGCCCGGCAGCAAGGCTATGACGGCGCGGGGATCAAGACCCTTGTCTACGGTGGGGCCCCCATGTACCTGGCGGACCTGGGCCAGGCCCTGGATACCTTCGGCCCGCGGTTGGTGCAGATCTACGGCCAGGGCGAGTGCCCGATGACCATCAGCGCCCTGTCCCGGGAGCTGATCGCCGACCGCGAGCACCCCGACTGGCCCGCAATCGCGGCCTCGGTGGGGCGGCCGCAGTCCTGTGTCGAGGTGCGGATAGTCGATGCCGATGGACAGCGCCTGGGCCCCGGCGAACCCGGGGAAATCGCTGTGCGCGGGGCCCCGGTGATGCACGGCTACTGGGACAACCCGTCAGCCACTCAGGAGGCCCTGGTGGATGGCTGGTTGCTCACCGGCGATATCGGCTTTCTCGACAGTCGCGGGTTGCTGACCCTCACGGACCGCTCCAAGGACGTGATCATTTCCGGCGGCAGCAATATCTACCCACGGGAGGTGGAAGAGGTGCTGATGCAGCATCCCGGGGTGTTCGAGGTCTGCGTGGTGGGGCAGGCGGATGCCGAGTGGGGCGAGTCGGTGGTGGCTTTCGTGGTGCTGCGCTGCCCTGGCGGCCTCGATGCTCAGGCACTCAACCAATGGTTCGTGACCCGCATGGCCTCGTTCAAGAAGCCCAGGAAATACCTGTTTTGCCGCGAGCTGCCCAAGAACAGCTACGGCAAGATTCTCAAGACCCGCTTGCGCCAGTGGTTGCAGGACCCCACAGGGTCCATCGCCGACCTCTGAAAGATTTTTTCCATGGACAGCAATACGACAGGAGTCTCCCAACATGGACATGACCTCTTGCAATCCCCAGCGCCAGCGGCGCCGGGCCTTTATCGGCGCGACCTCGGGCCACTTGATCGAGTGGTACGACTACGGCGTCTATGGGTTCCTGGCGCTGTACATCGGCAAGGCGTTCTTCGTCTCCGATGACCCCACCAGCAGCCTCTTGGCGAGCTTTGCGGCCTTTGCCCTGAGCTTTTTCATCCGTCCCCTGGGCGGGCTGTTCTTCGGCCCCCTGGCGGACAAGATCGGGCGGCGCAAGACCCTGATCACCGTACTGATGCTGATGGCCGGTTCCACCTGCCTGCTGGGCCTGCTGCCGACCTACGCCAGCATCGGCATCGCCGCGCCGATCCTCCTGGTGCTGATCCGCTGCGTGCAGGGGTTTTCCGCCGGAGGCGAGATCGGCACCATCACCAGCTTCATTTCCGAGTACGCCGGGCCCGGGCGCCGGGGCTTCGCCACCTGCTGGCTGATGGTCACCGCGGTGCTCGGCCTGTTGCTGGGCGGCGCCGTGGCCAATGGCATGACCTGGGCCCTGGGGGCCGAGTTGATGCAGGACTGGGGCTGGCGGATTCCGTTCCTGATCGCCGGCCCCCTGGGGTTCATCTCGCTGTACATCCGCCTGAAGCTCGAAGACAGCCCGGAGTTCCTCGCCCTGGTGCACGCCGGAGAGACCTCCAAGGCACCGCTGCGGGAGGTCTGGCAGTGGAAGCGCTCGATTGCCCTGGTGTTCTTCATCATCACCCTGCACAGCTCGATCTTTTACCTGGTGCTGACCTTCGCCTCGACCTACATGTCCAACACCCTCAAGTTCGACAGTGGCACCACCTTGCTCTATGTGTTCGTCGCCAGCCTCTCGGCGGCGCTGGTCATGCCCCTGGGCGGCGCCTTCACCGACCGCTACGGACGCAAGCCGTTCCTGATGATGATCGGCACCCTGGCCACCCTGGCCATGTACTGGTTCTTCAAGTCGGCGCCCAACGCCACCCCGGCCACGCTGTTCTGGCCGCTGATGGCGGTGGCGATCCTGTTCGGACTCTACGCCTCCTCGACCTATGCCCTGATGAGCGAACTGCTGCCGACCCGCATCCGCTCCACCGGGATTGCCGTGGCCTACAACATTCCCGTGGCGGTGTTCGGTGGCAGTGCACCGCTGATCTCCACCTGGCTGATCAAGCTCACCGGCGACATCACCTCGCCCTGGTACTTCTACGTGGCCACCGGGGTGGTGTCGTTGATTGCCCTGGTGGTGCTGCGCAAGGAGGACTTTGTCGCCTGCGCTCCTGGCTTGCAGAACCAAGACAGCCTGGCACCCTCGTTGATGGTCAATCCGGCGCCCTGATGCGGCCACCAACCGCCTGGCGATTCCTCCGGCACCGGCCCGTTGAGCCGAGCCCGGTTTACTGGAACTCCCCGGACTCCAGGCAGAACGCGACCAGGGCCTGGTCGCTGTCCAGGTTGAGTTTGCGGATCGCCGAGATCTTCTGCGCGCTGACGGTCTTGACACTGCGCTTGAGGTTGGCGGCGATCTGCATCATCGACTCGCCACGCACGAAGTGCCGCAGCACCTCGTATTCCTTGGGCGTGAGGCTACTCAGGCCGTCGGCCATGGAGCGCACCGGGGTGCTGTGGAATTCACTCTGCGCCGTTAGGCTCGGCGGGTGATGGATGCGCCCCCGCTTCACGTTCTTCAGGGCGCTCAATAGTTCGCTCATGTCATGGCGTTTGAGCAGTACTGCGCGCACGCCCAGGTCGTACAGCGCCGCGACGATCATCGGGTTGGACATCATGGTCAACACCAACACCTGGACCCGCGGAAAGTGGCGGATCAGGTAGGTCACCAGCCGGATGCCGTCGCCGAACGTCTCGTCGCCCTCCATGAAGTAATCGGTAATCACCACGTCGATTCGCGGATCGTCCGTGAGTTGCTGGATCAGTGCGCTGGGGGTGGTAACGGCAGCCACCACTTCATATTGGCCCGTCTTGTGCAACAAATCGCCGACTGCAGCCAGCACCAGGGGATGATCGTCAGCCAGGGCAACTCGGGTTTTTTTCATGGTGGATACGATCCATTTTCGTCGAAGGAGATGCACAGGAATGTGGGTGCGGAGAGAGGTCAGTCGGGCTGGCTGATGTCCTGCAAGGCGTGCAACAGCGTCAGGCTATTCGTGCGCGTGGTGGTCGTCAAACCGACTTCTCGCAGGCTCTGCCCCAGGGTTTGTAGCTGTTGGATCAGGGGCTCGTGGCCGGCGACCGCCAGCGATCCGCGTATCCGGTGCAGCAGGTGGAAGATGCGTTCGTAGTCTTGCTGGTCCAGGGCTTGGCGCAGGTGTTCGAGGTCCAGCTTCATGGTGCTGGTGAAAATCTGTTGCAGGTTGGGCGGCAGGCTGCCGTGATCTTCGGGCGACTTTGGGTTGGCAGGCGGGATTTGAGCCTCCTGCGGGGGCAGTTGGGTGAGCTGCGCCAGGCTGGCCCGCAAGGTCAGCAGGGCGACCGGCTTGACCAGCCAGGTGTCCATGCCGGCGGCCTGGCAACGGGCTTCTTCATCGCACATGGCGTTGGCGGTGATGCCGATGATTGGCCGGTCGTCCCCCGATGCCCGCAGTATGCAGGTCAGCTCATAGCCGTTCATGCGCGGCATGTTGACGTCGGTCAGCAGCACGTCGTAGTCACCCACTCGCCACAGGTCGAGGGCTTCCGCGCCATCGGCGGCCAGGGTGTTGCGACAACCCAGTTGCTGTAATTGATGGCTCAGGGTCGCCTGGTTGATCGGGTTGTCCTCGGCCACCAACACATTCAGCCCCAGGGCCGGCAGGCCGCTCAGGTCGCAGGGCAGCGGTTCGCTGTGCTGCGGAGCACGCCCGAGGCGGCGTTCGATCAGGCGGCCGATGGCCATGAAGTCACAGGCTTCGTTCAGGTCCGCGCCTGGCTCCTGATGATCACCGCCGAGGTCGATCTGCAGCCATTGTGTGCCCGGTGGCGCCGGCTCGGGGCTGTCCTCCAGGAGCCGTAACTGGATGCCCTGGCCTTGGGGGGGCGCGGCCGCCGGGTCCAGTGGGCTGGCCTGGGCACCCCATTGTTGTAGCCACAGGCACAGGTTGTCGGTGAGTTCGTGGTGTGGGCTGTGGACCTGGATCTGCGTACCGCCGAGGTCCGGCGGAGGGGGGACGGGCACCTTGTCGGCTACCGGCAGTTCCAGGCTCATGGTGAAGCTGCTGCCCAGGCCCAGCTCGCTGGTGAGGTGGATCTGGCTGCCCATCAGTGCCGCCAACCGGGCGCAAATCGCCAGTCCCAGGCCGGCGCCGTGCACCGTGTGAGATTGGGCATCGATCTGATAGAAGGGGATGAACAATTGCTGCTGTTCCTCCTGGCCTATGCCTATTCCTGTGTCCACCACCTGCAGTGACAAGCAGACCCGCCCCCGGCGGCTGTTCTCGCAGCGGGCGCGTACGATGACGTGCCCTGAATGGGTGAACTTGACTGCGTTGCTGATCAGGTTGGTGAGGATCTGGCTGATTCGCCCGGTGTCGCCGAGCAAAGGCGGCAGGGCTGGGTCGACCGAGGCAAACAGCAGCAGTCCCTTGTTTCGGGCCGCGTCGACAAACGCCGCGGTACAGCGTTGCACCAGCGCCCTGGGGTCGAACGACTGATCGGCCAGGGACAGTTGGCCGGATTCGATCCGGGTGATATCGAGAATGTCACTGATGATCTGCAGCAACAGGCCCGAGGACACCTGGATGCGCTCAAGCAACTGGCGTTGTTCGCGGTCCAGGTCGGTCAGGCCCATCAGTTCCAGCGAACCGAGCACGCCGTACAGCGGCGTGCGGATCTCATGGCTCATGGTCGCCAGAAACACCGACTTGGCGCTGTTGGCCTTGTCGGCCGCCTGTTTTGCCTGGGTCAGTTGCTGTTCCATCTGGGCCCTGACACTCAGATCGGCGAAGGCGCAGACCAGCACCTCCTGGTTGCGATAACGAGTCGGAGCGTAGGCGATGTAGAACGAGTGTCCGTCGTGGCTCTGATAGTTTTCGATTTCACCCGGCTCTCTGGCCTGGCTGATCCGCTCCAGCAGTTCCAGTTCCAGGCCGCTGTCCTCCAGGCTCTGGCCAATCTGGGTGTTGAACCACTTCAGGGCCAGGGTATTGGCGAAGACAATCAGGCTGCGCTCGCGGCTTAGCACGCACAGGGCCACCGGGGTAGTTTCCAGCAGGGTCCGGTTGAACTGGTCGCTTTCCACCAGCTCGCTATGGGCCCGTTGCGCCGGCACTATGACCCGCCGTTGATACCAGCGGGCGTAGCTGCGTCCGGCCACGGGGCTCAGTACCAGCAGCAAGAGGACCCCCGCCAGAGGCCAGGAGTGGCCAAGGAACAGGGTCCGGTAGCTCAACAGGTAATAGCCGGTCCAGATGGCGCGCTCATCACTGATGCGAAACACCAGGCCGTCGCCGCGCAGGCTGACCTCCTGTTCCCTGTCCACAGGTTGCGGGCGTTCTCCCAGCAGCAAGCCATCGTGCTGGTTTTCCAGCCAGAAAGCGTCATAGAAGTTAGGTTGCGTCGGCCGCGAAAAGACATTGATGCGCTGGCGATGGGTCAAGGCCGCGGCGTAGGTGCCGGCTTGGGGTGAGCCTGTGCCGAGGTGTGGGGCGCGCAGCGGGGTGAAGGCCAGTAGATGGTCGGCAAACCCCGGCAGGCGAATCCAGCGCACTTCATCGTCGTGGCTGCCGTGAGCGCTATTGCGTATGGCCTGGATGCTGGCCATGACCTGGGCGGCGGAGAGTTGCGGCTGGCGCGTGTCGACCGTCGGTACGGTGTAGCTGCTGCCGGTACCGGCATCCACCACCAGCAAGGCCGAGGCCGGGTAGCTTGATCGGACCCAGAAACTGGAGTAGAGGTCCGCCAGGTAGCGGCCGAAACTCGCCGCCCGGGGGCTGTCCAGGGGGCATTGGAGCATGTCCTCGCAGACCAGGGTGAAG
Organism: Pseudomonas sp. BLCC-B112; assembly: GCF_028550695.1. Lineage (NCBI taxonomy): Bacteria > Pseudomonadati > Pseudomonadota > Gammaproteobacteria > Pseudomonadales > Pseudomonadaceae > Pseudomonas > Pseudomonas sp. BLCC-B112. The sequence continues at coordinate 401,892 of NZ_JAQQGK010000003.1, forward strand.
GGGGTTTCTACGCTTGAATGGCTGCCCTGGAACAGTGTGGCGCCAAGTGCATGCTGCTGATCCATGAGGCGAAAAATGCTGGTTGGGCTCTGCGGGTCATGATTGCCGAATGGCTCGCTTTTCACGCGCTCGAGCAGAACTTTTTGCTCACCCAGGTAGCGGGTCAGCAACTGGAAGTCCACGGCAATCCGTTCCTGCTCCTGGCGAATGATCCGCTGGCCACCCCAGAACAGAGCGCCGCCCATGATCAGCAGCAAAGGCAGGATGACGAACAGGAGCAGATTCAGTCGTCTGAAGTTTTGTGCAATGCGTCGTAGCGGGATATCTGGCATGGGTTGGGTGAGACGTGCTGGGTGAGTGAGAAAAGCTCGGGTGTGACAACACTGCATCCCAGCAATTGTGTAAACGCCTCCTGCTCCAATGCCGCAGAAATAAGATAGCCCTGGGCGCTGTCGCAACCAATCTGGCGCAAGAACTCCAGATCGCGAACCGATTCTACGCCCTCTGCCACCACTTCCAGGCCTAATTGCCGGCCCAGCTGCACCGCCGCCACCAGGGCCGCGGCACGGGTTTCATCGGCGGCGGCGCCGTGGACGAAGTGGCGATCGATTTTCATTTCGGTAAAGGGCGTGGATATCAATGCGTACATGGAACTGTAGCCCATGCCGAAGTCATCCTGAGCCAATCCGAACCCCTTAAGGCGCAGGCGGCTGGCCCCCATGTGGTATTGGCCGGGGGACAGTGGCCGTTCGGTCTCCAGCAGCTCGAAGCAGAGGTCGCTGGTGGATAGCCCGGCGGCAACGGTAAGCTGCTGTAGCTCGTCCGGCAGGCCCGGATCATCCAGCAGCCCGGTGGGCAGGTTGACCGACACCTTGAGGCGATAGCCCAGACGCTGCCAGTGTTGCTGCGCCTGGATGGCGTCGTCGAGCATCAGCAGCAACAGGCGGTGATCGAGCTGGCACCGGCTGATCGAGGCCAGGAACGAGTCTGGCATCAGCAGGCCGAAGGACGGGCTGTTCCAGCGCACCAGAGCCTCGGCGCCGATGATCCGACCCGTGCTCAGCGAACGTCGGGGCTGGAACCGGGCCTTGAGTTCGCGACGTTCGATTGCCCGCTCCAGCACCTGGCGCTCAAATTGCGCAGCATGCTCGGGCTGGGGCGGCGCTGCGTGGCTCTGGCCGTTGCCAATCATGGCGCTGATCTGCTCGACGTGAGCCGCTCTCAGTGGCTTGGTGAAAGTCCCGAGCACGGCCAGGCCTTTTTCCTTGGCCATCAAGCTGACGCTGTTCATCAACCGCCGGGAGCAGGATGACACGATGGCCAGGATTGGCACCTGCTTGACGCCGGTCAGGGCATGGATGAATTGCACGCCATCCATTTCCGGCATGTGCAGGTCTACCAGCACTAGGTCGTAGACCTGCTGATGCAGCATGGCCAGGGCCTGGCGCGCTTCGAGAGCGCTGTCCACCGGGCCGAAGCCGGCCTGCAGCAACAGTTGCCGCACTTGCATGCAGTGGATCGGGTGATCATCCAGCACTAGGACGCGCAGGGTTTTGGGCACGCTCACATGACTTTCCTCTTGATGGATTGCAGTACTTCGCTCAAGGCGTCCAGGGGAACCGGCTTGACGAGCAATTGATGGATTCCGGCCTCTTCACAGCGGCTGCGCAGTGCGGGCGAGAGTTCACCTGTGATGCCGATGATGGGGCCGTCGAACCCGCGCTCGCGCAAGGCACGGGCAAACGACAGGCCGTCCATGTACGCCATCTGCAGGTCGGTCAGCACGGCGTCGAAGGACAGCAGGTCGCTGCGCTTCAGGGCCTTGACGGCACTGGCGCAGGCTTCCATGTGGTTGCCCAGGTAGCGGCCCTGTTGAACGATCACCTGCAGCGACAACGGGCTGTCATCCACCGCCAGCAGCTTGAGTTCCAGACTTGGCGCCAGGGCGAGTGGGGCGGCGAAGCGACGTTCGGCGGCAATGCCTGACTGAGCTTGGGCTACCGCGTTGCGCAGGCTGTCGAGGCTGAAGGTACGGGCGATCCAGCTGTTGCTGGCTTGGTGCTGCGACGGCCCCATGCCGGGGGGGCGAATGATGACCCGTGGGCCGCTCCAGGCTACTGGTCGCGATGCCCCGAGAAACGCTTCCACCAGCACCGCCTTGTGTGTCGGCGGGTCGCGGTCGGCGACGTAGGGGATCGCCAATGCGCCCCAGCGGCGTAGCCACTGGCAGAGGTTGAGATTCATGTCTTGGACATCACCGCGCACATACACCGGGGTCAGCCCCAGGCGCGGCAGATCGGGTGGCGGTGCCGTCGTGCAGGGCTCCAGGGCCAGGCTGAAACTGAAACTGGAACCCAGTCCCGGCTCGCTGATAGCGGTCAATTGCCCCTGCATCATGCCTGCCAGCCGTTGGCAGATGGCCAGGCCGAGCCCGGTGCCCGGGGTTTTCTGGCCCAACCAACCGGGAACGCGGTAATAGGGATCGAACAGGTTGGTCTGGAACTCAGGCGCTATCCCCGGGCCACTGTCCACCACCTGGAAACGCAGGTGCGGCGTCTGGCCAGGTTGTATGTGGGTATGCAGGCGCAGCACCACGTGGCCGGATTCGGTGAACTTGATGGCGTTGCTCAGCAGATTGTTGAGAATCTGGCGAATGCGCTCGCCGTCGCCGAGCACCGTCTCGCTGGTACTCGGGTCCAGGGTCACGTACAGGCGCAGGCCCTTGCCGCGGGCCCGCGCCGAGTAACTGAAGGCCACTTCTTCCACCAGACGGATCGGCGAGAACGGCGCGCGGTTCAGGCTCAGTCGCCCGGACTCGATCAGGGACAGGTCGAGGGTGTCATTGATGGTGCGCATCAGCGCCGAGGAGGCTTGCTGGGTGGCGTCCAGATAGTCGCTTTGTTCGGCGCTGACGGCGGTGGTGCGGAGCATTTCCAGGGAGCCGAGGATGCCGTACATGGGTGTGCGGATCTCGTGGCTCAGGGTACTGAGGAACAGGGTCTTCTCGTGGCTGGCTTGCTCCGAGAGCTGCTTGTCCTGCAGCAGCGACTGTTCGGCCACCTTGAAGTTGGTGACGTCGCTGATACAGCACAACACCGCAGCCACGCCGTTGTAGCCGGTGGGGGCGCATATCAGCTGGATGAACGTGCCGTCCTGCATTGCGTGGTCGATGGTGTGCACGCGGTTGTGCGGCACCTCCAGGATTCGCTCGCGCAAGCCGGGGACCGAATCTAGCCAGCGACGCCCGGACTCGTTACACAGGATTAGCCGACCATTGTCACGGCGCATCAGGCACAGGCCAACTGGCGCAACCTCGATGAAGCGCTGGTTGAGGGAAACGCTGTCCGCCAGGGCGCTGTAGTGACGCATTGCAGGTTCCACCAGGCGCAGGCGGATGTAGCGGGCGCCGAGAAAGGTCGCTGCAAACAGCAGCAGGGTCACCAGCAGGGTGCTGTATAGCGTGCCGCCACTGTCTTTCAGCAGTTGGCTGACTGGCGCGTAGTACACCAGGCGCCAGCCGGCGTTGCCCACCGATTTGTTGAGCACGACGTAGTCAGGCAGCGCGCCCAGGCGGTGCAGGCTGAAGGAGTCTTCGTCCGCCTGCAGGCGCGCCAGGCTCGCGGGTACTTGCCAGTTGGTGCTGTGCAGCACCAGCGTGCCCCCAGCGTCGTAGAGCAGGTACTTGCCCTGGTGCAGGCCCTGGGGGTCGAGGGCCTGGTCGATGTCATTGAGCGCCAGGCCAAGCCAGCCCTCGAGGGCATTGTGTTCGTCCACCGGGCGCAGCAGGTACACCTGTTGGCTGCCTTCGGCACCGGCCCAGTGCCACAAGGTTCGCGCCCCAGGGTGCCGGGCCAGCAGGTTCTGCGCGGCGCTTTGGTCAAGCTGCTTGAGCCAGGGGGCGTGCCTTGTGCCCTCGTGGGGCCGGTTGGCGTTGCGCTGCGCCGCTCCGTAGAGGGCTGTGACCAGGCCCTGTTCCGGGGTCAGGTAGAGCAACTGGCTGTGGGTGTTGTCAATCTCGATCAGGTCTCGGGATGTGAGGATCAGGGCCCAGCGTGGGGACATGGCGTTGCCGAATGGCAATACCCTTAATTGCCCATTACTGGTCAGAAAGTTGCTGGCGGATGAACTAAGGCGGTCGTCCTTAGTGCGTACTGCTGAAGATGAAATGGACTTCAACAGACTTTCCCGTTGATTGAAGAACTGTTGTGCGTTAAATGCCGCGGCATTCATCTGTCGGCGATAGTTTGAAAGCGTTTCATTAAGTGACCAATGAATCACGAAGCCGGCAATGGCGAGAATGCAAAAAAGCAGGCTGTTCATGAATAATCGCAGCAGAATCACCGGAATATAAGCGCCGGAAAAGTGGCTGGTGAGGGCTGGAAAATGGGCTTGTTTAGGCATGGGTTCATGGTAATCAGAACTTTCTATGCCTTATCTAAGAATATTCTTAATGCTGATCGTTTAAGACGATTCTTATTTTGTGATTTTCCTATTGACTTGAGTATTTGAGCCTCTTTTGTTCTAGCGCAGAGGCTTGAAGTTTATGGTTTTTGTTAAAAAAACGATCAGTGTAGCGGTCAGTTCTGCACTGTCGTTGGTGACACTTGTTGCTCCCCCAGCTACCGCTGCCGACTATGAAAAAATCGATGTTTCTTCCGCTGAAGGCGAGTCGCTGAGCCTGGATGATGTGCGCGTCGATTACGTAGGTAGCGGCCCGGCAGTACTGGTCAGCGGTTCGCAGAATGAATTGCAGGGCAGTGGATACGATATCCACGCCACGGCGGGCAGCCCGAGCAGTTCGGTGGTGGGGATGCAGGTGGGGGCAGGTGGCAAGGCTCAGTTGTCTGGTGTGACCATCACCACTGGCGGCTCTGATTACGCCACGGCCGCCATGTCCACCGGCAGCGGCAGTCGCTTGATTCTCAACGATGTAGCCATCACCACTAGCGGTAACCAAAGTCACGGCGTGGTGGTTTCTGCCGGTGGTCAGGCAGAGTTGTCTGGGGGCTCCATCAGCACCTCGGGCAACCAGGCATCGGCATTGTCTGCCAGCGGTAGCGGCTCGAAAATCAAGGCTTCGAACATGACCCTGGCGAGCACCTCAAGTGGGTTTCTGGCGCTCCTCAAGGCCCAGAACGGCGCTGTGATTGAACTGGATCAGGTTGACATCGACTATCAGGGCACCTATGTGGCGATGTCTGTCGACGGCGTGGGGTCTTCCATTAGCGCCAACGGCGTCAACATCAATGCCAGCAATGGACGCGGCGTGAGTGTAAGCAGTGGTTCCCTGACCTTTCATAACGGCACCATCAATGCTCTGGGCGATGGCATCACTCTCACGCCTCAGTACCAGAAGCCAGGGGGGACGGCGCGAGTCAGCAATAGTCAGATCACCTCGCAGAACGGTTACGGCATCAACGTTAACGCCGACCAGTCCGCTGCTGATCTGGACACCGTGCACATCACCACCCTGGGCAACTACGGCTCGGCGATCTGGATGCCGGGCAGTCACACCCGGGTGAACGTAAACAACAGCATCCTGGAAACCCACGGCACGCAGGCCGTGGCCGTCGACAACCGTGGCGGCGTATTCACCATGGACGGTGGTGCCATCATCACCCAGGGCAACAGCTCCCATGCGCTGTACGCCTCGGCGGACACCTCGAACAGCCCGGGCGCGCAATTTAACGTCAGTCGCGTGCTGATCGAAACCAGTGGTCGTGGCGCCGTCGGGGCACTGGCACGGATGTCGGGGGCGCAAATCAGCCTGAGCGACAGCCGCATCGTGACCCACGGTGAACTGGGTTATGGCTTGTTTGCTTCGGGCCGCGGCGCCAGTGTGCAACTGGTCGACAGCGAGGTGCAGACCTCTGGTGCTCAGGCCCACGGACTGGCCATCAGCAACAACGCCACCACCCGCCTGTCGGGCTCGACCCTGACGACTGCTGGCACGGGTGCTCATGGCATTCTCAGTTACGCCACCGGTGTCGGGGTGGTGAACGACGTCGAGGTGACCTCCAGCCATATTCAGACTCAGGATGGTGCTGGCATACAAGTCAATGGTGGTGGCCTGACCACGCGTTTCACCGACAGCAGCTTGAGCGCCCGCAGCAATGGAGAGCGTGGTATCGCGCTGCGCATCGCCAACAGTGCCGACGGGGTATTGGCCGGGCCGGTGCAACTGCAAGCAGTGAGGTCGCACCTGGCGGGTGACGTGCAAGTGGATGGCGGTAGCCTGCAGTTGTCTCTGGCTGATCACTCCAGTCTGGATGGGGCCATTCTGGGGGGCGGGCGTGACACCCAGCTGTCTTTGGACGACAGCAGCGCCTGGATCTTGCGTGGCGATTCGCAGCTCACGCGCCTGAGCAACAATGGTGTGGTGGAGTTTGCCGACCCCACGCTGGCGGGCGCTTTCAAGCAGCTGCAGATCAGTGGTGATCTTAGCGGCGATGGTCACTACATCATGAACACCGACCTGGGTCGGCAGCAGGGCGACCGCCTGATCGTTGGTGGCCAGGTGACCGGCGAAAACAGCATTCTGGTCCGCAACTCCGGGTCTGAACCCGGGGCCGAGGGGCAGAGCCTGACGCTGGTACAAAGCGCGGGTGGCTCGGGTTCGTTCAGCCTGGTCAATCGTGATGGCGTGGTGGACGCCGGAACCTATCGCTACGGCTTGCAGGCCGATACCCAGGGTAACTGGAGCCTGGTCAATGTCGGTCGCCTGCAACCGATGCCGGGGCCTGACAATCTCTCCACTGGCGCCAGCGCGGCCATCAACAGCAGCGCCATCGCCACCTTGCGCGCCACCTGGGACGCCGAGCGCGCGACCCTGGTACAGCGTCTGGGCGACCTGCGCCAAGGAGTGGATCGTCAGGGACTGTGGATTCGCGGGTTCGGCCAGCAGCAGTCGCTGGACAATGGTGTCGGCCGTGATTTTTCCCAGCAGGTGCAGGGCACTCAGTTGGGGATGGATACCCGAGTCGACACCGCCGGTGGTGCTTTGGTGCTGGGCGCGCTGGCCGGCTACAGCCAGAGCGCCCGCGACTTCAAGCGCGAGGGCAGTGGCAAGCTCGACAGCTACCATCTGGGCGGCTACGCCACTTACCTGGATGATTCGGGCTGGTACACCGATACCTTGCTGACCCTGAACCGCTGGTCCACCCGCCTGGACGTGTGGGGCACCGACGGTGCCAAGGTCTCCGGGCACTCGCACAGCAAAGGCGCAGGGCTGTCGGTGGAGGCTGGCAAACAGATCGATCTGGGCGAGCGCTGGTTCGTCGAGCCCCAGGTGCAGGTTTCCATGCTCTACGCCCGTTCGGACAACTATCGCCTGGACAACGGGCTGCAAGTGGAGCCCGGTGATGGCTTGTCGACACAGGTCCGCACCGGCGCTCGGGTCGGGCGCAACCTGCAACTGGACAGTGGCACGCGCCTGCAGCCCTACCTCAAGGCCGGTTGGATCGAGGATCTTTCGGCGCAGAACAAGGTGCGCACCAACGGCATCGGCAGCCGTCCCGATGGCAGTGGTGGCGGTTGGTACGCCGGTGCCGGAATCACCGGGGAACTGACCCGCAACCATCAGGTGTATGCCGAGGTCGAGACCAGTGAAGGTTCGAACATCGATCGGCCCTGGGCGGCCAATGTCGGTTACCGCCTGAGCTTCTGAGGTTACTTTATGGCTGTTTGCCGAAAGCCTGCTGATTACCAGATGCTCCTGAAAGTGACTTATCACATGAGCCGCAGCCTTGCGGCTGAAGATGTGCCGCAGCACCTGCGGAACAAGCTGCGCATCAGCGCCGCGCAGCCGGCGGAGTTGGTGGCGCAGTTGCGGGGCGAAGGCTGGAAGCGGGCCTATATCGATGGCGGTGCGGTGATCCGGGCCTTTTTGCAGGCGGGGCTGCGGTGCTTGCTGCGCTGCGCAGTGCTCAGTCGGCAGCGCCGAGCATGGCGGCAAAGCGCTGCGCCGACCACTCCTTGCGGTCCGATACCTGACCGTCTCCCAGTTCCACCAGACGCAGCACGCCGTCGGCCCGCAAGACCACATCCACCGAAAAAAACCGGCTGTCGATCAGCGCAGCGCACTCGTTCACCAGTGCCGGCACCTCGCCTTGTGCAGCATGGGCCTTGCCGTTGAGCACGAAGTAGCGCCGTTCGCTGTCCTCCAGGTAGTCCTCCCGGCGCCGGACACAGATGCCTCCCTCGATCTGGCCGCGATACTGACGCATGCGCTCTACCAATGGGGCTATGTCTGCCGGCGAATCCACCAGACTGCCGCTGCCGGTGTTCAGCGACTTGACGTAGTCCTTGATGAAATAACCCGGCCAGTTCAGGTCTGCCAGTGCCTGGATAAAGTCGGTGTCGGGCGCCAGTACCCGGGTCTCGCTGGTGTACCGGGCCAGCAGCGGATACCACTCTGGCAGGTGATGGCAGTGCCGGTAGTGGGCCTGGGAGGTGAACTCCTTGGCGTCCTTGGCGTGCAAGTGCTCGAGCAGTGCGCCGTAGCCCTCGGGCGTCAACATCCAGCCGCGGTAGAGCACTGGCTCGTCGGCTGGCAGGGCCGGGGAAGCCTTGAAACGGCCGCTTTCGAAATCCTCGAAAGAGAACAGCGAGGCGTTCAGGCCAGCGGCCAGCACCGCCTCGTACTCGTCCAGGTAGTGCTCGTCCGGGCGTTTGGGGTCGAACGGGTCGCTGGGATACAGCAGGTGCATGGCAGGTTCCATCGAGTGAAAGTGGGGCCGGGTCGAGGGACGCGGTGAGGATGGCGTTCGAGCGGTGGATGATAACGGCATTTTTGCAGGCTTTGTTCCCGGGCCTGCAGCGCCTCATATCCCTGCACGTTTATTCACAGAAAATCACTGACTGCAGACAGATTCCAATGTTTGCGATGGTGATACTGGTGCGCCTTCCGAGGAGCCTCCCAAGGAGCCTGAAGGATCGACGTGACCAGAGGAAAACCCCCATGCGTTCCATGCTTGCAACCTTGCTGATCAGCACTTTGGGCGCGATGCCCCTGGCCCATGCCACCGAGCCTCTGGCGTTTCACGAGGTGTTCGACGACATCAAGCCTGACCAGCCCGGTTGCGCCGCCGGGGTGATGCGCGGCGCCAAAACGATCTGGAGCGCAGGGTATGGCGCTGCCGAGCTGGCCACGGGCCGGGCGATCCAGGCCGATACCCTGTTCAACCTGGCCTCGGTGTCCAAGCAGTTCACCGGTTTTGTCATCCTTGAGCTAGAAGCCCAAGGCCGCCTGGATCTGGATGACTCGATCCGGCGCTTTGTGCCGGAGCTGCCGGCCTATGCCGAGGGCATCCAGATCCGTCATCTGCTGCACCACACCTCGGGCCTGCAGGACTACATGCTGCTGGCGGAGTTGGCGGGGATTCCCCTGACCCAGCGCTTCACCCAGCAACAGGCCCTGGATCTGCTGTTCAAGCAGAACGCCCTGGTGTTTCCCCCCGGCAGCGAATTCAGCTACAGCAACAGCGGTTATGTACTGTTGTCGAGCATCGCCGAGCGAGCCGCCGGCATGCCCCTCAAGGACTACAGTCGAGCCCATCTGTTCGAGCCCCTGGGCATGAGTCGCTCGAGCATTGTCGATCAGTACCCGGTGCAGTTGCCGAACCTGGCCCAGGGCTATGAACAGGACGAGCCGTCCAAGGGCCCCGAAGCCGTGGACGCCCGCTGGGAACAGACCGGCGACGGTCAGGTGCACAGCACTGTGGCGGACCTGATGCTGTGGTTGCGCAACCTGTCCACGGGGCGGGTCGGGGGCACGGCGCTGGTGGAGAAGATGCGCCAGACCGAGCCCTTCAACGACGGTGACCCGGGCTATTACGGCATGGGCCTGGCCAACCGCAGTTACCGGGGCCTGCAAGAGGTGTCCCACAGCGGCAGTTGGGCCGGTTTCAGCACCGATGTGGCCTGGTACCCGAAGCTGGATGTGGCCACTGTGGTCCTGTGCAACAGCACGGAAGGGGAGGCGTCGGAGCGCGGGCATCGCTTGCTGGATGTCCTGCTGGGCCCGTCCTGGTTGCCCCGGGACACGGGCATTCCGGCGCCGCCGCCGAGCATCAAGGCGGTGCCCAAGGCGTTCTTGAATACCTTGGTGGCCGGCACCTACCTGGATGATCTCGGTCATCAGTTCCAGCTGCAACGCACCGGCAAGGGGTTTGTCCTGGACACCTTTCATGAGGTCCTGCCGTTGCTCCGCCAGAGCGATCAACTGATGGTGGCGGACAACGACGGCATCCCGATCTATCTCGCAGCGGCACCGGGGGCACGGATCGTCAGCAACAACCCGGCCTCGACCTACGTCCTGGCCCCGGCTTGGAAACCCGAGGATATTCGTCGTTATGTCGGCCTCTACGCCCTGCAAACCAGCCCCGGACAGCTCAAGGTCTACCCCCGGCAAGGCAAGCTCTACGTACGTATCGGCCAGCACAGCTACCCTTTGCAGCCGCTGACGACGGAGCGCTTTCGCGCCGGTGAACTGGGGGTGATCAGCTTTGCCGAGGAGGGTGCCGTGTTGACCAGCAGCGTGGCACGCAATCTGCGCTTCAGGAAGGTGACGGGGCAATAGCCTCGGGCCGCATGTTGGTAACGGACAGTCGGGGCCTTCTTGCAGCCTTTTGAGGCGAGCATTTTAGACCTGGAAGCCCCACCACCTGGCCAGCACCTCGGACCAGGACCTTTGGGGGACTACCAGTGGTCAACCAGTTGCTTGACCTGCGACGCATCGTGGCACCGCAGCAGCGCCTGACGAAAGCGTGGATTGGAGAACAGCCGGGCAGTGTCCGCCAGCAGTTCCAGGTGTTGCTGATCGGCGGGGGCGGGCACCAGCAGCACGAGGATATCGCTCACCGGCTGCTGGTCGGGTGCGGCAAAGGCCATGGCGGTCTGCGGCCGCAGGTACAGCGCATGGATGCTGTCGAGCTCGGCGAGCCGCGCATGGGGCACAGCCACACCATCGCCGATGGCGGTACTGGCGGCCAGTTCCCGGCGCCACAGACTGGCCGTGACCCAATCGCCGGGCAGTTGCCGCGTTTCTTGAAGATGCTGGCCAACCTGATCGAACAGGCGCTGTTTGTTCGAGACATTGACGTCGAGGAGGATGTCCTCGACCTGCAGATAGCGGGCAAGCTTACTCATGGGCTTCTCCGGGCGTTTCAGGCTTTGCTCAAGGAGAATTGAAGCGCATTTGCCTGGCTGGGTCAGTGGCGGCCGGGCAGTCTTTACGAACTCTTTAGGTGGGGGCTAGGGGATGGTAAGGGAATGGCTGAGGAAGTGAGGTCACTCTTGTGGGCGATGGGTGCAAAGGCGATGGTGTCGGCGTAGATGGGCGAGGTTTCGAGCAGTTTTTTGTCGCTCCACAGGTATTCCTCGCCGATGATGTGTTGTTCGCTGTGGGCGTAGTGCATGCCGCGTTTGTTGCTGCGGCTGAAGTTGAACTTGCGTGTGCGGCGGCCAAAGGCGTCGTACTGGTAGCGCCAGTGTTCGTTATTGGGGGGGTAGAGGTCGGTGAGGCGGTTGTCGCTGTTCCAGCGGTATTGCCAGTGCTGGGGGCGGCAGCCGTAGCGGTGCACGATTTTTTCCAGCAGGTGGCCGCAAGGGTCGTAGCGGTAGCGGTTGGCCCCGGACTTGAGCACGCACCCGCCTTGTTGTTCGGCATGGATGCCCATGCCCTTGGCGCTGTGGATCTGGCCTTCGCTGAGCAGGTTGAGGGCGTTGTCGTAGCACCACTGTTGTGGCTGGCCCTGGCCCAATTGAAGTGTTCTCAGTACAACAACCCCGCTCACCACAAGTAACTAAACGAGGTAGTTACTATAGCTAAGCACGATTCTAAGTCAGACGCTGCTATAAATAAATCGGCTAAAGCAGAACGTTATTGCCGGGGGGGTATTGCCCCAATGGCGGCACTAAAAAGCCCGCACCACAACTGATTATTAAGGGGTATTGGTTTGGAGTAGCACGGTTTTTTAACTGGCCAGCCAGTAATGGTGAATATTGAACAGGGTAGATTAATTATTCAGGTGGGGATCATGTATGAACGGCGTTAATATAACAGGCACCACCACCGATGAGTTTATTTTCGAGCTGATTATCGATGGTGAGGATGTTATTAGAGCAGGGTTTACGCCCGGCGCTGTATTTAAGATAGAAAAGTACCGGAATGGACTGATAATTACCCTTGCCACCGATGAGGCGGAGATTAAACGGTTATTATTGTAGGTGGGCGCTCAGCCGCATGTCGGCGTTGACTGGCTGACACAAAGCTGCCTGACCGGGCAACCGCTGGATATCAGCGTGATGCCCTGTCAGGTGGTGAATCGGGCAAAAGTAACTAAACATATGGATATTTTAAATCCTTCAAGGCTATAAATAGAAATGCCGGAAAGTGCAAAATAATCCACCGGCATTTTATTGGTTACAGTTTATATGAAAAAATAAAAAGACTCATCATTAATAGATACAACATAACTGGGGGACTCATCGAAAACTGGTGATATCAATAGATTCCTCAAGTCATTGCTTTCGATTGATTTTGCTAAAAAATCAATCAAATCGTTCCTGTATGAAACGACTAATTCACCATTAAATAAAACCTTTTTTCCTTTGCGAAAAACAAGATTGTGGGCGATGTAATATTGATTGTCAGACAGTTTATCTTCCAGCTCGACAAACGTATCCACTGGGTATATAGCACCACACTTGGTTAACTCCAACATAGAAAAGAACAAATCACTCTTGTTCGAACCAGAGTAGATTTCCTTTCTCGTAAGAAGCTCAAATGAATAATTATTTTTCATCATTAATTCGGTATATCATAGAAAATATGACCATCCGTTTCATTGTTGTACCACTTGATATGTGGTGAGTCGCCGAATCCGCCTTCCGGCCCCATATGTTGTTCATAACCTTTAGGGTACTTTGGAATACCATCAGCACGTGCACTTTGTGTATGGGCTTTATAACGGTTCATGTTGCCTTGAGACTCTTGTAAAAATGCTTTTGCGTCAGTACTTGACTGCACTTTAACCTGGAATTTATCACCATTAGCAAGAGCGCTTTTCGAATCTTTTATCGCTTGATTCCATTCTTTACTTCCTCTAACTAATGGCTTCATTTCGGAAGCTTTGCTACTGAGTTTTCCTTTATATGCACTACACCCAGCCAGCCCCAGTGGATCAACCCAACTCAACGGATTATCCACATACCCCTGCGGCCGAATCCCACCCGCGAGTCCTATCGGATCTGGACTCAAATACTGCGCCGTCTCCGGATCGTAGTACCGGTGCCGATTGTAGTGCAGCCCACTCTCTTCGTCGTAGTACTGGCCCGGAAAGCGAATCGGGCAGGTGGTCTTGTTGATCGGCACCACGTTGCTGCTGGCGAACTCGTCATTCGCGGCTTGCCATAGCCGTGCCTGGCCCCAGACGTTGGGGCTGTTGCTCCAGCCCAGTTGGCCGCTTTCGTCCAGTAGCTCTCGGGGCGTGCCGAGGTGGTCGGTGACGATGTACCAGAGTTTGTCGCCTTGTTGTTGCGCCAGTGGGGTGATGCCGCCGGGGGCGTAGCTCCAGCGGGTGGCGTGTTCGAAGGCGACGGTGCCGTCGGCGTAGATGGGCGCGGCTTCGAGCAGTTGTTCGCCGCTCCACAGGTATTCCTCGCCGATGATGTGTTGTTCGCTGTGGGCGTAGATCGAGTTGCGTTTGTTGCTGCGGCTGAAGTTGAACTTGCGCGTGCGGCGGCCAAAGGCGTCGTACTCGTAGCGCCAGTGTTCGTTGTTGGGGGTGTAGAGGTCGGTGAGGCGGTTGTCGTTGTTCCAGCGGTATTGCCAGCGCTGGGGGCGGAAGCCGTGGCGGTCGACGATTTTTTCGGCCAGGCGGCCGCAGGGGTCGTAGCGGTAGCGGTGGGCCCCGGATTTGACCACGCGCCCGCCTTTTTGCTCAGCCTTGACGCCCATGCCTTTTGCGCTGTGGATCTGCCCTTCGCTGAGCAGGTTGAGGGCGTTGTCGTAGAGCCATTGCTGTGGCTGGCCCTGGCCCAGGTGGGCGGCGATCAGTTGCTGGTTGGCGTTGTAGCGGTAGTGGCTCTGGCCCCAGCGGTTGTCGTCGATCTGGATCGGGTTGAAGGCTTTGTCGTAGCGGTAGTGGCGTTCGACAAAGGAGGTCGCTGCTGCGCCGGCCTTTTGCTCGGTCAGCAAGCTGAGGCTGTTGTAGTGCTGATGCAGGTTGAAGCCGGCGGCGCTAGTGCGCTGAATGTCGCGGCCCAGGGCGTCGCGGCTGATCTGCAGCGGTGCATGGCCGGCGATCAGCAGTTGTGCCAGGCCGCCATTGCGGTCGTGCTGCCACTGCACCTGGGGCAGGGCGGCGAAGGCTTCCTGGGCGTTGGCCTGTTCGGCGATGGCACCGGCTTGCTGGCCGATGGGCAGGCCACTGGCGGGGTCGTACTGGTGTTCGATCAGGCGGCCATTGATGCGTTCGCTGAGCAAGCGGCCCACGGCGTCGCGTTGGTATTCGATATGGGCGCCCGGGCTGTTGACGCGGATCAGGTGTCCGACGTCGTTGTAGTTGAACTCGGTCTGTTCGCTCAGTTCGCCGTTGGCCCGGTAGTGAGCGATGTTCAGCAGGCGCGCACTGGCGATGTCGTAGTGGTAGGCCACGCGGGCGCCGTCGGCACAGTGTTTTTCGCTGAGCCAACCGACGGCGTTGTAGCAATAGCGGGTGAGGGTGCCGGCGAAGTCGCGTTCGGCGATCAAGCGCCCGGCCTTGTCGTAGGCGTATTGATACACGTCGCCGACGCCATTGGTCAGGCGGGTCAAGCGGGTGAGTCTGTCGTAGCCCAGGGTCAGGCTTTGCCCGCCGGGGTAGGTGAGCTTTTCCAGCAGGTCGAAGGCGCCGTAGGCGTAGCGGGTGCGATGACCTTCGCCATCGATGAAGCTGGCCAGTCGGTGTTCGCTGTCGTAAGCCCAGTGTTGTTCGGTGCCATCGGCCAGGGTCACGCCGCTGAGGGAACCTCGGGGATGGGCGTGCTGGCTGTGGTAGGCATAACGGGTGATCTGGCCCAATGCGTCTTGCTGTTGGAGAGGGCGGCCCAGGGTGTCCAGCTGTACGCGGCTGATCTGGCCGTCCGGTTGCTGGATTTCGCTCAGGCGCTGTTTGCGGTCGTAGCGGTAAAGGGTCTGGGTGCCCTCCGGCCAGGTCTGGCTCAGCAACTCGCCATGGGCCCCGTGTTGGTAGGTGGTGGTACGCCCATCGGGGTCTTTGACGCTGCTGAGGTTGCCCTGGGCGTCGTACGCCATTTGCCAGGTGACACCGTCGCCGGCGACGTAGCGTGTCAGCAGGCCTTGGGTGTTGTAGTCAAAGGTGTGCCGGGTGCCGTCCGGGTTGATCTGAGTCAGCAGCTCGCCGAAGTCGCTGTAGCGGTAGGTGGTGGTGCGACCCAGAGGGTCGGTGGTGGCGACCTTGTTGGTGTATTCGTCCCACTCGGTCAGCCATTCGTGGCCCAGCGCATCGATTTTGCGCACCACCAGGAAGTCGCTGTTGTAGTAGTGCCGGCTGCTACCGCCTTCAGCGTCGTGGTAGTCGGTGCAGCGGTTGGCCTCGTGGTACTCGAAGCGGTCGGTGTAATGCCCGCTGTCGGCATGGGTGCGAATGACTCGCCCTTTGGCGTCGTAGGTAATGTGGAAATGGGTCTTGTCGGTGTCGTGCCACTGGGTCATGTGGCCGGCGTTGTCGTAAGCGTGATACAGGGTGCCGAACTGATGGCTGGCGCAGTCGGTCAGCATGCTGTGTTGCTCATAGCGGCAACTGAGCAAGCGGCGCGGGTGTTGTTCGCTGTCGTGCAGGGTGATGCCTGTCAGATGGCCTGTGCTGCTGAGCTCGATGTGCAACTGATAGCCGTCGCTGTGCTCGATACGCTGCACCCGTTGCTGTGGACCGTAGATAAAGCGGATGCGGTTGCCGTTGCTGTCTTCGATCGCGGTCAGGGGGCGAGTGTGGTTCGGGCTGTGGGCAAAGCTCAGGGTCTGCTGGGTCGCGCGGTCATACAGGCGCAAGGTGCCCGAACGTTGGCCGCTGAGCAGGTAGCGCCCGTTACGTCGGTTATGGGCCTGGACTTCGTCGTCCGGCGCCTCGTAGTCCAGGGTGCTGCCGTCGACCGTGTGATAGGTAATGCGCTGGTGATCGAGCACCAAGTGCTGGGACCAATCGTCCGCCCATTTAAACCCCAGCAACCCGCGAAAATTGGCCCGTGAGCGGTACAGGCGCGAGAGTTTCAGCGGGATGCTGCCGGGAATCTCCAGCACCGGCCAGGTTTGCAGGTAGTCACCGGTAGCGACATCCACCGGCTCGCCTTCAAGACTGCATTTGCTGGTTTCGCAGTTTTTGCCGCTGTCGGAGGTCCTCCCGGTTTTCACGTCTTCTGCGCTGCCGTGGGCGGCACCTTGGGGTCTGACGTGAACGCCGTCGCCGGCATGGGCGACGGTTTCAGTGCGGTTGGCGTTTTTCAAGGCATTGGCGGCTTTGGCCGCTTCCGCAGCCTTGCCTGCCTTGAACAGCGTCCAGGGCAAGGTCAGGATCTCCACGCCCGCCCGGGTCACGGCCTCGATGTGATTGCCCTTGGACCAGGCATCGGTGACTGGTTTGACCAAGGCAGAACCCACGGCCTTGGCTCCGTTGCTGATGCTTGTTCCGACAGTCCCCGGGGTGATGTTGCCCAGGCGCATGTTCTCCGCGAGGATCTGCGCATCCAAGGCACGGCCGCGCAGACCATCGGCGGTGTAGTTGCTCTGCAGGCTCTTGGCTTGATGCTTGGCCCCGGTGTAGGCCAGTTCGCCGATTCCCATGACCGTGTCTTTGGCAAACCCGGTTACGCCCCGGGTGACTTGCGCATCGGCGTCCGCCACCGCCGGAAAGTAATGGGCAATCAGCGGACCCATGGGCGTCGAGCTCAGCACCGCCCCTTGCTTGATGCTGGCGATGCCTTCATCGGCGCTTTTGTTCCAGCCGTCAAAATCGATGTACTTATCCAGCCCATCGATGTCGAGTTGCTGCTGTTTCAGGGCTTCGCGCTCGGCCTCCAATGCTTGCAGGCGTTCGCTGGTGCGTTCTCCGGGAGGGGCCAGGTCACTCGTCTCGCTGGCAACCGCAGTGGCCGACTGGGCCGTCGTCACAATCTTGCCCAGGGTGCCGCCTACACCGGCGGCGTTGCAGTTGATCAGGCAGGCGCTGTCATGCCGGGCCAGCGGCAGGCCATTGACCTTGACGTTGCCGTGGCCCTCCAGCAGCTTGACGTTGCCCGCGCCCAGCGAGGTGCCGGCCACCACATGTGCGCCGGCATCGGCCTGGACCTGATTGAAGAGGTCACCCAGCCGATAGACCTTGGTGCCACGGGCCTTGACGTCGCTGGAAGCCAGCACCGGTTTGTCCAATGTCGCGAACGAGTCAAAGGCCACCACCACCGGTCCGACCCAGCAGAAGTCCGGCACACTGCACACGGCTTGCCATTCACTGCTGTCATGGGCGACGTGGCGCTTGCTGCCCCCTTTGGCGGTGGCGGCCGCGTCCCTATCCACCGGCGCCGACTCGGCGGCTACCGCTTGAGTGGCGGCGGCTTTTTGCGCGTCCAGCTCAGCTTTCAGCTGCTGCAACTCACTGAGCCTGCGCTCATCCATCAAGCGTTGTTCCGCTGCCGCATCATCGGCGCTGTCGGAGATCGTCAATCTGTCCGTCATGTTCAAGCCTTCCCTGGCAACGCGGCGGTGCCAACCAGCGCCATGGTTATCTGGCTGATACCCGCCGTCACGGGCAGGCGCCAGAGCAGCACGGCCTGGCGCTGGTCCAGGTCAAGGCGCAGGGTGTCGAGCACCGGTACGCTGACGTAGGGCTCAGCGTCCGCGCTTTCACACACCACCAGCGGTGCAACTCCGGGCAACTGCATGAGGTAGTCACCCTCGCTCAGGCAGCCCTTGAGCCGCACGCTCTCATCACCGGTCAGATAGGGCACGGCCACCTGATCGGCCGGGGCGCTCTGGTAAAAGCGTGGGTCGAAGTCGTCCGGCAGCAGTGGATAGCGTTCAGCGAGCCATTGCGCGTCCAGCGTGCCTTGCAAGTCCACGCGCGGCTGCCACCAGCGCGCCAGCGCGGTCAGGCCCACGGGCTGCAAACGCTGCGAGGGGGCTTTGTAGGGATGTGCTGGGTCTTCAATCTGAGGGGCGGGCAGGCTGTCCAACTGCGCGATCTGTGCCTCGATGCGTTGGCGCACCGAAGCCTCCAGGGTGTTCAATTCAGCCGCGCTCGGCAGCCAGCCACAACCGGCGGTGTTGCTGGGGTAGCTGACGCTGGGAATCGGCGTCTGCCCGGGTGACGGCTCGGGGTCGTAGAAGCAGCCGCCAAACGCCAGGCGGTAATCCAGCGCGACCTTTTCCACTTTATCGGGGGCACTCAGCGTCCAGCCCATCAGCCCCTTGTGCACGGTGCGCGGGCCATGGACCTGCAAGTTCTTGCGCACCGCTCCGACCTGCACCTCGACCGGCCAGTTCGTGCGCCACTGCCCCTCAGCACTGTGCACGCTGCCTTGCAGCAGCACATCGGTGCCGGGCTTGCCCAACAGCAGATCGCCTTCTTCGGCGATCACCGCCTGCAAGGGAAAAGTGGCTATCGGTCCATCGAAGTGATCGCCGAGGACAATCGCGCTCTGATCTGCACTCAAGGGCATGGCCAAGCCCTGGGCAAAGTCAAAGGTGCCGCGAATCACCAGAATGTCCATGGGCACGCCCGCCGGGGTGGTTTTTTCATACAGCAGGTGTGGCAGCCCGGTGTGGTTCTCGATGTGGATGACGCCCATCACCAGCTACCGTCGATCAAGAGCGGCATGGCATCGGTCACATCCAGGCCTTTGAGCTGGGTGGTTTCGGCGTCCACCGGCAGGTTCGGCGCCGGTTGTGCGGTGCCGCTGTTGAGGTGCACGTCTGCGGGGGCATCGGCGTTGACCGTGTTGCCTGCCACCAGATGAATGTCCGGTCCGTCGAGGTAGATCCCGGCATCGGTGATCACCACTCTCGAGCGTCCGACCTGCAAGGTGATGCTTTCACCGTCCAGCTTGATGCTCGATCCTGGTCCGCTGGCCTCCGGCGCAGGCTCCTCACCCGCAGGTGGTGCGGCACTTTGCACGCTGCCATCGCCGACCTTGAGGCTGTAGGACGTGCCCACCACCGTGCTCTGGCTACGGCCCACCTGGGTGCTCTGGTTGATTCCCACCAGGGTGTTCATGTGCAGGCCGACGTTCTGGCTGTAGACCGTGCCGATGTTCATCATCTTGGCCAGCCCGACGTTTTGCAGAGAGGCCAGGTTGATGGTCTCGGTCTTGAAGCAGTCGACATTGATCGACCAGTTGCGCTTGATGCGATCACGTTCGTGGCGGTCGATGGTCTTGGTGCGATCACGTCCGACCCAGTGGGTTTCGTCGTGTTCGACTTCGATGTTCTGATCCCTCTCCGCGTGGACGTAGATCTCTTCGGCGCCCTTTTTGTCCTCGATGCGCAACTCGTTGGAGCCATTGCCGCCCAGGCTGCTGCGGGTCTTGAACACGCTGCGAGTCTTGTTTGCAGGCAACGGATAAGGCACGGGCGTGTGCTGGTTCGGTACGCAGCCGGTCACCAATGGCTGTTCGGGATCACCGCCGATAAAGCTGACCAGCACTTCCATGCCGATCCGCGGGATGATCACGTGGCCAAAGCCTTCACCGGCCCAACTGGTGGCCACCCGCACCCAGCAGCTGGAGAACTCGTTGCGCTCGCCTTCGCGGTCCCAATGAAACTGAATCTTTATCCGTGAGAATTCGTCACACCAGATTTCCTCACCGGCAGGACCGGTCACCAGCGCGGTCTGGCTGCTCAGGCGGGGCTTGGGGGCGGGCTCTTGCGGCCGAAAGAAGGTGTCCCAGGGGATGGCGCTGAAGCGGTTACGGTAACCCTGGGTAAAGCCGCCGTGGCGGTCGTCGCTGGTGACCGACTCTTCCAGCACCTGCGGTTGTCGACCCTCATGCTCAACGCTGACCAGCAGCCACATCTGGTTGTATTCGCCGCGCGGGTGCTCGCTGAGGGTGACCAGATGGCCGCAGCGAAAGCTCGACAGATCACTCTGCCCCTTGGCCAACTGGTAATCGGCGCGATGGCCTTCAAGGGCGATCTGGCTCAGTTGCTGGCCCACCGCGCCAGTGCTGTAGCGGCCGGGGTAGCGATAGTCCTCAAGGATTGGTAGCGCCTCGCTCTGTGCGCAGCTGTGCAGGGTGCTGGGCACCGGATCGAGCGGGGCGCCGCTGGAGGCGCTGCGCGGGTCGGGCTTTTTCAGGTTGTAGTCGCGGCGCACCACCTGGCTGGTGCGGGTGCTGAAACGCACCGCGAAATGGCTGACCACCGGGTCTTCGGCGGCTAGGCCACTGCCTTGCTGATAGCGCACGGTGGCGAGGATCGGGTAGTCGGTCTGGTTGTCGGAAAATACCAGCAGGTGCTGGTCGAGGCTGTGTTCGTGGTGCCAGTGAATGCCGTCTTCGAAGCACAGGCGTTGCACAAACTGGAAATCCGTCTCCCCGTATTGCACGCAATACACCCTGGGTACTGAAGGCTTGGGAGCAATGTTGAAGCGGTATTGGTCGGCGAGGATGCCGTGTTCCTTGAGCACCTTGGCAATGATCTGCGGCACCGTCAGGTTCTGATAGACCCGTTGGTTGTGGCGGTGCTGCAACTGATAAAGGTGAGGACGCAGGATCAGGTGATAGCGGGTCATGCGCTTGCCGCTGTCGCCGATTTCGATGTCGTCGATCAGGCCGTGGATGCCTTCACCCTTGAGGCCGAACTGCAGGAACGCCGGCTGGTTGAGCAGGCTTTCCAGATCGACATTGGGATTGTCCGAAACCAGCTCGATGTGGATCGCATACAGCTCGCTGATGGCTTCGCGGCCCTTGAAGGCCAGCACCTTGAAGTCGTGGCGAACGGCAGGGATGGACAGCACGAAATGCGCAGTGTCGGCCGGCGCGAACATAGGCTCATCCTTAAGCTTGAGAGAGGCCAGACCCGCGCCGTACCTGGCCCGGGTGCAAAGTGGCGCTCAACCTAGCAAAGGGGGCGCAAAAACTAATATGGGATGAGTCTGGAAAGTCGCTTGAAATTTCCGGACCTGACTTTGCTGTCCGCAACCAGGAGCCAGGGATGGCTGAGCCACTCAGGTCATGACCCGGCTCAAGCTCACGGGTGGCTTGATTCGAAGAACGGACGCCCGATGACGAGCCCGCTGAACCCCGTCAGCCCAGACGTGCCGGGCGGCACGAGGCAAGCTCGGCAGAGCATTGGCCCAGCAGCAACTCCTGGCTGACCAGGCGGCCGACGGTGGGCGCCAGGGTCACCCCGGCATGCATCACCGCCAGGTACAGGCCCAGGTACTGCTGGCTCGGGCCAATGATCGGCAACTGGTCACAGGGCATTGGGCGTTGACCGACCTCAACGCTGCGCAGGGCTATCTTCTCGGCGCCGCGGAACAGGCGGCGGATCGAGGCCATGGCTTGCTGCGCTATGGCCTCGGGCCCTTGAGGACCGCTGTCGTCGATGTAGTCTTCCGCCGCCAGCAGGCTGCCGTCCGCCGCTTCGCGAATCTCCAGCAGGCGGTTGGAAACCAGGGTCTTGACCAGGCCGCGCGGGGCATCGAAGCGGATCAGGATCGACGGCGAGGCCTGCACCGGCAGCTGGATTCCCAGGGGCGCCAACAGGGCAGGGGTGGCGCAGCCCGCTGCCAGGACGATATGCTCGGCTAGGTAAGGCCCGGCCGCAGTGGTGATGCCAAGCACGCGCCGGCCCTCCACCAGCAACCCCTGTACCGGCGTCTGGGTAAGCACCCGGGCGCCGTGGGCCCGGGCCCCTTCGAGCAGCGTCTGGGTGGTGGCTACCGGGTCGAGGCTGCCTTCGCCGGGGGCGTACCGGGCTCGTTGCGGTAGTTCCTGCAGATTGGGTTCAAGTTCACCGATCCGGTCACGGTCGATCCAATGGGCGGACGACATCGGCCCCTGGGTATCGGTGTCTGTCGAGTCCGGGCCGGTTTCGGCATAAGTCAGTGCTCCGGTCCATTGAATCTGCAACTGGGGCAACTCCTGCTGCAGGCGTCGATAGTCCGCCAGCGCCAGGGAGCGCAGCGGCCGAGCGGCTGCCGGGAACTCGCCGTGGGGGTTGATCCAGGCAAAGGAATGGCGAGTGACCCCAGAACCGGGACTGGCTTGCTCGACCACCGTGACCTGCGCGCCCTGTCTGGCCAGGTGGTAGGCGATGGATGCACCGACAATGCCGGCACCGACCACAATCACGTTTGTAGGCTTCACACTGACCTCGTCTGCTGAAGGCCGTACCTTAGCCGGCCATTTGTTGTTCAAGCCATTTGTTTATTGTTCTGAAATTGCAAGCAGCGGGCCGCTGCCCACCTTGGCGGCGGCCCAGAGAGCCAATCGGCATCCCCATGCTTCATTGGGTTTTCAGCACCAGGCCTTGGGCCTGGGGCAGGGGGTTGCGCATCAACCGGCCCACCACCAGGGCCCCAAGCAGGGCGAGAATGCCTGCCACCGTCAGTACCAACCCGAAGCCGCCGACAAAGGCTTGCAGGGCCAGGGGTTCAACCAGGGCGCGGGCACTTTCCGGCAGGTTCGCCAAGGCGCCCTGCATATCCCCGGCCACCACCCGCGAGGCGATGTCCGGCGCCTGGGCCAGCCAAGGCCCGGGCACCTGGCTGAGGCTGCCTTGCAGCCGTTGCAGGGTATGGCTGGCCAATAGCGCACCGAACACGCCGATGGCCAGCATGATGGCGCTGAAGCGCATGGTGGTGCTCATGCCCGAGGCCATGCCGGTGCGTTCCCGGGGCACGCAGGCCATGATGTTTTTCTGCGTATCGCCGTTGAGCAGGCCGGCCCCGGCACCGGTCACGGCAATCGCCGCCGCGAAGCTCAGGTAGCCCCCGGCATGCACCGCCCAGGCACTGAGCAGGTTGCCGCAGCCCACCAGGGTCAGCCCGGCGGCCATCGGGGCGGCGGGGCTGTAGCGCCCGGCGAGGCGGGCACCGATGCGTGGGCAGATCAGCATGGTCAGGGCAAAGGGCAGCATGCCCAGGCCTGAGGCAATGGCGGAGAAGCCCAGACCGTTCTGCAGGTAGAAGGGCAGCAGGGTCATCATCACCTGGGCACAGCCGGCGTAGGCGAACATGCCCAGCAGGGCGCCGATGAACCGCGGATGGCGAAACAGTTGCAGATCGACCATGGGCCGGCGTTGCAGGCGCTCGATCAGCACGAACAGCCCCAGCAGCGCCACTCCGGCCAACAGGCGGGTGGAGGTGGCTGGGTGGCTCCAGCCGATGCGGTTGGCTTCGATCAGGCCCCAGATCAGGCACAGCAGGCTGGCGCTGAAGGCCAGGCTGCCCCAGGGGTCCAGGCGCGCCGCCTGGGTATCCCGGGATTCCGGCACGTTGCGCAGCACGCTCCACAGCAGCAGGGCGCCTACCGGCAGGTTGAAGTAGAAGATCCAGCGCCAGCCGAAGTATTCGGTGATCAAGCCGCCGACCGTGGGCGCGGCGGTCATGGCCATGCCCATGCAGGCCCCCCAGAAGGCCCAGGCCTTGGCCCGCTCCGCTTCGTCATGGAAGGTATGGCCGATGGAGGCCAGGGCCGACGTCAGCAACAGCGCTGCGCCCACGCCTTTGAGGGCCCGAGCGAGGTCCAGCAGCAGGGCGTTGGGGGCGGCGCCGCAGCCCAGGGAGGCGAGGATAAACAGGCCCAGGCCGCAGAGCAGGGTCCTCTTGCGTCCGAAGCGGTCCGCCAGGCTGCCCGCCGGCAGCAGCAGGGCGGCGAAGGCCAGCATGTAGGCACTGACCACCCATTCGATATCGGCGAAGTTGGCCCCCAGGTCGCGGGCGATGCTCGGCAGGGCCACGGCGACGATGTTGGTGTCCAGGACGATCAGCGAGCAGACCCCGGAAGCAGTCAGCAGGGTCAGGCGGGGATTGATGAGGCGGCTCATGACGCTGTCCGCCGACTGAGGATGGACAGTGCTGTCAGTTCGATGCTCGCCACCACCGGTACCCCGTCATCGAGGATGACCACTGCACAGGGGCAGCCTTTGGCCAGGGTGGTTTGCTGGCCGGCCTTGAGCGGGATTGGGGGGCTGTTCAAAGGCAGGATTGCTTTGTGGGCAACGTTGGCTTGGATCTCTGCGGCCACGGCGCTCTGCAGGTAGCAGCAGGCGATCATTGCCAGAATCAGTGGTTTGACGCGCATGGCAAAGGCTCTCTACTGTGAAGGTCCGCTCAGCTTATCCTGGCCTTTGTGGGTCTTTGTTAGCTGCTGGCGGTCAGTTCGTTACCTTTGAGCTAATGCCTTTTATGGAAATTCGTCACTTTCGTTACTTCCTGGCGGTGGCCCGGCAGCGCAATTTTACCCGCGCGGCCGAGCAACTGGGGATTGCCCCGCCGACCTTGAGCCGACAGATCCAGGACATGGAGAAGACCCTCGGTACGCGGCTGTTTTTGCGCCAGCAGCGCGAGGTCAGTCTCACCGAGGCCGGTGCCACTTTGCTCCTGGAAGCCGAAGCCACGGTTCGCCAGTTCGAGTTCGCCCAGCGCAACGCCCAGCGCGCCGGGCGCGGAGAGATCGGCCACATCGAGCTGGGCTATGTGGCCTCGTCGGTGTATTCCGGGTTGTTGCAGAAGCAGGTGCAGAGCTTCAGTCGTGACTGTCCGGACGTCAGCCTGAATGTGCGCGAGTGTCCGATGGCAACCCTGCCGGCGCGAATTGCCGACGGACGCCTGGACGTCGGCTACATTCGTTCGCCCATGACCCTGCCCGACGGCGTGGAGGCCATTCGCCTGGACGCCGAGGGGTTTGTCCTGGCGCTGTCCGCCGAGTCCTGGCTGTGCCGGCTGCCGCAGATCGCCTCCGAGCACCTGCTCAATGAAACCTTCATCCTTCCTGAGCAGATCAGCGGCACCTTGCAAGTGGCGGCCCAGGGGGCCTATGCCCCCAAGCTCGGTGCCCAGCCCGGCGGCCTGGTGGCGGTGCTGGCCCTGGTTTCCCTGGGTCAGGGCGTGGCGGTGGTGCCCGAGTCGGTGGTGGGGCATTTGAGCCTGCCCCATGTGGTGTACCGGCCCATCGGTGGCAGTTCGGCGTCGTCCTGGCTGTCGCTGATTTACCGGCGTTTTGAGCAGGCGCCGGCGGTGGTGCGCTACATCGACCAGGTCAAGCGCGAGTACCGGCGTTCGGCCTGATACGGCATGTTCAGCACTGCGCCCGGCGAGCATAATCCGCCGGGCTATTTCTCTTCCTTCAGGAGCTGCGTCCTCGATGATCGACCAACTTGACCACCTGGTACTGACCACCATCGATCCTGTGGCCGCCGAGGACTTTTACGTTCGGGTGCTAGGTATGCAACTGCAAACCTTTGCCGGAGGGCGCAAGGCCTTCAAGTACGGCCAGCAGAAGATCAACCTGCATGTGCGTGGCCAGGAATTCGAACCCAAGGCTCACCTGCCGGTACCGGGGGCGCTGGACCTGTGCTTTATCGCCAGCGTGCCCCTGGAGCAGGTGATTGCCCATCTGCGCCGAGTCAACTGGCCGATCATCGAAGGCCCGGTGGCGCGCACCGGAGCCACGGGACCGATCCGCTCGGTGTACCTGCGGGACCCGGACTTGAACCTCATCGAGATTGCCGAGCGGGTGTAGGCGGTTTGAGGGGGTGTCCCGGATAAACTTTTGTAATGATTTCCCGCTGGGGAAAAGTGCCGCCGCCCCTGTAATCTCCAATTCCGTTTTTTCACTCAGGACTTGCATGAACACGCTCTCGGAGCCCCCCAGTCGGCGCTCTTTCTTCGCTTTGCCCCATGACTTCTCGCGCCATCCGGCCCCATTGAGACGCAGACGCTCAGGCAATCATTCTCCCGGCCGCACGTCCCCGGCCTTTGCCACTTCCCGCACTGACCAGCCCGTCACCCAGGTTGCACCTGTCCTGCACCTTGGTGCTTCGTCGCGCCTGGCCGTTTGAATTTTCTGGAGAACTTGAGTCGTCGTTATGGAATGGATCGCAGACCCCACGGCCTGGCTTGGCCTTTTGACCCTGATTATCCTGGAACTGGTGCTGGGCATCGACAACCTGGTGTTTATCGCCATCCTCGCGGACAAGCTGCCGCCGGAGCAGCGTGACCGCGCCCGCTTGATCGGCCTGTCCCTGGCATTGCTGATGCGCCTGGGCCTGCTGGCCAGCATCTCCTGGATGGTGACCCTGACCCAGCCGCTGTTCGAGGTGTTCGACAAGAGCTTTTCCGGCCGCGACCTGATCATGCTGTTCGGTGGTGTGTTCCTGTTGTTCAAGGCCACCATGGAGCTGCACGAACGCCTGGAGGGTCATGTCAGCCAGCGTGCCGGCAGTGCCACCTACGCCTTGTTCTGGCCGATCGTGGCGCAGATTGTGGTGCTCGATGCGGTGTTCTCCCTGGACGCGGTGATTACCGCCGTGGGCATGGTGGAGCATCTGTCGGTGATGATGATCGCGGTGGTGGTTTCCATCGGTGTGATGATCGTCGCCAGCAAGCCGCTGACCCGTTTCGTCAACGAACACCCGACAGTGATCATGCTGTGTCTGGGCTTCTTGATGATGATCGGCTTCAGCCTGACCGCCGAAGGCCTGGGCTTCCATATTCCCAAGGGCTACCTGTACGCGGCCATCGGCTTCTCGATTCTGATCGAGGTGTTCAACCAGATCGCCCGGGCCCGCCGCAAGAAGTCCATGCAGGGCCTGCGCCCGATGCGTGAGCGCACGGCCTATGCAGTGATGCGCCTGCTGGGTGGCCGCAAGCTGGCGGCAGAAGAGGTGGGTGAGGAAATCGCCGATTTGCTGGAAGACGGTGATGCACCGAGCAGCGAGCTGTTCGACCGCCGCGAACGGGTGATGATCAGCGGCGTACTGCAGTTGGCGGAGCGGCCGATCCGTACGCTGATGACGGTGCGCGCCGAGGTCGACTCCATCGACCTCACGGACAGCCCGGAAAGCATCCGGACCAAGTTGATGCACTCGTCCTATTCGCGCCTGCCGCTGATTCGCGATGGTGCGGTGGATGAGCCGCTGGGCTTCGTGCACAAGAAGGAGTTGCTCAAGGAATACCTGGCCGGCAACGAGCCGAACCTTGAGCACCTGGCGCGCAAGACCATCAACCTGCTGGACAGTTTTTCGATCCTCAACGCCCTGGAACAGATGCGCAAGGCGTCGACCCACATCGCCTTCGTGATCAACGAGTTTGGTGACTTCATGGGCATCCTGACCATGACCGACATTCTCGAATCCATTGCCGGCGAGCTGCCGGATGCCAGCGAGGTCGAAGGGCCGGATGTGGTGGAAGACGAGGGTAGGTTCCTGGTCAATGGCGCCCTGAACCTGCCCCAGGTGCGCCAGCGTACCGGCTTTGGCGCCGAGCCTACCGAGGACTACCAGACCCTGGCCGGGCTGGTGATGAGCCTGCTGGACCGTCTGCCGGTCAAGGGCGACCGCTTGGAATGGGAGGGCTGGAACATTCAGGTGATGGCGGTGGAAGAGCGCCGCGTGACCCAGGTCCAGCTGTCTCGGCAGGTGCCTGCCTGACGGGAGAAGTCCTGGAGTTGGCGCTGTAAGGTGCTATGCCGTTGCGTGGCTTGAGCGCAGAGGTTCAGGCCCAGGTTCATGCCCTGTCACGCAGGGCTTTTGCCTCCAGCCAGGTGTACAGGCGGCGAGCGATGCGTTCACTGGCATGTCCCTCCTCCTTGGGTGCGATGCGATCGGAACGAAGGTTGAGTCAAAGCAGTGGGAACTGCTCTTGTCCAGCCAGGGCGTGTGGGAAAAATGCTTGGATGAAGCGCTGTTTGCCCAGAATGGCTCGGTTCGCAGCGGCGCCGCCAAGCCCAAGCCTCCCGCACCTGTGGTGCAGGTTTCCAGTCAGCACGCCATGGAGCCGCCTGCTCCGTTGTTGTCGGAGGAGGTGAGACGGCTGGAGAAGATACTGAGCGTAAATGTCGCCGAGCCTTGAGCGCTTGCCGAATGTCGACCTGCTTCAGCTAAAATCCCCGCTCGCTGAATAACGAGGTGCCCAGTGAGCAAGCTAGCCTGCAGATGCGGACACATCATCATCGATCAGACCGACGATTTGCCCTATAAGGCTGCGTTGCTGCGTGATGAGCATGAAGAGCGCTTTTTCGCCGATGCCTCCCTTCTGGCCAATGAACTGCTGGATGCCGCGAGCGCCGGTAAGGTCGATAAGTTGCTTGAGCAACACTATGGCAATGGGCACTGGCGACCCGGGCCAATGGAATTCTTCGGGGACAAGTTCACCAGTGTCTATCTGTCCTCCATCTCGACGGTTTATGAATGTGAGCGGTGTGGGCGCCTGTGGGTACAGAAGGAAGGCGCCAACCACTTCGTCTGCTTCACCCCGGAGAGCGGTCAGTATGAGTCGATCTTGCGCTCCCAAGTCCCGTAGGAGCTGGCTTGCCAGCTAAAGCAGCCGTGAGATCGCTTTCGCCGGCAAGCCGGCTCCTACAAGGGAGAGGTCAGATCTTCTGCTGGTGCTCGGCGGCATGCATGCCGAGGTAGGCGCGAAGGTTGTCGTCGTTGATGCCCAGGGTGCCGAGAATCTGCGCCATGAAACTCACTGGAGCGCTGCCCGGGGCGGTGATCACGCGCTGGTCCGCTACCGCGTGGGGCACATCCTGGTAGTGCGCGGCGCCGGCATAACCGACTGCCAGCAGGTTGGCCGCCGAATTGGAGGTGTGCTTCACCGCGTCCAGCACCCCGGCCCGAGCCAATTCGCGGGTGCCGTCGCAAATGCCGGCGATCACAAGGTGGCGTGCCTGGGCGGCGCGCAGCAGGTCGCCGATGTCCGGCGCCTTGTCGCTTTGCCAGACGCTCCCGCCGCAAACCATCAGCAGATCCACTTCGTCCAGACGAATGTCTTCCAACGCCAGGTCCGGGGTCACCCGCAGGCCGCCCATGGAGGTCACGATAGCGCCCTTGGGGGAAGCGTAACGGCAGTCGAAGCCATAGTAGCCACGGCCGGTGGCGTTGATCAGGGCGGTTTCCCAGTCGGCGAAGTTGTCGCAGATGATAGTGATGGCGCGGGTCATGGAGCTTCCTTGCTTGGGGCGATGAGCGGGTGGGGAGCGCCAGGGTAACCCGTTTTTGCCGGGCGCCTGGAGAAGCTTTTACAGCTTTGGCGACAATCGCCGGCTTGGAGGAGCGATGGTCATCGCCGGCAATTGTCGTTGGCTTTCAACCAGCGAGCGGCCTTAGGATCCAGGGCAGATACTGGGTTTTGCGCTCGAGCAGGGCAAGGTGCCGCCGATCCATGCCAGCGTGTTTTACACGCCGTGGAAAGGCGGGCCGAAGCCACACTGACGTCACGTCGCCAGGCAGGCGCCTCGTCAAATAATTGCTCCCCGGCTCTTTACATCCACGCCGTCATTCCCCATTATCCGCGCCGTCTAAGTTTCGCTGCTGACCAGACAATTCCAGCCACCAAAAGGGTGGTTGTTTTGTTGCGTCCAAGAAAAGCAGTTGAAAATGACCAAGACTCCTCTGAAAAGAATTCAGCACAAGCTCGCCCGTTCCGGGGTGGCCATCGAACGCCTGAATTCCAATTCCCTCTCTATCTCTTCGATCAATGACGCCGGGCTCAAGGTGGATCTGCTGCTGCCCGATAGCTTTGCCATCGAAGAGAAAGCCATCCTCCAACTGATGGATTTCGCCAAGGTCGCCCACCCCCATGGCGGTGAAGTGAAGTGCGCCTGCGCCACGCCGGACTTCCACACCGGTAGCCCGATCCCGGTGGGCAGTGTGATTGTCACCAGCCACGACATGGTGGTGCCGCAAGCCATCGGCACCGACATCAATTGCGGCATGCGCCTGCATAAGCTGGGGCTGAACTACGAACAGTTCATGGCGCAGAAAGCCAAGTGGACCGCCCTGGTACGTGGTGATCTGCTGGAGGGTACGCGCAACATTCCCACCAGCCCAACGGCCATGACCGCGCTGTTTCAAGCGGGACTGGGGGACTTCTGGGCCCAGGTGCAGCAGCAGGACCCCATCGGGCTGTTCGCCGGGGCGGATTTCGCCCAATTGCAGCGAGAGCTGTCGGGCCTGCATGAGTCGTCGTTCGCCCGCGGCAGCGCCGACTATGCGCCTGAAGCCCTGCAGGACCGCTCGCGGAAAATCCTTCGCGACCCGGGCCTGGGCTCCCTGGGTGGCGGCAACCACTTTGTCGAGATCCAGGTGGTCACCGAGTTGGTGGATCGTCAGGCCTGCTTTGCTCAGGGCCTGTCCGTGGGGCAGGTGGTGATGATGATTCACACCGGCTCCCGGGACGTGGGCTTCTATGTGGGGCGACGCTGGATGGACAAGGCCAAGGCCTTGTGGCCAGAAGGTATCAAGCATCCCGACTCGAAGATATTCGCCCTGTTCGGCGAGATGGCTGATGAGTACCTGCTGGCCATGCACAGCGCCGCCCATTACGCCGACGCCAACCGCGCGCTGATCGCGGAAATGGTCCGCCAGCGTACCCGGCAAGTGTTTGGCGCGGGCATCGAAGCGCCGCTGATTGTCGATGTGCCGCACAACATCGTGCTGCGCGAAGAGGGCGGCAATGTGCATCGCAAAGGCGCGACACCGGCCTATGCCGGGCAGCCGCTGCTGATTCCGGGAAGCATGGGGCATGACTCCTACCTGCTCACCGGGCTGGGCAATGAGCGCTGGCTGCGTTCGGCCAGTCACGGCGCCGGGCGCTCGATGTCGCGCAGCGAGATCGTGTTCAAGGCCAAGAAGGATAAGGCTTTCCTCGGCTTGCAGGGCGTTGAGTGCATCACCACCAAGGAAGAGCGGATGATCGAAGAGGCGCCAGGGGCCTACAAGGAAATTGGACAGGTGATTCGTTCCCAGGTGGAAGAAGGGACGGTATCGGTGATGGCGCGGTTTTCGCCGATCTTGACCTTCAAGGCGTAAGCACGAAGGCGCTGTGGGGCGGGGATGGTTTTCGGGTTTGCCGTGCAACAGTGCGGCCGATACATTGTCGTCCCCCCGGCCTGGTCGTTCTGAGTGGTGCCGTTGAAGTTATCTGTGGAAGGGACGTCATCAGATCGTGAAGCGGGTTAAAAAAACTGTTTGGTTTGTGTTGTGCATGGGGTCGATGCTCTCGATGGGCGCTGGCCTTTATCAATTCATGCTGCCTAAAGGTGATCCCAGCCTGGCGTTGATGCTGGTGCTGATTGCGCTTATTTCTGGTTTTTATCTGCGGCCGCAAAAGCCCAGGGCACGGTAGTCGCTCTGGTGATTGCCTGTTTGTGGCCAAAGTCGGGTGCTCGATCATGAATCAAGATGAAAGTCTGAAGCGCGATGCTGTAGTGCCATTTACCGGTGCCAGCGAGTTCGTCGTCGACAAGCCCCCCCTTGTCGAACTGCTTGCCGTGCTTGCTCAGTGTGGCGAGGTGGTGTCCAGCTTCTTCAAGCCAGATCCCTCAATCAAGGCGTTGGATGAGAGAACGCGACTGGCCGAGTTTCTGGAGCGTTTCAGCAACCTCGCCAGGTCGACGGCTATTGGGCAGATTGAGTCTGAGTTCGGGCCCTTTTCCATGCTGAATCGATATGAGTTCGAGGGCTCGTTGCTGGCGGTGGTGCTGCGGGGCGGGTGTCATCACGCGACCCGTGGATTAAGCCTGGCCAACGCTCGGAAGTTGGTGGATGAGGCGCTGGAGGCGGTGTTTGCGGCTCCGTTTTCCGAGCTGGTGGTGTATCGGTTCGATAGTTCCGATTGGTCTGAGTTGACCAGGGATTCGACTATTTCTTCTGCCTATGTCGCCTGCCAGGGGGCGCGGAATCTTTGGTGGGTGTTGTGCGTTGCTGACTTTGATTGATGGCTTGTGGGCGCCAGGCTTTCCATGGGGGAAGTCGTTTGCCCGCATGGGTAACAGTTTGGGGCAGGCACGGGGGTGACACCCACGATGGGGCTTCTTGTGTAGGCGCTGGCTTGCCAGCGAAGGCGGCATCGAGGACACCGGTGGATTGGGTGTTGTAGGTAGCGGTTGCTGCGCTGTCACCCAGTTGTCAGCCATGGCAATACAAGCTCTGTGGCGAGGGAGCTTGCTCTCGGTCGATCGGCTGGCGTTTCGGCGCGCGTAAACCTGAGTCTCCGATTTGGCAGGTGTACATATCCGTTGCTTTGGGTGTGGCCACTGGCGGTTTCGCCCTTACGGCGAGTCCCTTTTGTCAAACGACACAAAAGGAACCAAAAAGTCTTGCCCCTCCACTCGGTGCCTCGCCGAGGCTCGGCATTCCCTCTCTCCGGCATTGATCCGTGGGCCGCCGCCACCGGCCGTCCCTGGCCGGATGGCGGCTAACCCGGCGTCCTGCCGGGTTGCCCACGGCTCAATGCCTGCGTTCGGCCATCGTGGTTAACGGGGCGCTTAGGATCAAAAGCCAAGGCAGAGCAAATCTGAGCAGAGCAAAGCAGGAGCCGTTGCTGTGCCTTGGGTTACTGCTCCGGCAGTTGCAGCGCTTGTTGTTCCGCCACGTGCAACACATGGATATTCGGACGACCAAACCCGGTCGCGGGCTGCCGCGACGCAACGGGATGTAGAAGGTGGCGAGCGTCGTCACAGGTCACTTGAGCGTGTTCTCCGCAAATACAGAAATGCCTGACATAGGCTGACGACTGTTTCTAATACTCTCTCGTTCCTCGTTGCGGAAAGTTTTGCCATTCCCTCTGTTATCTCCTTTGTTCTCCATGGCACACTCGGGCACGAATTCCGTTATTTCATATTTTATTCCGCTGTAGCGGAATATTTTAGGCGGAGTTTCTTTGTTTAGAGCCTTGGCGTTTTCCAGGCCATCGTTGTTTTCTGCGGTATTGACTGCGCAGCAACGCACGGTGAGTGGGACAGCGTTCTTGGGCATGGCCGTCAAGATGGCCAACCTTCAACCAGGAGAATCTCTCATGAGCATCACCCGTTACGGCACCGGCAGCACCGCAGGCGGTGGCCAGCCGCGTCCTTTTGCTCGCGCCGTCGAAGCCGATGGCTGGCTGCATGTATCCGGCCAGGTGCCGGCGTTGGATGGCGAGATCATTCACGGTGGGATCGTCGAGCAGACGCATCAGACGATGCGCAATCTGCTGGCCATTCTCGAAGAGGCCGGGTACGGCCTGGAGGATGTGGTGCGGGTTGGCGTGTGGCTGGAAGACCCGCGGGATTTCTGGAGTTTCAACAAGGTGTTCGGCGAGTACTTCAAGCCCGAACACGCGCCGGCCCGGGCCTGTGTGCAGGCCAGCATGATGGTTGACTGCAAGGTCGAGATCGATTGTGTGGCCTACAAGAAGAAGCCTTGAGTGCGCTTCTGTAGCCGCTGCCGAGCCTGGGCGAGGCTGCGATCGACCGCAACGCGGGCGCAGGGTGATGAGATCGCTGCGGCCCCTGCGACGGCGTGTCGCTCAGGGCGTTCGCAGCCTGCGGCAGCGGCTACAGGGATTGTGTTTTGCATAGGGGTGGGTAGATGACTGAAGACAGCATCAAGCGCCGGGCCAAGGGCCTGGATCGGGCGTTCGATATTCTCGATTTCCTCAAGGAGATCGGCCAGCCGCTGCGACCCAACGATATCGCCAAGGGCATTGGCAGTCCCAAGTCCACGGTCTATGAGTTGGTGGCGTCCTTGCTGGAGCGGCGGGTGCTGGAGCCGGTAGGCAAGGACGGTCATGTGTACCTGGGCCGCCAGCTGTATTTTCTCGGGCAGGCTCATTTGCGCCATTTCGATCTGAGCCGCGAGGCTGATCAGGCGTTGCAGGAAATTGTCAGTCAGACCCGGGAAACCGCGCAGATGTGCCTACTCAACGGGCGCAAATACACCGTGGCGCTGATGAAGGAGGGCGAGCGGAATTTCCGCATTACCTCGGACATTGGCGAGAACGCGCCGATCCCCTGGACCGCTTCCGGGCGGTTGCTGTTGGGGCATATGAGCGATGAGCAGATCGTCGAGATGATCGATGACCAGGACTTCATGCTGCCTAACGGTGAGCGGCTGCCGCTGGAGACCTTCCTCAAGGAAATCCGTCAGGCCACCGAGGAGGGGTTCTTTTCCTTCGACAGCGTCGCCGACACCTTCACCCATTGTTTTGCCGCGCCGGTACGCGATGAGCACGGGGTGTGCATCTGCACCCTGTGCATCGTCGCGCCCAGGGCCGATGCGCAGAGCCATTACCAGGACTATCGCCGGGTGCTGATCGACAGCGCCAACCGCCTGGCCCGGCGTATCAACGATTGATGACTTTGTCGCGGCTGTGCGCAGCCGCCTTGATAAGGAGTGCCAACATGTCTTCTGCTTTGAATCTGCCCCTGGTGGAAAAGGGCGCCGCTGCTATCGGCGCGAGTCTGCTGAGCGACGTCAGCCTGCCGGCCCTGGTGCTGCACCGCGAGGCGCTGGAACACAACATTCGCTGGATGCAGAAGTTTGTCAGTGACAGCGGCGCCGAGCTGGCGCCCCACGGCAAGACCAGCATGATGCCCGCGCTGTTTCAGCGGCAGTTGGACGCCGGCGCCTGGGGCATCACCCTGGCCACGGCAGTACAGACTCGCGCCGCCTACGCCCATGGCGCGCGCCGGGTGTTGATGGCCAACCAGCTGGTGGGGGCGCCGAACATGGCGTTGATCGCCGAGCTGTTGGCGGATGCGGATTTCGATTTCTATTGCATGGTGGATCACCCGGATAACGTGGCCGATCTGGGGGCGTTTTTCGCCCAGCGTGGCGTCACCCTCAAGGTGATGATCGAGTACGGCGTGGTGGGCGGTCGTTGCGGTTGCCGCAGCGAGCAGGAAGTACTGGCCCTGGCCAAGGCGATCCAGGCGCAGCCAGCTTTGGCGTTGTGCGGTATCGAAGGTTACGAAGGGGTGATCCACGGCGACCAGGCCATCAGTGGCATTCGCCAGTTTGCCGATTCCCTGGTGCGTCTGGCGGTGGATCTGCACAACGATGGTTTGTTTGCCATCGAGCGGCCGATCATCACGGCTTCGGGTTCGGCCTGGTACGACCTGATCGCCGAGTCCTTCGAGACCCATAACGCCAAGGGGCGTTTCCTCAGCGTGCTGCGTCCGGGCAGTTATGTCGCCCATGACCACGGCATCTACAAAGAGGCTCAGTGCTGTGTGTTGGATCGACGCAGTGATCTGCACGAAGGCCTGCGTCCGGCGATGGAGGTCTGGGCCCATGTGCAGTCGCTGCCGGAGCCGGGCTTTGCGGTGGTGGCCCTGGGCAAGCGCGATGTCGCCTATGACGCTGGCTTGCCGGTGCCGCTGCGGCGTTACCGCGCGGGAGCCGAGGCTGGTGCCGGTGATGATGTCGCGGCGTGCAAGGTGACGGCGGTGATGGATCAGCACGCGTTTCTCACCGTGGCGCCGGGAGTGGAGCTGCGTATTGGCGACATCATTTCCTTTGGTACATCGCACCCGTGCCTGACCTTCGACAAGTGGCGCACCGGTTTGCTGGTGGATGAGCGCCTGCAGGTGATCGAGAGTCTGGAAACTTGCTTCTGAACGTAGCAGCCGGCCCGCCGACGAACAGACCCTGGGTTAGGGCGCAACTCTGAGGACGCTTTCGTTGGCAAGCCAGGTTCTACAAGGTGGTGTGTGCTTTGAGGAGAGGTCAAGAATATGAACGGGAAGCAGCGCATTGCCGCCATTGGCGAATGCATGATCGAGCTGCAACAGCGTCACGACGGCAGTCTGCAACAGAGCTTTGGTGGCGATACCTTGAACACTGCGGTGTATCTGTGCCGGGAGCTCGGGCAGCAGGCGCAGGTGGATTACGTGACTGCCCTGGGCTACGACAGCTTCAGCGATGCCATGTGCCAGAGCTGGGCGCAGGAGGGTATCGGCCTGGGAAAGGTTCAGCGCCTGCCAGGGCGTTTGCCGGGGTTGTATTGCATTCAGACCGATGCCCGGGGGGAGCGGCGTTTTCTGTATTGGCGCAATGAGGCGGCGGTACGGGACTGCTTCAACACCGCGGCGGCGGGGCCGATCCTGGCGGACTTGTGCGATTACGATGTGTTGTATTTCAGCGGCATCACCCTGGCGGTGCTCGGGGAGGTGGGACGCAAAAAGCTGATTGACCTGCTGGTGGAAGCGCGCATCCGTCGGGCGCAGATCGTGTTTGACAACAACTATCGGCCAAGGCTCTGGGCCTCGGTGGAGCAGGCGCGAGCGGCCTATCTGCAGGTACTGGAGCATGTGGATCTGGCGCTGTTGACCCTGGAGGACGAGCAGGCACTGTTTGGCCATGACTATGCCCATGGCGTGTTCGCGGCCTACCCGAACATTGCCGAGGTGGTGGTCAAGCGCGGGGCGGATTCGTGCCTGGTGCGTTGCGGCGGCGAGAGTCATGAGATACCGGCGCTGCCAGTGGCGCAGGTGGTGGACACCACGGCGGCGGGAGACTCCTTCAGCGCGGCTTATCTGGCCTGTCGTTTGCGCGGCGGCAGCCCGGTGCAGGCCGCAGAGGCCGGGCATCGATTGGCGAGTCGGGTGATTCAGCATCCTGGGGCGTTGCTTCCCCGGGAGGCGGTTTTGTAGGAGCCGGCTTGCCGGCGAAGAGGCCTTTGAACTGGGCGCTGTGCGTGAGGGCGCGTTCGCTGGCAAGCCAGCTCCTACGGCGGGGAGGTACGGGCTGGTGCTGGGGCGTCAGTCGCGGAAGAACACCTGCACCAGGTGATAGCCGAATTTGCTCTTGATCGGGCCGTGCACGGTGCGCAGGGGTTTCTTGAAAATCACCTGATCAATGGCGCCGACCATCTGCCCCGGACGCACTTCCCCCAGGTCGCCGCCGCGCTTGCCCGACGGGCAGGTGGAGTATTTCTTGGCCAGCACGTCGAAGGCTTCGCCCTTGGCGATGCGCTGCTTGAGCTGCTCGGCTTCTTCGGCGGTTTTCACCAGGATGTGGCGGGCTTGGGCTTTCATGATGGCGTGACCTTGTAGCGGGAAATCGGCGGCCGCGGATTATGCCTGAATTCAGGACTCGCGGCCGATCATCTGGCGAATCTTCTGCGCCAGTTCTTCGATGGAAAACGGCTTGGCCATCAGGTCCATGCCCGGCTCCAGAAAGCCCTGGCGCTCGGCGGCCTTTTCCGCGTAGCCGGTCATGAACAGTACCTTGAGCCCCGGGCGCTGTTGGCGGGCGATTTCCGCCAGCTGTCGGCCGTTCATGCCCGGCAGGCCGACGTCGGTCACCAGCAGGTCGACGCGCAGTGGCGATTCCAGCAACGGCAGGGCGCTGCGTGCATCCTCGGCCTCGATGGCGCGGTAGCCCAGTTCGCTGAGGACGTTGAGCACCAGCATGCGCACCGCCGGGTCGTCCTCCACCACCATCACGCTTTCCCCGGCCATGGCCTGGGGCGCCTCGCTGCTGCCCGTGAGTTGCAGCGGTTCCAGGGGCGCGCTGTGCAGGCGCGGCAGGTACAGGCGCACACAGGTGCCCTGGCCCGGCTCGCTGCTGATGGTCACGTGTCCGCCGGACTGCTGGGCAAAACCATAGATCATCGACAGCCCGAGGCCCGTGCCCTGGCCGATGGGCTTGGTGGTGAAGAAGGGGTCGAAGGCCTTGGCCAGAATCCGTGGGCTCATGCCGGCGCCGTTGTCGCTGACCCCCAGCATCACGTAGTCGCCGGCCTTGACCGGCTCCAGGGTGCTGATGTCGCTGCCGTCGAGGTAACTGTTGGCGGTCTCGATCAGCAGTCGGCCGCCGTCGGGCATGGCGTCGCGGGCGTTGATCACCAGATTGAGCAAGGCGTTTTCCAGCTGGCTGGCATCGGTGTTTACCGGCCACACCTCGTCCGCCAGTTGCATCTGCAGCTGGATGTGTTCGCCCTTGGTGTGGTTGAACAGCTCCTGCAGTGAGCGCACCAGCTGGTTCGGGTCCAGGGGCTGGCGGTCCAGGGACTGGCGTCGGGAGAAGGCCAGCAGGCGGTGGGTCAGGGACGCGGCGCGTTTGGCCGAGGACATGGCGGCTTCGGTGAAACGACCGATTTCATCGCTGCGGCCGTTGTCGATGTAGCGCTGCATCAGGTCCAGGCTGCCGATGATGCCGGTGAGCATGTTGTTGAAGTCGTGAGCGATGCCGCCAGTGAGCTGGCCCACAGCCTCCATCTTCTGCGCGTGGCGCAGGGCGTCCTCGGCGCGTTCGCGCTCGAACATTTCGTTCTGCAGGCGCTGGTTGACGGCGGCCAGCGCCTCGGTGCGGCGGTTGACCCGTTCTTCCAGGGTTTCGTTGAGGTTGCGCAGAGCCTCCTCGGTCTGTCTGCGCTCGGTTTCATCGATGACGAAAATGTAGAAACCGTTGATGGCACCGTCGGCGCCATGGCGGGGCAGGTACTTCATCAGGGCGTGGCGCGGGCGGCCGTCGCGGTGGGGCGAGTTGGCTTCGAAGCTGCAAGGCTTGCCCGCCAATGCGGCGGCAATGTTCTCGGCGCGGGTGGCGTAGATCTCGTCGCCCACCACTTCGCGGATGGTCTTGCCGTACAGCTCCTGCGGGGTCAGGCCGTACCAGTCCAGATAAGCGCTGTTGTTCAGGCGAAAGCGCTCTTCGTGGTCGACATAACCGATCAGCACTGGCATGGCGTTGATGATCAGTTGCAGTTCGGTCTGGCTCTGGCGCAGTGCTTGCTCCATCTGCTTGCGCTCGGTCAGGTCCAGGGCGGCGCCGAGAAAGCGCGTCGGTCGGCCGTGGTGATCCTTGTAGCAGCGACCCCGGGCGAACACCCAGCGCACCTGGCCGTCGGCCAGTTGCAGGCGGTATTCCTCGGCGTATTCGCTGCCCTGGGTGATGCAGCGCTTGATGCTCCGGGCCACCATGGCCCTGTCTTCCGGGTGCACGCCTTTGAGGTACTCACTGATGGGCAGTTGTCGGGATAGCTGCGGGTCGACGCTGTGCAGCTGGGCAAAATGGGTATCGGCGATAAAGCGATCTTCGCCAATGTCCCAATCCCAGGTGCCCACCGCATCGGTGGCCGCCAGGGCCAGTTGCAGGCGCTCCTCGGTCTCGTGCTGGGCCCGCAGGCTGTCGTCGGAGCGCTGCTGCAGTTCGAGGGCGATGCGCCGGCGCTCGTTGGTCTCGATGGCGGTCACCAGGATTCCGGCAACGTCGCCGCGTTCATCGCGGATCGGGCTGTAGGTCAGGTCCAGCCACAGGTCGTGTGCAGTGCCGTCGCTGCGTTGCAGGCTGAAGCGCTGCTCGCTGAAGCTGCGCACCTGGCCGTTGAGCACCGCGCGGTAGACCGGGTCGGTGAAGTCCATCAGCTCTGGCCAGATCAGGTGCGCCGGCTGGCCGAAGGCCTGGGGGTGCTTGTTGCCTGCCAGCAGGGCGAAGCCGTCGTTGTAGATCTGGGTCAGCTCGGAGCCCCACAGCAGCAACATCGGCATCGGCGAATGGATCACGATGTCCACGGCGGTACGCAGGCTCTGGGGCCAGTGGCCGGATTCACCGAGGGCCGTGGCGGACCAGTCCAGACGGGCTATCAGGTGGGCGGCTTCGCTGCCGGAGTGGGGGGCATTCATGTCGGGTGTGTCCTGGGCGCAGCGGTGTTACGCGGCAAGGTCATGGCTCGCGTACTGGAAAAGTCGCATGGACATGCCGTGCATATTCAAACGGATGGATTGTAGGTGTTTCTGGCGGGGTTATTTTCACCTGCTTTTGCGGCAGATGACCAGTCTAGAGGGGCTGAACGGTCTCTGTAGCCGCTGCCGCAGGCTGCGAACGCTCTGGGCGGCACTGCGTCGCAGGAAGCGCTGCTCTTGAGATCGCTGAAGGTCCTGCGGCCCTTTGCGCAGCCTCGCGGGCTCGGCAGCGGCTACAGGTCCTGCGTCGCGAAGGGCTGCGCCGGCGGTGGTTGGCCGTCGTCAGTGGCGCAATTCCTCGCGGTCGCGGAACTGCTCCAGGGCTTCGGGGTTGGCCAGGGCGTCGGTATTCTTCACCGGCAGGCCATGCACCACATTGCGCACCGCCAACTCCACGATCTTGCCGCTGATGGTCCGGGGAATGTCGGTCACTGCGAGGATCTTCGCCGGCACATGGCGCGGTGTGGTGTTGCTGCGGATCACCTGGCGAATCCGCTCCTGCAACGGCTCATCGAGCACCACGCCATCCTGCAGGCGTACGAACAGCACCACCCGCACGTCATGTTCCCAGCTCTGGCCGATGGCCAGGCTTTCCAGCACCTGTTCCAGTTTCTCCACCTGGCGGTAGATTTCCGCGGTGCCAATCCGCACTCCACCCGGGTTGAGCACCGCATCCGAGCGTCCGTGAATCAGCCAGCCGCCATGGGGCAGCTGTTCGGCGTAGTCGCCCTGGGCCCAGACCCCGGGAAACAGGCTGAAGTACGAGGCCTTGAGCTTGCTCTGGTCCGGGTCGTGCCACAGGCTCACCGGAATACTCGGAAAGTGCCGGGTGCACACCAGTTCGCCTTTCTCGCCGGTCACCGGCTGGCCCTGGTCGTTCCACACTTCGATGGCCATGCCCAGGCTCTTGCCCTGCATCTCGCCGCGGCGCACCGCTTGCACCGGGTTGCCAGCGACAAAGCAGGCGACGATATCTGTGCCGCCGGACATCGAGGCCAGGCACAGGTCGCTTTTGATCTCGCGGTACACGTAGTCGTAGCTCTGTGGCGACAGCGGCGAGCCGGTGCAGAGCAGGGTCTTGAGGCTGTCCAGGCGGTGGCTGAGGCGCGGTCGGCTGCCAGCCTTTTCAAGGGCGGCCAGGTACTTGGGGCTGGTGCCGAAGACGCTGATGCCTTCGCTATCGATCAGGTCGATCAGATGCTCGTTGGAGGGATGGAAGGGCGATCCGTCGTAGAGCACCAAGCTGGCGCCGGTGGCCAGGGCCGAGACCAGCCAGTTCCACATCATCCAGCCGCAAGTGGTGTAGTAGAACAGCCGCTCGCCGGGCCCCAGGTCGGTGTGCAGGCCGTGTTCCTTGAGGTGCTGCAGCAGCACCCCGCCAGTGCCGTGGACGATGCACTTGGGCACCCCGGTGGTGCCGCTGGAATAGAGGATGTACAGCGGATGGGCGAAGGGCACCGGGACGAATTCGGGTGCGCCGTCGGGCTGATAGAAGTCGTCCCAGAGGCTGACCCGGGCCTGGGTACGGTAGTCCTCGACCCGGGCTTGCGGACGGGCGTAGGGCACGATGAGCAACTGCTCCAGGGACGGCAGGCGCTCAAGGATCTCGTTGACCTTGGCGGTCTGGTCGATGTCCTTGCCGGCGTAGCGATAGCCGGCGCAGGTGATCAGCACCTTGGGTTCGATCTGGCCAAAACGGTCGATCACCCCCTGGGTGCCGAAATCCGGCGAACAGCTGGACCACACCGCGCCGAGGCTGGTGCTGGCCAGCATGCCCACCAGGGTCTGCCAGGTGTTGGGCAGGCAGGCGGCAACCCGGTCGCCGAGGCCGACCCCGGCAGCCCGCAGGCTGCGCTGCAGGCCGGCGACCTGGGCCGCCAGTTCGGCGTAGGTCAGTGGTTCGCGCTGGCCGTTCTCGTTGATCGCCACCACCGCCACGGTGTCGTCCCGGCGCTTGAGCAGGTGCTCGGCGAAGTTCAGCGTGGCCCCTGGAAACCATTGGGCGCTGGGCATTTGCGGGACTTCGCGCAGCACGGATTCAGCGGGCTGGTGAAAGCTGACCTCGAAGAAGTCGACGATGGCCTGCCAGAAGCTTTCTCGTTGGTCGATGCTCCACTGGTGCAGGGCGGGAAAGTCGGCCAGGTTGAGGTCGTGACGGTGGTTGACCAGGCGCCGGAAGGCTTCCATGCGGGTCTTGCTGATGCGCTCGGCGCTGGGTTGCCAGAGTATTTCGGACATGGGATGCCTCTTGTTTTTCTTGAATTGCACGCAAACTGATTCTAATGCCGGATGCAGGGCGCGGGGTTATTGCGCCAGCCAGCCGCCGTCGATGTTCCAGGCCGCACCGCGAACTTGGGCGCCGGCTTCGCTGCACAAAAATAGCACCAGCTCGCCCAGTTGCGACGGGGTGACGAATTCCAGGGACGGCTGCTTTTCCGCCAGCAGATCATGCTGGGCCTGTTGCGGGTCAGCCCCGGCCGCTACCCGGTCGTCGATCTGCTTCTGCACCAGCGGGGTCAGCACCCAGCCGGGGCAGATGGCGTTGCAGGTGACGTTGCTGGTGGCGGTTTCCAGGCCTACCACCTTGGTCAGGCCGATCACCCCGTGCTTGGCCGCGACGTAGGCGGCCTTGCCCACCGAACCCACCTGGCCGTGCACCGAGGCGATGTTGACGATCCGTCCCCAGCCCTTGGCGCGCATCCCCGGCAGCCCCAGGCGGGTGCTGTGGAACACTGAGGACAGGTTGATGGCGATGATCGAATCCCAGCGCTCCACGGGGAATTCCTCCACCGCCGCCACGTGCTGGATGCCGGCGTTGTTCACCAGGATATCGACGCCGCCAAACTCCCGTTCGGCGTAGGCGAACAGTTCGGCGATCTGTGCCGGGTCGCTGACGTCCGCCGGGTGATGGCCGACCTGGCCGCCGAATTGTGCGACCTCGGCGATGGCCTTCGAGGCATCGCCAAAGCCGTTGAGAATCAGCTTGGCCCCGGCCTTGGCCAGGACCAGGGCGATGCCCAGGCCAATGCCGCTGGTGGAGCCGGTGACCAGGGCGGTCTTGCCAGAAAGAGTGGTCATGAATACCTCACACAATGCCGGTGGCGTAGAAAGTGGCGATGACGACGAAGACCGCCAGGGTCTTGATCAGGGTGATGC
This sequence comes from Pseudomonas sp. BLCC-B112, assembly GCF_028550695.1. Classification (NCBI taxonomy): domain Bacteria; kingdom Pseudomonadati; phylum Pseudomonadota; class Gammaproteobacteria; order Pseudomonadales; family Pseudomonadaceae; genus Pseudomonas; species Pseudomonas sp. BLCC-B112. Next base: position 444,723 of record NZ_JAQQGK010000003.1, read on the forward strand.
AGAAAATGTCCTTGTAGGCTTCGCGGTGGGTCAGCCCGGTGACTGCCAGCAGGGTGATCACCGCGCCGTTGTGGGGCAGGGTGTCCATGCCGCCGCTGGCCATGGAGGCCACCCGATGCAGCACTTCCAGGGGGATGTTGGCGGCATGGGCGGCGCTGATGAAGCTTTCGGACATGGCCGCCAGGGCGATGCTCATGCCTCCCGAGGCCGAGCCGGTGATGCCCGCCAGCAGGGTCACGGTAATGGCTTCGTTGACCAGTGGGTTGGGAATGTTTTTCAGCCAGTCCGCCAGCACCAGAAACCCTGGCAGGGAGGCGATTACCGCGCCGAAACCGTATTCCGAGGCGGTGTTCATGGCGGCCAGCAAGGCGCCGCTGACCGCGCTTTTGCTGCCTTCGGCGAGCTTGCTGCGAATCGCCGAGTAGCCGCACACCAGCACCATCACAATGCCCACCAGCAACGCAGCCTGCACCGCCCAGATGGCGGTGAGCTTGGCGATTTCACTGGTGACCGGCGCCGCCATGCCCGGCAGGCTGAGGCTGTGGGTCTTGCCGTACCACTGGGGAATCCAGTGGGTGAACAGCAGGTTCATGATGCCCACCAGCAGCAGCGGCGACAGCGCCAGCCAGGGGTTGGGCAGCTTCAGGTCCTCGGCGGTTTCCGGCTCGTTGCGCAGCTCGGTGCCGTAGCCTTCACCGGCCTTCTGCGCCTTGTTGCGCTGGCGCTGGAGGAACAGCATGCCGGCGCAGAACACGAAAATGGTGCCGATCACCCCCAGCCAGGGCGCGGCCCAGGCGGTGGTGTTGAAGAAAGTGCTGGGGATGATGTTCTGGATCTGCGGGGTGCCGGGTAGCGCATCCATGGTGAAGGAGAATGCACCCAGAGCAATGGTGGCCGGGATCAGGCGCTTGGGGATATTGCTCTGGCGGAACATCTCGGCGGCGAACGGGTAGACCGCGAACACCACCACGAACAGCGAAACCCCGCCGTAGGTCAGCAGGGCGCAGACCAAAACGATCACCAGTATCGCCTGGCGGGTGCCCAGCAGGCGGATCGCGGCGGCGACGATGGAGCGGGAAAAGCCCGACAGCTCGATCAGCTTGCCGAACACCGCGCCCAGCAGGAATACCGGGAAATACAGTTTGATGAAGCCGACCATCTTCTCCATGAACACCCCGGTAAAGGCGGGCGCCACGGCAGAGGGATCGGTGAGCAGCACCGCGCCGAGGGCGGCGATGGGGGCAAAGAGGATAACGCTGTAGCCACGGTAGGCAGCCAGCATCAGCAGCGCCAGGGCTGCCAAGGCAATGATCACACTCATGGTGTGTCTCTCCAGGATTGTTATTTTTGTCGGGTGTTGCGTGTGGAGAGCGTTATAGCGAGAACTGTGCCAAATGGATAAATCATTGAAATATATGAGTATTTTTTATTTTTTTGAGTGTTGTCCAGATTTTATTCTCCAAATGGAGACAGTGAGTCGAAGGTGCAGGCTCCCGCTGGAGTGCGCGGCACTCCCCAGGCTGGTCGTCGGGTTGTATCAGAAAGTCCGCAATCAAAGGGTTTGGGGGCACTGTCCGGCCCAGTGAGAGTAAACCCCTCGCGACAAAAGCAGTTGTCTCTAAATCGGGATCTATGTCTCGTTATTGAGACTCAGCGATTCCCAGCGCCGCCATCTTCTTGTACAGCGTCGAGCGCCCCAGCCCCAGGCGTCGGGCCGCTTCATCCACCTTGCCGGCGCATTGCGCCAGGGTGGTGCTGATCAATTGCCGATCGAATCGCTCCCGGGCGGCGGCGAAGGTGTCCTGGTTCGGCGACTCGGCCGGCACCGGGGCCGCATTGCGTTGCACCGGGCTGAAGCTGCCAATCGCCGCGCGAATGTCCGCAGCATTGAGTATCAGGTCGTCGCTGAGCAGCGCCGCGCGCTCCAGCACGTTGCGCAGTTCGCGGATATTCCCCGGCCAGGCATGTTGCGCCAGCAGGGCCAGGGCTTCGCGATCCAGTTCATGCTGGCTGCGCAGCTCTTCGAGAATCCCTTCGCTCAGGGCCGGCAGATCGTCCAGGCGTTCGCGCAGGGCCGGCACCTGGATGGGCAGCACGTTGAGCCGGTAGTACAGGTCGGCCCGGAACTCGCCGCGCTTGATCGCCGCTTCCAGGTCGGAGGAGGTGGCGGCGATCACCCGCACATCGCTATGGATCACTTCGTTGGAGCCCACCGGCTCGAACTCTTTTTCCTGCAGCACTCGCAGCAACTTGCTTTGCAGGGGCAGGGGCATGTCGCCGATTTCATCGAGGAACAGGGTGCCGCCCTGGGCGATCTGCAACTTGCCGGCGCGGCCCTTGCGGTCGGCGCCGGTGAAGGCCCCAGGGGCGGTGCCGAAGAACTCCGCCTCCAGCAGCGCCTCGGGAATCGCCGCGCTGTTGATGCTGACAAAGGGCTTGTGGGCTCGGGGCGACGCGGCATGAATGGCCTGGGCCAGCAGTTCCTTGCCGGTGCCGGTCTCGCCTTGCAGCAGTACCGGGGATTCGGCACTGGCGCTGCGTCGGGCCCGGCGTTTGACTTCCAGGCTGGCGGCGCTGGTGCCGATGAAATGGGCGAAGTTGTACTTGGTCTGCCGGGCCCGCAACAGAGAGCGGGTGGAGGCCAATTCTTCCTGCATGCTCAGGTAGCGCTTGAGCATCGGCGACAGGCTGCGCAATTCGTCGAACAGGGCAAAGCCGATGGCGCCGATCACCGTGCCGGCGGCGTCGTGGATCGGCAGGCGCATCACCACCAGCGGTTCCTTGGGGGTGTCCTGCATGTCCAGCAGGATCGGGCGGCCGGTGCGTACCACTTCCCGCAGCAGGCTGCCGGGGATCACGCTTTCGCAGGGCTTGCCGATGGCGAAGGCCGCCGATTCCAGGCCGAAGCGCCGGGCGTAGCGCTCATTCATCCAGACGATATTGGCGTCGCGATCGACGATCACCGTGCCTTCGCTGGACTGCTCGATGATCTCAAACAGCGAACGGATCGCCAGTTGGCGCACACGCTGGTAATCCTTGAGGCTTTCGCTGTCGTTCATGGCGGCATCCTGAAAATGGGCGCGGCGATTATGCCGCAGTCTGCCCCGGTTGTTGCGCTGTAGCCGCTGCCGAGCGCCAGCGAGGCTGCGCAAAGGGCCGCAGGACCTTCGGCGGCCTTGAGGGCAGCGCCTGCTGCGCAGCCGTTCGCAGCCTGCGGCAGCGGCTACAAAGAACAGCGCGCCTTCTGTAGCCGCTGCCGAGCCTGCGAGGCTGCGCAAAGGGCCGCAGGACCTTCGGCGGTCTCAAGGGCGGCGTCTCCTGCGACGGAGTGCCGCCCAGAGCGTTCGCAGCCTGCGGCAGCGGCTACACGATGCAGCATCTGTAGCCGCTGTCGAGCCTTGGCGAGGCTGCGAAAAAGGGACGTCGGCGACGGGTCAGCCGGGGTGGGCGGCGGCCAGCAGTTCCTGGGTGTAGGGGTGTTGCGGGTTGGCGAATACTTCATGGCTGGCGCCGCGCTCCACCACCTGGCCGTCCTTGATCACGATCATGTCGTGGGCCAGGGCCCGCACCACTGCCAAATCATGGCTGATGAACAGGTAGGTCAGGCCGTACTTTTCCTGCAACTGGCGCAGCAGGGCCACCACCTGTTTCTGCACGGTGCGGTCCAGGGCCGAGGTCGGTTCGTCCAGCAGGATCAGCGCCGGTTTGAGCACCAGGGCCCGGGCAATGGCGATGCGCTGGCGCTGGCCGCCGGAGAATTCGTGGGGGTAGCGGTGGCGGCTGCCGGGGTCGAGGCCGACTTCCTCCAGGGCGCGGATCACCTGTTCGTCGCATTGGCGGGCGTCGTACTGGCTGTGCACTTCCAGGCCTTCGCTGATGATCTGCGCCACCGACATGCGCGGGCTGAGGCTGCCGAAGGGGTCCTGGAACACCACCTGCATCTGCTTGCGCCAGGGCCGCAGTTGCTTCTGGTTGAGGCCGTCCAGGGCCTGGCCCTGGAAGCGGATGCTGCCTTGGGAATCCAGCAGCCGCAGGATCGCCTGGCCCAGGGTGGACTTGCCCGAGCCGGACTCGCCGACGATGCCCAGGGTCTTGCCTTGCTCCACGCTGAGGCTGATGTCGTCCACTGCCCGCAGGTATTCCTTGCGCCGGAACAGGCCGCCGCCTATCTGGAAGTCAACGCTGAGATTGTTCACTTCCAGCACGGTTTCGCGGCTGTCGCGGCACAACGGTCGGCCCTCGGGCTCGGCGTGCAGCAGTTCGCAGCTGTAGGGATGTTGCGGGGCGTTGAACAGGGTGTCGCAATCGGCCTGCTCGACGATTTCCCCGGCCTTCATCACGCACACCCTTTGGGCGATGCGCCGCACCAGGTTGAGGTCGTGGCTGATCAGCAACAGAGACATGCCCAGGCGCTGTTGCAAGGATTTGAGCAGCAGCAGGATCTTGCGCTGCACGGTCACGTCCAGGGCGGTGGTGGGTTCGTCGGCAATCAGCAGCTCCGGCTCGCAGGCCAGGGCCATGGCGATCATCACCCGCTGGCGCTGGCCGCCGGAAAGCTGGTGCGGGTAGGCCTTGAGTCGCTCCTTGGGTTTCTGGATGCCCACCAGTTCCAGCAGTTCGAGAATTCGCGCCTGGGCCTCCTTGCCCCCCAGGCCGCGATGCAGGAGCAGGGTTTCGCCGATCTGCTTCTCCACGCTGTGCAGCGGGTTGAGGGAGGTCATGGGCTCTTGGAAGATCATGGCGATGCGGTTGCCCCGCAGTTTTTGCAGGGTTGCCGGATCGCAGCCCATCAGCTCCTGGCCGCGGTAGCGCACGCTGCCGGAGCTGCTACAGCCGGTCTGCGGCAGCAGTTGCAGGATCGAGTGGGCGGTCACCGACTTGCCCGAGCCGGACTCACCCACCAGGGCCAGGCATTCGCCGGGGCGGATGTCCAGGCTCAGGTCGCGGACCACGGTCTGTTCGCCGAAGGTGACCTTGAGCTGGCGGATTTCGATGAGGTTGTCAGGCATTTCTACAGTCCGCTTCAAGATCGTGGATCAAAGGCATCGCGCAACGCTTCGCCGATAAACACCAGCAGCGAAAGGATCAGCGCCAGGGTGAAAAACGCCGTCAGCCCCAGCCATGGCGCCTGCAGGTTCTGCTTGCCCTGGCCGATCAGTTCGCCCAGGGAAGCGCTGCCCGCGGGCATGCCGAAGCCGAGGAAGTCCAGGGCGGTGAGGGTCGAGATGGCGCCGGTGAGGATGAACGGCAGGTAGCTCAGGGTGGCGTTCATGGCATTGGGCAGGATGTGCCGCAGGATGACCTTGCGGTCGCTCAGGCCCAGAGCCCGGGCGGCCTTGACGTATTCCAGGTTGCGCCCTCGGAGGAACTCGGCGCGTACCACGTCCACCAGGGCCAGCCAGGAAAACAGCGCCATGATTCCCAGCAGCCACCAGAAGTTCGGCTCTACGAAGCCCGAGAGGATGATCAGCAGGTAGAGCACCGGCAGCCCGGACCAGACTTCCAGCAGGCGCTGGCCCAAGAGGTCGACCCAGCCGCCGTAATAGCCTTGCAGGGCGCCGGCGGCGATGCCGATCAGGGCGCTGATGGCGGTCAGCGCCAGGGCGAACAGGATCGATACCCGGGCGCCGTAGATCACCCGCGCGGCCACATCCCGGGCCTGGTCGTCGGTGCCCAGCCAGTTGACCTGGCTCGGTGGGCTGGGGGCCGGCTGAGTCAGGTCGTAGTTGGGCGTGTCTTCGCTGAAGGGGATCGGCGGGAACAGCAGCCAGCCACCGTCCTTGCGGATCAGCTGCTGCACGTAATCGCTGCGATAGTCGGCCTGGAACGGCAGTTGGCCGCCGAATTCCTGCTCGGTGTAGCGCTTGAACACCGGGAAGTACAGCGAGCCCTGGTAACTGACCACCAGGGGTTTGTCGTTGGCGATCAGCTCGCCGCCCAGGGTCAGGATGAACAGGCCGATGAACAGCCACAGCGACCACCAGCCGCGGCGGTTTTTCTTGAAGCGGTCCAAGCGTCGGCGGGCGACGGGAGAAAGCTTGAGCATCAGGCATTCCTCGCGGCGAAGTCGATACGCGGGTCGACCAGGGTGTAGCACAGGTCGCCGATGAGTTTTATCAGGAGGCCAAACAGGGTGAAGATGAACAGCGAACCGAACACCACCGGATAATCCCGGGACACCGCCGCCTCGTAGCTCATGCGCCCCAGGCCGTCGAGGGAGAAGATCACCTCGATCAGCAAGGAACCGGCGAAAAACACACTGATAAAGGCCTGGGGAATCCCCGAGACCACCAGCAGCATGGCGTTGCGGAACACGTGGCCATAGAGCACGCGGCGCTCGCTCAGGCCCTTGGCCCGGGCGGTGACCACGTACTGGCGGGTGATCTCGTTGAGGAAGGAGTTCTTGGTGAGGATGGTCAGGGTGGCGAAGCCACCGATCACCAGGGAGCTGACCGGCAATACCAGGTGCCAGAAGTAGTCGGCGATCTTGCCCAGGGTACTCAGCTGTTCAAAGTTGTCCGAGACCAGGCCGCGTACCGGGAACCAGTTCAGCGAGGTGCCGCCGGCGAACAGCACGATCAGGAACATGGCGAACAGAAAGGCCGGCATGGCGTAGCCGATGATGATCGCGGTGCTGCTCCAGATGTCGAAATGGCTGCCGTGGTGCACGGCCTTGCGAATCCCCAGGGGGATCGACACCAGGTAGGTGATCAAGGTCGCCCAGAGACCGAGGGAAATGGTCACCGGCATTTTCTCCAGGATCAGGTCGGTGACCGTGGCGCCGCGGAAGAAGCTCTTGCCGAAGTCCAGTTGGGCGTAGTTCTTGAGCATCAGCCACAGGCGTTCATGGGCCGGCTTGTCGAAGCCGTACTGTTTTTCGATGTCCTGGATCAGCTTGGGATCGAGCCCGCGGCTGGCCCGGGAGCCGCTGCTGCTCATGGCATCGGCGGAGCCGCCGACGCTGCCGCCACCACCAATGCCTTGCAGGCGGGCGATGGCCTGTTCCACCGGGCCGCCGGGGGCCGCCTGGACGATGACGAAGTTGACCAGGAGGATGATCAGCAGGGTCGGAATGATCAGCAACAGGCGCCGCAGAATGTAGGCCAGCATCAGTGTCGTCCTCCGGGTTTGCCACGGCGGATCAGCTCGGCGGCCATTTGTTCATTGGTCAGCGCGGTGCTGCTGACTTCCCACCAGCTTTCGATGGCTTCGTCGTTGCTCGCCGGCACCTTGGGGATGCCGAAGCGGTTCCACCACACCGTGGAGGTGCCGGGCGGGTAGTAGTTGGCGATCCAGTAGTAGTTCCACTGCAGCACCCGGTCCAGGGCGTGGGCGTAGCGCAGCATTTCCGGCTGGCTGGTGGCCTTCACCAGGCCGTTGAGCAGGCGGTCCACTGCCGGGTTCTTGAGCACCATGTAGTTGTTGGAGCCCGGATCGTTGGCCGCCGCCGAACCGAAGTAGTTGTACAGCTCCATGCCCGGCGAAGTGGTCACCGGGTAGCCGGTGACGATCATGTCGTAGTCCCGGGCCATGAGGCGGTTGACGTACTGCGAAGAGTCGATGCGGCGGATGTTCAGGCTGATGCCGATCTGCGCCAGGTTGCGCTTGTAGGGCAGCAGCAGGCGCTCGATGGAACCTTGGGTGATGAGGAAGGTGAAACTCAGGGGCTCGCCTTCGGCGTTGACCAGTTTGTCGCCTTCGGCTTTCCAGCCGGCCTGTTCCAGCAGGGCCAGGGCTTGCAGTTGCTTGTCGCGGATCACGCCGCTGCCGTCGGTTTTTGGCGCTTGGAAAACCTGGGTGAAGACTTCGTCGGGGATCTGTCCGCGCAGGGGTTCGAGGATCTTCAGCTCCTCGGCGTCCGGCAGGCTGCGGGCGGCCAGGGGCGTGTTGGAGAAGAAACTCTGCTGGCGGATGTAGAGGTTGCGCATCATCTGCCGGTTGCTCCATTCGAAGTCCCAGAGCAGGGCCAGGGCCTGGCGCACCCGGCGGTCCTGGAACACCGGCCGGTCGAGATTGAACACATAGCCCTGAGCCGGTTGCGGCGCCGACTGAGCCAGGTGGGCCTTTTGCAGGCGGCCGTCGTTCAGGGCCGGGCTGTCGTAGCCGATGGAGTAGCCGGTGGCGGAGAACTCGCGGTTGTAGTCGTAGGCGCCGCCGCGCAGCACCTGGCGGGCGACGTCGATGTCGCCGAAGTACTCGACGCTGAAATGGTCGAAGTTGTACAAGCCGCGGCTCACTGGCAGGTCCTTGCCCCACCAGTCGGGGTTGCGGGCGAAGGTGATGCTGTTGCCCGAATCCACTTTGGCCACGCGATAGGGGCCACTGCCCAGGGGGGCTTCGTAACCGCCGCCGCCCGCGAAGTCGCGGCTCTTCCACCAGTGTTCGGGGAACACCGGCAGGGTCGCGATATCCAGGGGCAGGGTGCGGTTTTCATTGCTCTTGAAGTCGAAGCGCACCACTCGTGGCGATTCCACGGTGACGCCTTTGACGTCCTCGAACTGGGTGCGGTAGCGCATGCTGCCCTGGGTCATCAGCAGGTCGTAGCTGTAGCGCACGTCCTCGGCGGTGATCGCGGTGCCGTCGGCAAAGCGCGCCTTGGGGTTGAGGTAGAAACGCAGCCACAGGCCGTCTTCGGCACGCTCCATCTTTTCGGCCACCAGACCGTAGACGGTGTAGGGCTCATCCAGGGAACGCAGGGCCAGGGGCGAATAGACCAGGCCGTCGAGCTGGGACACGCCGATGCCTTTGTCTATATAAGGCAGCACGTGGTCGAAGCGCCCGATCTCGATGGCCGAGCGGCGCAGGGTCCCGCCTTTGGGGGCTTGGGGATTGACGTAGTCGAAGTGGCTGAAGCCCTGGGGGTACTTGGCTGGTTCGCCGTAGACGGTCATGGCGTGTTGCGGGGCCGCCTGGGCACCCGTGGCCTCCAGCAACAGGACGGTGAAAAGCACGGTGGGGAAAAGCAGTCGCATTGTCAGCCTTACGAGCCGGGTGATCGATGACCACGATTTGTACGCTAGCGGCGCGTGACTGGCCAGCCGCTTTCACAAACACAACGGCCCACCAGGAGGCGGGCCGTTGAGCAGACGCAGTCGCGAGGGGATCAGTCCTGGCGGCTGGTGACTTCCAGCAGGTGGTAGCCGAACTGGGTTTTCACCGGACCTTGCACGACGTTCACGGGAGCGCTGAACACCACGGTGTCGAATTCCTTGACCATCTGGCCCGGGCCGAAGGAGCCCAGGTTGCCGCCGTCACGGCTGGACGGGCAGGTGGAGTTCTTTTTCGCGACTTCGGCGAAGTCGGCGCCGGCTTCGATCTCGGCTTTGAGTTCGTTGCACTTGGCTTCGCTGGCAACCAGGATGTGACGGGCAGTGGCTTTGGCCATGGATGTTGCTCCTTTCAAGAAAGTTGAGAGCCTACCGGATTCAGGTGGCTATTTCTTCTCAAAGTTCCTTCAAGGCGTTGCCGTCTGGCGCCTTCGCGGGCTGCCACGCTCCTGCGGGCGCGGCAGGTGTTACAGAAGCCGGCTTGCTGGCGAAGAAGTCGCTGCTCTTGGGGACGTCTTCGCTGGCAAGCCAGTGCCTGCAGCAGGGGCAGTCAGGCGGGGACGGCAGCGACCTTGTGTGCGTGCTGCAGTTGTTGCGCGGCATTGCGCAGCAATTGCTCGGTCGCGCTCCAGCCCAGGCAGCCGTCGGTCACGGAGACGCCGTAGCGCAGCTGGCCGCTCAGGGGCTGGCAGCCTTCGAACAGGTGGCTTTCCAGCATCACCCCCATCAGCGAGGTGTCGCCCTGCAGGCGTTGCTCCAGTACGTCGTTGAATACGGCCGGTTGGCGCAGTGGGTCCTTGCCGCTGTTGGCGTGGCTGCAGTCCACCATGATCCGCGCCGGTATCTTCAGCTTGTGCAGGTCGCGCTGGACCTGGGCCACGCTTTGGCGGTCGTAGTTCGGGCCGCTGTGGCCGCCGCGCAATACCAGATGAGTGTCGGGGTTGCCCGGAGTCTGGATGATCGCCGGATGGCCCTGGCTGTCGACGCCGAAATGGCGGTGGGGGTGGGCAGCCGAACGCATGGCATCACAGGCGATGGCGACGCCGCCGTCGGTGCCGTTCTTGAAGCCTACGGGCATCTCCAGGCCGCTGGCCATCTCGCGGTGGATCTGCGATTCGGTGGTGCGGGCGCCAATGGCGACCCAGCTCAACAGGTCGTCGAAGTAGCCGGCGGCCATGGGCTGCAGCAATTCGGTGGCAATCGGCAGGCCCAGGCGCAGCATTTCGCGCATCAGCTCCCGGGACAGGGTCAGGCCGCCGGCCATGTCGTCGCTGCCATCCAGGTCGGGGTCGTAGGCCAGGCCTTTCCAGCCCACGGTGGTGCGGGGCTTTTCGACGTAGGCACGCATCACCAGGAGCATCTGGTCGCTCACCTCTTCGGCCAGGCGGGCCAGGTTGGCGGCGTATTCCAGGGCTGATTGCGGGTCATGGATGGAGCAGGGACCGACGACTACCAGCAGGCGGTGGTCTTGTCCTTCGAGAATGGCGCGTATCGCCAGGCGGTGGTTGGCGACCTGCTGGCTCAGGGCCAGTGACAGGGGCAATTGCTGCTTGAGCTCCAGAGAGCTGGGCAGGCGCTGGGTCAGGGTTTCGTTGGCGCTGACTTGGGCGGACAGGGGCAGAGCGGATACGGACGAGTTCATGTTCGGTCTTCCTGGGCGGGCGGCGGGTGATGTCCCGCGCGCGGCCCTACTGGGGTGTTCGACAATTGGCCGTACTGGCCACAAGTGTGCAATTGCCACCGGTAGGTGACCGATCGGAGGCGGCAGGCTGTCCCGAGCGGAGGCTGCTAAATCGCCAGGTGGAGAACATGTCGTAGCGGTAATAGGTGGCGTAGTTCATGGGGCAAATCCTCGGTAAGTTCGGTGTGTTGCTGAAAGTCGTGGTTAAAAACGTCGAGCCTGAAAAAACAAAACCCCCGGTCGGGAGGCCGACCGGGGGTTGAGAATTCTCTGGTAGGCGACCCGTTAAAGTGGGCGCCGGTTGGGTATCAGGCGCGCCAGTGGCTAAACCAATACCCAAAATAAAAGCTCGCCGGAGCGCTGGTGCCGTCGACCCGAGCAGCCGCAACCGAACGCAGTGCGCTGGCGGTGTGGCGATGCAGGGAAAGGGTCTGGGACAACATGAGTTTCTCCGTGAAGTGGGGCGAGCTTACTAGAGGCCGGGGCCGCGATTCAATCAGTAATTTCTATGGAAGCTGATGCAATGAGCCATGGATTAAGCCGTGAGAGGATTTATGCCACACTCGCCGCTGCCTCTCGTTGTCTCGCCAAGGAACGTTCATGACCGTGCTGACCCTCGCTGCCGCCCAATCGGTGTCCATTGCTGGAGACTTGTCGGCGAATCTGGCCCGACATCAGCATTTGATGGGGTTGGCAGCGCAGCAGGGGGTGCAGTTGCTGGTGTTTCCTGAGCTGTCCCTGACTGGTTATGAACCGCAGTTGGTCGCTGAACTGGCGCTGCCGCCCGACTCCCCGCGGCTGCAGCCACTGCGCAATCTGGCCCGCGAGTTGAAGCTGACGACGGTGGTGGGCATGCCGATTCGCTTGTCCGTCGATGGACCGGTGCTGATTGGCGCACTGGTGCTGGGGGCGGACGGCTCGCTGGCGGTTTATAGCAAGCAGCATCTGCACCCTGGAGAGGAGCGGGTTTTTGCTCCGGGTAGCGGTGGTGCGCCGTTGCAGTTGGGGAATGAGGTCCTGGCCTTGGCGGTATGCGCGGATTTCTGTCATGCCAGCCATGTGCAGGCTGCGGTGGACGCTGGCGCCGGCATCTACGCCGCCGGGGTGTTGATCAGTGAAGGCGGGTATGCCGTCGACAGTGCTCTGTTGCAAGGATATGCCCGGGACCACGGGATTCTGATGCTGATGGCCAACCATGGCGGCCCCAGCGGCGGCTGGTCCTGTGCCGGGCGCAGCGCAATCTGGGGCGCCCAGGGACAATTGCTGGGTGCTGTGGAAGGTGTCGGCGAAGCGCTGCTGATCGCCCGGCGCGATGGGGCGCAATGGCGGGTCGAAGCGCGGGCGGTTGCGGGTTGATGAGCGCCTTTCAATTGCGTCCGGCGGCTGACGCGGATTTGGCCTTCGCCCGGGATCTGACGCGTTCCACAATGCTGCGCTATTACATTCGCAATGATCTGTTGTGGCTTGACGAGGCGTTTGATGTGGCGTGGGGCGGTCGCGAGAATCTTTTGATTTGCTCGGGAACCGAGGTATTGGGGTTTGTCAGCCTGAGCAGGGACCAGCGCGCCGTCTACATCCGTGAGTTGCACGTACTGGAGGCGTGGCGGGGGCGGGGCGCCGGAGCCTGGACGCTGTTGCAGGTGATGGAAAAGGCCCGTTCGGAGCGGCGGGGCTTGTTGCGTCTGACTGTGTTCAAGGGCAACCCGGCACAGCGTCTATACGAGCGGGTGGGGTTGAAGGTGGTGGGTGAGGAGGAGTGCTTTTTGCGGATGGAATGCTCATGCGCCTCAGATCCTCTGGAAGGCTCCTGCGGCAATTGAGCGCAACCTTGTGGGTTCAATCCCATTTGCTGTTCTTGCGTCCCGCCAGAGGTGGAAAGGTATGCGCGGGATCGAGCCTCTGCCAGTGGGAAAAGTGTTGAACCGATTTACCTTGAAGCTCGCGCCTGGCTTGGCTTGTGCGGCAATGCGGATACCGGGCATAGTTCAAAACCGTTCAAATTGCTGGAGGGTACTGTTCAAGGACGATCAGAGGGCAATCTTTCGTCTGACCAGGACCCTGGCGAGTTGTCGTAGATCTAGAGTCTGCGCAAAAAGCCCCTGATCGCCGAGCCCTGAAGCCAGAGCGTTTTCTTGCTTCAGGTTGGCGGCGTCTCTTATCGCTTGCCGATGTTTTTTATATAGCGCTTGTGATTAGGTTTGTACGTCGCTTTTTGCTAAGGTATCCGGCAACCTATAAAGACCAAATCGCGAGGTGTCTGCTTGATTAGGGTGCTAGTAGTCGATGACCATGATCTCGTTCGTACGGGCATTACACGAATGTTGGCTGACATCGATGGCCTGCAAGTAGTCGGGCAGGCGGAGTCAGGGGAAGAATCCCTGCTCAAGGCTCGGGAGTTGAAGCCCGACGTGGTCCTGATGGACGTAAAGATGCCTGGGATCGGCGGCCTTGAGGCCACGCGCAAATTGCTGCGCAGTCATCCGGATATCAAGGTCGTGGCGGTGACTGTCTGCGAGGAAGATCCTTTTCCGACGCGGTTGCTGCAGGCCGGTGCGGCGGGCTACCTGACCAAGGGCGCGGGCCTCAATGAAATGGTTCAGGCCATTCGCCTGGTTTTTGCCGGTCAGCGCTACATCAGCCCGCAGATTGCTCAGCAACTGGTGTTCAAATCGTTCCAGCCTTCCAGTGATTCCCCGTTCGATGCCTTGTCGGAGCGGGAAATTCAGATTGCGCTGATGATTGTCGGTTGCCAGAAGGTGCAGATCATCTCCGACAAGCTGTGTCTGTCGCCGAAAACCGTGAACACCTACCGCTATCGTATTTTCGAGAAGCTGTCGATCAGTAGTGATGTCGAGTTGACGCTACTGGCGGTTCGTCATGGCATGGTTGATGCCAGCCTCTGAAATGACTGACCTGTTTGATCCCAGTGCTTTTCTTTCTACCTGCAGTGGCCGTCCCGGCGTGTATCGCATGTTCGACAGCGATGCACGCCTGCTTTACGTGGGCAAAGCCAAGAATCTGAAAAACCGGCTGTCCAGCTATTTTCGCAAGACCGGCCAGGCACCGAAGACCGCAGCCCTGGTGGCGCGTATCGCGCAGATCGAAACCACCATTACCGCCAACGAGACCGAAGCGCTGCTGCTGGAGCAGACGCTGATCAAGGAGTGGCGGCCGCCCTACAACATTCTCTTGCGCGACGATAAGTCCTATCCCTATGTGTTTCTTTCGGATGGCGATTTTCCGCGTTTCAGCATCCATCGCGGGGCGAAGAAGCACAAGGGCAAGTATTTTGGGCCATACCCCAGTGCCGGTGCCATTCGTGAAAGCCTCAGCCTGTTGCAGAAGACCTTCATGGTTCGCCAGTGCGAGGACAGCTATTACAAAAACCGCACGCGGCCCTGCCTGCAGTACCAGATCAAACGCTGCAAGGCACCTTGCGTCGGTCTGGTGGAGCCCGAGATCTATGCCGAAGACGTGCGCCACTCGGTCATGTTCCTGGAGGGGCGTAGCAACGCCTTGACCGACGAACTTTCCAGTGCCATGGAGGCGGCCGCCGGCACTCTGGATTTTGAAAAGGCCGCTGAGTTGCGGGACCAGATTTCCCTGCTGCGCCGAGTCCAGGACCAGCAAAGCATGGAAGGTGGCACCGGTGATGTGGATGTGGTCGCGGCCTTCGTCAACCCGGGTGGCGCCTGCGTGCACCTGATCAGCGTGCGTGGCGGTCGGGTGCTGGGTAGCAAGAACTTCTTTCCCCAGGTGGGCATCGAGGAAGACGTGGCGCAAGTCATGTCGGCCTTTCTGGGTCAGTATTTTGTCAGCAGTCCTGAGCGCGATCTGCCTGCGGAGTTGATCGTCAACGTGGTGCACGAAGACTTCCCGACGCTGGTCGCCGCCATTTACGAACTGCGGGGCCGCGAGCTGACCATCAGTCACCGGGTCCGTGGCACCCGTGCCCGCTGGCAGCAACTGGCGGTGACCAATGCCGAACAGGCTCTGAGTGCACGCTTGGCCAACCGCCAGCACGTAGCCGCGCGCTTTGAAGCCCTGGCTGAAGTTCTGAATCTGGACGAGCCGCCCCAGCGCCTGGAGTGCTACGACATCAGCCATTCCAGCGGCGAGGCCACAGTGGCCTCCTGCGTGGTGTTCGGCCCGGAAGGGCCGCTTAAATCTGATTATCGCCGTTACAACATTGAAGGTGTCACCGCCGGAGACGACTATGCGGCCATGCATCAGGCTCTTACCCGGCGCTTCAGCAAGCTCAAGGAAGGCGAAGGCAAGCTGCCGGATATCCTTCTGGTGGATGGCGGCAAGGGGCAGTTGTCCATGGCTCGCGACGTGCTCAATGAACTGGCGGTACCAGATCTGATCCTCCTCGGCGTAGCCAAGGGGGCGACCCGCAAGGCGGGTTTCGAGACCTTGTACCTGAATGACGCCGCCCACGAGTTCACCCTCAAAGGCGACTCACCGGCGTTACACCTGATTCAGCAAATCCGCGATGAGGCTCACCGCTTCGCGATCACCGGTCACCGTGCTCGACGTGGCAAGACCCGGCGTACCTCGACCCTGGAAGGGGTGGCGGGCGTTGGCCCGAAGCGTCGGCGGGACCTTCTTAAACATTTTGGTGGATTGCAAGAACTGTCTCGTGCCAGCATCGACGAGATAGCCAAAGCACCGGGAATCAGTAAAAAGCTCGCAGAGTTGATTTATGCAAACCTGCACAGCGAGTAGAATGCCCAATCACCTCGTAGCCAGTTGTGCCGATGAATATCCCTAATCTGATCACCGTTCTACGCGTCCTGCTCATCCCGATTTTCATATTGCTGTTCTATTTGCCCTATAGCTGGAGCTACATGGCGGCCAGTTCAGTCTTTGCCTTCGCGGCTGCCACTGACTGGTTAGATGGCTACCTGGCACGACGCCTGCAGCAGAGCACGCCGTTTGGCGCGTTCCTCGACCCTGTAGCCGACAAGCTGATGGTGGCGGTGGCCCTGGTGCTGCTGGTGCAAGAGCACGGCAACCTGTGGCTGACCTTGCCGGCAGCCGTGATCATCGGTCGCGAGATTGTTGTTTCGGCACTGCGCGAATGGATGGCCGAACTTGGCGCCCGGGCCCAGGTGGCAGTGTCCAATATGGGCAAATGGAAAACAGCAGCGCAGATGCTGGCGCTGGTGATCCTCCTGGCCAACCCTTCGGACTTCAGCTTCTGGGTCCTGGTGGGCTATTCCTTGCTGCTGGTAGCGGCGGGGCTAACCTTGTGGTCGATGCTGCAGTATCTGCGGGCCGCCTGGCCGCATCTGAAAATCGACAACGAGAAAAAATAAGTATTTTTGAATCAAAGGCTTGACGCGCATTCGGATTTCTATAGAATGCGTAATACCAAGACGATGCGGGAATAGCTCAGTTGGTAGAGCACGACCTTGCCAAGGTCGGGGTCGCGAGTTCGAGTCTCGTTTCCCGCTCCAAATATAGCGTTGTAGAATTCAGTTGATTTCTACTGCGATCGAAAAAAGGACCTCCGGGTCCTTTTTTCGTTTCTGTGATTTTCACTCAAATCCAGCACCATCCAGTGCGTTTAAGTCCAGAATTGAGTACGTTTCAAACGCTCAAATCTGGTCAAGTGCTGAATACGGTTTGTTGTCGGCGCATACCGATTTAGGTTATCCCCGCCCATCAACTCAATCGGACCTTGCGTGGGAAATCGCCACACCACGGGATCGTCTTACTGAAGGTTCTGTAGTTCAGTCCTCTTTCCCAAACGTGACCCCCCCCTGAAAACACAGATTCTGCTCCATCCGATTCTGCGATAGCGTTCTCCTCATGCTTTGTAGTACGCGCGACACCTCGAGTCCTCCGACATCGGTCATTTCCTGCGGTGTGTCGATCTGGTTGGTATAGAAGTTGTAGGCCTGGCTGGGAAGGCCGAGGGCGTTTTCGATGCGCGGCTGATCAGATTGCCTCATGGCCAAGTTTCTCGCTGGCATAGCGGGTCATGCATTTACCGCAGTCGCCGATTTCGATGATTGTTGATCAGGCTGCGGATGCCTTCACCGTCCAGGCCGAACTGCAAGAACGCCGGTTGGTTGAGTAGGCTTTTCAGCTCGACATTAGGCTCTGTCCGAAAAGTTTTGAGACGAAGGTCAGGCAAGGCGAAAACGGTCGAGGAACGGCCGGGGTCGCGTTCGACTTTACGGGGTGTAAATGAGCATTCCGATCAGACTCGCGCACGAGACCGTTTTCAACGCAGCATCACCGAGTATCAAGGGTTTTCGTACAAAGCCTAGGGTTGTCCGAAATCAGCTCGATACGGATCGCATACAGCTCGCAGATGGCTTCGCAACCCTTGAAGGCCAGCCCCTTGAAGTCGTGGCGAACGGCAGGGATGGACAGCACAAAATGTGCAGTGTCGACTGACGCGAACATAGACTCATCCTTAAGCTTTAGAGAGGCCAGACCCGCACCTTGCCTGGCTCGGATGCAAGATGGCGCTCAACCTGGCAAAGCGTGCGCAAACGCTAATATGAGACCGGTCTGTAAAGTCAGTTGAAACTTCTGAGTCTAAAAGCTGCCCTCAATTAAGAACGGTGATGTTTAGGTCTAGGGCTCCGCCCAACATTCAAACGCCATGACCAAACAACACATCAGGACCATTTTGGGTAAGTAAAAACATGGCCCATGTCCGGTGCTACAACAACGCAAAGCCAGCACTCTCATAATGAATCGCCGAGCAGTTTCCATTTTTTTGGAAGCTGTTGTACCGCTATTTCAGGGAGTTACACCTTGAGCCGAGTGTTCCTCTTGTTGGGCGCGACCTTGAAAGGAGGTTGTGTTTTGGTTGCTAAGTAATTTTCTTATGTTGTTGATAAATATGAACTAATTATATTTCTCTCTCGGTGCGCCGTTAGCTGAATAAGGTTGTCTCGCCCCGATTTTACTTTCTGATACAGCATGGTTAATGGAGGTATATATCTGTGGCAATGCATCGTGACGGCACTGCATCAGCGAAAAGGCCGGTAACAAAGGTCCTAGCGCGGAGTGCGCTTGTAGGAAAAATTGAAACGGTAAGGGAATTATTCTCGTAAGTTTAGGATTTTTCTTAAATTAATACTTGTGGGTTAGGGGTTATATTTTTAAAGCATTAGCCACTTGTTCTGCGGCAAAGCTTTAAACAGGTCATGGATGAACTACTCAAATAAACTGTCTGCTCATTATCTTGAGATCGCCAAAGTCTCTATTTCCAAAGAGAGTTTTGCGGGCGCGGATGTTCGCTTTTCGAGTGAATACGAAGCCCTTGAAAACGAGTTGGCCAAAGCCCAGTCCATGCATGAAAGCGGTCAGATCGACTGGCTGAAAGTTCTTGAAAACAGTGAAAACCTGCTACGTGTGCAGTCCAAGGATCTGCGGGTGGCCGCCTGGCTCACTTGGGCGCTGTATCAGCGCGAGTCCTTCGCAGGATTGCTGGCGGGTTCCAGCCTCTTGCAGTACCTGTGTGAACAGCATTGGGTCGAGGTCCACCCCAATAAACTGCGTACCCGTGGTGCCGCCATCAGCTGGCTGGTGCCTCGACTGGAGCAGGCGTTAAGCGAAAACATCGCGATCAAGGAACAGTTACCGCTGTTTCGTCGATTGGTGCTGAATCTGGAAAAGCTTGATGCAGTACTGACCCAGCATCTTGGCGATGACGCTCCTTTGTTGCTGCCCATCTGTCGGCGGCTGTCGAGCATGATCCAGCGTGCCGTCGAGCATCAGCCAGAGCCCGGAGCCGTCGGCACGGTGGTAGCACAGGTCAAGCAGGCAGCGACCCAGCTCTTCTCATCGGCCTCGTCGATCGATAACGAAAAGGATGCTCAGAGGGTCCTGCGTGCGCTGCAGGAGCATGCCCGACCTCTGTGCGCCTGGTGGCTCAAGCAGAAGGCTACCGACATGCGCTCCCTGCGCCTGAACCGCACCATGCTGTGGTTGCCCATCGATAGTGTCCCGGAGCGTAACGCTGAACAGGTCACGGCATTGCGAGGGCTGCCTGGGGACAAACTCAAGGCTTACCAGGAACGCTTTGCCGGTGGTCAGTTCGCTGATTTGTTGCTGGAGCTCGAAGCCAGCCTGTCCAGGGCACCCTTTTGGTTCGACGGGCAGCGCATGGTCTGGGAGTGCTTGCAAGCGTTGAACGCCGATCAGGCCATGCGTGAAGTCGAATTTCACTTTGCGCTCTTGCTGCAGCGTCTGCCGGGAGTGGTGGAGTTGCGCTTTCACGACGGCACTCCCTTCGCCGATCCGGCCACTCGAAGCTGGATCAGCGCCCATGTCATGCCTCACCTATCCGCCACCAGCGCACCGCGTCAGGTCGACGCCAGCTCCAGCCAGCCGATTTGGGAGGAGGCCCTGGAAGAGGTCTTGCCGATCCTGCGCAAGGATGGCCTCAAGGCGGCGGTGCAAGTACTCAAGCCAGGCCTGCAGAGTGCGCGTGGCGGTCGCGTGAGGTTCTTCTGGCATTTCAGCCTGGCGCGGCTGTGTTTCATCGCCAAGAAGTACGAGCTGGCCAAGACCCAGCTGGAAACCCTTGATCAAGAATTGCAGAACTCAGGCTTGCACGCCTGGGAGCCGGATCTTGCGTTGGAAGTGCTGCACCTCCTGCTTAGCTGCTGTGAGTTGTTGCCGCAGAACCACGCAGTGCGAGAACGCAAGGAAGAGATTTATCGCAGGCTGTGCCATCTCGACCTCGAGGTGGTACTCGAATAGGCCCACGGGCCGACAATCGCAAGGAAAGGACCATGGCCAAAGAAGGCTCTGTAGCCCCTAAGGAACGCATCAACGTCACCTTCAAACCCGCGACCGGCGGAGCTCAGGAGGAGATTGAGCTACCGCTGAAACTGCTGGCGATCGGCGATTACACCCAGCGTCCGGATGAACGCAAGGTGGAAGATCGCAAGCCGATCAGTATCGACAAAATGACCTTCGACGAAGTCTTGGCCAAGCAGGATCTGAGTCTGACGCTCAGCGTGCCTAACCGTCTTCAGGAGGACAGTGACGCTGATGAGCTGGCGGTCAGTCTGCGGGTCAGCTCGATGAAGGACTTCAACCCGGCCAGCTTGGTAGAGCAGGTGCCCGAGTTGAAAAAGCTGATGGAGCTGCGCGATGCCTTGGTGGCACTCAAGGGGCCTCTGGGTAATGCACCTGCGTTTCGCAAAGCCATCGAAGGCGTTCTCGCCGACGACGAATCCCGCGTTCGCGTGCTCGGTGAGCTGGGCCTGAACGCTGCCGCCCCAGACGCCTGACCCATCAGACAAGGAAGCCACAACACATGACTACCCGTGCCGCGCAACACCAAAGCAACGAGAGCAGCGAGTACAGCATTCTCGACGGCATCATCGCCGAAACCCGTCTGACTCCGAACGACGAAGCCTACGATATCGCCAAGCGCGGAGTGTCAGCCTTCATCGAGGAACTGCTCAAACCGCAGAACAGCGGCGAGCCGGTCAAGAAGGCCATGGTCGATCGCATGATCGCCGAGATCGATGCCAAGCTCAGCCAGCAGATGGATGAGATTCTCCACCACGAAGACTTTCAGTCGCTGGAGTCCGCCTGGCGGGGGCTGCAGTTACTGGTGGAGCGCACCAATTTCCGTGAAAACATCAAGATAGAAATCCTCAACGTCTCCAAGCAGGACCTGCTGGACGACTTCGAAGATTCGCCGGAAGTGATGCAGGCCGGCCTTTACAAACACATCTACACCGCGGAGTACGGTCAGTTTGGTGGCCAGCCAGTCGGCGCGATCATCGCCAACTACTTCATGTCGCCCAGTTCTCCTGACGTGAAGTTGATGCAGTACGTCTCCAGCGTTGCCTGCATGTCACATGCGCCGTTCATTGCCGCCGCAGGCCCGAACTTCTTTGGCCTGGAAAGCTTCACCGGCCTGCCGGACCTGAAGGATCTGAAGGATCATTTCGAAGGCCCGCAATTTGCCAAGTGGCAGAGCTTCCGGCAATCGGAAGACTCTCGCTACATTGCCCTGACCTTGCCGCGGTTCCTGCTGCGCAATCCCTATGATCCGGAAGAAAACCCGGTCAAGTCCTTCGTCTACAAGGAAACCGTTGCCAACAACCACGAGCACTACCTGTGGGGCAATACCGCGTATGCGTTCGGCACCAAGTTGACCGACAGCTTCGCCAAGTTCCGCTGGTGCCCGAACATCATCGGTCCGCAGAGCGGTGGCGCGGTGGAGGACTTGCCGCTGCACCATTTCGAAAGCATGGGTGAAATCGAAACCAAGATCCCGACTGAAGTGCTGGTTTCAGATCGTCGTGAGTATGAACTGGCCGAGGAGGGCTTCATCTCCCTGACCATGCGCAAGGGCAGTGACAACGCCGCGTTCTTCTCTGCCAACTCGGTACAGAAGCCGAAGTTCTTTGGCATCAGCGCTGAAGGCAAGACGGCGGAGCTGAACTACAAGCTTGGCACCCAACTGCCCTACATGATGATCGTCAACCGCCTGGCTCACTACCTGAAGGTGCTGCAACGTGAACAGCTCGGCTCATGGAAGGAGCGTACCGATCTTGAGCTGGAGCTCAATAAATGGATCCGTCAGTACGTGGCTGACCAGGAAAACCCCAGTGCCGAAGTCCGTGGTCGTCGTCCGCTGCGCGCTGCGCAGATCATCGTCAGCGATGTGGAAGGCGAGCCGGGCTGGTATCGCGTGAGCCTGAACGTGCGCCCGCACTTCAAGTACATGGGGGCCGACTTCACGCTTTCTCTGGTTGGCAAACTGGATAAAGAGTAACCGGGAGCCAGGTCATGAGCGGATACGGCAGCCTGTTTGAACGCCTGAGCGCAGAGGCCGACCAGCGTGTCGGCTGGAGCCGCGAGGTCGGCGCGATGGCATCGGTGGCTGCCCATCTGGGCAAGATGCTCAGCACCCGTGCGGGGAGCGTGCAAACGCTTTCCGACTACGGTTTGCCCGATCTCAACGACATGCGCTTGAGCTTGCACGATGCCCTGAGCCAGGCCCGTTTGGCCATCGAGCACTTCATCGAAGCCTACGAGCCGCGGCTCAGTCAGGTGCGTGTCGTTTCTCTGCCGCGTGATCATGACCCGCTCAAGCTGGCGTTCAGCATTGAAGGCTTGCTTGAGGTGGAAGGGATCAAGCGTCAGGTCAGTTTTTCCGCCTGCCTGGATGGCAGCGGGCAAGTCAAGGTCAGTTAAGGAGACGACGATGACAGCAAACCACGCAGTCTGCGCCAGCCGGGTTGTTGGCTGCCCAGGCCACGACCTTTGTTGGCTATCCGGTACGCGTCGCGAACACGGCAGGGATCTTTGGAGAGTGGGGTAACGCGGCGCGGCTACTGGCAACGCGTTCCACCGCAGTGATCCATGACTCTTACTACCAGGCACTGAGCCCATGTCCTTTAACCACTACTACCAAAGTGAGCTTACCGCGCTGCGCCAGCTGGGCCGTCGTTTCGCCGAGCGCAGTCCGGCCTTGGCACCTTTTCTGGGGGAGGCCGGACGAGACCCGGATGTGGAGCGCCTGCTCGAAGGGTTTGCATTTCTGACGGGACGTCTGCGCCAGAAGCTCGACGACGAACTGCCCGAGCTGAGCCACTCGCTGATGCACCTGCTGTGGCCGAACTACATGCGGCCATTGCCGGCGTTCAGCATCTTGCAGTTCGATCCCCTGCAGCAGTCCGGACCCGCCCAGCGCATACCGCGAGATACGCCGGTAGAGAGCAAGCCCATCGATGATGTCTGCTGCCGATTTCGCACCTGCTATCCGACCGATGTGCTGCCTCTGGACCTGACGGCATTGAGTTACTCGGTCAAGGGTGACGGTGCACTGTTGAGCTTGCGTCTGGAAATGAGTTGCGACGGTCATATTGGTGAACTGAACCTGGAGCGTCTGCGCCTGCACCTGGCCGGTGAGCGCTACATCAGTCAGATGCTTTACCTCAGCCTGCTGCGCAACCTTGAGGGCATCGAGCTGGTGCCGTTGGGGGTGGACGGCGAGCCGCTGGCCGGAGTCAACGGCGTTGGGATGTCCTTCAAGATACCGGGCAATCGTGTACAGCCTGTGGGCTTTGCTGAAGAAGAGGCCTTGATCCCGTACCCGCTGAATACCTTCCGCGGGTATCGCTATTTGCAGGAGTATTTTGCGCTCCAGGATAAGTTCCTGTTTGTCGATCTCAGTGGTCTGGATCTGCTGCAGAGGTTGGCCCAAGACATCCTTCAGCGCATGCACGGCCTGGAGTTGCGCTTCGATATTCGCAACAGTGGGGTGCAACGTCTGCGTCCGACACTGGACAACGTGAAGCTCTACTGCACGCCTATCGTCAACCTGTTCAAGCACGATGCCTTGCCGATTCGTCTCGACGGCAAGCAGGACGAGTACCTGCTGCTGCCGGCCAAGTACGAACTGGAGCATTGCGGCGTGTTTTCCATTGAAAGCGTCACCGGCTGGAAGCCGGGCGGCCTGGGTTATCAGGCGTATGTACCCTTCGAGTCGTTCGAGCATGATCCGAGTTTCGACGTGCCCCACAGCCGTCCGCACTACAGCATTCGCCAGCGCTCATCGTTGCTGCACGACGGCCTCGATACCTACCTGAGCTTCGGTATCCGTCACACCGATGCTCAGGAAACCCTGTCGATCGAGCTGATGTGCACCAACCAGAACCTGCCGCGCCGACTCAAGCTCGGCGACATCAACCAGTTGTGCGAGGAAACCCCGGAGTTTCTCAGTTTCCGCAATATCACACCGGTCACGTCGAGCTACGCGCCGCCGCTGAACCGCGATTTTCTGTGGAAGCTCATCAGCAACATGTCGCTCAACTATCTGTCGCTGGCCAACGTCGATGCGTTGAAGGTGATCCTCGAAACCTACGATTTGCCGCGCTACTACGACCAGCACCTGGAGAAGGTCAGCAAGCGTTTGCTGGGCGGGCTCAAGTCGATACGTCACGAGCACGTCGACCGCCTGCACCGAGGCTTGCCGCTGCGTGGATTGCGCACCGAGCTGAGTATCGATCCCCAAGGCTATATCGGTGAAGGCGACCTGTTCGTTTTCGCGTCGGTTCTTAACGAGTTTTTTGCTCTTTACGCCAGTCTCAATTCCTACCATGAGCTGCGGGTAAAAAGTACACAGGGAGAGGTGTACAAATGGGCTCCACGCATGGGGCTGCAGCCCCTGCTTTAAGCAGACTGAGCACGGTAATACGAGAGTATTCGCTGTTTCAGGCCGTACTGTTGGTCGTCGATCGCTTGCGTGATGCCCATCCGTACCTGAGTGAAGAGGAACTCTACGATCAGCTGGAGTTCCAGGCCAATCCGAGCCTGGGTTTCCCTGGCAGCGATGTTGATCGCGTGGAGTTTTTTGAAGAGCGCGGCCAGATGCGCGCACGTTTGCGTTTCAACCTGATCGGGTTGTTCGGCGCGGGCTCGCCCTTGCCGGCCTTCTATGGCGAGCAGGCCCTGGGCGATGGCGAGGAGGGCAACCCGACACGCAACTTCCTCGATCTGTTCCATCACCGCCTGCAACGCCTGATGCTGCCGATCTGGAGTAAATACCGCTACCGCGCCAGCTTCAAGAGTGGTGCCCTGGACCCGTTTTCAGCTCAGTTATTTGCCTTGATCGGCCTGGGTGGCGAAGAGATCCGCAAGGCCAAGGAACTGAACTGGAAACGCTTGCTGCCATACCTGGGATTGCTCAGCTTGCGCGCCCATTCGGCGGCGCTGATCGAGGCGGTGCTGCGCTACTACTTCAAGCACGCAGACCTGGTGATCGAGCAGTGCATCGAGCGCCGGGTAGAGATTCTCGACGAACAGCGCAACTGCCTGGGGCAGGCCAACAGCCTGCTCGCTGAGGACCTGGTACTGGGCGAGCGGGTGCGCGACCGCAGCGGCAAGTTCCGCATTCATATCAGCCAGCTCGACTGGCAACGCTTCCACGAGTTCCTGCCGATCGGATTCGGTTACCAGCCCTTGTGCGCGCTGGTGCGGTTCACCCTGCGCGATCCGCTGGACTACGACATTCGCCTGGTGCTGCGCCAGGAGGAAATCCGCGAACTGTGCATCGGTGAACAGAACACCTGTCGTCTGGGGTGGACCAGTTGGCTCGGTCATGAAAAGGCCGACGGCGTGGTGACCCTGGGCAGCAAAATTCATTAAGGACAGATGACCCATGATCAACCTAGACCTGCAACAACTTATCCAGGCACTGGACGCTGAAACCCGCCGCGACCTGGAGCGTTCCGCTGAGCGCTGCGTCGCCCGTGGCGGCAACAAGGTGCTGGTCGAAGACCTGCTGCTGGGTTTGCTGGAGCGTCCCCAGGGTCTGCTTGCCCGGGCGTTGCAGGACGCGCAAGTCGAGGCCGGCGAGTTGATTGAGGCACTGCAATCGCAAGTCGGCGATAGCGGCTCGCGCAGCCCGGTGTTCGCTCCGGAACTGGTGCAGTGGCTGCAGGACGCATTACTGGTGGCCAATCTTGAACTGGGTCAAAGCCAGGTCGAGCAGGCGGCCTTGATTCTGGCCTTGCTGCGCAACCCGATGCGTTATGCCGGCAGTCGCTACCAGCCGTTGCTGGCGAAGCTGGACATCGAACGCCTGAAGGATTTTGCCCTGTCACAACAGCAACGAACCTCCGGCGGCGGGCCGGCGGCAGCGGGGGAGTCGCTGTTGCAGCGTTTCACTCATAACCTCACCCAACAGGCGCGAGACGGCCAGCTCGACCCGGTGCTGTGCCGCGACGATGCGATCCGGCAGATGGTCGACATCCTCGCCCGTCGCCGCAAGAACAACCCGATTGTGGTCGGTGAGGCCGGTGTCGGTAAAACCGCGGTCGTCGAAGGCCTGGCCTCGCGCATCGCTGCCGGAGAAGTACCGCCCGTGCTCAAGGACATTGAGCTGCTCTCGCTGGACATGGGGCTGCTGCAAGCGGGCGCCAGCGTCAAAGGTGAATTCGAGCGGCGCCTCAAAGGGGTGATTGACGAGGTCAAAGCCTCGCCCAAACCGATCATCCTGTTCATCGATGAGGCTCATACCCTGATCGGCGCGGGCGGCAATGCCGGAGGCTCCGATGCGGCCAACCTGCTCAAGCCGGCCCTGGCCCGTGGTGAGCTGCGTACCATTGCGGCCACCACCTGGAGCGAATACAAAAAATACTTCGAGAAAGATCCGGCCCTGGCCCGGCGTTTCCAACCCGTGCAATTGCACGAACCCACCGTTGCCGAGGCGGTGACTATTCTGCGAGGCCTGGCCCAGGTCTATGAGAAGAGCCACGGTATCTACCTGCGTGATGACGCAGTGGTGGCCGCCGCCGAGCTCTCGGCCCGCTACCTCGCCGGGCGCCAGTTGCCGGACAAGGCCGTCGATGTCCTCGACACTGCCTGTGCCCGGGTTCGCATCAGCCTTGCAGCGGCACCTGAGCGTCTGGAGCGTCTGCGTGGCGAGTGTGCTGAGGGACGGCGTCAGTGCCAGGCTCTGCGGCGCGATGCCGAAGCCGGACTGAAGATCGACCAGGAGGTCCTGGACAGCCTGGAAGCGCGGCTGGCCGATGCCGCGGAGCAACAGCAGGCCCTGGAAACACTCTGGCATGAGCAACGCACATTGGCCGAGCGCCTGCTGCAGTTACGTGTGCAATTGGCCAGGGCCCGCGACGCCAGCCCCCTGCGCTCGACACAAGACAGCGAAGGCTCGCCGGATGCCGGCCGGGAGACTGATGTACAAGCCGGGCCTGGCGTGGTGGAGCTGGAGTCGGCACTCAACGACACCCATCGCGCCCTGAGCGATGCGCAAACCCGGGAGCGGCTGGTCAGCTTCGAGGTGTGTCCACGCCTGGTGGCTGAAGTCATCAGCGCCTGGACCGGCGTACCGCTGGCGCAACTGGCCCGTGAGCACAACGCCAAGGTGGCGAGTTTCGCCACTGACCTGAGTGCCCGTATTCGCGGTCAGGACCAGGCGGTACAGGTTCTGGATCGTTCGATGCGTGCCGTGGCCGCAGGCCTGAATAAACCAGAAGCACCAGTCGGCGTATTTCTCCTGGTGGGCCCCAGCGGTGTGGGCAAGACCGAAACCGCCCTGGCCCTGGCAGACCTGCTGTATGGCGGTGAGCGTTTCATCACCACCATCAACATGTCCGAGTTCCAGGAGAAACACACCGTTTCACGTTTGATTGGCGCTCCGCCGGGTTATGTCGGCTATGGCGAAGGCGGCATGCTCACCGAAGCGGTGCGGCAAAAACCCTACTCCGTGGTGCTGCTCGATGAAGTCGAGAAAGCCGATCCGGATGTGCTCAACCTGTTCTATCAGATCTTCGACAAGGGCGTGGCCAACGATGGCGAAGGGCGTGAGATCGATTTTCGCAACACGCTGATACTGATGACCTCGAACCTGGGCAGCGAGCGGATCAGCGCGCTATGCGAGAACGGCGAGCGCCCGAGTGTCGACACCCTGGAGCAGACGATCCGTCCGGTATTGAGCAAGCATTTCAAACCGGCGCTGCTGGCACGTATGCGCGTGGTGCCTTACTACCCGGTGAGTGGCCCGGTGCTGCGTGAACTGATCGAAATCAAGTTGGCGCGACTGGGTGAGCGGCTGAACGCTCGGCAGCTGGAGTTCAGCCACTGCCAGGCGTTGGTCGATCACTTGGCCGAACGCTGTACTCAGAGCGAAAGCGGTGCACGCCTGATCGACTACTTGCTCGACCTGCACGTCCTGCCGTTGGTGGCCGACCGCCTGCTGGCGGCCATGGCCACCGGCGAGAACCTCAAACGTGTGTACGCAACGCTCGATAGCAGCGGTGGCGTGGCCTGCGAGTTCGCCTGAGGTGGGCATCATGTTCACTCGGGTGCCGCAGCCGCTGGCCTATGCAGAGGCACTGCTGGCGCAATTTTCCGCTTTGTCCCGGGCGGTGCAAGGCGCTGTGCTGCTTGAAGACTTTGTGCGAGGCGCAGCACAGCTCAGTGGCTGTGAACTGAGTCAGCTGTATCTGCTCGATGCCACCCATAGCTGCCTGCAACTGCGCGCCGAATGCCTCGGTGGCCTTTTACAACCGCGGGAAGTGATCAACCTGCCGAGCGATTACAGCGGTGAGCAACTGCTGCAGTTTGCCCTGTGCCAGAACCGGGTGGTGAGCCTGGTGGGTCTGAACCACAGCCTCCACGACACCAGCTTCCTGCCCGTGCACAGCGCTGCGTGGCAGTCACTGTTATGCGTACCGCTGGTCAACGCGCGCAAGGCTGTCGAAGGCTTGCTGTTGTGTGCCAGCCCGCAACAGCAAGACCTGCAAGCCTTTGCCCAGTCGTTGGGCCAACTGGGGGCGTTTGTCCTTGGACAATGGGCGTTGCTCCAGCGTTTGCGTCTGCCCGCGGGCGAGCCTGCGCCGCTTCTGCCTCCCGAGGTCATCACCAGTGGTTATGGCCTGATCGGCACCAGTCCGGCGATGCGCCAGGCCTATCAGTTGATCAGCAAGGTCCTGCACAGCCCTTACACCGTGTTGCTGCGTGGCGAAACCGGTACCGGCAAGGAAGTGGTGGCGCGTGCCATTCATGATTACGGCCCGCGTCGTTCCCAGGCATTTGTGGTGCAGAACTGCGCGGCGTTTCCGGAAAACCTGCTGGAAAGCGAGTTGTTCGGTTATCGCAAGGGGGCGTTCACGGGCGCTGACCGCGATCGCCCCGGACTGTTTGATGCGGCCAATGGCGGCACTCTGTTGCTGGACGAAATCGGCGACATGCCGCTGTCCCTGCAAGCCAAACTGCTTCGGGTCCTACAGGACGGCGAGATCCGCCCGTTGGGCTCCAACGACACGCACACCATCGACGTGCGGATCATCGCCGCCACCCACCGCGATCTGGCGGCGCTGGTGGGCGAAGGCAAGTTCCGTGAGGACCTGTATTACCGCCTGGCTCAGTTCCCGATCGAGTTGCCGGCTTTGCGACAGCGTGAAGGCGACATTCTCGACCTGGCCCGGCATTTCGCCGACAAGGCCTGTGTCTTCCTGCAAAAGGACCCGGTGAGCTGGTCGCCGACGGCCCTCAATCATCTGTCCGGTTACGCCTTTCCAGGCAACGTGCGCGAGCTCAAGGGGCTGGTGGAGCGTGCAGTGCTGCTCTGTGAAGGCGGTGAACTGATGGCCGAGCATTTTTCCCTGAACGTTGAAGTCATGCCCGAAGAGCCGGGTCTGAACCTGCGCGAGCAGTTGGAAAAAGTCGAACGCCACCTGTTGCTCGATTGCCTGCGCAAGAACGACGGCAATCAGACCCTGGCGGCCCGGGAGCTGGGATTGCCCCGTCGCACGCTGCTGTACCGCCTGGGGCGCCTGAACATCAATCTTGACGACTTTGTGGTCTAGCGAGGCATGCAGCCTTGGCTGGTTTTTTGTACTTCTGGGCGCGCCTGCAAGGGAGGGCGTTTTGTGCACTGTCTACCTATGGAGACCTTCTGATGTCTGTTCGTCACTGGCAAGCCGTCCTCTTGACCCTGGTTGTTGTGGTCGGCCTCGGCGCCTGCAGCGGCAATTACAAATTCAACGATGACACCTATCGCCCGCTGGGTGATCCGCAGGCGGTCAATCGCGGCAAGTGAGCGCAAGGAGCAGCATCATGGAACTGGTTTTTGAAGTGCTCAATGCCAAGCAATTCGTGCCGGCGGACTTGAGCAGCAAAACTTTCAGGCGGGCGGGTGGCACCATCGGCCGGGCAGGGGATTGCGAGTGGCAGATTCCGGATAGCAACCGTCATCTGTCCAACCATCATGCGCTGGTCAGCTATCGCGATGGCCAGTTTTTCCTCACCGATACCAGCAGCAACGGTATTCAGGACCGTGGCAGTGGCGCGCGTCTGCGCAAGGGCCAAGCCCAGCGTATCGAGCAGGGCAGTGTCTACCTGCTGGGGGATTTCGAGATCCGTGCACGCCTGGTGCAAGCCTCGGAGGCCTTCGCCGTTGAAGCCGGTCGGCCACAAGCGGCCGGCAGCATCATTCCGGATAACGCATTCATAGACCTCGACCCGCTCAACGCATTGGACCAGCAGGAACACAGTGGGGCAGAGCTTGACGAGCTGAGCGCGCTTGATGTGCCACACCAGGAGCCTGGGCAGCGAGCTGACTATGCCCGCATCGATAGGGAATGCCTGTTGGTCCCGGAACTGGTGGCCCCCCCCGAGCCGCAGGCGCTACCCGAGCCCAAGGCGCCGGCCTGCCAAAGTGAGGCTTTCTGGGCGCGTTTTGGCGCGGTCCTGGGGGTGGATCTGCAGGCGCTCGATAACGATCAGCGCGAGGCCCTGGCAGTCAATGTCGCGGGGTTGTTCAAGCAGAGCATGGGGGGCTTGCAGCAGAGCTTGCGAACCCGTAGCGAGCTGAAAAACGAGCTGCGCCTGGCCCTCACCACGGCCCAGGGCAACAGTCAGAACCCGCTCAAGTTCGCCGTGGATTGCGAAGCGCTACTGGGCATCCTGCTGCTGGACCACAAGCCAGGGCAACTGTCTGCCGAGCAGGCGATTTCCCGCGCTTTTCGCGACCTGCAGGCGCACCAGGTGGCGCTGCTCAGCGCCAGCCGCGCCGCAGTGCGTAGCACCCTCGAACACTTTTCGCCGCAACAGCTGACGCTACGTTTCGAGCGCGATGGCCAGCAACCGTTGCTGGCGACTTCCGGTAGCCGCTGGCGAGCGTACCGCCGCTATCACCAGGCGCTGTGCCAGGACGACGACTGGAACGAGCGCCTGCTGGCGCGGGATTTTGCTCAGGCCTATGAAGAGCAGATCCGCCTGATCTCCACCCTCCACCTCGATGATCAAGGATGACCTGCATGTCTCGCCGTACCCACCCATTACTCAAGGCCCTGACGCTGCTCATGGCCTTGGCGCTGTTGACCGGCTGCGCATCGATGTCGCCGTATTCGACCCTGACCAAGCTCAACCTGAAGCTCAGTGCCAGCGACCGGCTCAACCCCGACCTCAATGGGCGTGCGTCGCCGATCGTGGTGCGGTTGATGGAACTCAAGCATCCCGTCGCGTTCGAGAACGCCGACTTTTTCAGTCTCTACGAGCGCGCCAGGGAGTCCCTGGCACCGGATCTGGTGGCCAGTGAAGAGCTGGAGTTGCGCCCGGGGGAAAGCCTCGAATTCAAGTTGCGGGTCGAGGACGGGAGCCGTTTCGTCGGCGTGCTTGCGGCTTATCGTGATTTGCCGGAAAGCCAGTGGCGTTATGTGGTGCAGCTCACCCCGCAGGAGGTGACCGAGGTCGGCCTGATCCTCGACCAGTCCGGCATCCGCAACAGCAACGATGTGTCCACCCAAGCGGATGACAATTGATGAACGTGCATAAAATCATTTGGCAGGAAGGCATGTTGCTGCGGCCTCAGCATTTCCAGCACAACGATCGTTACTACGATTACCAGATGAAAACCCGTACCCAACTGCTGGGTAGTTACAGTTGGGGATTTCTGGCGCTGGAGATCGATCTGCAGTTTCTCAACATGGGCAAGCTGGTGATCAGCCGGGCCTCCGGTATCTTGCCGGACGGCAGTCTGTTCGAGCTGGGGGACGATACCGAGCCACTGGCCCTGGATGTACCGCCCAACACGGGGAGCACGCCGGTCTACCTGGCTTTGCCGCTGGTCACGGGCAACCACATCGAAGCGCGGCGCGCAGAGCAATCCGATGTGCTGGCGCGCTACATCGTCTACGAGGCGGAAATCGCCGACTCCAACGCTGGTGATGATTCCAGCAGCCAGCTCAGCTGTGCCCGTCCGGACTTCCGTCTGCTCCTGGGCGAGCAGCAGAGCGGGCAGGCTTATGTGAAGTTGAAAGTCTGTGAAGTGCTGGATGCCACCTCCGATGGCGTGATCAGCCTCGATCCGGATTTCGTGCCGACCTTCCTGCACACCCATGCCAGCACCTATCTGCTTTCGTGCCTGAAAGAGATCATCAGCATGCTCAGTCATCGGGGGGACACCATCGCCGAGCGGATTCGCTCCAACGGCAAGGTCGGTGGTGCCGAGGTGGGCGACTTCATGATGCTGCAACTGATCAACCGCACCGAACTGCTGTTGCGCCATTACCTGGATCTTGAACATGTCCATCCGGAGGAGCTCTATCGCTCGCTGCTGGTCATGCTCGGGGAGCTGGCGACTTTCGCCAGTGACAGCAAGCGCCCTCGGCTGGACAGCCGTTATCAGCACAGCGACCAGGGGGCGAGCTTTCGCAAACTGATGGACGCCATTCGCCAGGTGCTGTCGATGGTGCTTGAGCAGCATGCCATCGAACTGGTGCTGCAGGCCCGTCAGTACGGGGTGCTGGTGTCGCCGCTGCATGATCACAAGCTGTTGGAGTCGGCCTCGTTCGTGCTTGCGGCCAGTGCCAACTGCGACTCTGAAGAACTGCGTCATCGCTTGCCGTCGCACCTCAAGGTCGGGCCGGTGGAAAGCATTCGGCAACTGGTCAACCTGCATCTGCCGGGGATCAAGGTCCGGCCCTTGCCGGTGGCGCCGCGACAGATCGCATTCCACTCCAACAAGACCTATTTCATCCTCGACCTCAGTCCCGAGGACTTGGCGCAACTGGAGCGTTCGGGCGGTTTCGCCTTCCACGTCTCCGGTGAGTTCGCCGAGCTTGAACTGAAATTCTGGGCCATCAGGAACTGAACGACATGATCAAGGATCTGGAACACCCTCAGGACGATAAAACCGTTTTGCTTGACCGCCTTGGGCATGGCCCGGCGCGCAACCCGCTGACCGACTTCGCCGATCCCCCGCGTTTCGAGCAGTTAGAGGAACGGATGATCTATGCCGCACGCCTGGGTCCTGCGCAATCCTTCAGCGTCAGCCTCAACCCGCTCGTGGCGGCGGCGTCCGACCTGCTGTCGGAAGTGGTTCGCCTCAAGCACAGCGAGGCGGCTGAAGACTTGCGTGCACTCAATACGCGCCTGAGTGCCGGCCTCAGGCAGTTCGACGCGCGAGCCCTGCAGGACGGTGCGCTGAGCAGCCAGGTGATGGCCGCCCGCTATGTGCTGTGCACCGTGGTCGACGAGGCGGTGGTGAGCACCTCTTGGGGCAATGAAAGCCAGTGGTCGCAAATGAGTCTGCTCAGCAGCTTTCACAACGAAACCTTCGGCGGCGAAAAGTTCTTCCAACTGCTGGATCGGCTGTCGAAGAACCCGGTCAAGCATCTGCCGATGCTGGAGCTGATGTACCTGTGCCTGTCGTTGGGGTTCGAGGGCAAGTACCGGGTCATTCCCCGCGGCGTGCTCGAGCTTGAGGGGATTCGCGACGCCTTGTACCGGCAGATCCGCCAGCTGCGTGGCGATGTGCCTCGTGAGCTGTCGCCACATTGGGAAGGGCTCGGCGATCAGCGTCGCAGCCTGGTGCGCATTGTGCCGGGGTGGATGGTTGCGCTGTTCACCGTGGTTTGCCTGCTGGTGATGTACTCGGGGTTTGCCTGGGTGCTGGGCCAGCAGCGCGAAAGCCTGTTGCAGACGTATCAACCGCTTGACCCGGTGGTGGTCCAGCCCCAGCAGTAAGACAGGGACGTGTGATGAAAAACTTCTTCAAGAAAGCCGGCGCCTTGCTGCGTCAGACCTGGGTCTGGACGCTGCTGTTGGTGCTGAGTGTGGCATTGCTGGTGTGGTTCGTCGGGCCGCTACTGGCCGTCAACGACAACAAGTTCTGGGCCAGCGCAACCTCGCGTCTGCTGACCATCAGTGCGTTGTTCCTGATCTGGGGCCTGGCGATGGTCTTTGTCAGTTGGCGCGCCGGTGTCCGCAAGAAAGCCGTCGAAGACAGCGAGGCCGGACAGCAGCGCATGCAGCGCGACGAGTTGATCGACCAGGAGCACAAAGAGCTCCATGAGCGCTTCAAGGACGCGCTGCGCACCCTCAAGACCTCAAGCCTGTACCGCGGTCGCAGCGAGCGTTGGCGCAGTGACCTGCCCTGGTACCTGCTGCTCGGTCCACAAGGCAGCGGCAAGACCAGCCTGCTGGACTTTTCGGGCCTGGAGTTTCCACTCAACAAAATGGGCCGCAAGCTGACCCGCGACACCAGCGGCACCCGGCACTGCGACTGGTACTTCGCCGAACATGGCGTGCTGATCGACACGGCCGGCCGCTACCTGAGCCAAGGCGCCGCCGACGTCGACGCCAGTGCCTGGAACACCTTGCTGGGTCTGTTGCGCAAGCGACGTCGTGGCCGCCCGCTCAATGGTGTGCTGGTGACGGTTCCGGTAGCGGCACTGCTGAGCGCCGACGAGCAGGAACTGGAGACCCTGGCGCAGCAGGTGCGTATGCGCTTGCAGGATGTTCATCAGAAATTGCATGTCGATGTCCCGGTCTACCTGGTGCTCAGCAAGGCCGACCAACTGGCGGGGTTTGACGAGTTCTTTGATCACATGAGCCGTGAGGAAAGCGATCAGGTACTCGGCGCCAGCTTTGGCAAGGAACAAAGCGGCACCGATGTGGCAGTACTTCGCCAGGAGTTCGAGGAGTTGCTGCGGCGCTTGAACAGCCAGGTGATCATGCGCATGCATCAGGAGCGAGACACCCAGCGGCGTGGGCGCATTCTCGACTTCCCACACCAATTGGGACAGATCGGAGAGCGCTTGTGCCTGTTCGTCGACATGGCATTCACCGGTAACCGCTATCAGCGGCCCAGCCAGCTGCGGGGCTTCTACCTGACCAGTGCGCCGCACCTGATCGAACAGCTCGATCAAGACACGGCCAGTATCGGCGCGACCCTGGGCATGTCGGCTGCCGTCCTGCCGACCCTGCGCGGCGGTCGCTCGCGCTTTATTCATCACCTGTTGAGCCGGGTGATTTTTCCCGAGGCCGATTTGGCCGGCCTGGACCAACGCGAGCGTCGACGCATTCACTGGGGCCAGCGTGCCCTGTACGTGGGCGCCCTGGCGGCCCTGGCGGTGTTTGGCATGCTGTGGGCCGGGAGCTTCTCGGCCAACCACGGGCGCCTGGAGCAACTGCGTTCACTGGCGCAGAGCTGGAGTGAGCAACGCGCGGCCTTGAATGCGCGGGATGACGCGCAGGCCCTGCTCAAACCCCTCGACACTCGTTATGCGGCCACCCAGGTCTTTGCGCCCGGGGGCGAGGTGGCGCTGCATGAGCGTGTCGGGCTGTATCAAGGCGATGCCAGTCGTCCGGTGCTCTTGCGTGCCTATGAGCGTGAGTTGCAGGAGCAACTGTTGCCAAGGGTTGCGCAGATGCTCGAAGGGCAGGTTCGCGCCAACATGCGCGATCGCGAACGCCTGCTCAACAGCTTGCGCGCGTATCTGATGCTGAACCTGCAGGATCGCCGTGATCCGTCCTTGCTCAAGGACTGGGTGGCGCGAGAATGGTCGAGCCGCTACGCCGGCAACAGCGCCTTGCAGAATGGTCTGAATGGACACTTCGAACGCCTGCTCCAATTGCCATTCAGCTATCCGCTCAACGAGGCTCTGGTGAGCCAGGCCCGTCAGGTGTTGCGCAGCGAATCGTTGGCTAATGTGGTCTACCGAGTGTTGCGCGAGCAGGCTCGCAGCTTGCCGCAATACCGTCTGAGCCAGCACCTGGGGCCACAAGGCAATCTGTTTGTCGGCACTGACTATGTGATCCCGGGTTTTTATACCCAGCAGGGTTATCAGCAGTATTTTTCGATCCAGGGCACGGCGCTGGTCACCGATATCCTGCGTGACAACTGGGTGCTGGGCGAAGGTTCGGGAATCAGTGGCATGGATCTGCGTCGGCTGATGGTGGAGCTGGAGCAACTGTACTTTCGCGACTACGCCAACCACTGGAGCGAAGCCCTGGGTCGGGTCAGCCTGCCGCCGTTCAACGATGCTGGCGATGGGGCCGAACAACTGGCCAGTCTGACCGCGGCCAACTCGCCGCTCTTGCAATTGCTGGTGGAGATCCGGGAGAACACCCGCTTCCAGAGCGTGCTGGAGCCTGCCGACGAGACGGCGCAGGCAGGCAAGGCGGGGGATGCAGCGCCGGGTGCGCAGGGCGAGGGGCTGGCCGCTGTCGCAGGTAAGGCCCGCCAGGCCCTGGCCAAGAGTCTGCCGAATACGGCGAAGAAGGCGCTGCAACGTCGCTTCGAGCCGCTGCACCGCTTGCTGGACGACAACAACGGCCCGGCGGCGGACCTGACCCCGGCGTTGCTGGCAATCAACGACCTGCAGCTGCAGTTGTCCAGCCTGGCGCGGGCCAGCCAGCCTGATCAGGCTGCCTTTGAAATGGCCAAGGCGCGCATGAGCGGCCAGCGCGATGCCTTGAGCAGCCTGCGCAATGCCTCGGTGCGCCTGCCGCGTCCGGTGAGCCTGTGGTTCAACACGCTGGCCGAGGACGCCTGGCGCCTGGTGCTCAATGATTCGTACCAGTACCTCAACCAGCGATACCAGAGCGAGCTGTACAGTTTCTACGGTAAGGCGATCCGCAAGCGTTATCCGTTCAATGCCCATAGCACCAGCGATGTGGCCGTCAACGATTTTCGTGAGTTCTTCAAGGCTCAGGGCATCGCCGAGCGCTTCTTCGACTCCTACATACGACCTTTCGTCAGTGGTGATCCGGGTAGCTACCGCTTGCGCAGCATCGACGGCCAAAGCCTGCCGATCAACAAGGCCTACCTTGAGCAGATGGTCGCCGCGCAAGTGATTCGCCAGGGATTCTTCGCCGAGAACCCGGCGGAGCCCCAGGTGCAGTTCAGGCTTGAGCCCTACACCCTCGACCCGGCGGTGAGTCGTGCCGAGTTCCGTTTTGGCAACCGGCAACTGGAATACCGGCATGGCCCCATTGTGCCGATGTCCTTCAAGTGGCCCACCGATGCTGAAGAAGGGCGTGCCAGCCTGGTGTTGGACAAGATGGTCGGCCGGCCCATCGGTATCGAGAAGAACACCGGGCCCTGGTCGTTGTTCCGTCTGCTCGACCTGATGCAGACCGAATACCTGACCGGTCGTGATGTGCTGGTACTCAAGGCCGAACTGGGTGGCTTGCGTGCCAACTATCTGCTGCTGAGCCAGCGCACGCCGAACCCGTTCGACATGGGCGTGCTGCGCTCATTCCGTATGCCGGCGCAGCTCTGATGTCGGTTGCCGGCACCTGGCGCAGCGCCGCACGGACCGACCCGGGCAAGGTGCGGCTGCGCAATGAAGATGCCTTTCTCGATTGCCCGGAGCAGGGGCTCTGGGTGGTCGCCGATGGCATGGGCGGTCACCAGTGCGGAGATGTTGCCAGCCAGCTGATTGTCGCCAGCCTGGCGGAGTTGTCGCTGCATGACAGTTTCGAGGGGCGGCTCAATGACTTGCGCCAATGCCTGCACTGGCTCAACCGGCGCCTTGGCCAGGAGTTGACGGTCAGTGTGGGGCGCCAAGACAGCATTGTTGGCAGCACCGTGGTGGCGCTGTTGCTGCAAGGCAACCGCGCGGCCTGTATCTGGGCGGGCGACAGCCGCTGTTATCTGTGGCGTGGGCAGTGCCTGTATCAACTGTCCAAGGATCACTCGCTGAGGCAGCAATTGGTGGACGAGCAGCGGATGAGCCCGGAGCAGGCCAGTGCTCATCCCGACGCCAATGCCCTGACTCGTGCGGTGGGCGCCAGCGAGCGGTTGGCCCTGGATGTGCTGGAGTTCGAGGTCCATGCGGGCGATGTTTTTCTGCTGTGCAGCGATGGTCTTTACCAAGGACTTAGCGGAGATGCCTTGGGCCGGGCGCTGAGCCTTGCGTCGCCACGGATTGCCCTGGAGCGCCTGTTTGAAGGGGCATTGCGCGGCGCAGCCAGAGACAACCTGACGGCCGTGGTGATCCGCCAATGACGGATATGAAGCCCGATATGCAGCGCATCCTGGCCGGTGAGGCTGAGGCCGGCGACCTGACCTATTTCGCCTTCGTCAAACCCCCACCTGCTGCGCCTGCCGTGGCGCGTCCCAGGGGCAAGGGCCGCAGCCGGGCGCGAAAACGTGGCAAAGCCAAACCTGCGCAAACTGCGCCTTTAGGCACGCTGCCGCGATTGCTGGCGGGTCGCTATCGTCTTGAGCGGCTGCTCGGTGCTGGAGGCATGGGCACGGTTTATCGCGCGCGCGACCTGCTGCATGAACAGTTTGGCGACCCCGACCCCTACATCGCCCTCAAGGTGTTGAGCGAGGAGTTTTCCGAGTCGCCGGATGCGGGCCTGGTGCTGTATGGCGAGTTCGCCCTGACGCGCCGCTTGCGCCACCCGAACATCGTGCGTTTGCACAGCTTTGAAGTGGATGCCCAATGTCACTGTGCGTTCATTACCATGGAGCTGATGCGCGGGCTGACCCTGGACAAGCTGCTCTGCGAGCACCCGACGGGCCTGCCGTGGACAGCCTTGCAGGAGGTGGCCGTGCCGCTGCTTGACGCCCTGGCTTACAGCCATGGGCGCGGCGTGCTGCATGGGGATCTGAAACCGAGCAACGTGATGCTCGGTGAAGAGGGCGTGCGCCTGTTCGACTTCGGCCTGGGTCAGGCCGAGGCAGGTGTCTTGCCTGGCCTGCCTCACTTGAGCCGCAGTCGCTTCAATGCCTGGACGCCGGGCTACGCTGCCCCCGAATTGCTGGAGGGCGGTGCCTTGTCGGCCGCTGCAGATCTGTATGCCGTTGCTTGCGTGATCTTTGAACTGGCCTCTGGCAAGCATCCCTTCCGAGGCTTGCCGTCGACCCAGGCGCGTGATCAGCGACTGGAGCGCACCCTGCAGGCGCCCAAGCATCTTCCCGGGCATTGCTGGCCCGCCCTGCGAGCGGCGCTGGCCTTCAATGTGGAGGAGCGTAGCGACGGCCTTCAGGCACTGCGTGAGGCGCTGGGCGCGCAACCGTCCTGGATATCGCGCTGGATGTCGCGATGCAGAAGATAGTCCGTGAGTGGGGAGGGTTCCGGTCTTTTTCGTCGGGCTCGGAAGGCCAATGGTTCTCTAAGTGGAGATGTGTGTCATGCGTCAAAGGGATTTGCAGTTCACGTTTTCCGTGCTGACCGCACAGGTGGCGTTCGAGGTTGTCGAGTTCACTCTGGAAGAGGCCTTGTCCGAGCCTTTTCGCTTGACGCTCGAGCTGGCCAGCGACAACGGTGCCATCGATTTTGGCCAGATCCTCGACCAGCCGGCCTTGCTGACGATCTGGCAAGGCGGCCTGCAGGTGCGGCATGTCCATGGTTTGGTCAGCAGCTTCACCCAGGGTAAAACCGGGTTTCGCCGCACCCGTTACCGCCTGCTGGTGGAGCCGCAACTGGCACGGCTGGCCCTGAGTTCCGACTGGCGTATTTATCAGCAGAAAACGGTGCCCGAGATCCTCAAGTCGGTGCTCGACGAGCACGGCGTCCTTGATTACCAGCCCTATATCCACACCCCGCATGCGCCGCGTGAATACTGCGTCCAGGCCGGTGATACCGACCTCTATCTGTTCGACCGCCTGTCCACCGAGGAAGGCCTGTTCTATTTCTTCAAACACGATGCCAACGCCCACACCCTGGTCCAGGGTGACAAGTTGTACGTCCAGGAGCGCATCCAGGGCGGGCCGGTGCTGTACACCACCCAACCGGCCGGGGATGCCCCGCAACCAGTGCTGTACGCCTTCACCTACACGGAAAACGTGCGTACCGCCGAGCAGACGCAGCGTGACTACAGCTTCAAGCGCCCGGCCTTCGACCAGCAGCAGCGAATGCTCGGCGATGACCTTGAGCATCAGGCTCAACGCTATGAGCGCTACGATTACCCGGGCCGCTACAAGAGCAGCGCCGTCGGCCAACCCTTCACCCAAAACCGCCTGTTGGGCCATCGTCACGATGCCCGGGTGGCGACGGTGGAAGGGGATGATCCGCGGCTGATTCCGGGGTTTTCCTTCCAACTGACCGGGCACCCCCGGGGTGACTTCAACCGCTGGTGGCGCTCGGTGCGCATCATCCACAAAGGGATACAGCACGCCAGCCAGCAAGAAGAGGCTGCCGGTGCCGAGATGGGCGTGAGTTACGACTTCAGCGCCCAGATCATTGCCGAGGACTGCGAATGGCGGCCGAGGCCACTGCCCAAACCGGTCATTGACGGCCCGCAGATAGCCACGGTGGTGGGCCCGGAAGGCGAGGAAATCCACACTGACGAATATGGCCGGGTGAAAATTCAGTTCCCCTGGGACCGCGAGGGCAAGCACAACGGCTTCAGCTCCTGCTGGGTGCGGGTTTCACAGAACTGGGCGGGGGCGGACTGGGGCCATATGGCGATCCCGCGCATTGGCCAGGAAGTCATAGTCGATTACCTGGATGGCGACTGTGACCAGCCAATCATCACCGGACGCACCTACCGGGCCAGCCATATGCCGCCCTACCGCCTGCCGGATCACAAGACGCTCAACACCCTCAAGAGCAAGGAACACAAGGGCAGCCGGGCCAACGAACTGCGCATCGATGACACCACCCAGCAGATCAGTGCAGCCTTGATGAGCGACCACGGCAGCAGCGCCTTGCACCTGGGGTACCTGACCCATCCCCGGCCTGAAGGGGGCGCACCCCGTGGCGAAGGCTTTGAACTGCGCACCGACGAGCACGGCGCCTTGCGCGCGGCCAAAGGGCTGCTGCTCAGCACCGAAGCGCAACTGCAGGCCAATGCCGGGCAACTGCAGCGTGGCGCCGCCATCCAGGTGCTGGAAGCCGCGCTGCAACTGGCCAAGGGGCTGGGCGACTATGCGCAAGACCATCAAGGCGTCGGGCACGACACCCAACCGCAGCAAACCCTCAGCGAGGCGGTGCGCGACCTGGGGCATGGCGCCAACGACGAGTCGCAGCAGAGTAACGGCGGCAACCCGGCCATCGCCCAAGAGCGTCACCCTGGCGGCGGGCGAGCATATCGACAGCGTCGCCCAGCAGAATCAGCAGCTCACCTCGGGACAGAAATTCGTGGTCAATGCCGGTAGCGATCTGGGCCTGTTCGCCCAGAGCGGCGAGATGCGCCACATCACCCACCAGGGGCCGATGCTGCTGCAGGCGCAACAGAACAGCATTCGCCTGGAGGCGGATCAGAGTGTGGAGGTCAGCGCGGGCCAGCAGCACGTGCTGGTGTCTGCCAAGGAGCACATCACCCTGATGTGCGGCGGGGCCTACCTGACGCTCAAGGGCGGCAATATCGAGTTGGGTATGCCGGGGAATTTCACGGTCAAGGCGGCCAAACATAGCCTCGTGGGCGGGGCCAGTCTTGCGGCGCAGTTGCCGAACTTCAACGTGGGCGATACCCAGCGGCGCTTCATGCTCAAACAGATCGATGGTCAGTCGGCCATGCCCAACGTGCCCTACACGATCACCCTGGCCAATGGCGAAATCGTCGAAGGCGTGACCGATGCGCAAGGCGCAACGCAGCTATTGCAGAAAGATGCCATGAGTATTGCCAAGGTGAGCATGAAGCGTTCGAGCAAGCCGCTGGTCACGGCCGCTGCAGCAGTGGGAGCGGCCGCTCTCGTGGCAAAGGTTTTCTCCGAACCTGATAGTGAAAAAGGGCGGGCCCTGACGGAGGGAGAAATCACTCTGGCGAAACGTGTGTTTGGCGACTCTATCGATTACGACAAGGTGCGCTTGCGTGATGAGGACTATGTGCCGTGGCAGGGGGCAACTTATGCCATTTCACCCAATGGGCATATTTACTTTGGAGAAAGCTTGCGTGGCGTTTCCGACTGGAGCCTTGAGGAGCCGGAATCACAGGGATTCTTCATTCACGAAATGACTCATGTCTGGCAACACCAACACGGAGTGAACGTACTGTTAGTGGGTGCCTATCAACAGGTAAAGCAATTTTTGGTAAGCAATCAATACGCTTACCACCTAGAGCCAGGAAAAACTCTCAAAGACTTCAATATCGAGCAGCAAGGCGACATCGTCCGCGACTACTTTATGGCAATGATTAAAGGGACAGCTGAGCCGATAGCCAAATTTGCATCCACATTAAAAAACTTTCCGGCAGGGTACTAAGTCATGAAAAAACAATTATCTCTTTTACTCATGACAACGGTCCTGATTACAACGCCTGTCCATGCCATTTCCAAAATGCCGCCAGCAACCCCTGTATTGATCAAGGATAACCAGCCTGTTGTTGATCTTCGGCCCTTGCTGGCTGGAACCAACAATGTAGAGATTACACATGTGTTTATCTGTCGCCTTACTGCGCTGCGCTGCGCTGCGCTGCGCTGAAACGATATGGGACATTGATCTTCCTGCTGGCTGGCAGCAGCCGGAAATCACTTTGCTTGGCGACTATTCGGGAGCCATCGTAAGAGTGCTCAGAAAGGAGGCTTTACAACCAGGAGGCAGTTACAACCTTTTCATTAACTTTAACGAGCGGAGCCGACGGCATCAGCAGACCGTTGACAACACGGTTACCGAGTTTTGTCTGGAAAGAAAAACGGGCGCCTTGCAAGTCCTATCCCGGAAAGATTGCCGAGCCCGAAGAATCGCCGAACAGCAAGGAACGCGCCAATGAACGGTGTGGCTATCAGGGCAAGCGCTCAAGAAGTTCAACAACGAGCAGCAAGGCGAAATGTGCGTGACTACTACCAGGGCCCGGATTTGGGATACATCGAGGCACAGGCGCAGTTTCATCGAGTGCTGGACAATTTTTCGCTTGGGTACTGAATCATGAGGTATTCGATACGGGCTGCGTTGTGTGTTGCGTTATTCATGCCATCAGTAGCAGAGGCCGTGTCCAAGCGTCCTCCGGATATTCCCGTGATGATGGAACTCGGGCGCCCAGTGGCAGACCTTGGACTTTTGTTGGCCAACACCAAAAATCTAGAAATCACTCATGTATTTCTCTGCCGTCGGACCGCCAGCAAGTGTTACGAAACGCTATGGGACATTGATCTTCCTGATGGGTGGATTCAATCCCGAATAGTGTTGTTAGGGGACTACCCAGGTGCGGTTGTCAGAACGATGAACCCCGAAGCGTTGCAGCCGGGAGGCAGTTACAACCTTGGTATTTACTTCAATGAGCGCAGCCGCTGGCACAAACAGACGGTCTCTAGCACCTTCTTGGAGTTTTGCGTGATAGAAGACGACGGCGTGTGGCAAATCCAGGATCCGGCGCTCTGCCTGGCTCGAAGAAATGCCGAAGAGCGTAAGTCTCGCCGCTGATATTGATTGGATGTAACCCCGTGGCGAGGCCTGGAAGCTCGCTATCGATGCCATCAAGGAGGAACTGCACGATGAACGACGCGCTTCGCACCAGGACCATTTGCACCGCTGAAGCGATCACCCTGCCAGGCGGTGGCGATGTGCACCTGATCGCGCCGCCCCCCAAGCCCTGCGTGACCATCGTGGTGCACGGCGTCAACGACCTGGCCGGTTGCTACGAGCGCATCGAGCGCGGCCTGTGCGAGGGGCTCAACGAGCGCCTGGACATGGCGCCGACCCTGCCCAATGGCGTGAGCAATCCGGGCTTTCTGCGTCCGGCCGGCTACAGCCTGCCCGAGGACGATGAGGGCAAGGCCCGCAACCCCGACGCGGTGTACTACCGGCGTAAATTCGCCGCCGCGGCCAACGGCGCCGACACCCGCAGTGTGGTCATACCGTTCTATTGGGGCTTTCGCGAGGAAGAGAAGCACATCATCAAGGATGCGCCCCACGGCGAGTGGATGGATCGCAACAGAAACCGCCTGGACAAGGCGGGCACCCTGGAGGGGGGACATTTCGTCAATGCCACCACCAACCTGCCGGACATGTGGGGCAAGGGCTTCAACGGCAAGCTGTTTGGCTTCATTTCCCTGGATCTGTTTGCCGGAGAGCTGACTCACCCATTGTTCTCCGCGCCTGGACGCCGCTACATGGTGCTGGCGGCGATGCGTCTGGCGATGCTGATCAAGAT
Organism: Pseudomonas sp. BLCC-B112; assembly: GCF_028550695.1. NCBI lineage: Bacteria > Pseudomonadati > Pseudomonadota > Gammaproteobacteria > Pseudomonadales > Pseudomonadaceae > Pseudomonas > Pseudomonas sp. BLCC-B112. The sequence continues at coordinate 488,250 of NZ_JAQQGK010000003.1, forward strand.
CATCCGCAAGCGCTACCCCAACGACACGGTGAATGTGGTGGGCCACAGCCAAGGCACGCTCATCACGTTATTGGCCCATGCCTTTCTCAATGAAGACAAGGTGCGGCCGGCCGACGGCGTGGTGATGATCAACTCGCCCTACAGCCTGTGCGAACCCAACATGGAGAAGCTTCAGGGCTTCGGCGCGCAGCAGACGGCCGAGGCTCGCCTGGCGACCCTTGACGCCATCCTGCAGTTCATTACCGCAGCGCCCAATCCGTACCCGGCCTTGTCGAGTATCGCCCTCAAGAACTGCCAGGGTTATGGCGCTATTGGCGGACCTGGCTGGAGCGGCGGCAGCGCCTGCGAAACCACGATTGACGCCAAGCGCATTGCCTTCAACGAGCGCGATAACCGAGGCAGTGTTTACCTGTATTTCACTCCACAGGACCAGACCGTTGGCCTGGCCAACGTCCAGGGAATCGGCTGGCAGGGTGTTGACGAGCAGCTGTATGGCAAGCCCCTGCGCCGGACCTTACCGCTGAGTTTCCACCAGCGAATCTTTACCCTGCGCAAGCGCGGTGGCGAAAAGGAACTGATCGGTTTGCACACGCCGCCCCATGCCTACCCATTGCTGCTTCAGGGGGAGGACACCTGGGAAGACACCGGTCTGCCTTGCCTGCAGCAGATGTCCGTGGCCCGCGCCTCCCTTGAGCAAGGGAAGTCGGTGATGCTGACCGCACCGTTATTGCCAGTGCCCGTTGAAACCAACTTTGACGCCGATGGCACAGTGGTCATGCCGGGAGCGGACTCCAACAGCGGTGTCTATCAGATCAAGGACAAACTGGCGCCCATCGACGCCGCCATTGCGATCAGCAATAAAGCCTGGACCCCCGAAAGCACCCGGCACAGCCGGCTGGAGGCGATCGACGAGGCCGTCGCCTTCAAGCACGGACGCGACATTGGTAGCGTTCAAAAGGCCCTCAACGAAGGCAAGGAGATATCTGAAACCACCCACGTGTTTGCCGCCCGAGCGACCGATGACGGCAAGGTGCTGGTGACGCGTTCAGAAACACCCTACGAGGCACGCATGCGCCTGCAAAGTGGCGGCAAGGACAAGGAGCACGAAGAAGCGCTGTCTTTCCACTCGGCCATTCCAAACAACCCTGAACATAGCCGGCGAGTGCTGGCGTATGACGTGGCGATAGGGGCGGGGGAGAGTGTGGATGATGTGACGTTTTATGCGTATTTGTGTCGGGTGGCGGATTGGCGGTTGGATTGGAGGAGCAATCGGGCCAAAGGAAGGGCACAGGCTGATTCAGATTTAGATAATGATCTTCCAGACGAAGCTGTACAGACCTTCCTTCGAGCGGAGACCGATAAAGACCGCGATCTGATCGTCTCTACAGTGACGTACCGCACAACTGGCACGCTACCAACCACGGTCGTGAACGACATGCCCTCTTTGGTGTTCTCGCAGACCTTGGCGGAGCGAAAAGCTGGCAAGCCTATTCGCCAGGGAGGCGAAGTAATCTGATGCGCTCGATATTTACCAGTTTGAGCGTTGCCAGCCTGCTGCTGGTCAGTTTTTCAACGTTGGCCGCGCAATCTCCATTAACGCTGACCCGCTGTTTTGCGAACCCGGCGACGCCCGTGCTTGCCTACCCTCTAACCAAGAAGACCGCTGATATGTCTGCTGATACTCGTTACCAAGCACCGACTACCTCACCTCGTCTAGAAACCCTGGATGTGCTCAGCATCGGCATAAGCCTGGATGTATTTCGTCAAGGGCAGACCTGGCAGGCTTTGCAAGAGCAGAGTGCGAAGCAAACGGAGTCACTGCACGTAGGCAGTATCTTGCCCATGGATCCAAATAAGTACCCAGTCACTGCTGACGACAAAGACACGGCCTCTGAAAAACGTGAAGCCGATGCACTTGAGCTAGGGCTCAGGGACTTTCTGGAGAAATGGCCGATTCCTACCGTCACTGTGGTTCGAGGTTGGGACTCAAAAGCCCCCAAACTACGCTTTACGCCCGAAGAAACTCAAGAGAGTTTATCTGTGATGGTCAACGATATGCGAACCCCTGCTGGACTGCATTGGCATCGTATTCGTAACTTACAGGACGGCATTGTCTGCAACGACACTCCCGAGGGCGTCATGGAGTCCCTGTTCCAACTATTCGAACAGCACCCAGACCTCCCGGCGCTGCTGGTGTACGTCAATGAAGGCTTCAACATGGCGCTGTCATTGACAACGAAAGGCAATAAGCCAATAGGACTTGGAACCGGCCCTCGACAACCTGGGGAGCTCACAGACTCAATGGTCGCTCTGGTCGTCGGTCGTCCCGAACGTGTCGAATGGCTGCGCTATTACGCCCCCTTCACCAAGGTCAACAAGAACAAGATCGACCCCGAATTCACCGGTTGGGGCTGGCGTAAACCTGCTTTCGAATTCCAACCTTCGGAATTCATCCCGCAACCTTGGACCGAGCGTGCTTTTGAACAGTGGGACGCCTTGCCAGTACTGGCCCGGATTCATCGCCCGGTCACGGTTTCCCAGCAGCGCCCGGACAACGGCGAGCGCCTCAAACGCGAAGCCTTGACCACTCAACTGGCCGCTGGCTGGAGCAAAGCCACTGATGCCGTTACACCAGCACCGGCCCGGGTATTCTACGACGGCGGTCTGAACAGCACGCCACTGGCCGAGTTGCTGCCCGCGTTGACGGCTGCCCGCAGCTCCCTGGACCTGCTCGATTCCCGCGAAGGCTACGACCTGACCCAGCGTTTGGGCGATACCGGCGCCGCCTCGCCGTTCGTGGGCATCGCGCTGGCGACCATGGCCAGTTACCAGAATGCCGACACCAGCGTGGTCATGCCTCTGCGTCGCAAGGATCAAGCGACCCTTATCACCATCACCTCGCCGACACCTGGGCAAAAGCCCGTTGGCAACAAATTTGGCATCAACCTGATGCCCCAAACCGCCAGCCATGACGACGGCGCCTCGGTAAAACCCGCGCCGGCTGCTCCTGCCGCATCGCGGATACCGGTTGTGGAAGAGGACTACACGCTGGAAGAGTTTCTGGCTGAGCTGAGGCCCAAGGACAACTGGATGGATGATCTCTAGCGCTGGCTGATCAAGCTGCGCTGAAGACTCGGGTCAAAGGGAGAGGGCTGTTTCGATGCACCGCATATTGTTGTTGATGGGCTGCCTGTTGTTACTCAATCACGGTGTTCAAGCCGCCGAACTGCCCCTGACTTCTGGTCGTTGCTTTGCCAGTTCGGCCACGCCCGTGACGGCCTATACCCCAGCCAGGAAGGCTTCCACCATGACTGTTGATACTCGTTACCGTGCACCGACTACTTCACCGCGATTGGAAACACTGGATGTGCTCAGCCTCGGCGTGAGTCTGGATGTCTTTCGCCAGGGAGATATCTGGAAAACCTTGCAAGAGCAAAATGTGAGAGAACCGGCGTCTCTGCACGTTGGCAGTATCCTGCCCATGGACCCGAAGAAGTATCCGGTGACAGCTGATGACAAAGATATTGCTTATGCAAAACGCAAAGCGGATGCATTGGAACTGGGACTGCGTAACTTCCCGGAAAAATGGCCGGTGCCCACCATCACAGTGGTCCGTGGTTGGAATTCCAAAACGCTGAACTTGCGCTTGAGACCTGAAAGAACCCAGGAAATGCTTACCAGTATGGTGAACAGTTACCGAACAGATGCGGGCTTACATTGGCATCGCATCCGTAATGTACGGAATGGGGTTGTCTGCAATGACACTCCCGAAGATTTTCTAGAAAGCTTGTTCCAACTCTTTGAGCGTAACCCTGATTTGCCTGCTGTGCTGATCTACAACTTGGAAGGCTTCAATATGGCCTTGGCGTTAACCACGAAAGGCAAAGACAACCAGCCTATAGGTGTAGGAACTGGTCCCCGACAACCTGGTGAACTCACCGACGCCATGGTCGCCCTGGTCGTCGGTCGCCCCGAACGTGTCGAATGGCTGCGCTATTACGCCCCCTTTACCAAGGTCAACAAGAACAAGATCGATCCCGAATTCACCGGTTGGGGCTGGCGTAAACCGGCGGTGGAGTTCCAACCTTCGGAGTTCATCCCACAACCCTGGACCGAGCGCGCTTTTGAACAGTGGGACGCCTTGCCAGTGCTGGCCAGGATTCATCGCCCGGTCACGGTTTCCTTACAGCGCCCGGACAACGGCGAGCGCCTCAAGCGCGAAGCCTTGACCGTTCAACTGGCTGCTGGTTGGAAAAAAGCCACTGATGCCGTTACGCCCGCACCGGCCCGGGTGTTCTACGACGGCGGTCTGAACAGCACACCTCTGGCCGAGTTGCTGCCCGCGCTGACGGCTGCCCGCAGCTCGCTGGATTTGCTCGACTCCCGCGAGGGCTACGACCTGACCCAGCGTTTGGGTGATACCGGCGCCGCCTCGCCGTTTGTGGGTATCGCGCTGGCGACCATGGCCAGTTACCAGAATGCCGACACCAGCGTGGTCATGCCTCTGCGTCGCAAGGATCAAGCGACCCTTATCACCATCACCTCGCCGACACCTGGGCAAAAGCCCGTTGGCAACAAATTTGGCATCAACCTGATGCCCCAAACCGCCAGCAGTGATGACGGTGCCTCGGTAAACCCTGCACCGGTTGCTCCTGCCGCATCGCGGAGGCCGGTTGTGGAAGAGGACTACACGCTGGAAGAGTTTCTGGCCGAGCTGCGGCCCAAGGACAATTGGATGGATGACCTTTAAGGTCGCTTAGGAGTGGGCATGGACATTATTCGACTAGGGGACAGTACCAGTCATGGCGGTTCTGTCATTGAGGCATTCAGCCAAACCGACTTGAACGGTAAACCCATGGCGGGTGTCGGGCACAAGGTTGTGTGTCCTCTGTGCAAAGGGGTTTTTCCTATTGCAGAAGGCAGTGCCCTGTTGGATGTCGGTGGTATTGCAGTGGCCCTTGACGGTATGAAGACCGCGTGTGGCGCCAGCCTGATCGCGAGCGGTCCCAAAGCAAGGGCTGCGTGTTAGCCGGGTAACGGCGTCGAAGTGTTCAAGAGCGCAGGGGGGCTGGCGCTGATCGATGAGCCACGGTAACGGCTTCTCAGGCCGGGCCATAGAGTGCTGTTGCGCTTGCCTTTTACTGAGCTGACCGCTCAATGGGTCATGCGTGGTAACGATGCCAGGGATGAGCATTGCGATTGTCGTTCGAAGTCGATCCCGTGATGCTGCAGGCAGGCGTCTTCATAGGCAATCTGGTCATCGTCAGCGATCGAGCAAAGGTAGGCGTCTATAGGTTCGAAGCGGCACTCTGGCGGTATATCAACCGAGAAGAGCGACAGGCTATGAGTCACTGAACAGTGGGCACCCAACTGTTGCAGTGTCTTGATGATGTTGGCTTTGTCCTGTGCATTTTCAGCGAAAACTCTGAGGGTGGAGTGGCCTCCTTGTTGAATAACGACGGTAGCGATCAGCTCGTTGTTTTCCTGTCGCGTATCAATCAGGTCGCCTTTGCTGAGTCCATAAATGTAATAGGGCGTGTTGTCGACGATGTAGGTCGTTTCGCCTTGTTTGATGCCCCAAAGGGATTCGGCAGCGACGGGTGGGTAACCGTCATCGTCCTGTTTCAGGAGGATGGTGATCTTGTGAAAGACTTCTGGGTGATGCTGTTTCATGCCCATGGGCTCCGCCCGCTCGAACGTGTCCGAGAGTAGTGATAGCTGATTCGTGCCGAAGAATACCTTATCCAATCGCTCCCTCAGGACAGATTCCAGCGGCTATGTGGGGGGCACTTCAATGGTGCTCCTGAAGAATCCGGGGTCTCGAATCGCAGCGGGGTCCAGCGACTGCGTTGGCCATCACACGGGGCGCACTTGGCGTTTGAATAATCTCGGGAATAATGCTGTGATTGCGCCCGTCGCGCCCCCGGGTGGCCGCACTTTTTTCAGAGATTCAGTGAAATGGATAGCCAAGCAATGACAACCAGGACGTCGCAGCTGCCTCCCGGCAGCGATAGGCGCGAGCGCCTGGTGGGTATCGCAGCCCATACCGCGCTGGTGTTGGAGACCAACAACCTGCGTGGCGGCAAGGATGCACAGGAGGCCTTGAACAGCCTCAAGCGGCTGATCGCACGCCTTGCCCAGCAGAGCCTGCCACCCCAGAGCTTGGCCCAGTGGGTCATCACCCACGATGGCCTCGATCCTGTGGCGCGCCAGGCCCTGTGTGCACTGGCCGGACGGGAACTGGACTTTGTCGAGATCGATACCCTCACCGGTTACTACGATGCCAAGAATGTCGGTTTCGACGCGGTCGACCAGGGGCGCTGCCAGTACGTGGTCTTTGCCGATGCCGATTGCATTCCCTGTAGCCATTGGCTGGAGCAGTTGCTCGTGCCTTTCGCCGAGGACGACGCGCCGTTGGCAGTTGCCGGGCGTACCAGTTATGCGCCCAGCGTCGCCGGCAGTGCCCTGACCGCCATCGACTTCATGTACTTCCCCAGCCCCTTGCGCCGCGGCGCCACGCGTAACTTCTACGCCAACAACGTGGCCTTTCGCTGTGACACCTTCGAGCAATATCGCTATGAGCCGCTCGATGGCATCTATCGCGCCCATTGCCAGGTCATGGGCCTGCGCTTGCAAGCGGCGGGCGTGGCGGTGGTCTATGCGCCAGGCGCCCATACCGAGCATCGACTGCCCGACAGCCAGGGCGAAGTGCTCAAGCTGCGCTGGCTCAGGGGTGGTGACAGCGTCGGCCTGACCCCCTATCTGGTTCGCGCCTATATGCCGGGCTGGCTGCAGTGGCTTGGGCGCAGTGGTCCGATCGGCCCTCTGTGCGTGATGCTCGGGCGCCTCGGCTACAGCCTGCGGGCCCTCAACCATCAGGACTTGCCGCCCTTGCGCGGGCTCCGACGTCTTGGGGCGATGCTGGTGGTCATCGGCATGTCGTTGCTCGACACCGCCGGCGCTGTGGTGCGTGGCATGGGCATCAGTGTCGGGCGCCGCAGCGCCGCTCACAGTGAAGCCTTGTCGTATCACCGCAACCTGGATTGATCCCCGTCGCGCCGTATCGTCGCACGCCGCCTGCGTGCCCACAGGACTCCCCATGAAAACACCTTCGCTCGCTTCATTCGGCTACTCCCTGGCCTGCCTGGCACTGCTGGCATTGAGCAGCCAGGCCAATGCCGCGCCTTCCGAGTTCAGTGGTCGCGGGGTGTTTCACTTCGCCTCGGACAGTGGCTGCGCGACCGTCACCCGCAGCACCGACCGCGACTGCAACCGGATTGCCCTGGATGTGGCAGATGCCCGGGCCAGCGTCGACCCGCAAACCCACGCCATCGTGATTGGCGCTGACGACCACCATGACAGCAAGACGGTGATCGGCGACGTGCTGCTGCACGGCAGTGGCATCGCCGCCGATGGCCAGCGCGTGCCGCTGAGCCTGCAGGTGCTGTTGCGGCGCTCGGGCACGAAGTGGAAGTCCGACACCTATGTGCACTCGCCCGTGCGCGGCAAGTTCAGCGACATCGTCCTCGACCCCTATCAGATCAGCGTCCGCGAAGGCGCCGGCGAGCGTGTGCTGTTCACCGCCGAGCAGGCGCGCAAGGTCCTGGCACAGCCGTCAATCGCCGCGCGAGTGGCCAGCTACTTCGTGGTCGTGCGTCCCAGCGATGCCCAGAACCCGGCGGCCGACGACATCACCATCGGCCTGGGTGTCGGACGGCTGTCCAAGTCAGTGATGCGTGCCAGTTTCACCGCGGCGCAATCGGGCACTGGCGAACTGGATGCGTTGCTGGCAACGGGCACCTGGAACCTTAACCTGCAGGCCCTGAGCGGCCAGATTCCGTTGTGGGTGGTTCAGCGCCAACTGTTCGTGTTCGGCCTTGAGGACAGTCCTCTGCTCAAGGCGGTGCGCCAACGCGGCCTGAACAAGCGCGACACCCTGGAATTGGGCGCGGTCAACGGCAAGGGCTACCTGCGTTACAACGGCCATGAACAACCCTTTGCCAATGCCGGGGCGTCCGGAACGGCCTTTATGCGTGACAGCTTTATCGGCCTGATCCTGGCCTGGCATCGCAGCCAGCAGGTAGCCACGGTATCCGCCACTGCCCGGCAGCCTGCGCAATGAGTGGGGGTGAAGCAGTCGCCACCGAGGCGGACTTCAGCTGCCTGAGCATGCCTCAGGCCCAGGGCCTGGGGGCGGTGCAGGCGCGCCTGGTGGATCGCATCAAGCGCGCTGCGCTGCGGCGTCTGCACCGTAGCCCCCGCGGGGAGCGCTTGTTGTTGCGCATGTACCTGGCCGGCGAAGACGCCACCGAGCGCACGCTGCTGGAAGACTTGCTCCCCCAGTCGCCGCCCTGGCTCGAGCGTCAGGTGCAACAGCACCTGGCCGATGAGCGTCGCCATGTGACGCTGTTTGCCGACGCTTTGCGCGGCCTGGGCGACGACGGCTCGGTGCGCCTGGAACCGGACTGGCTCAGCCGGCGCAAGATCCGCCGCTGGCAGCGCCTGGCCCATCGCTATGCGGCACATTTCGAGCATGGCCTGCTGGTGCCGGCCTACGCCACCGGGCTCTGTGCCGAGCAGATGGCCCAGCGGGTATTGAGCCGCCACTGTGCGGTGATCGGCACCGGGCATGAGCTGTATCCGCTGCTGTCGCGGGTCCTGGCCGACGAGAAGGCCCACGTGCGCTTGTGCGAGAACACCTTGCGCCGCATTGTCGCGCCCCATGAGTCTGTACACCTGGACCTGTTGCTCAAGGACATTCGCGCAGTGGATGCCAGTTTCGGCGTGACCGGTGCCCTGGCCATGTACGTCGCCGGTTGGGTCCTGGGCGGTGTGGGCAGCGCGGCCCGATGAGTAAACGGATTCTTTATCTGGCGACCGCCGATGCCCGTGGCCACCTGATGCGCGCGCAGTTGCTGGTGCATGCCCTGCGTGAGGCGGGGGGCCAGGTCGAGGTGCTGACGACCTCGGAGCAGGGGCAGCACTTTCTGCAACGCTTCGGCATCGAGGCCGAGCTGCTGTCCACGCACTATGCGGTGCAGTTCGACAGTGAGCAGAACATGCTGCGCCAAGCCACCAATCGCAATGTCGCGCATTACCTGTTTCGTCCCGGGCGGATGCTGCGGGACATTCTGCGTCTGGGGCGCAGGCTGCGCAGTGTGGATCTGGTGATCAACGACTCCTTCCATCCGGCGCTGCTGTACATGGGCATGCTGCCGGGATGGCGACGCAAGGTCGTGCACGTGTACGGCGCGAGCCTCAAGGTGGCACTGCTGAACAATTTCGCGGGCATGTGGCCGCGGCAGTTCGGGCGGTTGTTCGGCTGGATTGTCGACCGCCAGATCAACGCGGCGCGAGCCCGCATCGAGCATGATTTCGCCTATGAAGTGGACGACGCCCAGGCGCCGTTGCTGTATCGCCTGCCGACTCCGGTGGCCCTGGCGGCGGTGATGCCGGAACCTGCGGCCCCCGGGGCTGCGGTGTACCTCAATCCGCATTTCAGCGAGCCCAGCCTGGCCGATGCCTTGGGTACGGGCCTGGAGGACGCCGGCCTGGACGCGCATCGGGTGGGCGAGGGCTATGCCGGGCGCCATGGCTGGCTCGGGGTCGACCCGCACTGGGCCAGCCGCGCCGCCCAGGCCCGGCTGATAGTGTCAGCGCCGGGCATGGCGGCACTGTCCATCGCTCGGGTCTATCAGCGGCCGATCATCCTGGTGCTCAGCGATCAGCCCGAGCAGACCAGCAATGCGGCGCGTGCCGCCCAGCTACAGCTGCTGCATCGGGTGGTGACCTGGCGCGGCGACGCCGCGGACTTTCGCCGCCAGGTGACTGCGGCGGCGCAGCAATTGACCGCGGCGGCGGGGGCCGAGTCGACAGCGGCTGCCGGTCGGGCGCGGGCCCAGGGGCGGATCGACGCCTGGGTCAGCCGCCTGCTCAGCCTGTGAACACGCCGCTGTGGGCCGTGATCCACTCTTGCATCCACTAAGCGAGCAGCCATGAGCAATCCCTTGCCCAGCCCGACCCCGAGAGCCAACTATCGACAGACGCTGGTTGCGCTGCTGGGCCTGTTGTTGGGCCTGAGCATTTTCATCGGCGTGCAGCGACTGATCACGCCGCGCTACACCTGGGTCACGCCGCTGGATGAATGGATTCCTTTCATTGCCCAGTCCTGGTGGCTGTACGTGCTGTTCTTTCCCTTCGTGCTGCTGGCGGCGACCTACGCCAGTGCCGAAGCGTTCAGGACGTTCAAGAACGCCACGGGGATGGCTTTCGCCATTGCCCTCCTGTGTTTCTGGCTGTTCCCCGAGCACCTGCCCAGGCCCGATCTTGGCAACCTCGACAATGCCTTTTTGCATCAGCGCCTGAGCCGCATGTGGCAGCTGGACCTGGCGTCCAACGGCTGTCCCAGCCTGCATGTGGCGGTAACGTGCCTGGCCTGCCGTGCGCTCTGGTCCCACCCCGGCAAATGGCTGATCGGCATCACCGGTCTGTTGATCTGCCTGTCGACCCTGACCCTCAAGCAACACACGCTGCTGGATGTCGCAGGCGGCCTCCTGCTGGCCCTGGTCTGCGCCCTGGCCACCCAACGACAAGGAACCCATGCCCGTGTCCCAGCCTAATGCCCGCGCCGGCGACAATCAGGCGCTCAAGGCCTTTGTCCCGGCCGCCGAGCTGTTTGTCCTCAAGCCCTGGATCGGGATGCTGGCGCTGCTGGCCGACTGGCTGCTGATCGCTGCCGCGTTGGTCTGTGCCGCACGCTGGCCGCACCCGGTCACCTACCTGTTGGCGGCGCTGATCATTGCCCGCAGCCAGTTGGCCCTGGCGGTGATCATGCATGAGAGTGCCCACGGCCTGCTCCTGCGCCGGCAGGCACTCAATGATGGCGTGGGTCAGCTGTTGGCGGCTGGCCCGCTGTTTCTTTCCATGGCTACCTACCGCGCCGGCCACCTGAAGCACCACCGGCAGCCGATGCTGCATGACGACCCGGTGATGGCGGTGTTTGGCATGGGGGACTACCCGCTGCCTCGGGGCAAGCTGGCCAGGCGCTTGCTGGCGGATCTGTTCGGGGTGGGCTACTTCATCAGTGCCTACAAATTTGCCCGGGGTGATTACCGCGCCATCATGCCCAAGGTCGACAAGTCTGCGGGGCAGGTGTCCTGGGAGATCTGTTCAATGCTGCTGGCCAACGGCGTGCTGTTCGGCTTGCTGAGTGCGTTCGGGCACCCCTGGCTCTACCTGGGTTTGTGGTTGTTGCCGGCCATCACTTTGCTGCCCTTGATGGGCCGGGTCCGGGCGCTGATGGAGCACGCCGGCTTGCCCGCTCATGCTGACCAGAGCCAGAACGCCCGCAGCATCGTGCGTCCGAACGGGCAGACCTTCTTCTTCGGCCCCCATGGGATTCACTACCACATCGAGCATCACCTCTATGTACGCGTGCCGTTCTACCATTTGCGCCGCCTGCATGAACAACTGGCAGCGCGGCAGTTGCTGCCTGCGGCGAATCTCTATGGCGGCTACATCGGGGTACTGCGGGATGTCAGCTACCCGGCGTTGAAGCCGCCGGCGGCCTGACTCTCTGCGACGTCCCCGGTCCCATCCCCCGGATGCTGATCGATGAACTCCCGCAGTTGCTGAATGCTCATGGGGCGGCCGAACAGCCAGCCTTGGGCATACTGCACGCCATGTTTGCGCAAAATGTCGCGCTGGAGCGGATTTTCGACGCCTTCGGCAATCATCTGCAGGCCCAGGGAGCGGGCCAGTTCGATGATGTGCATCGTCACCAGGCTGGTGGGGGCGTCGGTGCCCAGGGTGTCGACAAACATCTTGTCGATCTTCAGGTAGTCCAACTCATAGGTGGCCAGGTACGACAGGCTGGAATGACCGGTGCCGAAGTCGTCGATGGCCACCTGGAAACCGTTGGCCCTGACCGCCAGTAGTACGGCGCGGGACTTGTCGGGGTCCATCAGGCCGCGCTCGGTGATTTCCACCATCAGGCTGCGCGGTCCCATGCCGGCTTCTTCGGAGAGTTTCTTCAAGCGCTGTTCGGCGTCCTGAGTCTTCAGATCCTCGCTGGAAAGGTTGATGGCGATGTGCAGGCGTTCATCGGCGCGCAGCAGTTCCGCGGCATCGCGCACCACGATTTCCATGACCCGGGCGGTGATGCGCTGGATCAGTCCGTTGGCTTCGGCCATGGGGATGAAGACACTGGGACTGATCAGCTTGCCGCCCTGGGTGCGCCAGCGCGCCAGGGCCTCGGCACCGACGCAGCGGCCATTGTGCAAGTCGATGATGGGCTGGTACTCGATGAAAAACTCGTCGCGTTCCAAGGCCGCTTGCAACTCCCCCTTCAGGGACAGGCGGCGCCGGGCCAGATAGGCGACCAGAGCGGCCAACAGCAGGCCCAGCACCAGCCCCAAAGGCGCGATGATCAGCGCGAGGCGCCGTACCCGCTCGGCCACCACCGATGAGGATTGGGCGGCCAATGCCGCGGTTTCGCTGTTGGACGCCGGCACAATGACGACGAAGTAGCCGTCATCTTCGAATTCCAGCGCTTTGCCATCGCCGCTGTAGCGCTGTACCCATTACTCCTTCACCACGCCGCGCTGGCCGATGATGCTGCGCAGCCGGGTTTGCAGGAAGGCGCTGGACACCGATGACTGCTGATTCAGCAGGTCCAGGGCAAAGTCGGGGTGAATGATGGCGGCGTAGTTGTCCCGGGCCACCACGGCAAACACCTGATCCGGCAGACCGGGCAGTTGTACTTTGTTCCAGAAGCGCAGGCCGCTGGGGTCCGGGCCCGAAAAAGCGCCCAACGCCAGGGGTTCGGTTTGGGCTTGCAGGGTGTTGCACAGCAGCGTCGAGCCGGCCATGCCGGCCATGCCCACGATGTGGCGATAGCCCAGTACCAGTCTGTGCATGTCTTGGAGCTGTTGGCTGGAACAGAAGGCTTGAGGAGGTTGCTGGTTGAGCTGGCTGATGGCGGCATTGATCTGCGCGCGCTGCAGGCGGGCACGCTCCAGAACGTCGTTGGCCACCTCGTGCAACGAGGACATGACCGCTTCGCGGCCCTGGCTTTGGGCCAGGTAGAGGGACAGCGACAGGGGCGCAAGCAGCGCCAGTAGGCCGACGGTGCAGGCCAGCAGGAGGACACCCAGCTTGTTCATTGAACTCTCCGTGACCCACTGACGGCCTCGCAAACGCTTGGCTGGGTCTTGATGACGTTCGGGAAAATGGACAGGAAAATGCCGAATGGCTTATGGGAGGGGAGTATAGAAAGCGCTGGGCAATCAATCGGAACAAGGTCATCGGACCCGCCATTGCGGCGGGTCCGACAGGTGTGTCAAAGCTTGGGCAGTTGCCCGATACGCCCGACCATCTCGGTGACGATCTGCAAGTCCAGGAGGAACTGGTCCACGGTCTTGAACTCGTTGTCGGTGTGGCCGGTGTACTTGACTTCGGGCCGCGCCAGGCCGAATTGCACGCCGTTGGGCAGCTCATGCACCGAGGTGGCGCCGGCGGAGGTGCCGAACTGGTGTTGCATGCCCAGGTTCTCGCTGGCCACCGCCAGTAAGGCCTTGACCCATTCGCCTTCGGGGTTGCGGTACATCGGCGCGGCGATGGAGGTGTCGAGCGTCACCGCCACCTGGGTTTTCTTGCTCCAGGCCGCCAGTTTGTCGGTGATTTCAGCCTTCAGCGCGTCCGGGGTCTTGCCCTTGGGCACTCGCAGGTTGACCGCCAGCTTGAAGGCTTTGTCATCCACGCCGACGAAGGTCGGGGAGGTGGTCAGCGGGCCCATGAAGGCGTCGGCGAAACCTATGCCCAGCTTGTTCCCCAGGTAGTCCAGGCCCCAGTTGTCGGCGGCGTAGCGGGCACCGTCGGTGAACGCGTTGTGCTTGAGGGCGATCTTGCCGTCGAGGCTGTTGATGAAGTCCAGCATCCGCGCCACCGGGTTGACCCCGGACTCGGGTTCGGAGGAGTGGGCGGACACGCCGGTGACGGTCAACTGCACATCCTTGTCCACCACCTTGGCGGTGACCTGGAAGTTGCCGCCGTTGGCCTTGGCATAGGCGGCACCGGCTTGCTGCAGGCTGGCCACCAGTTCGGCGGGTGTGTCGGTCTTGAAGGTGGCCACCGAGGTGGAAGGAATCTGGTTGGTGGCCAGGCCACCGGTCAGCCCGGTCATTTCCGCGCCCTTGCCTTCGGCGGCACGCCGGGCAAAGGTCGCCATCACCGTGCCGTAGCCTTTCTCGGCGATCACCACCGGGTAGCCGCCATCCAGCGCCAGGTTGTAGTTGGGCGTCGGGTTGCGTTCGAAGTAGTAGGGGATGGCGTCGCCGCTGGTTTCCTCGGTGGTGTCCACCAGCAGTTTGAAGTTGCGTGCCAGGGGCAGCTTCTCTTCCTTGATGATCTTCATGGCGTAGAGCGCGACCACGATGCCGTTCTTGTCGTCCTCGGTGCCGCGGCCGTACATGCGGTCGCCGATCAGGGTGACCTTGAACGGGTCGAGGCGGGTGCCGTCTTCCAGGACCCAGTTTTCCGGGGTCACCGGCACCACGTCGGCGTGGGCGTGGATGCCGACCACTTCGTCGCCGGTGCCGTCCAGGGAGATCTCGTAGACCCGGTTGTCGATGTTGCGAAAGTTCAGGTTGAAGGCCTTGGCCAGGCCCTGGATCTTCTCGGCGATCTTGAGAAACTCGGGGTTCTTGTACTGCGGCACACCGTCGATGTTGAAGGTGGGAATGGCCACCAGTTCACGCAGGGTCTCGGTGGCGGCCTTGCCGTACTTCACCCGGGCGTAGAGGCCCAGCAGGCGATGGATTTCGTTCTGCTGTTCGGCGGACAGGCTCTTGTTGTCGAGAAAGGCGCTGATGGCCGGGACCAGGTTGGCGTCCTTGCCCGCTTCGCTCTTGGCCAGGCTGCCGAGGAACTGACGGAAGTCGCTGACCGAGTGGTCACTGAAGGACTTGAGGATGGCCGCGCTCTGTTGCGGGGTGATATTGGCCTGGGCGGCGCTGGAAAACGCGGACAGGCTGGCGAGCATCAGGGTGGCCGCAGCCAGGTGCTTGAGAGAAAAATCCATTGTTGAGGGCATTCCTTTGCAGGTGATGAGTGGGAAGTGTCTGATGTTTCAGACAGAAACGTTCCCAAGCTAACACTACGAAGGAGGGCGGCGGGAGTCCCGGATGTGGGATCTGTCGCACAGAAATGCAAAAGCGGCGCACAAACGAAAGATGTTACAGGGCGGGGAACAGCGGGCGCCTGGGTCTCGGCGCCCGCTGTGGGTGGGGCAGGATCAGATGGCGGCGTCCCAAGGACGGTCGCCATGCTCGTCCTTGATACGGGTCGGCAGGCCCATCACGTCCAGCGCCTTGAGGAACGGCTTGGCCGCCAGCTCCTCGACGTTGACCATGCGTTGCACGTCCCACTCGCCACGAGCGACCAGCAGGGCGGCAGCCACTGGCGGTACACCGGCGGTGTAGGAAATGCCCTGGCTGTCAGTCTCGGCGTAGGCTTCTTCGTGGTCAGCCACGTTGTAGATGAAGACTTCGCGCGGCTGGCCATCCTTGGTGCCCTTGACCAGGTCACCGATGCAGGTCTTGCCGGTGTAGCCCGGGGCCAGGGAGGCCGGATCAGGCAGCACGGCCTTGACCACTTTGAGCGGCACCACTTCCAGGCCTTCGGCGGTCTTGACCGGTTGCTCGGAGAGCAGGCCGAGGTTGCGCAGCACGGTAAACACGTTGATGTAGTGCTCGCCGAAGCTCATCCAGAAGCGCACGTTGGGCACGTCGAGGTTTTTCGACAGCGAGTGCACTTCGTCGTGGCCGGTCAGGTACAGGTTCTGCGAGCCGACCACGGGCAGGTCGTCGGTACGCTTGACTTCGAACATGGTGTTGCTGGTCCACTGGCTGTCCTGCCAGCTCCACACCTGTCCGGTGAATTCGCGGAAGTTGATTTCCGGGTCGAAATTGGTGGCGAAGTATTTGCCGTGGGAACCGGCATTGACGTCGAGAATGTCGATGGAATCAATGCGGTCGAAATGTTCTTGCTTGGCCAGGGCGGCATAGGCGTTGACCACGCCCGGATCGAAGCCCACGCCGAGAATGGCGGTGACTTTCTTCTCCTGGCATTCCTCGAGGTGCTTCCACTCGTAGTTGCCGTACCAGGGTGGGGTCTCGCAGATCTTGCCCGGCTCTTCGTGGATCGCGGTGTCCAGGTAGGCCACACCGGTATCGATGCAGGCACGCAGCACCGACATGTTGAGGAACGCGGAGCCGACGTTGATGACGATCTGCGACTCAGTCTCGCGGATCAGCGCCTTGGTCGCTTCGATGTCCAGCGCGTTGAGGGCGAAGGCTTTTATTTCAGCGGGCTGTTTGAGGCTGCCCTTGGCCTTGACGCTGTCGATGATGGCCTGGCATTTGGAGATGTTGCGCGACGCGATAGCAATACGACCGAGTTCGTCGTTGTGCTGCGCGCACTTGTGGGCCACCACCTTGGCGACACCTCCTGCACCAATGATAAGAACATTCTTCTTCAATTTATTTACTTCTCCTCGTGTCTGTCCGCTCAGGAAAGGCTGGACAGGTAGTCTTCGAAACCAAACTCGCGCACCACGTCGATGCTGCCATCGAGTTGTTTCACGACAATGGACGGCATTTTCAGACCGTTGAACCAGTTTTTCTTGACCATGGTGTAACCCGCAGCGTCGATGAACGACAGTCGATCGCCGATGGCCAGCGGACGATCAAATTGGTATTCGCCGAAGATGTCCCCGGCCAGGCAGGATTTGCCACACACCATGTAGGTATGTTCACCCGTGCTTGGTGACAGCTTGGCGTTCAAGCGATAAATCAGCAGGTCGAGCATGTGGGCTTCGATGGAACTGTCCACCACTGCCAGGTGCTTGCCGTTGTACAGGGTGTCGAGCACGGTCACTTCCAGGGACGCGCTCTGGGTGATGGCGGCTTCGCCCGGCTCCAGGTAGACCTGCACGCCGTACTTCTCGGAGAAAGCCTTGAGGCGCGCGCAGAAGGCGTCCAGGGCGTAGTCCTCGCCGGTGAAGTGAATGCCGCCGCCGAGGCTGACCCATTCGACCTTGTGCAGCAGGTGGCCGAAGCGCTCTTCGATGGTGGTCAACATCTGGTCGAACAGGCCGAAGTCGCCGTTCTCGCAGTTGTTGTGGAACATGAAGCCGGAGATCTGTTCGATCACGCCTTCGATCTTCGCCGGGTCCCACTCGCCCAGGCGGCTGAACGGGCGCGCCGGGTCGGCCAGCAGGTAGTCCGAGCTGCTCACCTGGGGGTTGACCCGCAGGCCGCGGACCTTGCCGCTGGAGGCATCGGCAAAGCGCTGCAGCTGGCTGATGGAGTTGAAGATGATCTTGTCGCAGTTGGCGAGCATGTCCTCGATCTCATCGTCGGCCCAGGCCACGCTGTAGGCATGGGTTTCGCCTGCGAACTTCTGCCGGCCGAGCTTGAGCTCGTACAGCGACGAGGAGGTGGTGCCGTCCATGTACTGCTGCATCAGGTCGAACACCGACCAGGTGGCGAAGCACTTGAGGGCCAGCAGGGCCTTGGCGCCGGACTGCTCGCGCACGTAGGCGATCTTCTGCATGTTGCTCAAAAGCTTCTGCTTGTCGATGAGGTAGTACGGCGTCTTGATCATTTCAGGGTCTCCGGCAGGGCCAGCCAAAAAGGTAGGCATTGTGCCCTCAGTGCCTGCAGATCGAAAGCACGGAAATGCATTTTCGCCGGGTAATCATCTGAACGGCCAAACTGATCAGTCTGATGGCCGCGGGTTAACGCCCGGACGTCCCCGATCACAGTCCGGCCTCGTGCAACCCTGGGCCGCAGGCCCTCGTGCTGCCTCGTTTTTTCTTATCCAGGGAGCACATTTTTAGTCATTTTCCTTCGCCGACGTCTGTCGCACCATCTGCTGCATCCGACTCACACCCGGGTTCTGAACCAGGTGTCCAGCGCTTGCGCTGACGCCCTTCGTCTTGCAGAAGGACACACACATGACCGTAGAACAAATACAAGTGGATACCTTGGTGGTCGGCGCGGGCCAGGCCGGCGTGGCCATGAGCGAACACCTGAGCAAGCTCGGGGTGCCCCATCTGGTGCTGGAGCGCAGCCGCATCGCCGAGGCCTGGCGCACCGGACGCTGGGACTCGCTGGTGGCCAACGGGCCGGCCTGGCATGACCGCTTTCCCGGCCTGGAATTCGATACCCCTGCCGATGCCTTCCCGGCCAAGGATCAGGTGGCGGACTACTTCGAGGCCTATGCCCGCCAGTTCAATGCGCCGGTCCGCACCGGTGTGGAAGTGCGTAAGGTGCAGCGCAATGTCGGACGCCCAGGCTTCACCGTCGAGACCTCCGAGGGGGTGATCCAGGCCCAGCGCGTGGTGGCCGCCACCGGACCTTTCCAGCGCCCGGTGATTCCGCCGATTGCGCCCAAGGATGCACGGGTTGAGCAGATCCATTCCGCCGCCTACCGCAATCCGCAGCAACTGCCGGCGGGTGCGGTGCTGGTGGTGGGGGCGGGTTCCTCCGGCGTGCAGATCGCCGATGAGCTGCAGCGAGCGGGGCGCCAGGTCTACCTGTCGGTGGGGGCCCATGACCGTCCGCCGCGCGCCTACCGTGGCCGGGACTTCTGCTGGTGGCTCGGGGTGCTGGGGGAGTGGGATGCGGAGATTGCCAAACCGGGCCGGGAGCACGTGACCATCGCTGTCAGTGGTGCCCGCGGCGGCCAGACCATCGACTTCCGCGCCCTGGCCCATCAAGGCATCACCCTGGTGGGGCTGACCCAGGCCTTCGACGGTGAACGGGTGACCTTCCGGGCGGACCTGGTGGACAACCTGGCCCGAGGCGACGAGAACTACCTAGCGCTGCTGGACGCGGCCGATGCTTATATCGCCCGCAACGGCCTCGACCTGCCGCCGGAGCCCGAGGCTAGGCAGCGAGTCCCTGATCCGCAGTGCGTGAAGCAGCCGATCCTGGAGCTGGACCTGCTGGAGGCGGGGATCACCTCGATCATCTGGGCCACCGGCTATGCCGTGGACTTTTCCTGGCTGCAGGTGGACACCTTCAGCGAACAGGGCAAGCCCCTGCACCAGCGCGGTGTGTCCCGCGAGCCCGGGGTCTATTTCCTCGGCCTGCCCTGGCTGTCGCGTCGGGGTTCCTCCTTTATCTGGGGCGTCTGGCACGACGCCAAGCACGTCGCCGATCACATCGCGACCCAGCGCAAATACCTGGCCTACAGCCAAGCCCGGCAGTCCTCGACGCAGACTTCAGCGCAACCAGAGACACCGATCCACAACCTCGACAGCGTGGGAGCCCACTGATGCCTACTCATACCCGTATTCGCATGTTCAACACCAAGGACACCTATCCCAACCAGTCCCTGGACAATGACCTGTGCCAGGCGGTGCGTGCCGGCAACACGGTGTATGTGCGCGGTCAGGTCGGCACTGATTTCGACGGTCGGCTGGTGGGCCTCGGCGACCCGCGAGCCCAGGCCGAACAGGCGATGAAAAACGTCAAGCAACTGCTGGAAGAAGCCGGCAGCGACCTGTCCCATATCGTCAAGACCACCACCTACCTCACCGACCCGCGTTATCGCGAGCCGGTCTATCAGGAGGTGGGCAAGTGGCTCAAGGGCGTATTCCCGATTTCCACTGGCCTGGTGGTCTCGGCCCTCGGCCAGCCGCAGTGGCTCATGGAAATCGACGTGATCGCGGTCATTCCCGAGTGACCCCTGTGCGGTTGTTTCCAGCGGCGCCGAGTCGAGCGTCCATGCAGGCCCAGTGGGCCAAGGAGTTGCCATGACTTTTTCCATCGTTGGCCGCTGTGCCGAAACCGGCCAGTTGGGCATTGCCATCAGTTCGTCGAGCATCGCCGTCGGCGCTCGTTGCCCCTGGGTGCGAGCGGGAGTGGGGGCGGTGGCCACCCAGAACGTGACCCTGCCGGCCCTGGGGCCGCAGATTCTCGACCTGCTGGAGAACCACAAGCTCGATCCCGGCACGGCCCTGGACAAGGCCCTGGGCAGCAACGGCTGGAGCCAGTACCGCCAGGTGACGGTGATCGACGGCCAGGGGCGCACAGCGCTGTTCAGTGGCCAGCAAGCCCTGGGCCTGCACAACGCGCTGGCCGGCGAACAATGCGTGGCCGCCGGCAACCTGCTGGCGGGCACAGGAGTGATCGAGGCCATGGTCGAGGCGTTCGAACAGACGCCGGGCATTCTCGTCGAGCGCCTGCTGGCGGCCATGCACGCGGCCATGGCTGCCGGGGGCGAGGCGGGGCCGGTGCATTCGGCGGCGCTGAGCGTGGTGGACGACCTGACCTGGCCCATCGTCGACCTGCGGGTGGACTGGGCCGATGAAGACCCCATCGGTCAGTTGGCCGGTCTCTGGCAGGCCTATCGGCCGCAGATGCAGGACTACCTGACTCGGGCCCTGGACCCCACGGCGGCGCCCAGCTACGGAGTGCCGGGCAATGAGTGAGCATTCGAGCCGCGAGCTGCTGGCGCGGCTGGTGGGTTTTGCCACGGTCAGCCGCGACTCCAACCTGGAACTGATCGGTTTTATCCGCGACTACCTGATGAGTCATGGGGTGGACAGCGAGCTGATCTACAACCCGCAGCGCACCAAGGCCAATCTGTTTGCCAGCATCGGCCCCAGCGATCGCAGCGGTGTGGTGCTGTCCGGGCACACCGACGTGGTGCCGGTGGATGGCCAGGCCTGGAGCGTCGAGCCGTTTGTCTTGAGCGAGCGGGAAGGGCGCCTGTACGGCCGTGGCACCGCTGACATGAAGGGCTTTATCGCCTCGGTGCTGGCGGCGGTGCCGGGCTTGGTCCGGCGAGAGCTGCGCATACCGATCCACCTGGCCTTTTCCTACGACGAGGAGGTGGGCTGCCTGGGCGTGCGGCCGATGCTCGAACGATTGCAGCAGCGCCCGCACAAACCGTTGCTGTGCCTGGTCGGCGAGCCCACCGAACTGCGCCCGGTGCTGGGCCACAAGGGCAAGCTGGCCATGCGTTGCCAGGTGCGTGGCGCGGCCTGTCATTCGGCCTATGCGCCATATGGGGTCAACGCCATCGAGTACGCGGCGCGGCTGATCGGCAAGCTGGGGGAGATCGGCGGCCAACTGGCCCGTCCCGAACACCACGACCCGCGCTTCGATCCGCCGTTCTCCACGGTGCAGACCGGCACCATCAAGGGCGGCCGGGCGCTGAACATCGTGCCGGCGGACTGCGAGTTCGATTTCGAGGTGCGCACCCTGCCGGAGTTCGATGCCCAGGCGGTGGTGGATGAACTGCAGCGTTATGCCCAAGACCAATTGCTGCCGCAGATGCAGGCGGTACAGGCCGACACCGGGATCGCCCTGCAACCCTTGAGCGCCTACCCCGGGCTGGCCACCGCCGCCGACAGCGAGGCCGCCGAACTGCTGGCGCTGCTCAGTGGTTCGCGGGCGTTCGGCACTGTGGCGTTCGGCACCGAGGGCGGGCTGTTTCATCAGGCCGGTATCCCTACGGTGGTCTGTGGCCCGGGCAGCATGGACCAGGGCCACAAGCCGGACGAGTTCATCAGCCTTGAGCAGTTGCACGCCTGCGACGCCATGCTGCTACGCCTGGGGGATTGGCTGGAGCGTCCGACCTGACCTTGCCCAGCGGTTGACGGGCTCCGTTTCACGCCCCAGGCCATCTCCCGGATGGCCTGGGCGTTGGCGTTTGTGCGGCCCGGCCCAGGGCCTTGGCTACAGAGCTTTTTCATGGTGCCGGAGCATATTTTTAGTATTTTTCCTCTCGCTCGCGGTGACGCACCATCCTCCCTACCTACCTAACAACCAGGCCGTTACAACGGTCGACGAGGGAGTGCAGCGTGTTCGATCTCGGTTACTGGCAGCAGCGAGCTGCCCGGCAAACATTCATTGACCAGGCGCTGATCGGCGGCCAACGGTTGTCCGCCCAGTCCGGCGCCACGTTCGATGCCATCAACCCCGCCACCAATCAACGCTTGGCCCGGGTCAGCGCCTGTGGCGCCGCCGAGGTGGACCTGGCGGTGGCCGCCGCGCGCCGGGCCTTCGACCAGGGGCCCTGGGCGCGCATGGCCCCGGTGGAACGCAAGAAGGTGCTGCTGCGTCTGGCCGAGCTGATGCTCGCCCACCGCGAGGAACTGGCCCTGCTGGAATCCCTGAACATGGGCAAACCGGTGATGGATGCCTGGAACATTGACGTGCCCGGCGCCGCCAACGTCTTCGCCTGGTACGCCGAAAGCGTCGACAAGCTCTACGATCAGGTGGCCCCCGGCGCCCGCAACAGCCACGCCAGCATCAGCCGTGAAGCCTTGGGGGTGATCGGCGCCGTGGTGCCCTGGAACTTCCCCTTGGACATGGCGGCCTGGAAGCTGGCACCGGCCCTGGCGGTGGGCAACTCGGTGGTGCTCAAGCCCGCCGAACAGTCGCCGTTCTCGGCCCTGCGCCTGGCCGAATTGGCCCTCGAGGCCGGTGTGCCGGAAGGGGTGCTCAACGTGGTGCCGGGCCTGGGCGTCGAGGCCGGTCGCGCCCTGGGCCTGCACCCGGATGTGGATTGCCTGGTGTTCACCGGCTCCACCGAAGTGGGCAAGTATTTCATGCAGTACTCGGCCCAATCCAACCTCAAGCAGGTCTGGCTGGAATGTGGCGGCAAGAGCCCGAACCTGGTGTTCGCCGACTGCCAGGACCTGGACCTGGCCGCCGAAAAAGCCGCCTTTGGCATCTTCTTCAACCAGGGCGAGGTGTGTTCGGCCAACTCGCGGCTGCTGGTGGAACGCAGCATTCATGACCAGTTCGTCGAACGCCTGCAAGCCAAGGCTCGGGACTGGCGGCCGGGCAATCCCCTGGACCCGGCCAGCCGTGCCGGGGCCATGGTCGATGCCCGTCAGACCGCCAGCGTCATGGGCTATATCAAGGGCGCCCGGGAGCAGGGCGCCGAGCTGGCGTGCGGCGGTCGGCAACTGATCATCGATGGCAGCGACAACTACATCGAACCGACCATTTTCACTGGTGTGGATCGCCAGATGACCCTGTTCCGCGAAGAGCTGTTTGGCCCAGTGCTGGCGGTGACCGCCTTTGACCACGAGGAACAGGCTGTAGCGTTGGCCAACGACAGCGTCTATGGCCTGGCGGCGTCGCTGTGGAGCGATGACCTCAACCGTGCCCACCGGGTGGCCCGGCAACTGCGGGCCGGCACCGTGTCGGTGAACACCGTGGACGCCCTGGACGTCACCGTGCCCTTTGGCGGCGGTCGGCAATCGGGGTTTGGTCGCGACCTGTCGCTGCACGCTTTCGACAAGTACACCCAACTGAAAACCACCTGGTTCCAGTTGCGCTGAGCCATGCCTTGCGACCTGCTCGCCAGGTCCAGTGCCGCGCCGTCAGAGCGCGTCTTTACCTGCCGCTTCGGCGGCAGGCCCACAACAATAAAAAGCGGAGTGTGTGCCATGACTGCAAGTGTCTCCATCGGGGCCGCAAGCCCCTTGCAACGCGGCGGTTTGCGCCGGGTCCTGGGCCTGGGTTCGCTGGTCTCGGTGGCCGTCGGCCTGGTGGTGTCCCAGGGGGTGATGGTGCTGATGCTGCAAGGGGCGGGGATGGCCGGGCTGGGCTTCTTCATGCCCCTGCTGCTGGCCTATCTGATGGCCCTGACCTACGCGCTGTCCTTTTCCGAGCTGGCGTTGATGGTGCCTCGGGCCGGCAGCTTGAGCAGCTACACCGAAGTGGCCATCGGGCACTTCCCGGCGATCCTCGCCACCTTCTCCGGCTACATGGTGGTGGCGATGTTCGCCCTGTCCGCCGAACTGCTGCTCCTGGACCTGATCATCGGCAAGGTCTACCCCGGCGCGCTGCCGCCGA
The DNA here is from genome assembly GCF_028550695.1 of Pseudomonas sp. BLCC-B112. Lineage (NCBI taxonomy): Bacteria > Pseudomonadati > Pseudomonadota > Gammaproteobacteria > Pseudomonadales > Pseudomonadaceae > Pseudomonas > Pseudomonas sp. BLCC-B112. The sequence continues at coordinate 512,135 of NZ_JAQQGK010000003.1, forward strand.
TGCTGGTGGCCTATGGCGTGCTGGGCACCTTCACCTTGCTCAATCTGCTGGGCATTGACGTCTTCGCCAAGCTGCAGACGGTCCTGGCGGTGGTGATGGTGGTGATTCTGCTGACCCTGGGCCTGGGCGCCATCGGCAGCGCGCAGGCGGATCTGCAACTGCCGCTGGATCAGGGCTGGAACCCCATGGAAATGGGGGCGCTGGCGTTGGCGGCGATGGCCATCTGGGGCTTTGTCGGTGCCGAGTTCGTCTGCCCGCTGGTGGAGGAAACCCGCAACCCGGAACGCAATATCCCGCGCTCGATGATCATTGGCCTGAGCATCATTTTCCTGGTGATCACTCTGTATTGCCTCGGCGCACTGCTGTGCATTCCCCGGGAGCAACTGGCGAGCAACCCGCTGCCGCATTTCCTTTTCGCCACCTCGGTGTTCGGTGAGGCCGGCAAGCTGTTCCTGGTGGGCGCAGTGATCACCGCGACCTGCAGCACGGTCAATTCGTCCCTGGCGGCTCTGCCGCGCATGCTCTACGGCATGGCGCAGAACGGCCAGGCCTTTCCCCAGTTCAAGCGCCTGAGTCCGCGCACCCGTACGCCCTGGGTGGCGGTGCTGTTCATTGCCGCCCTCACGGGCCTGCCGATCCTGCTGCTGGGCCAGGACCCGGATTCCATCAGCCTGCTGCTGTTGGCCGCGGCCCTGGCCTGGCTCTTGGCCTACATCATCGTGCACATCGACGTGATCGCCCTGCGGCGTCGCTACCCCGAGGCGCCACGGCCGTTCCGCTCACCCTTCTACCCGTGGCCCCAGGTGCTGGGCATCGTCGGCATGCTGTTTGCGATCTATCACGTCTCACCGTCGCCGCAGATGACCGCGCGGATCTTCGGCAGCGCCGGGGTGGTGCTCGGGGTGATCTCGGTGATTGCCGTGCTCTGGATCAAGCTGGTGATGCGCAAGCCACTGTTTGTTCCCGAGCCGCTGTTGCCCCTCGAACCGGGGCCCGCTGCAACCTCTTCCCTTGAACCCACTTGCCGTGCAGGAGAATGACCATGAGCGCTTCCAACCCTCAGCCAGACAACGCCCCGCAACGCAGTACCCAGGACTACCAGGCTGCCGACGCCGCGCACCATATCCATGCCTTTCTCGACCAGAAGGCGCTGAACGCCGAAGGCCCGCGGGTCATCGTCCGTGGCCAGGGCCTGCACCTGTGGGACAACGACGGCAAGCGCTACCTGGACGGCATGTCCGGCCTGTGGTGCACCAACCTCGGTTACGGCCGCAAGGACCTGGCGGCCGCCGCCAGCGCCCAGCTGGAACAGCTGCCGTACTACAACATGTTCTTCCACACCACCCACCCGGCGGTGGTGGAGCTGTCGGAGTTGCTGTTCAGCCTGCTGCCGGGGCACTACAGCCACGCCATCTACACCAACTCCGGTTCCGAGGCCAACGAGGTGCTGATCCGCAGCGTGCGCCGCTACTGGCAGATCCTCGGCCAGCCACAGAAGAAGGTGATGATCGGCCGCTGGAACGGCTATCACGGCTCGACCCTGGCGGCCACCGCCCTGGGCGGGATGAAGTTCATGCACGACATGGGTGGCTTGATCCCGGACGTGGCGCATATCGACGAGCCTTACTGGTTCGCCCACGAAGGCAACCTGACGCCCGCCGAATTCGGTCTGCGCTGCGCCCGCCAGCTGGAAGAAAAAATCCTTGAGCTGGGGGCCGAGAACGTCGCCGGTTTCATCGCCGAGCCGTTCCAGGGCGCGGGCGGCATGATCTTCCCGCCGGACAGCTACTGGCCGGAGATCCAGCGCATCTGCCGCCAGTACGACGTGCTGCTGTGTGCCGACGAAGTGATCGGCGGTTTCGGCCGTACCGGGGAGTGGTTCGCCCACCAGCACTTCGGTTTCGAGCCCGATACCCTGTCCATCGCCAAGGGCCTGACCTCGGGCTACATCCCCATGGGCGGCCTGGTGCTGAGCAAACGCATCGCCCAGGTGCTGGTGGAGCAGGGCGGGGTGTTCGCCCACGGTTTGACCTACTCCGGGCACCCGGTGGCGGCCGCCGTGGCCATCGCCAACCTCAAGGCCCTGCGCGATGAGGGCGTGGTGAGCCAGGTCAAGAACGACACCGGTCCCTACCTGCAGCAATGCCTGCGCGAAGTGTTCGGCAAGCATCCGCTGATCGGCGAGATCCAGGGCACCGGGCTGGTGGCGGCCCTGCAGTTCGCCGAGGACAAGGCCACGCGCAAACGTTTTGCCAACGAGAACGACATCGCCTGGCGCTGTCGCACCCTGGGCTTTGAAGAGGGCCTGATCATTCGCTCGACCTTCGGGCGCATGATCATGGCCCCGGCCCTGGTGGCCACCCGCGGTGATATCGATGAGTTGATCGACAAGACCCGGCGCGCGGTGGAGCGCACGACCCAGGAAATCGAGGCCGGGCAACTGCCGACGGCCTGAGGACTGCTGCTGGATCGAGCGCTTGTCGGCGCTGTTAAAACACAACACCCCGCCAGAGTCGGACTCTGGCGGGGTGTTGTTTTGTTGCCGTGGCTCAAGGGGAGCCATTTCCATCTGTGGGGTTCAGCCCTGGGCCACTAATCTGTGGCCAGGGTTCAGAACTTACCGTTGAGACCCAGGCGGAAGGTGTCGTTGCGTTCGTCCGAGCCCAGGGCGGTCTTGTACGAGACGCCCAGTTGCCAGGCGCGTCCTAGGTTGAAGTCCACCCCCATGTCCAGGCTGGCGAAATCGCTGTCCAGGGCATCGGGTTTGAGCCGGTACAGGGTGCCTTCGTCGCCCTGGTCGGTGTAGCGCATCTTGTAGTCACTGCTGTTACTGAAGTTGTGGCCCCAGGCCAGGCCGACCTTGGGCGTGACCACACCGATAGGGGTCATCAGGTCGTAGCCCGAGCGCACGCCGAGGTAGGAGGTGAAGTTCTGCTGGCGCTGCTCGTCGTAGGACAGGCCATAAATACCACCGCCACTTTCACGGTAGGCGTCCAGGCGGGTGGTGCTGGCATTCAGGCGGCTGTAAGGGGTCAGCGACAACGGACCCTGGCGGTACTCGTAGCTGGCGGTCAGGGAGGCGAACAACTGGTCGGCATCCCGCGAGCCACGGGCATAGTCATCGGCACTGCCGGTGATGTAGCGGCGTGAGTCGAAGCTGATGCGGTTGTAGCCCAGCAGGCCGTCGACATACACCTGCGGGGCCAGGTTCAGGCTCAGGTAGGTGGCGATGCCGATGGCGTCCGCGTCGCTGCGGGTGTGGTTCTTGCCGATGTCACTGCGGTCGTTGCCGTAGCCGAAACCGATCCCGGCAACGGCCGTGGGCGACAGGCGATAGTCGACCCCGGCGCTCAGGCCCAGGGTGGTAAAGCTGTTGTCCCGGGCGCCCCGTGCGTGGGTCGAGCCGACGTTGACGAAGCCGTCGCTCCAGAACGCCAGGGCATCCTGTTGGCAATTGTCTTTGAGGGCGGCAGCGGCTTCGCGTTTTTCCTGCTCGGTCTGGTTGGCCGAGGCCCCCAGTTGGTCCTGGACGGCCTTGGCGATCTCGCCCAGCGGCACTTCGCGGCCTTCCTTGCGCAGGCTGGCGTTGAACGAATTGCGGTCGCAACTGATCTGGTGCAGTTGCTCCAGACGCCGGTTGAAGTTGTCCATCTGGGTGCTGGCAAAGCGTTCCGCGGCCCGGGTCTGGGCGTTGAGCAGGCCAATCACTTCGGCGTCCTTGGTGGGGTCCGAACGTTCCTGGATGGTGAAGGTGATGGTGCTCGAGGCGCTGGAGCCGCTGCCGTTTTGCAGGCTGAAGCTGACGATCGCGGTGCCGGCGAAAGCGGCCGACGGTACGAAGCGCATCGAGAACGGGCCCATCATCCTCGCCCGGCCGGCCGAGGCCGGGGTGACCGAGCCCAGGACGGCCTGGGTGAATGGACCGCCGGTGGCGCCTTGGGTCAGGTCGACGGTGGCCGACTGGCCCGCAGCGAGGATCTGGCTTGAGGCGGGCACGCTGATTGCCACCGCGGCGATGGTGATCGAGTAGGCCTGGGAACCGGTAGCGCCGTTGGCATCGGTGGCGGTGATGGTCAGGTTGGCAGTGCCGCTGGTGCTCGGCGTACCGCTGATCAAGCCGCTGGCGGTGTTCAGGCTCAGGCCCGCCGGCAGGCTACCGCTGCTGATGCTGTAGCTGTAGGGCGCCGTGCCGCCGGAGACGCTAAGAGTCGCGCTGTAGGCACTGCCCGCGGTACCGGCGCCGAGGGAGGCTGGGGTCAGCACCAGGGTCGGCGCGCTGACGGTGATGGTCACCGTGGCCGGGCTGGAAGTGCCACTGGCGTTGGTGGCGGTGTAGGTGAAGCTGTCGGAACCGGAGAACCCGGCGGTCGGGGTGTAGGTGATGCTGGTGCCGCTGGCGCTGGCGGTGCCATGGCTGGCCGCGCTGGCGACGGCCACGCTGGTGGCCGCGCCGCCGCTGAGGTTGAGGGTGATCGGGTTGGCGCTGCTGTTGGCCGAGACCGTGGCGCTGACGGCGCCTGCCACCGGTGCCTGGGCGCCGATGGTGATGGAGTAGGCCTGGGAGCCGGTGGCGCTGTTGGCGTCAGTGGCGGTGACGGTCAGGTTGAAGGTGCCGCTGGCGCTCGGCGTACCGCTGATTGCACCGGTGCTGGTGTTCAGGCTCAGGCCGGTTGGCAGAGTGCCGGCGGTGATGGCGTAGCTGTAGGGCGCGGCGCCGCCGGAAGCACTGAGGCTGGCGCTGTAGGCCGTGCCGACGGTGCCGTTGCTCAGGGAGCCGGGGCTGAGGACGATGCTCGGCGCGCTGACGGTGATGGTCACCGTGGCCGGGCTAGAAGTGCCGCTGGCGTTGGTGGCGGTGTAGGTGAAGCTGTCGGAACCGGAGAAACCGGCGGTCGGGGTGTAGGTGATGCTGGTGCCGCTGGCGGTGGCGGTGCCATGGCTGGCCGCGCTGGCCACGGCCACGCTGGTGGCGGCGCCACCGCTGAGGTTGAGGGTGATCGGGTTGGCGCTGCTGTTGGCCGCCACCGTGGCGCTGACGGCGCCTGCCACCGGTGCCTGGGCGCCGATGGTGATGGAATAGGCCTGGGAGCCGGTGGCGCTGTTGGCGTCAGTGGCGGTGATGGTCAGGTTGAAGGTGCCGCTGGCGCTCGGCGTACCGCTGATTGCACCGGTGCTCGTGTTCAGGCTCAGGCCGGTTGGCAGAGTGCCGGCGGTGATGGCGTAGCTGTAGGGCGCGGCGCCGCCGGAAGCACTGAGGCTGGCGCTGTAGGCCGTGCCGACGGTGCCGTTGCTCAGGGAGCCGGGGCTGAGGACGATGCTCGGCGCGCTGACGGTGATGGTCACCGTAGCCGGGCTGGAGGTGCCGCTGGCGTTGGTGGCGGTGTAGGTGAAGCTGTCGGAACCGGAGAAACCGGCGGTCGGGGTGTAGGTGATGCTGGTGCCGCTGGCGGTGGCGGTGCCATGGCTGGCTGCACTGGCCACGGCGACGCTGGTGGCAGCGCCGCCGGTGATGTTCAAAGTGATCGGGTTGGCGCTGCTGTTGGCCGCGACGGTGGCGCTGACGGCGTTGGCAACCGGCGCCAGGCCGTTGATCACCAGGCTGTAGGCGCGGGAACCGGTGGCGCTGTTGGCGTCAGTGGCGGTGACGGTCAGGTTGCTGGTACCACTGGCGCTCGGCGTGCCGCTGATCACGCCTGTGCTGGTGTTCAGGCTCAGGCCGGCCGGCAAGCTGCCGGCGCTGATCGCGTAGGTGTACGGCGCGGTACCGCCGGTGGCGCTTAGGGTCTGGCTGTAGGCTGCGCCCTGGGTGCCGTCGGGCAGCGTCGTCGGCGTTATCGCCAGGGTCGGCGGGGTGACGGTGATGGTCACCGTGGCCGGGCTGGAGGTGCCGCTGGCGTTGGTGGCGGTGTAGGTGAAGCTGTCGGAGCCGGAGAAACCGGCAGTCGGGGTGTAGGTGATGCTGGTGCCGCTGGCGGTGGCGGTGCCATGGCTGGCCGCGCTGGCCACGGCGACGCTGGTGGCCGCGCCGCCGCTGAGGCTCAGGGTGATCGGGTTGGCGCTGCTGTTGGCCGCCACCGTGGCGCTGACCGGGCCGACGGTAGGGGCCGGCACGGCGTAGGTATAGCCATTGGTCAGGGTGGCGCTGCCCCCCGGTGTGGTGACTGCAACGTTGACCGCCCCTGCAGCATGGGCCGGGGTGGTGGCGGTGATGGTGGTGGCGTTGTTGACGATGTAACCGGTGGCGGCTGTCCCGCCAAAGCTCACCGCTGTGGCGCCGGTAAAATTGGTGCCGGTAAGGGTGACGGAGGTGGCGCCTGCGGTGCTGCCGGTGTTCGGGGTGACCGAGGTCAGGGTCGGAGTCGCGGAGCTGGTGACCAGCAGGTTGTAGGTGGCGACCCCGCCATCGTTGTTGCCGTCATTGAGGGTGATGCTGAAGGTGTAGTTACCGGCGGTGGTCGGGGTGCCGTGCAACACCGTGGTCGCGCTGCCGGGGGACGCATCGAGGATCAGGCCCGGTGGCAGGCAGGGGGTCACACCATCGTAGTCAGGATCGTTGGCGTCGCACTCCACCCAGCGGTCCAGGGGCATGGTGCCGCCGACAGAGCTGATGGTGATGCTCATGCTCTGACCCACGGCGATGGTGGGCAAGGTGCTGCCGGAGGCCGGGTTGGTGATCACGGGGGCAACCGCCATGGCCTGGCTGCTCATGCTCAGCATGACCAGCAACAGAAACAGTGAAATCAGCGGGCGTGTCAGCCAGTTACCTGGCGCGGTCAGCGGTGTTCTCATGAGGGCTTCCTGCCTTGCGACCGGTTTGAGGGTCGTGTCCAGCGTAAGTGTTGATAAAGGTCCAGCGGTTACAGCACGGCTACAGCCGGCCCCTTGGGGGGCAGGTATTACTTGATGCTCAGGGACTGTCGATCTCTTCCCGGGCGGCCATCCGCGCGGGACGCTGCATTTGGGTGTACAGGCCACTGTCGGCACCGGCCCGGAAGCCCAGCCGCTCATACAGCCGGCGGGCACGGCTGCCCTGTTCGACGCTCAGGCTGCAGGTCTGACGCTGGGCGTCGGCCTTGGCCAGTACCGTGCGCAGCAACTGGGTGCCGATGCCCCGGCCATGCCAGTCCGGTAGCAGGGCAATATCGACAATGCGCACATCGTCGGCCGCGTACTGCACGCACAGGCGCCCGATCGGGCTGCCTGCCTGCTCGACGATCAGAAAGTCCGCGGCGGGAAAGTGTTTTTCATAATGCTGGCGTTGCAGCTCGGCCTGGGAGTGCAGGAAAGCCCGGCGCTGGGCGTCGTTCCAGCCAGGCACTGCACTGACTTCGGCCCAGCGGCGTGAGGCGTACAGCGCCTGGAGAAATCCCAGGTCATGGCTGTTCTGCTTGCGCAGTACAGCCACGTTGCCTGCCGGCAAATGGAGAGCGGTGATGTGAGTCATGAGCTTCTGATCGGGTACTCGCCATCCAGGCAGATGCAGTAGGACAGTGTCTGGAAGGGTTGCATGGTGTTGCGCAAGGCCGTCGACGTTGCGCCGCTACCGGTGTCGCCCACCGTGGTGGCCGCCAGTGTCTGGTTTGTCGCCGTTGGTGCGGTGTTGTTGTACAGGCGGACGTTGCGCGGTTGTGCCAGGTAGGCGGTGTTGTTGGGAATATCCAGAGCGGCCGCCGATTCGCTGCCGTCCTTGGCCAACACCTGATGGGTATGCGGGGCGAAGTTGCTGGCCACCATGGTTATCCGGTCGGCTCCCACGGCCGTGCCAACTGGCCTGTCGGTCAGCCCGGGGCCGGGCCCGGCCCCCATGGCCACGCGCCCGTTGAGATTGGGCAGATTGAAGTTCTGTCCGGGGGTGCCGCCATACAGGTTGCCAATCACCGAATAGAGGGCTGGATTCTGCTGGACGGTGATGAGCGAGCCATCGCAGTACGCCCAGTTTTGCGGGACGAAGTTGTAGGGGAACAGTCTGATTTCACCGGTAAAAGCGTCCATGATCGGTCATTCCAGATTGAGTGAGGGGGTCACTGCTGTCGGGTCGGATAGAGGCCGACCAGGCAAATGATGTAGTTGATCGCCAACGAACCCATCAGGTTGCTGTGGGGGGTCGTGGCGCCACCGCTCGGGGTCAGTGCCGAGTCGAGAAACTGCGGGTTCATCGCAACGGTGACGGATGTTCCGGTTCCTGCGCTGTACAGTCCGGTGATGATCCCCGCGCCCGGGAATTTGCCAAAGGTCATGCTATTGGCCGTTGCGGCTGGGGATGGGATCGGCGACGTGGCATCTTGGGCGCTCACCATAAAGCCATGGGTGTGGGGGGCAGTGTTTTCCGGCCTCATGGTCACGGTTTCCACGCCAAACTTCTGCGTTAGCGTCCTTGGGGTCAGTCCGGTGCCGGCGCCTTGGCCCACGGGGAGCCGGCCACGGTAGTCCGGGAGACCGAAGTTGGTGCTGCCGTTGCCGCCGTACAGGGTGCCCAGTAACGAGTAGAGGACCTGGAAGTTGCTGATGGGCATCAGCGAACCGTCACAGAACGCCCAATTCTCTGGCGCATAGTTGCCGGCGAACATGCGGATTTCTCCGACGAAAGCTTCAGACATGTCAGTTTCCTTGCTTGAGGGTCTGTAGACAGCCGTTACTGGCGCGGCGGGTAGATGCCCGTCGTAGCGATGCAGAAATAGCCCACGATGGAGGGCTGCACATTCGGCATGGGCATGCCTGGCGTTGGGGTGACGGTCGCGCTGTTGAGGGCGATCAGAGTGCCGGTTGCCGGGGTATAGGTCGGTTTTGCCGGGACCCCCTTGGTGTTCGAGCTGACAGCGGGAATATTGCCGCCCGGGTCATCGTTGCCCGGATCGTTGGAGACGTGCGTGGCGTGGTTATGCTTTGCCACCGAGTTTTGCGGCATCGTCACGGTTTCGCTACCGCCTTTGGTGCCCAGCGCGTGCACATCCATGATCGGATCGACAGTGGAGGCCCTGTAGTTCTGCCCCAGAGCGACCCGGCCACGCAGATCCGGCAGGCCGAACGTCGTACTGCCGTCACCGCCATAGGTTCTGCCCAGTAGGGAAGCCAGCGCCACGTGGGTGTTGATGGGTAGAACCTGGCCCTCGCAAGGGAGCCAACCCTCAGGTGCCCAGCCCCAGGGGAACAAGCGAATTTCTCCGATAAAAGGATCCACGTTCTTTTCTCCTTGAACAAGTTTTTGACGCCGGGAATCCGTCTCTTACTAATAGACTAGCAAGGGCGTAGACGCACAATAAACAAAAGTGAATTTAGTGTGCAAATGTTATTTCAAGTTGTTTGGTGGTAATTAACGGAGGGCTCGTCTATTAGCAGGTAGTTGACGCTCCGGCTAAGAGATTTCAAGAGGGAAGTCTTTCACAGTGTTGCTGGTTGTCGCTCGGTTCAGGGCGTTATGTCCAACGGGGGCGGGGGGTGAGGGCGGGATGTCCAGGCTGGGTGCAGGCTTTTGAGTTCGGATTTTCGGAATCGTAAGTTCATTGTCAAGTAACTAAGCGTGCTAACGATCTACGCCGAAAGTATTGCTTGTCTAGTCTGGGTTTTGGCGGATTTACAGCATGCTTGAAGTGTTGCGGTAACAGGTCTTAGTTGCTGTTGTGGGGTGGTTATTCCCAAGTTGATAAGTAGGGTATTATTTTTGCGGGGGGGCGGAGTAGTAAAGTTTTTTGCTCTAAGACCCTGTTTTGTTTGAGGTTATTGTTTTTTTTTGACGCCAGCGGGACGCCGCTCCCTGGGAGGAGCGGCGCGCCGTTACCGGCTTACAGCCCGGCGCTTTCTGCCGCTACGCTCTTGGGCTTGCCGTAATGCCATTCATAGACCACGAACTTGAAGTCCTTGAGGTCGCCTTTCTCGTCGAAGCTCAAGTCCCCGGTGGGGGTCTTGAAGGTGCCTTTGTGGATCGCCTCGGCGACTTTCTCCGGGTCTTCGCTCTTGGCCGCGGCGATGCCCCCGGCAATCACTTCCACGGCCGAGTAGGACGGCAGCACGAACGGGCCGCTGGGGTTTTCCTTCTTGGCTTCGAAGGCTTCCACCAGGGCCTTGTTGGCCGGGTCCTGGTCGAAGGACTTGGGCAGGGTCACCAGCATGCCTTCGGAAGCGTCCTTGGCGATCTGCGAGATCGAGTCGTTGCCTACGCCTTCAGGGCCCATGAAGCGCGCGGTCAGGCCCTTTTCCTTGGCCTGGCGCAGCAGCAGGCCCATTTCCGGGTGGTAGCCGCCGAAGTACACGAAATCGACATTGGCCTGCTTGAGCTTGGCCAGGATCGACGAGTAGTCGCGCTCGCCGACGTTGATGCCTTCGAACATCGCGACCTTGATGCCTTCCTTGCCGAGGATGTCCTTGACCGAGCTGGCGATGCCTTCACCGTACTGCTGCTTGTCGTGCAGCACCGCCACATTGGTCGGTTTCAGCTGGGCGATGTAGCGTGCCGCCGCCGGACCCTGGGCGTTGTCCAGGCCGATGGTGCGGAACACCATCTTGTAGCCCCGGGCCGTCAGCTCCGGGCTGGTGGCCGCCGGGGTGATCATCACGATGCCTTCATCTTCGTAGATGTCGGACGCCGGCTGAGTGGAGCTGGAGCACAGGTGCCCGACCACGAACTTGACGCCGTCATTCACCACTTTGTTGGCCACGGCCACCGCTTGCTTGGGGTCGCAGGCATCGTCGTATTCCACGGCCACCAGTTGCTTGCCGTCGACGCCACCCTTGGCGTTGATCTGCTCGATGGCCATGCGCGCGCCGCTGAACTGCATGTCACCGTATTGCGCCACCGGGCCGGTCTTGGCCCCGGCGATGCCGATCCGGATGCTGTCGGCTGCCAGGGAATGGCAGGCGAGACCGGCAAGGATCATGGCGCTGAGCAGTTGGGTGGCTTTGTTATTGATACGACTCATATGTTGTTCCACTCCTGTGGGTAACGATTCAAAGGGTGTTGCGGGTGTTGCTTGGATGCATGATGCGCCGCAGGCAGCGGCGCATCGGCAACTCGGGGTTGTAGACCGGACAGCCCGGAACGGCGTTGACCCGGCTCAAGGAAGGGCCTTGCCGATCCTGGCCACGGCCTCGACGGCCGGTAGCGGCGCCGCGGGTTCGACACAGGCATCCAGGGCCTGGGCGAGATCGGCCAGCAGGTCGGCGATGTCTTCCAGGCCCACCGACAGGCGCACCAGGCCTTCGGCGATGCCGTGTTCGGCCCGTTCTTCCGGGGTGTAGGTGGAATGGGTCATGCTCGCCGGGTGCTGGGCCAGGGACTCGGCGTCCCCCAGGCTCACTGCGCGACTGAACAGTTGCAGGGCGTTCATGAAGCGGCTGCCGGTGGCCAGGCCGCCCTTGAGTTCAAAGGCGAGCATGCCGCCGGGCAATTTCATCTGCTGTTGCGCCAGGCCGTATTGCGCGAAGGACGGCAGGCCGGGGTAGGCGACCCACTGCACCCGCGGATGCTCTTGCAGGTACTCGGCGATGATCTGGGCGTTGCTACAGTGGCGCTCCATGCGCAGGGCCAGGGTCTTGAGGCCGCGCATCAGGAGAAAGGCGTCCTGCGGTGAAAGCACGGCGCCGGTGAGGTCCTTCAGGCCCTGCAGGCGAATGCGCTCCGCCAGGCTCTGGCGGGTGACCACGATACCGGCAGTGATGTCACCGTGGCCGTTGAGGTATTTGGTCGCCGAATGCACCACCAGATCGGCCCCCAGCTCCAGTGGACGCTGTAGGTAAGGGGTGCAATAGGTGTTGTCCACGGCAAAGGTGATGCGCGGATGCTGGCGGGCGATTTCGGCCACGGCGGCAATGTCCACCAGTTGCATGTTGGGATTGGCCGGGGACTCGCAATAGATCATGCGTGTGGCCGGGCTGATGGCGGCCCGCAGGTTGCCCAGATCGCTCATGTCCACATGGCGCACCTTGACCCCGAACTCGGCCAGGCCGTGGTGCAGGAGCGCGAAGGTGCAGCCATACAAGGTCCGGCAGACGATGATTTCGTCGGTGGGGCGCAGCAGGGTCCACAAGGTGGCGGCAATGGCGCCCATACCGGAGCCGAAGGCCACTGCGGCTTCACCATTTTCCAGGGCCGCCATGCGCGCTTCCAGCAACGCCAGGGTCGGGTTGCCGATACGGGTGTAGAAGTAGCCGGGTTCTTCGCCGGCAAAGCAGCCAGCGCCATATTCGGCGGTGGCGAAGGTAAAGGTGGAGGTCAGGTAGATCGGTGGAATCAGCGCGCCCTGATGCTCCTGAGGGTTATAGCCGTGGTGGATGGCTCGGGTGGAAAAACCAAGGTCACTGTTTTTATTGTTCATGGTGAACACTCTCGGATTTTCCCTAATGCTATGCTCAAATCCGGCGCAATAAATTCTAATCTGGCTACAAAAAAAGCACTTGATTGGAATAAATCATCATAAAAACAAGATAAAGAGGCAAAACATGCCCCAGAGCCTGGATCGTACGGACAAAGCCCTGCTGGTTGCCCTGCAAGACAATGCCCGGCTGACCAATGCCGAGCTGGCGGACAGCGTGGCCCTCACCACCTCGCCGTGCTGGCGCCGGGTCAAGTTGCTGGAAGAGAGCGGGGTGATCACCGGCTACCAGGCGATCCTCTCGCCCAAGGCGCTGGGCTATGGGGTCACTGCCTTTGTCAGCGTGATGATGGAGTCCCATTCCCGGGAGACGGCTCGGGCTTTCGAGCAGCGGCTGCTGGAAATCCCGGAAATCATCGCCTGCCACAACGTCTCTGGGCGCTATGACTTTCTTCTCGAGGTGCTGGCCAAGGACCTGGAGTCCTTCGGCGAATTTGCCCGAGAGGTGCTGCAGACCCTGCCGGCGGTAAAGGAAATCTACTCGAGCTTTTCCTTCAAGTCGGTGAAGCCGTTGCGGCAGATTCCGGTACAAGAGTAAGGAGGGAGGTGCGGCCGTTTTGCGGCTATCGGCGGCGTCGTGGTTCGGCACTATCGCCAAGAGGCCGCGGCAACCGCGTCTGTCTGATTCGCAAGCAAGCCAGTGGCCTGCAACAGGCCCTCAGCGAAAGAGCACCGCGCAGCTCAAGGCTTCAAACCGAGCCATGGGCTGCGAGGTTGCAATACTGCCCTTTGAAATACAGCAATGGCTGCGCAGCCGCCGCTTGTTGCAGGTTCAACGCTTTCACTTCACCAATCACGATCAGGTGATCACCTGCGGCGTGTTCGGCGTGAATTTCACAATCCAGCCAATGCAGGCTGCCGGCAATGATCGGATTACCCAGCGGCGATTCCTGCCATTGGACGCCATGCCACTTGTCCGTGCCTTTGCGAGCGAACTGGTTGGAAATCCTGACCTGCTCACCGGACAGGATATTGACCGCGAATCGACCCGCCTGGCGAATCTTGGGATAGCTGGCCGAGCCGGACATGACGCTGAATGACACCAGTGGCGGACTCATCGACACGCTATAAAACGACTGGCAGGTAAAGCCGATCGGCTCGCCAGCAACCTGCGAGGTAATCACCGTGATACCGGATGCGTAGTGCCCGAGCGCTTCGCGAAAGCTCAATGGCTCGATAGCCGTTCTGGGAAGTGACATGGAGGGTCCTAAATATCGGGTGCTGCTCGAAAGTGTCGAGGAGGGCCTGAAGCAGCCCGGTAACTTTTTAATCCACTGCTTCAATCCTCCCGCACAGCATTTCCGGCTTCAGCTCAGCACGGGTTCGAGAGTTCTCTTCGGATAATGTCTGCACCAGCGCTTAACGCCTTTAGCTTGCCTCTTGCCACTCCACGAGCTAATGGCGCCATGCCACAGTTGGTGCATGGATAGAGTTTGTCGGCCTCTACGAACTGCAGTGCTTTGCGTAGGGTATTGGCCACTTCCTCTGGTGTTTCAATGGTGTTGGAGGCCACGTCAATGGCCCCGACCATCACTTTTTTGCCTCTGATGAGTTCAATGAGATCCATTGGGACATGAGAGTTGTGACATTCCAGCGAGACTATATCGATACTGGATTTTTGCAGCTTGGGGAAAGCCTCTTCATATTGTCGCCACTCTGATCCCAGAGTCTTTTTCCAATCTGTGTTGGCCTTGATGCCGTAGCCATAGCAAATATGGACCGCCGTTTCACACTTGAGGCCTTCAATGGCCCTTTCCAGGGTGGCCACTCCCCAATCATTCACCTCATCAAAGAAGACGTTAAAGGCGGGCTCATCAAACTGGATGATATCCACACCGGCAGCCTCTAACTCTCGGGCTTCCTGATTGAGGATCTTGGCGAATTCCCAAGCCAGTTTTTCGCGACTTTTATAATGGCTGTCATAAAGCGTGTCGATCATGGTCATGGGGCCTGGCAGCGCCCATTTTATGGGTTGTTTGGTTTGCTGACGTAAAAACTTGGCATCTTCAACAAATACCGGTTTTTGCCGAGCAACAGCACCCACCACCGTTGGCACGCTCGCATCATAGCGATCACGAATTCTAACGGTTTCACGTTTTGCAAAATCAACGCCGCTGAGGTGTTCAATAAAGGTAGTGACAAAGTGTTGGCGCGTTTGTTCGCCATCACTGACGATATCAATACCGGCCTGTTGTTGTTCCTGCAGTGACAAACGTAAAGCATCGTGTTTGCCCTCGACCAATTCCTCGCCTTGCAACTTCCAGGGCGACCACAGTGTTTCAGGTTGTGCAAGCCAGGAGGGTTTAGGCAAGCTGCCGGCAGTTGAGGTGGGTAACAGTTTTTTCATCATCAATGGCCTTGTGATTTCAATGAGTCAAAGAGCGCAATGGGCGGACCACTGCTCAAGGATGGCCTGGTACGGCTTGATGAAGTTCTCCTCAACAAACTGCCCCTGCTCAATAGCCAGGCGGCTACGTTCCTCTCGGTCATAGACGATACGAGTCAGTGAGTAATCCTGGTGTTTCAGACTTGGTTGATAGGATTTTCCTGCCGCAGAATTGGCATTGTAGATTTCAGGGCGGTAAATCTTCTGGAAGGTGTCCATCGTGCTGATGGTGCTGATCAACTCAAGATTGGTGTAGTCACTGAGCAAGTCGCCGACGAAATAGAAAGCCAAAGGCGCAACGCTGTTTGCAGGCATGAAGTAGCGAACCTTCAATCCCATCTTCTTGAAGTAATCATCGGTTAAAGAATATTCATCCTGCTGGTATTCAAAGCCCAAGACAGGGTGCTGGTTCTCAGTCCGATGATAGGTTCGGCTGCTGGAAACACTGAGGCAAATAACCGGTGGTTTGCTAAAGTTTTCTTTGTAGGCGCTTGAGTGGATGAAGTGCTTGAACAGCTTTCCATGCAGCTCTCCAAAGTTATCGGGAGTGCTGAATTCTGGCTGGTCCTTGTTGTGGTTCAATAACAGAACGCTAAAGTCATAATCTCGTACGTAAGAGGAGAAGTTGTTTCCGACAATGCCTTCCAGGCGTTCATTGGTCTTTCGGTCGAAAATGTTCGTTTTCAGTATTTCAATCAAAGGGATGGCGTTGCCACTGTTTTCAGTATCAATGTCCATTTCAACGGAAACGATTTCAAGTTCGACAGCGTAACGATCGCCTTTGGGGTTGTCCCAATGCGCCAAGGCATTGAAGCGGTTGTCAATCATTTTCAACGTGTTGCGCAAGTTGTCTTGGCGGCTTTTGCCACGGGCCAAGTTGGCGAAATTGGTAGTGATACGGGTGTTTTCGGAGGGGTGATAGTTTTCGTCGAAGCAAATGCTTTTGATGGTAAATGTAAGCTCTTTGTTCATGGCGTCCTGGTTTCCGAGATGGAGCCTGAGTTTATTTATCGGCTCTCTGTACTTTCCAATGTTATTGCTAGGTTCTTTTGCTTAGTGGTGTTTCTAAGCTATCGATCATTGAGCTGCATTTTATGCTGGGCTATTAATTGAGGGGTAATGAATTGATTTCACTGAGTCTTTAGTCACATTCATGATGTGCTGTTCATTCAGTTGTAGAAGGCTATTGCCCGCAGGACTCATTGATAGGCGAAACCAACAACTGAACGTGTGCGAGCTGGCGAGTGTGTGGAGAGCGCCATGCGCTTCCCGTTCATGTACCCGGCGCGTTCGCGTTTGCAGAACGGCGCCATCCCTGGCAAGCCAGCTGCTACCGGTGATCAGCTCGTCTCAAAGCGCTTTTCCGCACGCCGATGATTGACGCGGCAACAGTGCCTCCCTATTCTTTGTTGACCAACAAAGAATAGGGAGTAATTCGATGAAAACCCTCAAGGGCCCCAGCCTGCACCTGGCACAGTTCAGTGCCGATACCGCCCCCTTCAACAGCCTGTCGGGCATTGCCCAGTGGGCTGCTGATCTGGGTTTCAAGGCACTGCAGATTCCTGCCTGGGATGCGCGTCTGTTCGACCTCGCCACCGCGGCGGACAGCCAGGATTACTGCGATGACCTCAAGGGCCAGCTGGCGCAAAAGGGTCTGGTGATCAGTGAGCTGACCAGCCATATCTTCGGCCAGCTGGTGGCGGTGCATCCGGCCTACGACGCAATGTGCGACAACTTCGCGCCCCAGGCGCTGCGGGGCAATCCCCAAGCCAGAACGGCCTGGGCCATAGAGCAGATGAAGCTGGCGGCCAAGGCCTCGCGCCGCCTGGGGCTCGGTGACATGGGCACCTTTTCCGGGTCCCTGGCCTGGCCTTATCTGTTTCCCTTTCCGCAACGTCCAGAAGGTTTGATCGAGGCCGCTTTCGAGGAGCTGGCGCGACGCTGGCGGCCGATCCTCGATGTGTGCGACGAGCAGGGGGTCAACCTGTGCTACGAGATCCATCCCAGCGAGGACCTGCACGATGGCACCAGCTTCGAACGCTTCTATGAATTGGTCGACCGTCACCCGCGCTGCAACATCCTCTTCGACCCCAGCCATTTCGTGCTGCAGCAGTTGGACTACCTGAGCTACCTGGACATCTACCACGAGCGCATCCGCATGTTTCACGTCAAGGATGCCGAGTTCAATCCCAGCGGCCGCCAGGGCATCTACGGCGGCTACAGTTCCTGGGTCGAGCGGGCCGGGCGCTTCCGTTCCCTGGGCGACGGTCAGGTCGACTTCAAGGGGATCTTTGCCAAGCTGGCGCAATACGACTACCCGGGCTGGGCGACCCTGGAGTGGGAGTGCTGCCTCAAGGATCAGGAGGACGGCGCCCGGGAAGGTGTCGAGTTCATCAACCGCCACATGATCCAGGTCACCGAGCGGATCTTCGACGACTTCGCCGGGGCCGGGATCGACCGCCAACAGATCAACCGCATGCTCGGCATTGCCTGAACCCTTCATCAAGAGAACCCCCATGACTGCATTCACCGACAACACCCAGGCCGACACTGGCGGCCTGACCCATCGCTATGTGCGCATCGACGGCCAGCGCATCCACTGTGTCAGCGCCGGCACGGGCCGGCCGGTGCTGCTGATTCCCGGCTGGCCGCAGACCTGGTACGCCTGGCGCGAAGTTATCCAGGCCCTGGCTGCCCGGGGCTTCCAGGCCATTGCCGTGGACCCGCCGGGCAGCGGCCACTCCGACCGCCCGGAGCAGGGCTACGACACCGGCCATGTGGCCGGGGTGCTGCACCAGGTGATGGGGCAGTTGGGCTTCGAACGCTACAGCGTGGTCGGCCACGACGTCGGCATGTGGATCGCCTACGCCCTGGCCAGCGATCATCCGCAGGCGGTGGAGCGTCTGGCGCTGACCGAAGCAGTGATCCCGGGGCTGGCGGCGGCGCCGCCGATCTTCGTCGCGCCAGAGCAGAACATCTTTCTCTGGCACTTCATGTTCAACCAGCTGCGGGATTTGCCGGAAGCCTTGATCGCCGGACGCGAGCGGGCCTACCTGAATTACATCTTCGATCACTGGTCCCATCGCCGCGAGGCGGTGGCCGCCGAGGTCTATATCGAGGCCTACGCGGCGCCGGGCGGCCTGCGTGCGGGTTTTGCCTACTACCGGGCGATTCCCGAGACCGTGCGCCAGAATCAGTTGCGCGCGCAGCGGCCGCTGGCAATGCCGGTGCTGGCCATCGGCGCCGAGCACGCCACCAACGATGCGCCCTTGCTGACCCTGCAGGGCCACGCCACGGATCTGCGCGGCGCCATCGTGCCCGACTGCGGGCACTTCATCATGGAAGAGGCGCCGGAGGAGTTCCTCGCTCACCTGCTGCCCTTTCTTCAGGAGGGCGCCGACTGAAGAAAGGGCAGGCGGTCCCGGGCCATGGAAAATGGCCGGGGCCGGTGCAAATCTAATATCATTTCGTCGCGGCGCCTTGCGCCAACCCACTGACCGGCCCCTGCCGGTCAGTTTCCTTGTCCTGACGAGATACCCGACCCCCATGGCTGGAAGACCCCGCGAATTCGATCGCAACCAGGCGTTGCGCCAAGCGCTCGAGCTGTTCTGGGCCCGTGGATTTGAAACCACCTCCATGGCCGATCTGGTGGCGGCCCTGGGGATCGCCTCGGCGCGGATCTACGCCGCCTTCGGTTCCAAGGAGGCGCTGTTTCGCGAGGCCATCGAACTCTATGAAAGCCACGAGGGCGGTTTTGCCGACCAGGCCCTGGGCGAAGCCAGCGCCTATGCCGCCATCGAGCGCATGCTCAAGGAGGCGGTGGCGCTCTACACCCGGGCCGGTCATCCCCAGGGCTGCATGGTGGTGTCCTCGGCGGTGAACTGCTCCAGCGACAACGACGGCGTGCGTGAGTGGCTGGCCGAGCATCGCCGGGCCCGTACCGCGAGCATCATCCAGCGCCTGGAAACGGCGGTGCAATCCGGCGAACTGCCGGCACACACCGATGCAACTTCCCTGGGGGATTATTACTCTACGGTGCTGCACGGGCTGTCGGTACAGGCCCGGGACGGGGTCACCCAGGCGCGCCTGCTCAAAGGGGTGGCGCTGGCCATGACGGTCTTCGAGGCGGCGCAGGGCAACTGACCTGGCGCCTGCCAGCCTGTGTCGCGCAAAAAAACAGGCAGCGACACCGCGCGCCAGCTGCGCAAGCGGGCAGCCCCCGGTCATGGTTCCTGGCCCGGGTTGTGCATTTTTATCGGGTCCTGGACCTGTTCGATCATCGATAGAGTATTACGACCCGCCCATGAGCTACTCCGCGGCTACACCTCAAGGTAACTGGCAGCCGGTCATCGCGTTGGCGCTGGCGGCCTTTGTCTTCAACACGACGGAATTCGTGCCGGTGGGGCTGCTCAGCGCCATCGGCGCCAGCTTCGACCTGCCTACCGCGCGGGTCGGGCTGATGCTGACCATCTACGCCTGGATCGTGTCCCTGACCTCGCTGCCGGTGATGCTGCTGACCCGCAACGTCGAGCGGCGCCGGTTGCTCACGGTGCTGTTCGGGCTGTTCATCGTCAGCCATGTGCTGTCCAGCCTGGCCAACAGCTTCGGCCTGTTGATGCTCAGCCGCATCGGCGTGGCCCTGGCCCATGCCCTGTTCTGGTCCATCACCGCGTCACTGGCGGTGCGCCTGGCGCCGCCGGGCAAGCAAGTGCAGGCCCTGGGCCTGCTGGCCACCGGCACTTCCCTGGCCATGGTCCTGGGCATTCCCCTGGGGCGCCTGCTGGGCGAGGCCCTGGGCTGGCGTACCACTTTCGGCGTGATCGCGGCCATGGCCGGCTTGCTGGTGCTGTGGTTGATCCGCACCTTGCCGCTGCTGCCCAGCCAGAACTCCGGCTCCCTGCGCAGCCTGCCGCTGCTGTTCAAACGCCCGGCGCTGGTGGCGATCTATGGGCTGACGGCCCTGGTGGTCACCGCGCAGTTCACCGCCTACAGCTACATCGAGCCGTTCATCAAGGTAGCGGCGGGCCTGGGGGGCGATGTGGTGACCCTGATCCTGCTGGTGTTTGGCGGTGCCGGGATCATCGGCTCGCTGCTGTTCAGCTGGTTGCACCGCCACAGTCCCCAGGGCTTCCTGCTGACGGCGGTGACCCTGCTGGCGCTGTGCCTGAGCCTGCTGCTGCCCCTCAACGGCCATGTCTGGTCACTGGTGGTGCTGAGCGTGGTCTGGGGCATGGCGATCATGGGCTTCGGCCTGGCCCTGCAATCCAAGGTGCTGGTGCTGGCGTCGGACGCCACCGACGTGGCGATGGCGATGTTCTCCGGGATCTACAACATCGGCATCGGCGGTGGTGCGTTGCTCGGCAGCTGGGTCGGCGGACAGTTGGGTTTTGCCTATGTCGGGCTGGCGGGCGGCGCCCTGGCGGGCCTGGCCTTGCTGCTCTACAGCCTGGCCCTGCGGCGCATGGCCCGCAGCAACGTGTAGCCGCTGCCGCAGGCTGCGAACGGACGGCATTGTGACCTGGCAGACGCGGCGATCTTGAGGCCGATAGAGGTTCGGCGGGAGATCGCCAGGCAAGGTCCTGCGGACCTTTTCGCAGCCTCGCCACAGGCTCGGCAGCGGCTACAGGGACCGCGCTGCCTTTGTCATGTGTAGCCGCTGCTGAGCCCCGGCGAAGCTGCGAAAAGGCCCTGCGGGCCTTGCTTGGCGATCGACCACCGAACCTGTTTTGTCTTGCAGATCTTTGCGAGCGCTATGTCGGAATGCCGCCCAAGCCGTTCGTCCGCCAAGGTCAGCGGCGTTGGGCCTCAGGCCAGCACGCCACCAGCAACAACAGCAACGCCGCCAGCAGGTAGGGCAGGCGCGGCTCCACCGCGTAGATCAGGGTGCCCGCCAAGGGCCCGACCACCACCCCCAGGCCCTGGGCGGCACCGACGGAACCGGCGGTGGCGCCTTGCTCGGCAGCGTCCACTGCGTTGCTGGCCAGGGCAGCGAAGGAGGGGAAGATCCAGCCCATGCCGGCGGCCGAGACAAAGAACCCGAGCCACAGCACCCAGGCGTGAGCGGCGAGGATGCTCGCGGCAAAGCCCATTGCGGCCACCAGGGCGCCGACGCGGATCATCCGCAGTGGCGGCCACTCCAGCTTGCGCACCAGCAGTTGCGAGGCAATCAACGCCAGCCCCACCAGGGTCAGGGCGACACCGGCGGTCTGCGCCGCCTCCGCCGGACCCATGCCCAGGCGGTCGAGGGCGAAGAAGCCGACGGTGATCTGCGCCATGGCCACGCACAGCATCGAGACGAACGCCACCAGCAGCGGCCGGCGCAGGCGCGGGTCCGTCAGGCTCACCGACTTGGGCGGTTGCTTGAGGTGCAGCTCCTGACGCGGCAGCCGCGCTTTGAGGAAGGCGAAGCCCAGCAGCGGCAGCAGCGCCAGCACATAGAACGGCAGGCTGAGGCTGTAGCGGGCCAGCAGCGCGGCAATCGCCGGGCCCAGGACCAGGCCGCAAGCGTTGGCCGCCCCCAGCGAGGCCATGGCCCGGGCCCGGTGCTCGGGCTCGATGTTGTCGGCGATCAGCGCGTAGCCGCCCACTGGAATCGCCGCGTAGAAGACCCCGATCAGACCGCGTCCCAACAGAAGCCCGGCAAAGGCCAGGATGGCCGAGGGCAGGGCGTGCAGCGCCAGGTCGATGAAGAGGCTCAGGGCGAGAAAGGCCAGGGTGAAGCCGCCGGTGCCCAGCAGCAGGATCTGCCGTCGGCCCAGGCGGTCACTGGCCCGGCCCCAGGGCCGGGCCAGGAGCATCCAGATCACCCCGGAGACGGTCACCGCCATGCCCGCTTGCCAGGTGGCCAGGCCAAGAATCCGTGCGATGGGACCGATCAGCGAGACAAAGGCCATCATCGCCATGGTGCAGGCCAGGTTGGCCACCAACAGCGGACGCAGGTCGAAGGCCGGGGCGGCCTGGGGCGTGTCCAGGGTGTCGAGGGGCAACTGTTGTGAGTGGGTCATGGTTTATCCCAGGGCTGAGTGAAAGGGCAGGCGGCCGTCGACCATCACCAGCGGTCGACCGCGCACCTGTTCCAGCCGCCCGTCGACGCCATAGACGTCGCGCAGCAGCTGTTGGTTGATCACCTCCAGGGCCGGTCCGGCGGCGGCCAGACGGCCGTTGTGCAGGACCACCACCTGCTGGCTGAAACCCAGGGCCAGGTTGATGTCGTGGACCACCACCAGGGTGATCAACTGGCGTTCGCGGGTGGCCCGGGTAATGGCCTCCACCACCTGGCACTGGTGGTACAGGTCCAGGGCGCTGGTGGGTTCGTCCAGCAGCAGTACCCGAGGCTGGCGCACCAGGGCCTGGGCCAGCCCCACCAACTGGCGCTGGCCGCCGGAGAGGGCATCGATGGGACGGTCGGCCAGGGCGGTGAGGTCCAGGTCCCGGAGCACCTGTTCGACCCCGTGCAGCACCGCGGCGCTGGGTCGGCCGGGGGCGAAGCCGGCACCGCGATGCCCGGCCATGGCCGCGCTGAGCACCGCTTCGAAGGCGCACAGGCGCGTGCGTTCCGGCAGGCTCTGGGGCAGGTAGACGATGTGCTGCGCGCGCTCGACCTGGGGCAGGCGGTTGAGGTCGACGCCATCGAGCAGCACCTGCCCGGTGGTTTTCTGCAACCCGGCGATGCCCCGCAGCAGGGTCGATTTGCCCGCCGCGTTGGGGCCGATCAACGCGGTCAGGGTGCCGGGGGCCAGGGGCGGCAGGCTCACGTCGCGCAGTACCTGGTGGCTGCCGTAATGCATGTTCAGGCCGGCTGTGCACAGCCCGGGCGTGGAGGGGGCGTTAAGGCTCACAGGACACCTCGGCGGTTGCGCATGACGATGGCCATGAAAAACGGAATGCCCACCAGGGCGGTGACGATGCCCACCGGCACCAGCACCCCGGGGATCAGGGCCTTGCTGGCGATGGAGGCCATGGACAGGATCAGCCCGCCGCTGAGCACGCTGGCCGGCAGGAACAGCCGATGGTCCTCGCCCACCAGCAGCCGGGCGATGTGCGGGGCGATCAGGCCGATAAAGCCGATGGTGCCGACAAAGGACACCGCCAGGGCCGACAGCAGGCTGATGCGCAGCAGCGCCAGCAGGCGCAGGCGGCCGACGTCGATGCCGAAGCTGCGGGCCCGTTCCTCGCCCAGGGTCAGGGCGGTCAGGGCCCAGCTCTGGCGCAGGGAAAACGGCAGGCACAGCAGCAGTGCCAGGGCCAGTACCGCAAGTTTTTCCCAAGAGGCGCGGGCCAGGCTGCCCAGGGTCCAGAACACCAGTTGCTGCAGGCTGTCCTGGGTGGCGACGAACTGCAGCAGGGCCACCAGGGCGTTGAAGGCGAACACCAGGGCGATGCCGAACAGCACCAGGCTTTCCACGCCGAAGCCACGCCAGCGCGCCAGCAGGTAGAGCAAGGCCACCGAGGCCAGGGCAAACAGGAAGGCATTGGCCGAGATCAGGTACTGCGCCGGCACCCCGGGAAGACCCAGGCCCAGGACAATGGCCAGGGCCGCGCCAAAGGCTGCGGCGGCGGACACGCCGAGGGTGAAGGGGCTGGCCAGGGGGTTGTCGAGCACGGTCTGCATCTCCGCCCCGGCCAGGGCCAGGGCGGCGCCCACCAGCACCGCCATCAGGGCGTAGGGCAGGCGCACGTTCCACACGATCACCGCTTCGACCCGGGGCATCGAGCCCGGGTCCCAGAGCACCTGCAGCAGGCGCGAGAGGCTCATGCCCGAAGGCCCGGTGGTGATGTCCAGGACCAGGGACAGCAGCAAGGCCAGGGCCAGAGCGGACAACAGCAGCACCCGGCGGCCATGGCGTCTTTGGTAATGCCCTGAGGCAACGCGCTCCTGCACGTCGGTGGCAGCCTGGGTCATGGTTGCAGGCTCGTAGCGAACACGCCGCTGGCGGGAATCGGCATGAAGCGCTGGTACAGCTCGCGGCGGGTCTGGTCCGGGTCCAGGTCCTTGAACAGCTCCGGGTGCAGCCACTTGGCCAGGGCCTGGACCGCGATCAGGTGCTCCGGCGAGTCATAGAAAATGTGCCACAGGCCATGCACATTGCCCTCGCGCACCGCCCGCAACTCGTTCAGCGGTGGGCGCTGGGCGGCCTGGCGCAGGCTGTCCCGAGCCTGTTGCAGGGTGGCGGAATAACCCAGGGTCACGCCGCCCTGGCCGGCAGCGAACACCCCGGTGGCCACGTACACATCCGGATCGCTGGAGAGGATGTACTCCACGTTGAGCACGCCAATGGGCCCGGGAATGCGCCCGTCGGCGATGTTGCGCCCGCCCGCCAGCTTGATCATTTCGCCGAAGTTGCCGGTGCCCGGGGAGCCGCAGCAATCCTGCAAGCCGGCGAGCATGTCGACGAAGATCTTCGGCTGCTGGACCTTGCCGGCCTTGGCCAGGGTGTCGCTGACCCGGGCCAGGGACTGCTGGTAGAAGGCGATGAACGCCTCGGCCTGCTGTTCACGGCCCAGGGCCTGGCCCAGCAGGCGCATGCTGGGCACGGTGTTGCTCAGGGGATGGTCGCTGAAGTCGACGAAGATCACCGCCACTCCAGCCGCTTCCAGCTGCTTCACCGCTTCGCTGTCGGGGCTCGGCCCGTGGCCGCCGCTCAGGGCCATGATCGCCAGGTCCGGGTGCACCGCCAGGGCCTTTTCGACGCTGAAGGTTTCGGCGGACGTGCCGCCTACCAGCGGCACCTTGTCTGCCTCGGGGAAAGCCTTGTGGTAGGCCTCGTAGCCCTGCACGTCGAGGCCGCGAAAGTCCCCTTGCCAACCGGCGAGACGGGCGAAGGGATTCTGGCTTTCGAGCAGCGACAGGGAATAGATCATCCGGCCTTCCCCCAGGAGAATGTGTTCGACCTTGTCCGGCACCTGGACCTGGCGTCCGGCCAGATCGGTGAGGGTCGCGGCGCTGGCCGTGGCGGCCCACAGCAGGCCCAGGGGCAGCAGGCCGAGCAAGAGCCCGCGCTGGGCGCGGCGCAAGAAATCACGGTGTGTCATGTAAGGTTTCCTTGAACGATTGAACGGCCCGGCGAGCGACGCGCTTGCGCCACCACAACAACAGGCCGGTGATGTACAGCAGGGGTAACGAAATACCGCAGAGAAAAGCCAGCCAGGCGCCGGGTGTGCCCAGCAGCAAATGCCCGTGGGCGGCGGAGAACAGCGGCTTGACCGCCATCGGCGTGGCTGTGAGCCAGCCAAACAGCTCCGGGCGCGCGAGCCAGGCACCGCTGGCGGCGATCAGCAGCAGGGGCAGGCACAGCCACGCGGCGGCGATGTTGTGCCATTCGCGCAGGCGCCGGGTGCCCTGGCTGCCGGGGCGCAGGCTGGCGGCTTTCCACCAGCTGCGGCGGCCCGGCCACCACAGGTACAGGCCGCTGCCCAGGGAGCCCAGCAGCACTAGGCCGCACACCAGCACCAGGGTCGAGCCCAAGGCCTGCGGCAACAGCAGGCTGCGGTGCAGCGCCACCAGCTTGGCCAGCCACAGGTCCTCGAAGACGAAGAAGCCCCGGGGCGCGCCGTTGTAGGGATCGATCATGGCGATGCCGGTGCCGGGACGCTCCTTGAGGGCACCGAAGACGATCACGTTGTCCGATTCGAGAAAGCCCTGGCGCGGAGGGGCTGCGCCGAAGACTTTGTGCAACTGCGGGTAGGCGTCGGAGGCGGCCTTGATCCAGGCGTCCTGTTCCAGCCGCGTGCCGTGCTCGCCGGGGGCCAGTTGCAGCATCGTTGCACCGACCTCCCAGCGCAGGATCGGTCCCTTGAGCTCCAGCAAGGCGCCGCTCAGGCCCAGTAGCGCCAGGAGCAGCCCCAGGCTCAGGGCCAGCCAGCGATGCAGCCGCAGCCAGAGTTCACGCATGGGCAGCATCGGCGGCTTACCAGCGGTAGCGCAGGCTGGCGATGACGCTGCGGTCATAACCGGCGCTGCAATTGGTCAGCGAGCAGCCTTCGTAGTAGCGCTTGTCGGTGAGGTTGGTGGCGTTCACCGCCAGGCGCAGGCCCTTGGCCGCCGGGATCAGCTTGTCGAAGTCGTAGTGCACCGCCGCGTCCAGCAGGGTGTAGGAGGGCACGCTGACGGTGTTGGCGGCATCGGCTTGGGTAGACCCGATGTAGCGCACGCCGGCACCAAAGCCGAGGCCGCTGAGCGGGCCTTCGGGCAGGGTGTAGTCGGCCCACAGCGAGGCCATCTTTTCCGGGGTGTCGGTGGGGCGCTGGCCTTTCTCCAGCGGGTTGTTGCTCTTGCTCACCTCGGCGTCGTTGTAGGTCAGCGCCGCCAGCAGGTCCAGGCCCCGGGCCAGGCTGGCCTTGCCTTCAAGCTCGATGCCGCGCACGTTCACCTCGCCGGTCTGCAGGGTGTTCAGGCGTTGGGCCGGGTCGGCGGTCTTGACGTTTTCCTGGGTCAGGTCAAACAGCGACAGGGTGATGTAGCTGTCGATCCCCGGTGGCTGGTACTTGACCCCCACTTCCGATTGCTTGGCGCTGGTGGGCTTGTACGGCGTGCCGTAGAAGTTGGTGCCCAGCACCGGGTCGAAGGACGTGGAGTAGCTGATGTACGGCGCCAGGCCGTTGTCCGCCAGGTACACCAGGCCGGTGCGGTAGGTGAACTTCTCGTCGTTCTGCTTGCTGCCGCTGTCGTTCATGCGGTTATCGGTACGGGCGCTGGAGCGGTCCTGGCGGCCACCGACGCTGAGCACCCAATGCTCGTCGAAGGTGAACTGCTGCTGGGCGTAGACCCCGACCTGATCGGCGCGCTGCACGGTGTTGGTGAACGGCGTGCTGGGGTTGAACACGCCGCCATGCACCGGGTTGTAGATGTCGATGGACGAGGCAGCGCCGCCGCGCAGGTAGTAGTCCTCGCGGGTGCGCCGGTAGTCGACCCCCAAAAGCGACACCATGTGCGTATTGCCCAGGCTCCAGCGGGCCTGGACGTTGTTGTCCAGGGAGTAGGTGTCGCCGACGATGCGGAAGCGATAGGCGGCGCGGTTCAAGGTGCGCAGGTCCGGGGCCAGGGACATGCCGCTGGCGGTGTTGGTCAGCAGGTTGACGTGGCCGTAGCGGGCGCTGGAATTGAGGCTCCAGACATCGTTCAGACGCTGCTCCAGCAAGTAGCCCAGTGAGTACTGGGTGCGGTCGTTGTCCAGCCCCGGTTCATCGAGGAAGACGTTGTGCTTGAGCTTGCCATTGGGGTTGCCGAGCAGGGTGCCTTGGGCCGGCAGGGACACCCTGGGCGCGCCGAACGCATCCTGGGTGTAGTCGGCCAGCAGGGTCAGGCGGGTGTCGTCGTTGGGCTTCCAGGTGAAGGAGGGCGCGAAGTACTGCTTGTCGTCCTTGATGTGCTCGAACTGGGTGCCGCTGTCACGTTCCAGGCCCACCAGGCGGTAGAGGAACTGCCCTTCATCGTCCAGCGGGCCGCTGAAGTCGAACTGACCCTGAGCCCGGTCGAAACTGCCGCCCTGGATCTGCACTTCATGGAAGGGCTGCTCCAGCGGGCGCTTGCTGATCTGGTTGACCACGCCTCCGGGCGAGTTCTGGCCGAACAGCACCGAGGCCGGGCCCTTGAGCACATCGATGCGTTCCAGGCCATAGGCTTCGACCTTGGGCCAGGCCTGGGCGGTGTTGCCCTTGAGGCCATCGCGGAGCATGCCGGTGGTGACGTCGAAACCGCGGATCGAGATCGTGTCGAAACGCTGGCTGGCGGCGGTGGTATTGGCCTGCACCCCGGCGGTGTAGCGCAGCGCCTCGTTCACCGACTGCACCTGCTGGGCATCCATCTGGTCGCGGGTGATCACGGAAATCGACTGGGGAATCTCACTCAACGAGGCATCGGTCTTGGTCCCGCTGAGGCTGCGCTTGGCCACGTAGCCGCTTTGCTGGCCAGTAGGGGAGTCGACCTGGGTGGCGCTGATCACGCTGGTGTCCAGGGTCAGCGGCTGCTGCGGCTCGCGCTCGGCGTCCGCGGCCAGCGCGCTACCAGCCTGGGTCAACGACAGGCCCAGGGCCAGGCCGTGGATCAGGCACGCCAGCGGACTGCGGCGCAGGGGCGGGCGAGGAACTGCAGAATCGACAGGCCAACCTGAGGTGTTTCGGTGCGCAACGCTGGTGCCCATGCTTCACTCCGTGATGGGGATTAAATGAGAATGCAAACGTATCTCATTTGTGAGCATGGGTTAGGGCCTAAAACTTTGGCTTGAGCGATCATTTCTTTCGTTTGCGGTACGGCGGGGCAAGGTCAAGGGCAAGCGCGCCGGACTCAGCGCAGGGACTTGGGCGAAACCCCGAAGCGCTTGCGAAAGGCGGTGGAGAAATGCGCCGGGCTGTAGCCGACCCGATAGGCCGCGCTGGAGACATTGGTCTCGCCGCTGGCCAGCAAACGGTAAGCCTCGCCCAGGCGCTGCTCCTGCAGGTAGGCATAGACGCTGGTGCCGAACACCTGGCGAAAGCCGGCGGTGAGCTTGCGCGGATTCAGACCCACCTGACGCGACAGCTCCGACAGCGACGGCGAGTCCTGCAATGAGTTGAGCAGCAGGTCCCGGGCGGCGTGGATACGTTCGATGTCCGCCGCGCTGCCGGGGCTGTCCTGCAGTGGTCGGGACTCGGCATGGGCGAGGATGCCCTCGACCCCCAGGGCAGTGAGCTCCAGGGCCTTGCCTCCCAGGTAGAAGGAGCGGGTCGGACCTTGCAGTGGGCAGGTGAAGATTTGCTGGGCCAGGGCCAGCAGTGGCTTGCTGGCCGGCTGGCAGAACAGCATCGGCCCGCCGCCTCGCGGGTCCAGCAGGCGCTCGGGTTCCAGGCCGGCATTGCGGATCGACGGGAAGTCCAGTTGCACCGTGGTGTAGCGCACCGGTACGCCACGGGCGAACAGGTGGTCGCCGCAGTGCTCGCCCTGGTTGGCCACGGCGCACAGGGTCGGGCCGCGAATTTCCACTTCCGGCTGGCCCTCGACCCGGCAATTGAGCTGGCCGCTGAGCACCAGGATGATTTTCAAACCTTGCCAGAGCGGCTCTTGCATCCACATCTGGCTGTCCATCAGCACAGTCCCGGTGGACAAGGTGATTTCCGGCACCACCGCCGCCGTGCCGGCGTGCTGCGGATTGGGAAACTGCAGGGTGAAATCCCTTTGGACAGGCTGCGGCGCAGCGTGGGGGCTGAGCATGGCGAACTCCCTGTGAACCCGAAAAAGAGGCCATAAGCTATCAGGAAAATCCGCCCCTGTAATTAAGAATGATTATCCTTTAGCTTTCCAGCCCCGTCCTGTCAGGGCCTGCCGGGGCCGCGCCGCGCAATCAAAAGAAAAAGCCGCGCAAACGAATGTCCTGCCGATTGCCGGGCTTTGGAAATTGCCGGTTAATAATCACTCTCATTTGCAAGCACGGCAGCCCTTCATGGACGACACCCCACGCAACAGCACCGCAGGAGCGCCTGTGGAGCTTCATTTCCTTCCGCGCTGACGACGTTTTCCCGTTCATTCCAAGGGCCTGGCACCTCAGGTCCGGGGCCGCTTTTTGCGTCAAAAAACTCAGGAGACAGCATGTCCACTTTCGATGATCTGCAGGATTGCCCCTCTTGGCCCGAGGCGTTTGCCCAGCGCTATCGCCAGGCCGGTTACTGGCGCAATGAAACCTTTGGCGACCTGCTGCGGGTGGCGGCCCAGGCTTTTGCCGAGCGCGAGGCGCTGACCGATGGCGAACAGCGCCTGAGCTATCGGCAGTTGGACCTGCGGGTCGATCAACTGGCCGCCGGCCTGTACCGCCT
Organism: Pseudomonas sp. BLCC-B112; assembly: GCF_028550695.1. Taxonomy (NCBI): domain Bacteria; kingdom Pseudomonadati; phylum Pseudomonadota; class Gammaproteobacteria; order Pseudomonadales; family Pseudomonadaceae; genus Pseudomonas; species Pseudomonas sp. BLCC-B112. The sequence goes on from NZ_JAQQGK010000003.1 coordinate 541,670, forward strand.
GGGCTTGCGGGCCGGGGACAATGTGGTCCTGCAATTGCCCAATCGCAGCGCTTTCGTCGAAACCTGCTTTGCCCTGTACCGCCTCGGCGTGCGGCCGATCTTCGCCTTGCCGGCGCACCGGCATCTGGAGATCGGTCGTTTCTGCGAATTCGCCCAGGCCCGGGCCTACCTGTGCACCGACTGTGACGCCGGCTTCGATTACCGGGCCATGGCCCGGAATCTCAAGGCCGGTCATCCGCACCTGGAGTGGGTGATAGTGGCCGGCGAGGCCGAGGAATTCACCGCCCTTGATGGCCTGTATGACCCGGCCCCGTCGCCGGCTTTCCCGGCGCCGAGTGCCGATGCCGTGGCCTGCTTCCAGTTGTCCGGCGGCTCCACCGGGATTCCCAAGCTGATCCCGCGGCGGCACAACGAATACCTCTACAACCTGCGGGCCAGCGTCGAGCGCTGCGGTTTGTCCAGTGCCAGCGTGTACCTGGCGGTGCTGCCCATGGCCCACAACTTTCCCATGTGCTGCCCGGGGTTCATGGGCACCTTGTCGGTCGGCGGGCGCGTGGTGCTCGGCCACTCGCCAAGCCCGGAGGTCTGTTTCGAACTGATCGAGCGCGAAGCCGTGACCCATACCGCCCTGGTGCCGCCCCTGGCCCTGGTCTGGATGGAGGCGGCCCAGGCTCGCGGACGAGGGCTTTCGTCGTTGCAGTTGTTGCAGGTGGGCGGGGCCAAGCTCAGTTTCGAGGCCGCGCGGCGTATCGAACCGGTGCTCGGTTGCCGCCTGCAGCAAGTGTTCGGCATGGCCGAAGGGCTGATCTGCTACACCGACCCGCAAGACCCGCCCCAGCGGGTGCTGCACACCCAGGGCCGGCCCCTGTCGCCGGCGGACGAAATTCGCGTGGTGGACGAGCAGGACCAGCCCGTCCCGGTGGGGCAGGTGGGCCAGCTGCTGACCCGTGGCCCCTACACCATCCGCGGCTATTACCGCTATCCCGAGCACAACGCCCAGGCCTTCACCGCCGACGGCTTCTATCGCACCGGTGACCGGGTGCAGCTCACCGCCGACGGCTACCTGATGGTGGAAGGGCGGGACAAGGACCTGATCAACCGCGGTGGCGAAAAGATCGCCGCCGAAGAAGTGGAGAACCTGCTGCTGAGCCATCCGGCGGTGGCCGACATCGCCCTGGTGGCGATGCCCGACGCCTTCCTCGGCGAGCGCACCTGCGCCTTCGTCATTGCCCGTGGCCAGGCGCCCCGGGCTGTGGAATTGCTACGCCATCTGCGGGCCCAGGGCCTGGCGGCGTTCAAGCTGCCGGATCGCTTCGAGTTCATCCCGGCCTTTCCCCAGACCGGGGTCGGCAAGGTCAGCCGCAAACACCTGCGTGAGGCCATTCAGGCCTTGTACTTCGGTGCTGAGGCCCAAACCCGGGTGGGAACTGATGCCCGTGGCTGAACAACCAGGATTGACTGAACTGTTGCAACCGGTGCGCGGGCGTCTGCTGGCGGCGATGCTGCTGCAGGTGCTGGCTGCGCTGGTGGGCCTGCTGCCGCTGATCGCCGTGGCCGAACTGGCGCCGCTGCTGCTGGCGGGTGAGCTGGACGTGGACCGCGCGGGCTTCTGGCTGCTGGCCGGGGGCGGGGCCTTGCTCCTGCGTCTGTTGGGGCTGGCGGCGGGGTTGCAGATTACCCATCTGGCCGACAGTGACCTGCAGCGCCATCTGCGCCAGCGCATCGCTGCCCATCTGGCGCGGGTGCCCCTGGCCTGGCTGGATGGGCAGCGGCAAACCGCCGAGCGGGTGTTGCTGGAGGATGTCGGCGCCCTGCATCAATTGGTGGCGCACCTGCCCAACAATCTGGTGGCGGCCCTGGTGGTGCCCTTGGCCAGCCTGATCTACCTGCTGACCGTGAGCCTGCCCATGACCCTGGTGGTGCTGGCGCCACCGCTGGTTGCGCTGTGGCGCCTGCGGGTGATGCGTACCCCGGCGTACCACGCCGAGCGCCAGCGCTTGGGCGCGGCCATGGGCGCGCTGTCGACGGCGACCCTGAACTTTGTGCAGAGCATCGCCATGGTCAAATCCTTTGGCCGGGTGGAGCGGGTCCAGGACGACTTTTTCAAGGCTGTAGAGGATTTCGGCCGTTTCTTCTCCCAGTGGGTCGAGCGCTGGGCCGGCCTGGGGGCCAGTGTCGAAGTGCTGCTCTCGCCTCTGCTGGTGCTGGCCCTGGTGCTGGTGGGCGGGGTGGCGCTGATTGCCGGCGGCGGGCTGCAGCCGGCGCAGTTGCTGGCGTTTGCCTTGCTGGGCCCGGCCCTGGCGGCGCCGGTGGCGGCCCTGGGCCATGGCGCCGATTCTCTGGTCCAGGGCCGGGCGGCGGCGCAGCGCATCAGCGCGGTACTGAGCACGCCGGTGCTGGCGCAGCCGGCGTTCTCCCGAGAGCCCGAAGGCGCCCTGGTGACCTTCGAGGCCGTGGACTTCAGCTACCCCGACGGCACTCAGGTGCTGCGGGGCATCGATCTGCGCCTGCAGCCCGGCACCCTGACCGCCCTGGTGGGGGATTCCGGGGCCGGCAAATCCACCCTGGCCACCTTGCTTGCGCGCTTTGCCGATGTCAGCGCCGGGGCGATCCGCATCGGCGGTGTCGACCTGCGGGACATGGACAGCGCGACCCTGTATCGCCAGGTGGCCTTTGTCTTTCAAGAGGTGCGTGTGCTGCGCGCCAGCGTCCTCGATAACCTGCGCCTGGGGCGCCCCGAGGCCAGCCTCGCAGAGGTCGAAGAGGCGGCTCGGGCCGCGCAGATCCACGAACGCATCTGCGCCTTGCCCGAGGGTTATCACACCCTGCTGGGGACCGGCGTGCAGTTGTCCGGCGGCGAGGTCCAGCGCCTGGGCATTGCCCGGGCCATGCTCAGCCAGGCACCGATCCTGGTGCTCGACGAGGCCACCGCGGCCAGCGATCCGCAATCGGAAGCGGCGATCCAGCAGGCGCTGTCGCGGTTGGCGGCGGGGCGCACGGTGCTGGTGATCGCCCATCGCTTGAGCAGCATTCAGGACGCCGATCAGATCGCCGTGCTCGAGGGCGGGCAATTGCGCGAGTGCGGTCGGCACCAGGCCCTGCTGGATCAGCAGGGGGTGTATGCCGGGCTGTGGGCGGCGGAGCAGTTTGGCGCGGCCCCGTTGACGAGGGCGCTGTCATGATCGCTGCCCTGTTACGCAGCTTGCAGCCCAAGGAAGCCGGCCTGCTGCGCCGGGCGCTGCTGGCCATGGCGGCCAGTGCCTTGGCCCAGGGCCTGGCGCTGGCCTTGCTGCCCATGGCGTTTGCCGGGGTCTTCGACGCCGCGTCGGGCAAGGCGCCCTGGCTCTGGGCCGGGGCTTTTACCGGGTTCGCCGGGCTGTGCCTGGGGTTGCGCCGCCATGCCCAGCTGGCCGGCTACAGGGCCGGGGCGGCTGCCGCTCAGTCGCTGAACCTGCGCATCGGCCAGCAGTTGGCGCGCCTGCCCCTGGAGTGGTTCGTCGAGCGGCGCGGCGCCGAACTCAACCGCATGGTGACCCACACCGTGGCGCAGATCATGAGTGCCCCGGCGCACCTGCTGCAGCCCATGGCCAACGCCTTGCTCACACCCCTGGCGTTGCTGCTGGCGCTGTTTTTCTACGACCGCTCCATGGCCCTGGCCGCCTTGGCCAGTGTGCCCCTGTTGCTGTTGTTCTATCACTGGGGCGTGCGTTGGGGCGGGCAGGCCGAGCGCCTCAGCGAAGCGGCGGCCGGCGAAGCGGCGGCGCGGGTCCTGGAGTTCCTGCGGCAGCAGCCGCTGCTGCGCTCCAGCGGGCGCAACGGTGAAGGCTTCAGTCTGCTGGGCGAGGCTTTGCAGCAACAGCGTCAGGCCCAGCGCCGGGCCCATTGGCGCACTTTTCCGGCGGCCCTGGGGCTGGTGGTGGTGCTCCAGGCCGGCTACACCGCCGTGTTGCTGTGCGGGCTCTACGCGGTCCTCGGTGGCAGTCTCGGGGCCGTGCAGTACCTGGCCCTGGCGGTGCTCGCCACTTGCCTGGTGGAGCCCATGGGCGCCTTGGTCAATCTGGGCACCACCTTGCGCCAGACCCGCCACGGCGTGGACAGCCTGTGCCAGTTGCTGAACCTGCCGCCCCTGCCGGAGCCGAGCGAGCCCCAGACGCCGCAGGGGCAACGGGTCGAGGTGCGGGAGCTGGGGCTGGTGCGCCAGGGCCGAGCGCTGCTGCAGGACATCAGCTTCGAGCTGGAACCGGGCTCCCTGAACCTGCTGGTGGGGGCCTCGGGCTCCGGCAAGTCGAGCCTGTTGCGCTTGCTGGCGCGCTTTTGCGATGTCAGCAGCGGCGCCATCCTCCTGGGGGGCGTGGACCTGCGCCAGCTCTCGGCCCGGCAGCGCGACCAGGACATTGCCCTGATGTTCCAGGACTGTCCGCCGCTGGCCGCCAGCCTGCTGGACAACCTGCGCCTGGGCCGCCCCGAGGCCAGTGAGGCACAACTGATGAGCGCGGCCCACGCCACCGGCCTTGACCGCCTGGCCCAGCGCCTGCCCCAGGGCTGGCAGACCCGGGTGGGCGAGGGCGGCGTCAGCCTCTCCGGTGGCGAACGCCAGTGCCTGGCCCTGGCCCGGGTCATGCTCAAGGACGCCACGCTGATCCTGCTGGATGAACCCACCGCCGCGCTGGACGCCATCAGTGAGGCGCGGGTCAACCGCAGCCTGCTGCAACTGGCGCGCAAGCACACGGTGCTGCTGGTGACCCACAAGCCGACCCTGGCCCCCCATGCCGCGCAGATCCTCCTGCTGGACCAGGGCCGCCTGGCCCAGCGCGGCACCCATGCCCAACTGATGGCGGCTACCGGCCGTTATCGCGAACTGTTCCACGAGCGCGAGGCGATCAATCGCTGGCGCTTGCGACCTACCCCTTCCGTACCCCATAGGACCGTCCACCATGACTGATAACCCAGCACTGGCACGCGCTCATCCAGCGCACGCCGGCCTGAGTCATTCACCCCAAGGCCTCTGCGCGGGCATAGCCCGGCTGCTCGACTACGCGCCCGAGGAGCTTGAGGCGGATGTTTCGCTGATCGAGCAGGGTCTCGATTCGGTGAGCATCATGCGCCTGCCGGCGTTGCTGGCCGCCGAGGGCGTGACCCTGAGTTTTGCCGAACTCATCCAGCAGCCGACCCTGGACGCCTGGTGGGCGCTGATTGAGGCCCGTCGCGGCCTTGCGGCGCCACGCCTGCAGGCGGTAGCCGACGCCGGCGACGACGCTGATTTTCCTCTGACCCCGCTGCAACAGGCGTACTGGTTCGGTCGCGATCCGGGCATGTCCCTGGGGGGCGTGGGTTGCCACCTGTATCAGGAACTGGATGGCCAGGGCCTGGAACCCCAGCGCCTGGAGCAGGCCGTGCGCCGCCTGTGCCAGCGCCACCCGATGCTGCGGGCCTGTTTCATCAATGAAACCTGCCAGCGCATCCTGCCCCACAGCCCCTGGCCCGGGCTGACCGTCCACGACCTGCGCCAGGAGTCCCGTGTGGGCGTCGCCGAGGCCCTTGAGCAGATCCGTGAGCAACTGTCGCACCGCTGCCTGGAGGTCAGCAGCGGGGAAGTCTTCGATGTGCAACTGAGCCTGCTGCCCGAAGGCCGTAGCCGTCTGCACCTGAACATCGACCTGCTGGTGGCGGATGTCCTGAGCATTGGCATTCTGTTGCGGGATCTGGCCCTGATCCATGCCGGTCTCGAACAGCAACTGCCGGTGCTGGAGTGGGACTTTGCCCACTACCTGAAAGCCGAGCAGGCGGCCCGGGCGCCGCAACTGGCGGCGGCCCGGGACTACTGGCTGCCGCGCCTGGAGGAGTTGCCCGACGGCCCGCAATTGCCCCTGGCCCGGGAGCCGCAGCAACTGGGTAGGCCACGCTTCCAGCGTCTGGCCATGCGCCTGGATAAAGGCCAGTTGCAGGCCCTGGAGCACAAGGGCCGGCAGCACGGCCTGACCCTGGCCAGCGTGCTGGCCTGCGCCTATGCCCAGGTCCTGGGGCGCTGGAGTGCCAGTCAGCATTTCCTGCTCAACGTGCCGCTGTTCAACCGTCAGGAATTGCACCCTTGCGTGCCCCACCTGCTGGCGGACTTCTCCAATCTGGTGCTGCTGGAAGTGGATCAGCGCCAGCCCCTGGATTTCTGCCAGCAGGCCCTGGCGCTGCAGGCTCAGTTGCACCGGGATATCGCCCACAGCGCCTGGCCCGGGGTCGAGGTGCTGCGCGAGCGTGCGCGCCTGCGTCAGGGCGGCGGTCAGGGGGCGCCGGTGGTGTTTGCCTGCAACCTGGGCCCGGCCTTTGTCGATGACACCTGCCGCCAGCAACTGGGCGAGCCTGGCTGGGCGCTGTCGCAGACGCCCCAGGTGTGGCTGGATCACCAGAGCTACCCCATGGCCGACGGCCTGCTGCTGAACTGGGACGCGGTGCAGGGGCTGTTCCCCGAGGGCCTGCTGGAGCAGATGTTCGAGGCCTATCGCAATCTGCTGCTGTGGCTTTGCGAGCATGACTGGCAACAGGTGGCGCCGTTGCCCCTGCCGGCCGACCAGCAGCGGGTGCGCAGCGCGGTCAACGACTGCCGGCACGCGACCCCGGCCCAGCTGTTGCACCAGGGCTTCTTCCAACAGGCCCAGGCCCATCCCGAGCGGCTGGCGCTGATCTGCGACCAGGGCCAGTTGAGTTATGCCGAGCTGGCCCGGCAAGCCCTGCAACTGGCGGGCGCCCTGGTGGAGTGGGGCGTGCAACCCGGCGAGGCGGTGGCGATCACCCTGCCCAAGGGCCGCGAACAAGTGATCGCGGTGCTGGGGATTCTCGCCGCTGGAGCGGTCTACGTGCCGGTGGGCATCGAGCAGCCGCCGGCCCGACGCGACATGATCTATCAGCGTGCCGGGGTACGTGTGGTACTCACCGACACGGCCCACCGCGACGGCGGCATCTGGCTCGCCGCACTGCGGGTGGTGACCCTGGCCCAGGCGCGCCCGGCAGCCGCCCTGGCGCAGCCTTTGCCGCTTGCGGCGGATGCCCTGGCGTATGTGATCTTCACCTCCGGCACCACCGGTGAACCCAAGGGGGTGGAGCTGTCGCACCAGGCGGCGATGAACACCATCGAGGCGCTCAACCGGCGTTATCGGGTCAGCGCCGAGGATCGGATGCTGGGCGTCTCGGCCCTGGATTTCGACCTGTCGGTGTACGACCTGTTCGGCCTCTTGAGTGTCGGTGGCGCCCTGGTGCTGCCGGCCGACGCCTTGCGCAAGGAGCCTCAGGAATGGCTGCGCCTGATCCGCGAACAGCGGGTCACCCTGTGGAACTCGGTGCCAGCGCTGCTGGACATGCTGACCTTGCAGGTACGGGACGCTGGCGGCCTGGCGGCGTTGCGCCTGGCCATGGTTTCCGGGGACTGGGTCGGCCTCGACCTGCCACGCCGTTTGCGAGGGGCGGCGGGGCGTGAGCTGCAGTTCGTGGCCCTGGGCGGCGCCACCGAGGCGGCGATCTGGTCGAACTGCCAGGACGTGGACGCGGTGCCCGGGCACTGGCGTTCGATCCCCTATGGCCGGCCCCTGGACAACCAGTGCTTCCGGGTGGTGGACAGCCAGGGCCGGGATTGCCCGGACTGGGTGCCGGGCGAGCTGTGGATCGGCGGAGCCGGGGTTGCCGCGGGCTATCGCGGCCTGCCCAGCCTGAGTGCCCAGCGCTTTGTCGAGCATGACGGTGGGCGCTGGTACCGCACCGGCGACCAGGGTCGCTACTGGGCCGACGGCACCCTGGAGTTCCTCGGGCGCCTGGACCATCAGGTCAAGGTCCGCGGCTTTCGCATCGAGCTGGCGGAAATCGATGTGGCCCTGGAGCGCCACCCGGCCATCAGCCGTGCCCTGAGCCTGGTGCTGCCCGGCAGCGAGCCGCAACTGGCGGCGGTGCTGGTGGCCAACGAGCCGCTGCCGCCGACCCAGGCCCTGCGGCAGTGGCTGGGCCAATGGCTGCCCGAACACATGCTCCCGGACAGCTGGCTGACCCTGGCCGAGCTGCCGCTGAGCAGCAACGGCAAGGTCGATCGCGCGGCCTTGCTGTGGCTGCTGCAGGAGCAGCGGCGCGGCATCGCGCCGCACAGCGCCGAGCCTCCTCAAGGGGAGTGGGAAGAGGCCGTGGCCGCCCTTTGGCAGGAGTTGCTGGAGGTGCCACAGGTGGGCCGGCACCAGGGCTTTTTCGCCTTGGGTGGCAACAGCCTGCTGGCCGCCCGCTTGATCGAACGCATCGCTCGGCAGTTCCAGCTGGAACTGTCGCTCAAGGACTTTTTCAACGCGGCCACCGTGGCCCTGCAGGGGCAGTTGCTCGCCTCGCGCCGGGAACAGCGGCCCGTCACTCAGAACGCAATGGTGGAGGGCGTGTTATGACGCTGCAGCAACTGCAACAGGATCTGCAACAACTGGGCGTGGAGCTCTGGGAAGAACAGGGTCGCCTGCGCTATCGGGCCCCGGTCGGGGTCATGGACGACGCACGCCTGCAGCAACTTCGGCAACACAAGGACGCGCTGCTGCAACAGCTGCAGGCGGCGCAGATGCCGACCCTGGAGGCCGACCTGCCGGCCCGGGAAGAACCCTTCCCGCTGACCGATGTGCAGGCGGCCTATCTGCTGGGCCGCACCACGGCCTTCAGCTTTGGCGGCGTGGCCTGTCACGGTTATCTGGAGTTCGCCCAGCAGGACCTCGACCCGCTGCGTCTGGAACAGGCCTGGAACCAGCTGATCGCCCGTCACGAGATGCTCCGCGCCGTGGTGCTGGAGGAGGGCTACCAGCGCATCCTGCCCCAGGTGCCCCATTACGCCATTGCGAACCACGACCTGAGCCAGGACGACGGCAGTGCCTTGCAGGCCCTGCGCGAGCGCATGGAACTGCGCCGCGCCACGCCTCAGCAATGGCCCTTGATCGAATTGTGCGTGAGCCAGGGCCGCGACACCTCGCGCCTGCACCTGTCGGTGGACCTGCTGGTGTGCGACTACCAGAGCGTGCGCATGCTGCTGGCCGAGTTGCAGCAGCTGTACCGCGGTGAGGCCCTGCCGGCCCCGGCGCAGATCAGCTTCCGCGACTACGTGCTGGGCGAGCGGCGCCTGCGCGAGCAACCGCGCTACCAGCGCGACCGTGACTACTGGTGGGCGCGGGTCGACAGCCTGCCGGGGGCACCGGAGCTGCCGTTGCTGGGGGCACCCACCGGGCCACGCTTCCAGCGCCGGGCCATGAGCCTGGAAGCGCGGGACTGCAACGCCCTGCGCCTGAATGCGGCCGCCGCCGGGGTCGGCGTGTCGGCGGCGATTCTCTCGGCCTATGCCGAAACCCTGGGCCGCTGGAGTCGGCGCGGACACTTCTGCCTGAGCCTGACCCTGCTCAATCGCCTGTCCCTGCACCCTCAGGTCGACCGCTTGGTGGGGGATTTCAGCTCGGTGGAACTGCTGGAAGTGCAGACCCTGCAAGGGGGCAGTTTCGGCCAGCGCAGCCAGCAGTTGCAGGAACGGCTGTGGCAGGACATGGACCATCGCCTGTGCTCGGGCATCGAAGTGCTGCGCGAGCTGGCGCGGCGCAAGGGCCAGGATGCGGCGCTGATGCCGTACGCCTTCACCAGCACCCTGGGCGCAGGTGGCGAAAGCGGCGGCGGGGCCTTCATGCCAGGGGCCGAGCTGGTGTTCGGCATCAGCCAGACGCCCCAGGTGCTGATCGATTGCCAGGTCAGCGAACGGGACAACGGCCTGGCGATCAACTGGGACATTCGCGAAGGGGTATTCAGCGAGGCGCTGCTCGACGACTTGTTCGATACCTTTGAACGGCTGCTCAAGCGCCTGGCCCGGGAACCCTCGGCCTGGACCCTGGACGATTGCCTGGAATTGCCGGCGGCCCAGCGCCTGCAACGCGAGCTGGTGAACCAGACAGCGGCGCCGTTGCCCACCGGCGGGTTGCATGAGCCGTTCTGGCTTCAGGCAGCTGCTGCGCCCCAGCGTGTGGCCTTGATCCAGGGTGCCGGGCAACTGAGCTACGGCGAGCTGGCCGGACGCGCCGAAGCCGTGGCCGAGGCCCTGCTGAACGCCGGCTGCCAGCCGGGAGAGCGGGTCGCGGTGTGCATGGACAAGGGCCTGGAGCAGGTGATCGCGGTGCTGGGCATTCTGCGAGCCGGGGCGGCCTATCTGCCCCTGGACACCAACCAGCCCGAGGCCCGGCGCCAGTTGATCCTGGATAACGCCGAGGTCGGCCGGGTGCTCAGTCAGTCCTGGTTGAGCGATGAGTTGTGCTGGCCGGCGCGGGTGACCCAGGTGATCCAGGTCGATCAGGGCCCGTTGGCGGCGCAAGCTCCGTTGCCGGTGCTGGACATCGATCCGCAGCAGCTGGCCTACGTGATCTATACCTCCGGCTCCACCGGGGTGCCCAAGGGCGTGATGATCAGCCATCAGGCGGCGCTCAATACCATCGTCGACATCAACCAGCGCTTTGCCATCGGCGCCGAGGATCGGGTCCTGGCCCTGGCCAGCCTGGGCTTCGACCTGTCGGTGTATGACCTCTTCGGCCTGCTGGCCGTGGGCGGCGCCCTGGTGCTGCCCGACCCGCAACGCCGCGCCGATCCTTCGCACTGGGCGGCGTGTGCCCGGGAGCATGGGGTCACGCTGTGGAACTCGGTGCCGGCGCAATTGCAGATGCTTACCCACTACCTGCAGGCGGTGCCGTCCATGGCCCCCGGAACCCTGCGCCTGGCGCTGCTGTCGGGGGACTGGATTCCCCTGAACCTGCCGGCGGAGGCTGCCCAGCTGTTGCCGCAGTTGCGGCTGATCAGCCTCGGGGGGGCCACGGAAGCGGCCATCTGGTCGATCTACTATCCGATCACCCAGGTCGATCCGCAGTGGCGCAGCATTCCCTACGGCGCGCCCCTGGCCAATCAGCGCTTCATGGTCCTCGACGAGCAGGGCCGCGACCGTCCTCAAGGGGTGGCCGGCGAGCTGTACATCGCCGGTAGCGGCCTGGCCCTGGGTTACCTGGGGGACGCCGAGAAAACCGCCGAGCGCTTTGTCGATCACCCTCGCAGCGGCGAGCGCCTGTACCGCACCGGCGACCTGGGCCGCTACCTGGAAGATGGCCTGATCGAGTTCCTTGGTCGCGAGGATTTCCAGGTCAAGGTGCGCGGTCATCGCATTGAGTTGGCGGAGGTGGAAAGTGCACTGCTCAGCCATCCCCATGTGGAGTCCGCGGTGGTGGTGGCCGCTGGCGAAGGGGCCTTCGAACGGCGGCTGCAGGCCTGTCTGCGGGCCAGTTTGCGGGACATGCCGCTGGCCTGGCCGGAGCAGCTGGAGGCGCGTACCCAGGCCGCGGCCCAGGCCGTGCGCGGTGACCTGAGCGATGCCCTGGTCAGCGAGATGTCGGCCTGTGTCGAGCGCGCCGCGCTGCTGTCCATGGGCCTGGCCCTGCAGCGTCCCGGGCTGTTCCAGCAGGCGGGGCAGCGTCACTCCCTGGAAGAAGTGTGGGCCTTGAGCGAGGTCGCGCCGCGCAACCAGCGCTTGATCCGGCGCTGGTTGCAGGCCCTGGCCCAAGAAGGGCTGGTGCAGCATGACCGGCAGTCCGGTGGCTACTCGGACCTGCGGGTGCAGCGCGAGGAATACCTTCAGCTGTGGCAGCGCATCGAAGCCTTGGAGCCTTGCGTAGGCTGGGGCGCCGAGGTCCTGCGTTATCTGCGCGAGAGCCAGGAGCAACTGCCGGCGCTGATGAGCGACCAGCTGGACCCGCTGCACCTGCTGTTCCCCGAGGGCCGTACCGATACCGCCGAGGGCGCCTACCGCAAGAACCTGATCAGCCAGTACCTGAACCAGGCGGTGTGCGCCGCGGTGCAGGAGATCATCCGCCAGCGTCCTGCCGGTCAGCGGCTGCGCCTGCTGGAAATCGGCGCCGGGGTCGGCGGCACCAGCGCCGATTTGATCCCGGCCCTGGACGGCCTGCCGGTGGACTACCAGTTCACCGACCTGTCGCAGTTCTTCCTCAACGAGGCCCGGGAACATTTCGCCGCCTATCCCTGGGTCAGCTACGGGCTGTTCGACCTCAACCAGGACCACTGGGCCCAGGGCGTGGCCGCCAACTCCCTGGACGTGATTCTCTGCGCCAACGTGCTGCACAACTCGCGGCATGCCAGCCGGGTGCTGGCGCGGCTGCGGGAGATGCTGGCCCCGGGGGGCTGGCTGATCTTCATCGAAGCCACCCGCGACACTTACCAGATCATGGCCTCCATGGAATTCAAGGAAGGCCTGACCGCGTTCGAGGACTTCCGTGCGCAACTGGACACCACCTTCATCCGGCGCGAGCAGTGGCAGCAGTTGCTGCTGGAGGCCGGGGGCGAAACCCCGCTGTGCCTGCCCAAGGCCGATGACGCCATGTCGCAGATCGGTCAGCACCTGTTCATCACCCGCTTCAAGAGCGAGCGCCAGACCCTGGAGCCCGAGCCACTGCGTGCCCATCTGGCCCAGCGTCTGCCGGACTACATGATCCCGGCGGACTGGCAGATCCTCGATGAGATGCCCCTGACCGCCAACGGCAAGGTCGACCGCCAGGCCCTGGCCCGGATCGGCATGGCCGGGCCCGAGCAACAGGTCAACAGCGGCGCGGCGCCGGTGGACGATCTGGAACGCAGCATCGCCGAGGTCTGGCAGACCCTGTTGCGGGTGCCGGCGGTGGGCCGTGAGCAGGGCTTCTTCGAACTGGGCGGCGACTCGTTGCTGGTGGCGCAAGTGGTGGGTCGCCTGCGCGAAGCCTTGCCCCAGGCCCGGCAGTTGCCCTGGAGCGACTTGCTGCGGCAGTTGATCAACCAGCCCACCGTGGCGGCCCTGGCCGACTACCTGCGCGGGCAGGGTGGACAAGGCGATTCACCGCTGGTGCGCATCAGCGACAAGGTGCAGGGCCCGACACGGATCTTCGTCCACGACGGCAGTGGCACCCTGGCGCCGTATCGCGCGCTGTTCGCTGCCCTGGGGGAAGACGCGCCCCTGGAAGGGCTGGTGCTCAACGACGTGCCGGGGTATCTGGCGCTGGAGCCGGCCACGGCGATTCGCCGGTTGGCTGAGCGCTATGCCGACACCCTGCAGGCCGAAGGCCGGCGCCAGGTGAGCATCGTCGGCTACTGCCTGGGCGGGTTGCTGGCCACCGAACTGGCGGCATGCCTGGCGGCGCGTTCCATCGAGGTGCTGCAGCTGAGCGTGATCAGCAGCTACCGGGTGCCGTTCATGATCGAGGACGACCTCTTGGCCGAGTACGTGTTCGCCCGGGTGATGCAGGCCGATCCGCTGGTGCTGGGATACCCCGAGGACGAGCAGGCCATGGAGCGCAGCATCGCCCGGGTCCTGGCCCAGACCCCAGGACGGGTGCCCCAGGGTTCGCTGTTGGCCTTGAGCGACGATGGCCAATGCACCTCGGCCCTGGCCTGTCTGCGGCGCCTGGCAGAGAAGACCCCCGAGCAGCGCCTGCAGGCGATTGCCGAAGCCATGCGCCACGCCGGTTCGCAGTTGAGTGACCTGGACTGGCTGCGCGAGCAATTGCAGGTGTTGCGTCACAGTCTGGCGGCGGTGGCCCTGCATGAGGCCACGCCGTATCAGGGCGACCTGCTGTTCATTCGCCAGAGCGGCGAGGTCCAGGTGCTGCCGGGCATGCACCGCGACATGAGCGCTTACTGGCAGGCCCTGTGCCTGGGCGAACTGCGGGTGGTGGATGTGCCCGGGGATCATTTCAGTTGCATGCAGCAGCCCCAGGTGCAAGCCGTGGCCCGGGCCTTCGACGCCGCCGAGGTGGCGGCATGAGTGGGGCGCTTATTGGTCTGGTCGGCGCGTATGGCAGCGTCGGCCGTCAGGTGGCGCAACTGCTGGCACCCAGGGTTGCCCTGCGCCTGGGCGGACGCGACCGGCAGCAGGCCGAGCAGTTGAACCAGCAGTTGGGGGCGTGCGCCGACGTGCGCGCCCTGGACCTGTGGGATGAGCAGAGCCTGGCCGGTTTCTGTACCGGCTGCACCCTGGTGATCAACTGCGCCGGGCCCAGCTACCGGATTCTCGATCGGGTAGCCCGGGCCGCGCTGGCGGCGGGCGCCGATTACCTGGATGTGGGCGGTGACGACCCGGTGCACGAGCGTCTGGCCGGTCAAGTGCCCGCAGGGCGTCGGGTGCTGTTGTCGGCGGGCATGCTGCCGGGGCTGTCGGGGGTGTTCCCGCGGTTGCTGGCGCAGTCCTTCCAGCGAGTCGACGAGATGCGCTGCTATGCCGGCGGCCTGGGACGGCTGTCCGTCACGGCCGCCGATGACTTCCTGCTGAGCCTGGGCAATGGCTTCGGCCAGGCCCAGTGCGGCTGGCGCGAGGGACACGTGGTGCGCAGCACGGGCAGTGCCCGGCAGCCTCTGCAACGGGACTGGCTGCCGGTGGCCGGGGTACAGGCCTATCCTTACCTGAGCACCGAGCAGCAGCGCTTGTTCAGTGACCTGCAAGTGCCTCACGGCCAGGGCTTCAACCTGTTCGAGGGCGGGCAACTGGCGGCGACTTTGCAGCGTATCCAGGGCTCGGCGCCAGAGGCGCGCAACACGCCGCAGAACATCGCCGCGCTGGTCCAGGCCAGTGCCCTGGATGTCGCCGGACGGCGGCCGTACCAACTGCTGGCGGTGGAGGTCGACGGCCTGCGTGACGGCCGCCCGCAGCAGGCCAGTGCCTGGTTGCGGGCCGGCGACGGTTCGCGGTTGACCGGCAGCGTCGCGGCGTTTTGCGCGCTGCATTGGCGGCAGTTGCCGCCCGGCCTGCATTACGCGGCCCAGGTGCTGGATGCCCAAGCCTGCCTGGAGCAGGTCTGTCAGTGGTTGCCGGACACCCGGGTCAGCCTGGGCCACAGCGCCGGTAGCCCACTGGCCGAGCTAGAGGAGGGTGTGCTGTGAGAAAGGCTCCCAGTGCCTGGCTGCGCCGTTACCCGCAGCCGCAACCGCCGCGCTGCCGGCTGGTGTGCCTGCCCCATGCCGGGGGCAGCGCGAGTTTTTTCAATGACTGGCGGGCGGGGTTGCCCGCCGATATCGAGTTGATCAGCGTGCAGTACCCGGGGCGTGAAGAGCGCCTCAACGAGACCTGGCCCGGCAGCCTGGAGTGGATGGCGGGCACTATCACTCGGGCCCTGTCGGACCTGGTGGACCGGCCCCTGGTGCTGTTCGGCCACAGCATGGGCGCGGCCCTGGCCTATGAAGTGGCGGGGCGCATGCAGCAGCAAGGCTCGGCCCCTCAGCGCCTGATTGTGTCGGCACACCCGGCGCCCCATCGCCAGCGCCACAGCGAGCTGCACCTGGGGTCGGACGAGGCGTTGCTGGCGGATGTACGGCGCCTGTCCGATGGCGCGCCGTCCCTGTTGGACGACCCGACGCTGCGGGACCTGTACCTGCCGGCACTGCGTAACGACTATCGGCTGATCGAGTCCTATCGCGGCGACATCGGCCGCGCCCTGGACCTGCCCCTGAGCGTGTGCCTGGGGGGCCAGGACCCGGAAGTCGATGCGGACGAAGCCTATGCCTGGGCCGAGGTCAGCGCCCAGGTCACCGACTTCCAGAGTTTCCCCGGTGCTCACTTCTATCTGCGCGAGCAGCAGGCCGAAGTGCTGCGGCACCTGACCCGGCTGCTGGCCGGCCACGGCGAGCAGCCGTGGCACTGCTGGCCCTCGACCCCGTGAATTTTCCTTTGGTAGTAATCGACATGAAAACCCCCGAGCAATGCAGCGCCCTGGAAGACATCCGCTGGGCGATCGACACCCTGGACCAGCAGATCATCCAGGCCCTCGGCCAGCGCCTGGCCTACGTCAAGGCGGCCGCACAATTCAAGCCGACCCAGGACAGCATCGCCGCGCCGGAGCGGGTCGCGGCGATGCTCCCGCAGCGTCAGCAATGGGCGGAGCAGGCGGGCCTGGACCCGATGTTCGTGGTGCCGCTGTTTGCCCAGATCATCCACTGGAACATCGCCCAGCAAGTGCGCCACTGGCGCGTTCAGCGTGGGCTTGAGCAAGGAGTCGGCAATGAATGAGTCGTGCCTGTCCGGGCTGACCCAGGCCCTGCGCGAAGGCGAGGCCCAGGCTCGGCGCAAGAGTCGCGCGGTACTGGTGGTGTTCAGCCTGGCCGCCGAGCGCCTGGAGCCACTGCGGCTGTTTGCTGCCAACCGCCAGGTGTTCGGCCAGAGCCTGTTCTGGTCCAGCGACCAGGGCGCTCTGGCCCTGGCCGGGTTCGGCTGCACCGAGGAAATCAGCCCGCCGGCCGCCGAGCGCTTTGCCGCCAGTACCCAGGCCTGGCGCCAACTGCTGGAGCAGGCCCATCAGGTCGGTCCGCGCAAGGCTTATCTGTGCGGCGGTTTCGCCTTCGATCCCCAGGCGCCGCGCAGTACCCAGTGGCAGTCGTTCGCCGCCACCTCCCTGGTACTGCCACGGATACTGTTGTTGCGCGAAGGCGAACAGCAGCACTGGCTGTTCAGCCTGTGGATCGAGCCGGGCGCCGATGTGGCCCATTGCGCTGCCGGCCTTGCGGCGGAATGGAACCTGCTGCAGGTCCGCTATGCCCATACACCGTCACTGCAGGTGCCGGTGGGCACCCGGCAGGACGACGCCCTGGGCGCCGAGCAGTGGCAGGCCACGGTCGCCGGCGCCATCGGCTGGATCAACGCCGGTGAACTGAGCAAAGTGGTGCTGGCCCGGGAAGTCTGCTTGCGGGCCCCGCGCAGCATTCCCTGCGGCCCCTTGCTGGAGAACCTCAGGGCGGCCTATCCCCAGGCCTTTCTGTTTGCCTTCAGCCGCGGCGACAGCTGCTTCCTCGGCGCCACCCCCGAACGTCTGGTGCGCGTTGCCCGGGGCACCTTGAGCACCGTGGCCCTGGCCGGCACCTGCGCCCGCGGTCAGCACGATCAACAGGACGCCGAACTGGGCCAGGGCCTGATGGACAGCGCCAAGGATCGCCACGAGCACGCCCTGGTGGTGCAGACCCTGCGCGAAGCGCTGCAGCCCTATTGCGCCATGCTGGAAATTCCTGCGCAGCCGCAACTGCACCGCCTGGCCCACGTCCAGCACCTGCTGACCCCGGTGCTGGGGCGGTTGCGGCCCCAGGTGGACCTCCTGCAACTGGTCGACGCCCTGCACCCGACCCCGGCGGTGGGCGGCCTGCCCCGGGCCAAGGCCCTGGGGTATATCCGCGAGCATGAGCAACTGGACCGGGGCTGGTACGCCGCCCCGGTGGGTTGGCTCAACGCCGAGGGCGACGGCGAGTTTGCCGTGGCCCTGCGCTCGGCCTTGATTCGCGGCAACCAGGCGCACCTGTTTGCCGGCTGCGGGATTGTGGGCGAGTCGGACCCCGAGAGTGAATACCAGGAGACCTGCCTGAAGTTGCGCACCATTGGCGACGCGTTGTGTCCGCCAGCGGCCTTGCCGAGCGTGGCAGTGAGCGCTGGACAAAGCGCCTTGTAGACGCTGGCGCAGGCTCGCAGCGATCCTGAGGGCGCCGAGGCCCCTTCGGTGCCTTGCGCAGCCTGCGGCAGCGGCTACACAGAGGGTTTCCTGTAGCCGCTGCTGAGCCTGCGAAGCTGCGAAAAGGCCGGGCCGCGTTCGGTACGCAGGGCCCTGCCTGGCGAGCGCTTGGAGCCCTGGTCTGCAGGTTCAGCCAGTGGGCACCTTGACCGCTGCCGGGCCGGCGATGCTGGACGCCGGCCTGGTCCGCAGCAGGGCATTGATCGCCTGGCCGTAGTCCTTGCCCGCCAGGCGCATGCTGTTGTTGTGGGTGCCGCCGGGCACCAGCAGCAGTTTCTTCGGCTCCAGGGCGGCCTTGAACAGTTGCTGGCTCAGGCGCGGCGGTACGTAGTCGTCTTTGAGGCCGTGGACCACCAGCAAGGGCATGCCGATCTCGCCGATCTTGTCGATGGAGTCGAACTTCTGTGACAGCAGCCAGCGCACCGGCAGCGAGGTCTTGGTCGCTGCGGCAGCGGCATCGGCCAGGGTGGTGAAGGTGGATTCGACGATCAGCCCGCGAGCGGCAATCGGGGTCTTTTCGGCGGCGGCATTGCGCCCCAGTTCGGCAGCCAGGTCGATGGCCACCGCCCCTCCCAGGGAGTGGCCGTAGATCAGGCGTTTGCTGGCATCGGGTTGCAGCACCTTGAGCCGCTCCCAGGCGACGCGCGCGTCTTCATACACGCTGCTTTCCGAGGGCAGGTCGCCATGGCTCTGGCCGAACCCCCGGTAATCGATGGCCAGCACCGAGTAGCCCAGGGCGTGCAGTTGCTCGATGCGAAACAACTGGCCGGTGAGGTTCCAGCGCACGCCGTGCAGGTAGAGGATCGCCGGGGCATCGGCGCGTTTGGCCGGCCACCACCAGGCGTGGATGTTCTGTCCGGGCTTGAAGCTTTGCGGTTTGAGTTGCAGTTCCTGCACTGTGCTGGGCAGACCGCGATACCAGCCGGCGTTGCCCGGCTCGATGCGAAACACCAGTTGGCGCTCCTTGTGTTCGAGCACCGCACAGCTCACCGGCAGGCCGACGATCAGTGTGGCCAGGCACAGCAGCGCAAACCAGCGACGGCGCAGGCGCTGGGACAGGGATGGGGACATGCAGGGCTTCACCACAGGACGGACGACAGCGCGTTTTTAACAGATGTGCCGGGATGACGGCACTCATTTTCAGCGCAGCGGTCGGCGGCAAAGGTTAGAAAATGCTACGGGGGAGGGGTAACAGACGTCGTGGCCAGCCGCTGGTGGGACGGGCCACGACGAGGGGGCTGCTTTAGAAGTTCCAGCGAGTGCTGAGCATCACATTCCGCGGGTCGCCGTAGTACGACGAGTTGTAGAAGCCGATGTTGGTGAAGTACTTCTTGTCGAACAGGTTGTTGACGTTGAGGGTGGCCGAGACGTTCTCGGTGATCTGGTAGCGGGCCATCAGATCCACCAGCCAGTAAGGGTCCTGGGCGAATTTTTCCTCGGTGCCCTTGCCGTAGTTGCTGAGTATCTTCCAGCCGGTGCCCTGCCAGCGGACGCCGCTGCCCAGGGTCAGCTTGTCCAGGCTGCCGGTCAGTTTGTAGCTGGTGTAGAGGTTGACCTGATCTTCCGGTTCCCAGGTGGAGACCTTGGCGCCGCTCTGGTCGCGAATGATCTTGTGGGTGTAACCAGCCTGCAGCTGCCAGCCGGGGGCGAGCTCTCCGGAGATTTCCGCTTCATAACCCTTGGCCTTGGACTTGATGCCCTTGGAGGCATAGTCCAGCCCGGGGGTGGTGGGGTTGGCGTTATAGGCCAGGTCATCCACGGGCCGGTTTTCTTCATGCACCTCGAAGTAGGCCAGGCTGGAGTTCAGGCGACCGTCGAAGAACTCGCCCTTGAGGCCCACCTCGTAGTTGGTGCCTTCGTCGGGCTTGAGCACCTTGTCGTTGCGGTCGCGGTAGTCGTCCTGGGGCAGGTAGATCTCGGTATAGCTGGCATAGACGGAGAAGTTCTGGTCGAGGTCGTAGACCACCCCGGCGTAGGGAATGACCTTGCCGGTGTCCTTGGTCCGGCTGGTGCCGCTGACCTCGTAGTTGTTGACCCGGCTGCCCAGCAGCAACGAAAGATCATCGTTGAGGCTAAAGCGCGCGGTCATGTAGCCGGCACTCTGGCGGGTGGTCTCGTCGTTCTTTTTGGTGATGCGGCCCCAATCGGGCTTGGGGCTGTGCCCGTCCCAGTTGAAGTAGTCGTAGAAATTGTTGTGATTGGTGGCGCTGGTGAAGTCCCGGCCTTTCCAGTGCGAGTTGGAGATCGAGGCCCCGACCACCAGCTCATGCTCGCGCCCCAGCAGGTCGAAGGGCCCCGTAGCGTAGAGGTCGCCGCTGTCGCTGACGGTTTCGCCGGTGTACTTGCGGGTCAGCAGCGAGGCGATGCCGGTCTCGGCATTGGGCGACATCAACGAACCCAAGGGGGCGTTGTAGCCATTGATCTGGTGGTTGTACTGGGCCTTGGCCACCCAGCCGTTGGCAAAGCTGTGCTCAAGGGTGGTGAACGCGGTACGGGTGTATTGCGACCAGCGGCTCCAGCTCGCGCCGTTGTTGTAGGAGCGCGAGGTGCTGATGGCATTGCCCTTGGAGTCGTACAGCGAGCTGCTGCCCGACCAGCTGGAACCCTTGGGGTCGTTGTCCTGATAGTCGGCGCCGACGGTCAGCAGGGTGTCCGGTGACAGGTCGAACTCCAGGATGCCGTAGTAGACGCTGGTCTGGCGCTGGTAGTGGTCAAGGAAGGATTTCTTGTCCTGATAGGCGGCGACCATCCGTCCGCGGACATTGCCGCTGTCGGTCAGGGGGCCACTGACATCGACCTGCGAGCGGTAGTTGTCCCAGGAACCGGCCCCCAGGTCGATATGCCCGGCGAATTCGGCGGTGGGTTTCTTGCGCACCATGTTGATGGTGCCGCCGGGGCCACCGGCACCGGTGAGCAGGCCGGTGGCGCCCTTGAGTATTTCCACGCGGTCGTAGATCACCGTGTCGGTGAGGGTGTGGCCCGAGGAGTACTGCGCGTCCTGCAGGATCGGAATCCCGTCGTACTGGAAGTTCTGAATGGCAAAGCCGCGGGAGAAGTAGCTGGTGCGGTCACTGTCGTAGGTGGCCACGGTGATGCCCGGGGTATGGCGCATCACGTCGTCGATGGAGTTGAGGCCGAAATCGTCCATGGCCTGGCGGGTGACCACCGAGATCGACTGCGGGGTTTCCCGGGGTGTCAGCACCAGCCGGGTGGCGGTGGCGATGGTGCCGGGGGTGTAGGAGCCGGAGCCTTCGGTGATGGTTCCCAACTGGTTGGTGCTGACGGTGGTGGTGCCGAGTTCCACGCGTTCGCCGCCGGCCCTGAGCACTCGATAGCCCGCACCTTCGGCCACCGCTTGCAGGCCCAGGGGCGCCAGCAGGCGTTGCAGGCCTTCACCGATGGCGAAGCGGCCGCTCAGGCCTGGGCTGTGCTTGCCGGCGCTGAGGCTGGCATCGACGGCGATCATGGCCCCGGATTGCTGGCCGAAGGCGCCCAGCACCTGATCCAGGTTGCCTGGGGCGATTGCGTAGTCGTGGCGCTGGCGGTCAGCCACTTCGGCGTTGGCCTCGGCGGCCAGCAGCGGCAGGCTGGTGCTGGCGATCGACAGGCCGATGAGGAACGGGCGCAGGGCCGCGGCAAGGGGCGTGAGGCGGATGTGCATAAGAAAGTCCATGGGTTGGGAAGGGTTGGCGCTGAGCTGTTTTCCAGCTTCTTCCCTGGTCTTGATGCGTGAGATTGGAAAAACTGCCGCCTTCCTGGAAAAAAATCAGGCCGCCGTCACTGAGGCCCAATAGCCCATGACCCGCTGAATGCGAATGGGCAGGGTTCGGGCCAGCAAGTCGAGGCTGGCGTCCGGCTGGTCGAGGGAGAACGAACCGGACACCCGCAGCCCGGCGACCTCGGCGGCGCAGCGCAGCAGGCCCGGACGATAGCGGTCGAGTTCGGCGATCACCTCGGCCAATGGCATGCGTTCGGCGATCAGCAGGCCCTGGGTCCAGGCGCTGGCTGCGGCGGCCACTGGCGTTACGAGGCTCATGCGTTGCTCGATGTCCACCTGCTGGCGCGGGCCCAGGACCTGTCCGGGCCCCTGACCCAGGCTGACCGAGGCACTGCCGCTCAGCAGTTGCACCCGGGTGCCGCGGTGTCCCGGCAAGCCGACGCTGACCATCAACTGCGACAGCGGTGCCAGGTGGATCCTGGCTTCGGCGGTGACGACCCGCACTGGCGCGGCGTTGCCCAAGGTCAGCAGCAGGCGTCCACTGTTGAGCCGTAGTTGCGGTCCTTGCACACGGTCCTGAAGATCCAGAGTGGTGCGGGTGTCCAGCTGCAGCGCCGTGCCGACCGCCAGTTGCAGTTGGCGGCGTTCGCCGGTGGCGGTGTGGTAGTCGCTGAACAACTGCGGCAACAGCAGCCGCTCGCGCACGCTCCAACTGCTGGCGGCCACCACTCCAAGGCCGACGACGCCCTTGAGCAAGGTGCGCCGCGAAGGGTGGCTGCGGGCCTGGAGCAACTGCCGGGTGCGAGCGGCGGGCAGGCTGCGGGTGCTGTCGCGCAGGTCCTGCCCGAGCCCGGCCAGGCGTTGCCAGGCCAATTCATGTTGCGGGTCGGCCCGGCGCCAGGCCAGGCACCCGGCCTGTTGCTCGGCGCTGCTGGTGCCCGACTGCAGGAGCACCAGCCATTCCAGGGCCTGATCCAGTACGCGGTGATCCACCGCGCCCTGATCGTCCATGGGCTTAAAGGCGCTCATGCCGGGTACACCGCCGCGTAGCAGTGGCGGTAGGCCTTGAGCATGGCTTTCTGTACCACGTTGACCGAGAGCTGCAGGCGCTCGGCAATCTGCGGGTAGGTCAGGCCTTCGAGCTGGGACAGCAGAAACACGTCCCGCACCCGATGGCCCAGGCCGTCCAGCACCTGACCCACGGCGTCCAGGGCTTCGAGCACCAGCAGGCGGGTTTCCGGTGAGGGCTGGTGTTGCGGTTCCAACTGCGCCAGGGATTCAAGGTAGGCCCGCTCCAGGGCCTGGCGGCGGAAATACTGGCCGCACAGTCGGCTGGCCACGGTGTTCAGATAGGCCCGGGGTTCACGCAGTACCGGCAGTTGTTCGCTGCGCAGAATCCGCAGGAAGGTGTCCTGTGCCAGGTCCATGGCCTGGTCCTGGTTACCGAGCTTGCGTCGCAGCAGTTGCACCACCCAGTTGTGATGCTGGACGTAGAGCTCGCCCACGGCGTGCTGTAGCGAGGAGTTGGGCACCATCGAGAAAGCTTCCAGGGTCGAGGCGGATGAAATGACGGTTTATGGTAATGCTTCTCATTAGTGTGCGCTCGGTTTTTTATTGCCCGGGCACTGCCGCCTGGGGCATCGCCAGACCCTGTCTGGTCCTGTTGCGGCCCGAGTTTGGCGTGAGGGGCGGGCCGGTTCGGTGTTAGGGTGAGCCCCCTGGTTGCGCCGACGCCTTGAGCGTCGGTCTTGAAGACATTACCGATCTGTGGAGAAGCACCCCATGCAAGCCATCAAGCTCAGCCTGCCGGCATCCCTGGACAACCTTAAAATCGTGGAACTGGCCGATCCCGGGCAACCCGGCGCCGGGCAGATCCGCGTGCGTCTGCATGCCTGTTCCCTGAATTTCCACGACTACGCCGTGGTCACCGGCGCGCTGCCCACCGCCGACGGGCGGATTCCCATGGCCGACGGCGCCGGGGTGGTGGAAGCGGTGGGCGCCGGGGTCACGGAGTTCCAGGTGGGTGATTCGGTGGTCTCCTGCTTCTTCCCCCACTGGCATGACGGTGGCCCGGCCATCGCCGACTTCAGCACCACCCCGGGCGATGGCGTCGACGGTTATGCCCGTGAAGTGGTGATCCAGCCCAGCCACTGGTTCACCCATGCGCCCAAGGGCTACAGCCATGCCGAAGCGGCGACCCTGACCACCGCCGGTCTCACGGCCTGGCGTGCGCTGGTGGTGGACGGCGGGCTTAAGGCCGGGGAAACCGTGCTGGTACTGGGCACCGGCGGCGTGTCGATCTTTGCCCTGCAGCTGGCCAAGGCCATGGGCGCTACGGTGATTGCCACCTCTTCGTCGGACGCCAAGCTGGCCAAGGTTCGCGAGCTGGGCGCCGACCACACCCTCAACTACCGCACCCAGCCTGAATGGGGCAACGAGGTGCTCAAGCTGACCGGCGGCCGTGGCGTTGATCACGTGGTGGAAGTCGGCGGCCCGGGCACCTTGCCGCAGTCCATCACTGCTTGCCGCATCGGCGGGCATATCGCCCTGATCGGCGTGCTCACCGGTTGGGCCGGGCCGGTGCCGACGGCGGCGCTGATGGCCAAGCAGCAGCGCCTGCAGGGCTTGATCGTCGGCAGTCGCCAGCACCAGGTGGAGATGGTTCGTGGCCTGGAGGCGACGGGGATCAAGCCGATCATCGACAGCACCTTCCCCCTGGCCGAGATCGCCAAGGCCTTCGCCCATGAAGCCTCGGGTGCGCACCTGGGGAAAATCTGCCTGACGTTCTAAGGCGTCGTGCGCGGCAACGCCCGGGTGGCTCTGGACGTTGCCGCCGCCCAGGTGTGGCGTTGGCTCGCATTGCCGCCTCGGCTCAATGCGCCGGCTTGAGTTCGGGCGTGGCGTTGGCCCGGGCGATGACGGTGAGGATCGACAGGGCGGCGATGACCAGCCCTGGCGAGGTGGCCAGCAGGACCCCGGCGGTGCCGGCGCCGGCGGCGAGGATCTGCCCGGCGGCCAGCGGCCCGGCCACCGAGCCCAGGCGTCCGATGGCCACGGCAGCGCCGACGCCGGTGGCACGCACCGCGGTCGGGTAGGAGGGCGGTGCCAGCGCGTAGAGCACCAATTGCGCGGCCATTACGAACAGCCCGGCGGCAAACCCGGCCACGGCCATGGGCGCAATGCCCACCGACAGCCCGACCCCGGCCAGCGCCGCCAGCAACCCGGCGTAGACGAACAGCACCACCTTGAGCCCGTTGCAGCGGTCCAGCAGCAGGCCGCCGAGCAGCGAACCGAGGGCGCCGCCGATGTTGAACAGCATCTGCACCAGGCCCGCCTGGGGTTTACTGAAGCCTTGTTCGAGCAGCAGCGACGGCAGCCAGTTGAGCAGCATGTACATCACGGTCAGGGTGAAGAAGTAGCTGAGCCACAGGGCCAGCGTGGTGCGCGCGCGACCTTCGCCGAACAGTGCCTGGGTGGTGGAGGCTCGGCGGCTGTCGGCGCTGGCGTTGTGTTGGCGAAAGGCAGTGGATTCCGGCAGTAGCCAGGCCATCAGCGGCACCACCAGCAGCGGCGCCAGGCCGCCGATGATGAAGGTGGTCTGCCAATGTTCACTGGAGAACATCGCCACCACCGCCGCCAGCGCGCCGCCCAGGGGCACGCCGCAGTACATGACGCTGATGGCCGTGCCCCGGCGGCGTTCACTCACCGCTTCGGCGCACAGGGCGATCAGGTTGGGCAGCGCCGCGCCCAGGCCCAGGCCA
This sequence comes from Pseudomonas sp. BLCC-B112, assembly GCF_028550695.1. Taxonomy (NCBI): domain Bacteria; kingdom Pseudomonadati; phylum Pseudomonadota; class Gammaproteobacteria; order Pseudomonadales; family Pseudomonadaceae; genus Pseudomonas; species Pseudomonas sp. BLCC-B112. The sequence continues at coordinate 566,689 of NZ_JAQQGK010000003.1, forward strand.
GTCATGAAGCGCACCAGCAGCAGGCTCGAATAGCTCTCGACGTAGGCCGTGCACAGCGAGAATAGGCCGAACAGCAACACCGCGCCGACCAGGATCTTCTTGCGCCCGATACGGTCGGCGACCCAGCCGCCGAAGAACGCCCCGGGCAGCAGGCCGATGATTCCGGCGCTGAACACCCAGCCCATCATCTTCGGGTCCAGGGCGAAGCTCTGGCGCAATCCGGCAGCGGCGGTGCCGGCCGCCTGCAGATCGAACCCCTCGATCAGTGCAACGATAAAGCACAAAGCGATGGTCAGCGTCGAACGACGCGATGGACTGTCCATGGGCAAACCTCATTGTTGTTTTTGTTGTGGTGGCCAACTGGACGCCGGGCCTGAACGCGCCGGCGTTGGTGGCTGGCGATTAAGATAACAAAGATAACTAAAAAATGAATAGCGCCTTAATTTCATCGATAAACGTAAATAAAGGCATTCAAATCAGCTAGTTAAATCAATAATCATGATTCGACGTAAAAATAGATAATATTATTAATGTTCGATTATCGGTCATTTGCGGTTGACGTAAGGCTTGGGCTGTTTCCATTCTCTGTCCGTGACGTCGGCTGCCAGGCCCGCGCTCGACACCTAAAACAACAACAAAAAATGGACATCGGACATGCCAAATCTCCCAACCAACGCCGTTGCGGCGGCGTCAGCTTCCTGTATGCCCAGTCTCCCCACGCGGCTGGCTCTGGCCGTGCTGGGCTTGAGCCTGTTGCCCGCTCCACTCTGGGCGGCGGGTTTTATTGACGACAGCCACGGCACCCTGACCCTGCGCAATTACTACCTGGATCGCGACTACCAGGACGGTGGGGCGAAGACCGCCGCGCGGGAGTGGGCCCAGGGTTTCATCATGAACATGGAGTCGGGGTTCACCGAGGGTCGCGTCGGTTTCGGCCTCGATGTGCGCGGGCTGCTGGGGGTCAAGCTCGACTCCTCGCCGGACCGCAGCGGCACCGAGCTGCTGCCGGTGTCGGCCAGCGACAAGCGCGCCGTGGATGAATACTCGCGGCTGGCGCCCACCGCCAAACTGCGCTTTGCCCGGACCACGGTGAAGACCGGCGATGTCTCGATCTTCCTGCCGTTCGCCTTTGCCAGCCCGTCGCGCCTGCTGCCGCAGACCTTTCGCGGCACCACCCTGAGCTCCACGGACATCGACGGCCTGACCCTCAATACCGGCTATATCGACCGCATCAACAAGCGCGACTCCACCGACTACCAGGCCATGACCATTGCCTCGCCCAACCGGCGGTTCAATGGCACGGCCAGCACCTCGCACCTGGCGTACCTGGGGGGCGATTACCAGGTCAACAAGGCGCTCAGCCTGCGCGCCTATCACGCCGAGGTGGCCGACCTCTACCAGCAGGACACTCTGGCCCTGCTGCACAACCTGCCCCTGGGCGATGGCGTGCTGAGCAGCGACCTGCGCAGTTTTTTCAGCCGGGAAGACGGCAGTGCCAAGGCCGGCCGGGTCGACAACCGCAACCTCTCGGCGCTGTTTGGCTACAAGTTCGGCGGGCACCGGGTGAGCCTGGGCTACATGCATTCCAGTGGCGACACGGCCACGCCCTACATCTCCGGCACCGAGTTGATGGGCATGAGCGAGCTGACCATGAGTTCGGACTTTCTCAATGCCAAGGAGCGCACCTGGCAAGCCATCTACGACTATGACTTTGCCGCCTCCGGCGTGCCCGGGCTCAAGAGTCGGCTGCGTTACGTGCGCGGCGACCATATCGAGCTGGCGGCCTTCAATGCCAGCGAGCGCAAGGAGCGCGAGTTTCAGATGGAGTTGGGGTACGTGCTGCAGAGCGGCCCGCTGAAGAACCTCGGGCTGGTGGCGCGCAAGTCGATCTATCGCAATGACTTCCCGGCGGGCGCGGCGTTTCGCGATGAAAACCAGACCCGCTTCCTGGTGCTCTACACCTTGCCGATCTGGTAAGCCCGCCAGCAGCCTGGCTGCCTCAGCGTGCCGGCCCTGTGCCGGCCCTGTGCCGGCACCTTGGCTTCAGTCCTGGTACACCTTCTTCAGCAGGCGCAGCAGCTCTTCGCGTTCCTCGGCGCTCAAGGCCGAGGTGGCGTCGACGTCGCTTTGCGCGGCGATCTGCTTGAGCTCCTTGAGCAGGGTTTCGCCGGTCTTGCTCAGGAAGATCCCGTAAGAGCGCTTGTCCGGCTTGCAGCGCACCCGCACCGCCAGAGCGCGGCTTTCCAGTTTATTGAGCAGGGGCACCACTTGCGGCGGCTCGATGGCGAGGGCGCGAGCCAGGTCGGCCTGCATCAGCCCCGGGTTGCTGTCGATGATTGCCAGGGCCGAGAACTGCGCGGGGCGCAGGTCGTGGGCCGAGAGCTGGCCGATCAGGTTCTGGAACAGCTTGAGCTGGGCGCGACGCATGGCGTAGCCAATCAGTTCGTCCAGCGCCGAATCCAGCGGCGCCTGAACCTCGGCGTTGGCGGGTGGGGCCTCGCGCGGGTCGGCGAGGGGAGCGGGCTTGGCCATGACAAAAACATCCTGGGTCGGTTAACAAGGCTATCCAGTTTGCCGGGGTCGGCCGCTGATAGCTACGTTTGCCTGTGCTGGCAGTCGCTGTAGAAGGATTTTATCCAGGGGTAGGAAAAATGGTTAATTCAATTAATAGTTAATTGACATAACTAATTTTGCGGTTTAATTTCGATCCATCTTCAAGCCAGAACAAGAGAGCATCGCCATGAGCAACTACGAAGGTCGCTGGACAACGGTCAAGGTCGAAATCGAAGACGGCATTGCCTGGGTCATTCTCAATCGTCCGGAAAAACGCAACGCCATGAGCCCGACCCTGAACCGGGAAATGATCGACGTGCTGGAAACCCTGGAACAGGACCCGGCCGCTGGTGTGCTGGTGCTGACCGGCGCCGGCGAGGCCTGGACCGCCGGCATGGACCTCAAGGAATACTTCCGCGAGGTGGATGCCGGGCCGGAGATCCTTCAGGAGAAAATCCGCCGCGAAGCCTCCCAGTGGCAGTGGAAACTGCTGCGCATGTACGCCAAGCCGACCATCGCCATGGTCAACGGCTGGTGCTTCGGTGGCGGCTTCAGCCCGCTGGTGGCGTGCGATCTGGCGATCTGCGCCGACGAGGCGACCTTCGGCCTCTCGGAAATCAACTGGGGCATCCCGCCGGGCAACCTGGTGAGCAAGGCCATGGCCGACACCGTGGGCCATCGCCAGTCGCTGTACTACATCATGACCGGCAAGACTTTCGGCGGGCAGAAAGCCGCCGAAATGGGCCTGGTCAACGACAGCGTGCCCCTGGCTCGATTGCGTGAGGTGACCATTGAGCTGGCGCGCAACCTGCTGGAGAAAAACCCGGTGGTGCTGCGTGCCGCCAAGCATGGCTTCAAGCGTTGCCGCGAGCTGACCTGGGAGCAGAACGAAGACTACCTGTACGCCAAGCTCGATCAGTCGCGCCTGTTGGACACCGAAGGCGGCCGCGAGCAGGGCATGAAGCAGTTTCTCGACGACAAGAGCATCAAGCCCGGCCTGCAGGCGTATAAACGCTGAGTCCGGCCGGCGAACGGCGGGCGCCTCCCGCTGTTCGCCGCGCCACTGCTACACCGCTGTGCTGCATTCCCGACAAAGACAACAAGAGGAATCACCATGCTGGACGTGCCCCTGCTGATCGGTGGCCAGTCGCGCCCCGCCGGCGACGGTCGAACCTTCGAACGCCGCAACCCGGTGACCGGCGCTGTGGTATCGCGCGTGGCCGCCGCGACCCTGGACGATGCCGACGCTGCCGTGGCCGCAGCCCAGGCCGCATTCCCTGCCTGGGCGGCCCTGGCCCCCAACGAACGCCGCAGTCGCCTGCTCAAGGCCGCCGAGCAGTTGCAGGCCCGCAGCGGCGAGTTCATCGCCGCCGCCGGCGAGACCGGGGCCATGGCCAACTGGTACGGCTTCAACGTGCGCCTGGCGGCCAACATGCTGCGCGAAGCGGCGTCGATGACCACCCAGATCAACGGCGAAGTCATTCCCTCGGATGTCCCCGGCAGCTTCGCCATGGCCCTGCGCCAACCCTGCGGCGTGGTGCTGGGCATCGCCCCGTGGAACGCCCCGGTGATTCTCGCCACTCGGGCCATCGCCATGCCCCTGGCCTGCGGCAACACTGTGGTGCTCAAGGCCTCCGAACTGAGCCCGGCGGTGCACCGGCTGATCGGCCAGGTGCTGCAGGATGCCGGCCTGGGCGATGGCGTGGTCAACGTCATCAGCAATGCCCCGGTCGATGCCGCGGCGATTGTCGAGCGCCTGATCGCCAACCCGGCGGTGCGCCGGGTCAACTTCACCGGTTCGACCCATGTCGGGAGGATTGTCGGTGAACTGGCGGCGCGCCACCTCAAGCCGGCCCTGCTTGAACTGGGCGGCAAGGCGCCGCTGCTGGTGCTGGACGACGCCGACCTGGACGCCGCCGTGGCGGCCGCAGCGTTTGGCGCCTACTTCAATCAGGGGCAGATCTGCATGTCCACCGAGCGCCTGATCGTCGATGCCAAGGTCGCCGATGCCTTTGTCGCCAAGCTGGCGGCCAAGGTCGCGACCTTGCGTGCCGGCGACCCGTCGGCCGCGGACTCGGTGCTCGGCTCGCTGGTGGATGTCAGTGCCGGGACACGCATCAAGGCGCTGATCGACGACGCACTGGAGCAGGGCGCGCGGCTGGTGGTAGGCGGGCAACTGGACGGCAGTATCCTGCAGCCGACCCTGCTCGACGGCGTCACCGAGTCGATGCGCCTGTACCGCGAGGAGTCCTTCGGACCGGTGGCGGTGCTGCTGCGTGGCAGCGGCGATGAAGAGCTGTTGCGTCTGGCCAACGATTCCGAGTTCGGCCTGTCGGCGGCGATTTTCAGCCGCGACACCGGGCGTGCCCTGGCCCTGGCGCAACGGGTCGAGTCGGGTATCTGCCATATCAACGGCCCTACCGTGCACGACGAAGCGCAGATGCCGTTTGGCGGCGTCAAGTCCAGCGGCTACGGCAGTTTTGGCGGCAAGGCCTCGATCGAGCACTTCACCCAATTGCGCTGGGTCACCTTGCAGCACGGCCCGCGGCACTACCCGATCTGATCCGTCGCCACGGGCGCGGTGCTTTTGCGACCGCGCTCGTGTACAGGCCAGACAACAATAACAAGGCCGCAGCCAGCGGCTGCCACGCTTGCCAGCTGTCGCCCTGCGTGCGCGGCGCAGGCGTGCCTTGATGGAGGACATGTACGTGAGTTGCCAATCCAGAGCGCCATCCCCACCCGTGGCCGAGCCGCCGCGTTATCGCCAGGTGTCCATTGGCCGGCCGGCGGTTGCCGTCAGTGAAGAGCAGGGCGTGCTGCACATGCGCTCGCTGGAGCCGCTGGCGCCCTTGCCCGATCGCTTGCTCGATCGCCTGCTGCACTGGGCCCGGGTGCGCCCCGAGCAGACCTTCATTGCCGCCCGCGAGGCCGGTGGCGACTGGCGCCGTGTCAGCTATGGGCAGATGCTCGACAGCGTGCGCGCCATCGCCCAGGGCCTGCTTCGTTACGGCCTGTCGGCCGACAAGCCGCTGGCGCTGCTTTCGGGCAATGACATCGAACACCTGCAACTGGCCCTGGGCGCGATGTACGCCGGGATTCCCTATTGCCCGGTGTCGCCGGCCTATTCGCTGCTGTCCCAGGACTTTGCCAAGCTGCGCCATGTCTGCGACCTGTTGCAGCCGGGGCTGGTGTTCGTCAGCGACGCCAGCGCCTACCAGCGGGCCATCGACGCGGTGCTGCCGCCCGAGACGCCGCTGATCAGCGTGCGTGGCCAGGTGCCGGGGCGGCGCCAGGCGAGCTTCGCCAGCCTGCTGGCCGAGCCCGGTGGGGCCGAGGCCGATGCAGCCTTTGCCGCCACCGGCCCGGACAGCATCGCCAAGTTTCTCTTCACCTCGGGCTCGACCAAGCTGCCCAAGGCGGTGATCACCACCCAGCGCATGCTCTGCGCCAACCAGCAGATGCTGCTGCAGACCTTTCCGGTGTTCGGTGAAGAGCCGCCGGTGCTGGTGGACTGGCTGCCGTGGAACCACACCTTCGGCGGCAGCCATAACGTCGGCATCGTGCTCTACAACGGCGGCACTTTTTACCTGGACGAGGGCAAGCCCACGGCCCAGGGCTTCGCTGAAACCCTGCGCAACCTCAAGGAGATTTCCCCCACCGCCTACCTGACCGTGCCCAAGGGCTGGGAGGAACTGGTCAACGCGCTGGAGCTGGATGCCGAGCTGCGCGAGTGTTTTTTCAAGCGCATGAGCCTGTTTTTCTTCGCCGCCGCCGGGCTTTCGCAAAGTGTCTGGGACCGCCTGGACCGGGTCGCCGAGCAGCATTGCGGCGAACGCATCCGGATGATGGCCGGGCTCGGCATGACCGAGGCCGCGCCGTCTTGCACCTTCACCACCGGGCCGCTGTCGATGGCCGGTTACATCGGCCTGCCGGCGCCGGGTTGCGAAGTGCGCCTGGTGCCGGTGGATGGCAAGCTCGAAGGGCGTTTTCGCGGGCCGCACATCATGCCCGGCTACTGGCGCGCGGCGCAGCAGACCGCCGAGGTGTTCGACGCCCAGGGCTTCTACTGCTCGGGGGATGCGCTCAAGCTCGCCGACGCCGCCGACCCGCAACTGGGGCTGATGTTCGACGGGCGCATCGCCGAGGACTTCAAGTTGTCGTCCGGGGTGTTCGTCAGCGTCGGCCCGCTGCGCAATCGCGCGGTGCTCGAAGGCGCGCCCTATGTCCAGGACCTGGTGGTGGCCGCCCCCGACCGCGAGTGCCTGGGGGCCCTGGTGTTCCCGCGCCTGTATGAGTGCCGGCGGCTGGCGGGGCTGGGCGCCGAGGCCAGCGAGGCCGAGGTGCTGGCCAGCGCGCCGGTGCGCCAGTGGTTCGGCGACTGGTTGCAGCGCCTGAATCGCGAGGCCAGCGGCAATGCCAGCCGCCTGGAGTGGATCGCGCTGCAGGTGGAGCCGGCGTCCATCGACCGTGGGGAGATCACCGACAAGGGCTCGATCAATCAGCGCGCGGTGCTGCAGTGGCGTGCCGAGCAGGTCGAGAACCTGTATCGCGGCCGCGAGCCGTCGATCCTGCGCGCCGAGCCCAAGCCATGAGCGGTGCCGGGCAGTACAGCGGGTTTGCCGATGTGGCGATCCTTGAGGCGGTGCGCACGCCCTGGGTCGACCTCGGCGGGGACCTGGCCGAGATCTCGCCGATCGACCTGGGGATCAAGGTCGGGCGCGAGGTCCTGGCCCGGGCCGGCATCGAGCCGCAGGCGGTGGACAGCGTGCTGGCCGGTTCCATGGCCCAGGCCAGTTTCGACGCCTACCTGCTGCCCCGGCACATCGGCCTGTACAGCGGGGTCGGGCAAGCGGTGCCGGCCCTGGGGGTGCAGCGCATCTGCGCCACCGGTTTCGAGCTGTTGCGTCAGGCCGCCGAGCAACTGCGCGGCGAGGTGCAACTGGCGTTGTGCGTGGCCAGTGAGTCGATGTCGCGCAACCCGATTGCCGCCTACACCCATCGCGGCGGCTTTCGCCTGGGAGCGGCGGTGCAGTTCAAGGACTTTTTATGGGAGGCGCTGTACGACCCGGCGCCGGGGCTGGACATGATCGCCACCGCCGACAACCTGGCGCGGCGTTACGGCCTGACCCGCGAAGCCGTAGATGGCTACGCCTGCGCCAGTCATCAGCGGGCCCTGGCCGCTCGGCAAGCGGGCTGGTTCGCGGCGGAAATCGTCGCCGTGAGCCAGCAGCGCTTCGAACTCGACGGCTATCAAGCGCGCGGCATTCGCCTGCCGCGCGGGGTCGAGGGGGTCAGCCAGGACAGCCATCCGCGCCCCAGTGAACGGTCTGACCTGGCGCGATTGCGAACCATCCACGAAGGCGGGGTGCAGACCGCCGGCAACAGCTGCGCGGTGGTCGATGGCGCGGCGGCGGCCCTGGTCGGGCGGGCCTCGGCGTGCAGCGACCGGCCCCTGGCGCTGTTGCGGGCCAGCGCGGTGGTCGGGGTGGCGCCGGAGTTCATGGGCATCGGTCCGGCCCCGGCGATCCGCCTGCTGTTGCAACGCAGTGGCCTGAGCCTTGGGCAGATCGGTCGCCTTGAAATCAACGAGGCCCAGGCAGCCCAGGTGTTGGCCGTGGCCCGGGAGCTGGAACTGGACGGCGATCGGCTGAATGTCCAGGGCGGCTCCCTGGCCCTGGGCCATCCGCTGGCCGCCAGCGGCCTGCGCCTGGTGCTGACCCTGGCCCGGCAACTGCGCGAGCACAACCTGCGCTACGGCATCGCCGCGGCCTGTGTGGGCGGTGGCCAGGGCATGGCGCTGCTGATCGAAAACCCGGCCTGGCGCGCTTGAGCCCGATCGGCCCGCCGTCCCTGGCGGGCCACTCTATTTCTACTCGATGAGGTGTCCCCATGTGGAGCTACCAGGCGCCGCTGCGCGATATGCAATTTGTCCTTGAGCACTGGCTGGAGGCCCCCGAAGCCTGGCGTCGCAGCCCGGCGTTCGAGGCGTTGGACCTGCCCCTGGCGCTGCAGGTGCTGGAGCAGGCGGCGCGTTTCAGCCAGGGCGCACTGGCGCCGCTGAATGCCAGCGGCGATCGCCAGGGCTGCCAGTGGGCGGATGGACAGGTCAGCACCCCAGAGGGGTTTGCCGAGGCCTATCGGGCCTATGTCGAGGGTGGCTGGCCGGCCCTGGCCTGCGCCGAAGCCTTGGGTGGCCAGGGCCTGCCGCAACTGCTGGACGCGGCGCTGCAAGAGATGCTCTACGCCAGCAACCATGCCTGGGCCATGTACACCGGCATCGCCCACGGCGCCTACCTGTGTCTGAAGACCCACGGCGCGCCCTGGCTCCAGGAGCGCTACCTGCCCGCGATCATCAGCGGCGCGAGCCTGCCCACCATGTGCCTGACCGAGCCCCAGGCTGGCAGTGATGTCGGCCTGCTGCGTTGTCGGGCCGAGCCGCAAGCCGATGGCAGTTATCGCCTGAGCGGCAGCAAGCTGTTCATCTCCGGTGGCGAGCACGACCTCACTGACAACATCCTGCACCTGGTGCTGGCCCGGTTGCCGGACGCGCCCGAGGGCAGCCGGGGGATCTCGCTGTTCCTGGTGCCCAAGCGCCTGGAGCAGGGCCAAGACAACGGCGTGCGCTGCGACGGCATCGAACACAAGATGGGGATCAAGGGCAGCGCCACCTGTTCCCTGGTGTTCGATGCGGCCCAGGGCTGGTTGGTGGGCGAGGCCAATCGCGGTCTGGCGGCGATGTTCGTGATGATGAATTCGGCGCGTCTGCACGTGGGTCTGCAAGGCCTGGGGCATGTCGAAGCGGCGTGGCAGAACGCTCTGGCGTACGCCGGTGAACGCCAGCAGATGCGTGCGCCATTGCGCCCCGCCGGGGTCGCCGCCCAGGCTGCCGATCCGATTCGCTACCACCCGGCCATGCGCCGCGTGCTTCTGGAATTGCGCGCCACCAGCGAAGGCTTGCGGGCCATCGGCTACTGGGCCGCGCACCTGCTGGATCAGGGCGAGCATCACCCCGAGCCACTGGCCCGGCGCCAGGCTGATCAGCTGGCGCAACTGCTGACGCCGATCATCAAGGCCTTCTTTACCGAGCAGGGTTTTCGCCAGGCCAGCAACGCCTTGCAGGTCTTTGGCGGCTACGGCTACGTCGCCGAGTTCGGCATCGAGCAGACCCTGCGCGACAGCCGTATCGCCATGATCTACGAAGGCAGCAACGAGATTCAGGCCAACGACCTGCTGCTGCGCAAGGTGCTGGGGGATGGCGGGCAGGGCTTCGCGCTGTTGCTTGAGCAACTGCGCGATGAGGCCGAGCAGGGCGCCGCGGTGGCCGGATGCGCGGGCTTTGCCCGGCCGTTGGCGGATCTGGCCGAGGCATTGCAGGGGCTGGTAGGCGAGGTGCAGCAGTGGGCGCTGGAGGATGCCGAGTACCCGTATCGCGCGGCGGGGGATTTTCTCGCCTTGTGTGGCTTGAGCCTGTTGGCGCTGGCCTGGGCCCGGGCGGCGCGGGTCTCGCGAAATCTGCCCGAGGGCGATCCGCTGCGCGGGGCCAAGCTTGCGACGGCGGGGTTCTTTTTCAGCTACCTGTTGCCCCAGGTCGAGCAACGGATGACGGCGGTGCGCAGCGCGCGGGCGGTGCTGGCCTTTATCTGAGGTGATGCGGGTTATTGGATCCAATGCAGGGTGCCTGAACCGAACCTTGTGGTGAGGGAGCTTGCTCCCGCCGGGGTGCGCAGTGCCCCCCATCTGCGGCCTCTGAGCGTTTTCAGGCCTGGCGTGCCAGCAGCCTTTGCGCTGGCTGCGCCATCGAACGGGAGCAAGCTTTCTCGCCACAGGCTTGCTTGGCAGTGAGTTGGGTAGTGGGGCTCGTCGCCTGCCCGAACGGTGCTGGTCGATAATCGCCCGCTAATCCCGGTGCCTTGTCGGGTACCTAAGCATTTGATCCCTATGGAAATTAACCCCGACCCTGGTTGGCCTGGGACCTTTTGCTCAGCCGTTTCAGCCCGTTCGTCTCTTGTTATTGGATCCATTAAGCGCTTTATTGGCGACCTGGCGATGGCAGGAGCCCTCCTGACCGTCGGCAATAAAAACAACAAAAAGGGTTTCGCCATGAATGTCTTATCGACGGCGTGCAGCCGCCTGGCTGGCGCGCGCTGGCTGTCTGTGTGCACAGGTTCTTTGGGTGTTGCGCTTCGGGTCCTGGCCGAACGGCAGGTGCGCCCATGAACCACGATCTCAAGCAACGGGTCGACCAGGGCCCGATGGGCGCCTTCCAGTGTCTGGCGATCGGCATCTGCATCGTCCTCAACATGATCGACGGCTTCGATGTGCTGGTGATGGCCTTCACCGCCGCTTCGGTGTCTGCCGAGTGGCAGCTCAATGGCGCGCAGGTCGGCCTGCTGCTCAGTGCCGGGTTGTTCGGCATGGCCGCCGGTTCGCTGTTTATCGCGCCCTGGGCCGACCGCTTCGGCCGCCGGCCGCTGATTCTGGGGTGCCTGTTGCTGTCCGGTGTCGGCATGTTGCTTTCGGCCACCAGCCACAGCCCCTTGCAACTGGCGCTGTTGCGCGGCCTCACCGGGCTGGGCATCGGCGGCATCCTGGCCAGCAGCAATGTGATCGCCGCCGAATACGCCAGCCGTCGCTGGCGTGGGTTGGCGGTGAGCCTGCAATCCACCGGCTATGCCCTGGGGGCCACCTTGGGCGGCTTGCTGGCGGTGTGGTTGCTGAGCCATTGGGGCTGGCGCTCGGTGTTTGTGTTTGGCGGCATCGTCACCTTGCTGGTGATCCCTCTGGTGCTGCTCTGGCTCCCTGAATCCCTGGACTTTCTCCTGGCCCGGCGCCCGGCCGACGCTTTGTTGCGGGTCAATCGCCTGGCCCAGCGCCTGGGCCACCCGGAACTGGCGCGGCTGCCCGCTGCGGCGCTGCGCGAGGAGGGCGCTGTCAGTGGCTTTGGCCAGCTGTTCGCCGGGCCGATGCGGCGCACCACGCTGCTGATCTGGCTGCTGTTTTTCCTGGTGATGTTCGGCTTCTACTTCGTCATGAGCTGGACCCCGAAACTGCTGGTGGCCGCTGGGCTTTCGGCGCAGCAGGGGATCACCGGCGGGGTGCTGCTGAGTGTCGGCGGGATCTTCGGCGCGGCGCTGATCGGCGGCTTGTCCTCGCGCTGGCCGCTGACCCGGGTGCTGTCGCTGTTCATGCTGGTGACCGCCGGGCTCCTGGTGCTGTTTGTCGGCAGTGCTTCGTCGATTGCCGCGGCCCTGGGCCTGGGGCTACTGATCGGGCTGTTCGCCAACGGCTGCGTGGCCGGGCTCTATGCCTTGTCGCCGGTGGTCTACGACGCTTCGGTGCGGGCTACCGGGGTGGGCTGGGGGATCGGCATCGGGCGCATTGGCGCGATTGTCTCGCCGACGGTGGCCGGGGTGCTGCTGGATGCCGGCTGGCAGCCCCTGCACCTGTATGGGGTGTTTGCCGTGGTCTTCGTGCTGGCGGCCGGTTGCCTGTTGTGGCTGCGACCGGCGTCGCCGCAGGCGCAGGCAGCCCTGGCCTAGCCCGCGAAACTGGAAGCGGCAGCGGGCGCCGCTTCAAGACTGGCCGTCGATGATCGCCGCGGCCACGGTCTGGCGGAACCAGGTCAGGGCGGCGGAGCTGTCGCTGTTGGGGTGCCAGTGCAGGGACACGTCGAATTCCCCCACCGGGAACGGCAGTTCCAGTTGCTGCAGGCCGCCTTCGAGGATGAACAGGCGGGCGATCTGCGCCGGCAGCACCGCCAGCAGGTCGGTGCCGGGCAGGATCTTGGGCAGCACCGAGAAGTGCGGCACCTGCAGGCTGATGCGGCGCTTGGCGTTCATCTGCTTGAGCACGTCCTCGACGCTGCCGTGGCCGGTGGTGCGGGTCACGGCGATGTGCCGCTCGGCGAGGAACTGCTCCAGGCTCAGCTGGGTGCCGATGCGCGGGTGGCGGTCGCTGAGCAGGCACACGTAGCGCTCGCGGATCAGCACCTGGCTGCGGGTGCCGGTCAGGGGCTTGCGGCAGATCAGCGCGTCGACCTTGGCGCTGCTCAGCCATTCGCCGGCCTGATCCACCTGCAACGGCAGGACCTCGACTTCGGCCTCCGGCGCTTGCTGGTTCAGGCGCGCCAGGATCAGCGGCAAGAAACCCATTTCGCCGAGGTCGGAGAGGGCGATGCGAAAGCGTCGCTCGGTGGTGGCCGGGTCGAAGCGGCGGGTGCTGTGCACGGTGTTTTCGATCCGCGTCAGGGATTGGCGAAGGGGCGGGTACAGCTCATCGGCCAGTTGGCTGGGCTGGATGCCGTCGCGGGTGCGGCTGAACAGGCCGTCGTCGAACAGCTCGCGCAGCCGCGCCAGGGCGTAGCTGACCGAGGGCTGGGTGACGAACAGGCGCTCGGCGGCCAGGGTCACGCTGCGGGCCTCATAGAGGGTGACGAAGGTGCGGATCAGGTTCAGATCGATGTGGCTCATGTTGTCTCATGGATATAGATGGATCTTATTTTTAATAAAAATAGTATCGATTTGATCAATTTCATCGCGGCTGCAAGAGTAACTCAAATTCTAAAAAAGCAGCGGCAAAGGTCCCTATGAAAACCGTCCATAGCGCTTCCTACGACATCCTCCGGCAACACGGCCTGACCACGGTGTTCGGTAACCCGGGTTCCAACGAGCTGCCCTTTCTCAAGGGCTTTCCTGAAGACTTCCGCTACATCCTCGGCCTGCATGAAGGCGCGGTGGTCGGCATGGCCGACGGCTTCGCCCTGGCCAGTGGCCGGCCGGCCTTCGTCAACCTGCACGCGGCGGCGGGCACCGGCAACGGCATGGGGGCGCTGACCAATGCCTGGTACTCCCACAGCCCGCTGGTGATCACCGCCGGCCAGCAGGTGCGTTCGATGATCGGTGTCGAAGCCATGCTGGCCAATGTCGATGCCGCACAGCTGCCCAAGCCCCTGGTCAAGTGGAGCCATGAACCGGCTTGCGCCGAGGATGTGCCCCGGGCCCTGAGCCAGGCCATCCATATGGCCAGCCAGGCGCCCAAGGGCCCGGTGTACCTGTCGATTCCCTACGACGACTGGGCCCGTCCGGCACCGGCCGGGGTCGAGCATCTGGCCCGGCGGCATGTGGCCAGCGCCGGGCTGCCCGCGGCGGCGCAATTGCGCCATCTGGTGCAGCGCCTGGCGGCGGCGCGTAACCCGGTGCTGGTGTTGGGACCGGATGTGGACGGCAGCCAGAGCAACCACCTGGCGGTGCAACTGGCGGAACGACTCGGTATGCCGGCCTGGGTCGCGCCGTCCGCGTCCCGCTGCCCGTTTCCGACCCGCCACCCGAGCTTTCGTGGGGTGCTGCCGGCCGCCATCGCCGGCATCAGTCGCTGCCTGGCGGAGCATGACCTGATCCTGGTGGTGGGCGCCCCGGTGTTCCGTTATCACCAGTTCGCCCCGGGGGACTACCTGCCCGAGGGCACTGAGCTGCTGCACATCACCTGCGACCCGGCCGAGGCGGCGCGGGCGCCGATGGGCGATGCGCTGGTGGGGGACATCGCCGAGACCTTGCAGGCCCTGGTCTGGGCGCTGCCGGAGTGCGACCGGCCGCAGCCGGCAGCCTTGCCAGCGCCTGCGCCGGTCGCGGAAAGCGGCGGCCTGCTGCGCCCGGAAACCGTGTTCGATGTGATCAACGAGCTGGCGCCCAAGGACGCGATCTACGTCAAGGAATCCACCTCCACCGTCGGTGCCTTCTGGCAGCGGGTGGAGATGCGTGAACCCGGCAGTTACTACTTTCCGGCGGCTGGTGGCCTGGGCTTCGGCCTGCCGGCGGCGGTGGGGGTGCAACTGGCCCGGCCCGAGCGGCGGGTGATCGGGATCATCGGCGACGGCTCGGCCAACTACGGCATCACCGCGCTGTGGACCGCCGCCCAGTACCAGGTCCCGGTGGTGTTGATCATTCTCAAGAACGGCACCTACGGCGCCCTGCGCTGGTTCGCCGACGTGCTGCAGGTCAGCGATGCGCCGGGGCTGGACGTGCCCGGCCTTGATTTCTGCGCCATCGGCCGCGGCTATGGCGTGCACGCGGTGCAGGCCAATACCCGCGAGGAATTTGCCGAGGCCTTGAGCGCGGCCTTGGCGGGCCAGCGCCCGGTGCTGATCGAGGTGCCGACCCTGACCATCGAACCCTGAGGACTGTCTTGTTGCCGGGCCAGCTGCCCGGCCGTGCCCACCGCAGCTTGCGGACTCACCAGAAGAATAAAAAGAGGTGGTTATGAACACGACTACGGTCATTGCAGCGATCGACAATGCGCCCCAGCCGGCGCGCTCCGCTGCCTCCCATGCCGACATCGGCACCTTGCTCGACCATGGCCCCTTCACCGGCATGCAGAAGCTGGTGGTGTTCCTGGCGGCGCTGTCCATCGTCATGGACGGCTTCGACGGCCAACTGATCGGTTTCGCCATTCCGCTGATGATCAAGGAGTGGGGCATCACCCGCGAGGCGTTCGCCCCGGCGGTGGCGGCCGGGCTCATCGGCATGGGCATCGGCAGCGCCTGTGCCGGGCTGTTCGCCGACCGTTTCGGCCGGCGCATGGCGGTCATCGCCAGCGTGTTCGTGTTCGGCGCGGCCACCTGCGCCATTGGCCTGGCGCCCAATGCGCTGGCGGTGGCGGTGCTGCGCTTTATCGCCGGGCTGGGCATCGGTGGCGCGCTGCCCAGCGCGACCACGGTGACGGCCGAATTCACCCCGGCGCGGCGGCGCACCCTGGCGGTGACCGCGACCATTGTCTGCGTGCCCCTGGGCGGGATGCTGGCGGGGCTGTTCGCGTCCCATGTGTTGCCGCTCTATGGCTGGCGCACGCTGTTCTTCATTGGTGGCAGCCTGCCCATCGTGCTGGGCTTCGTGTTGCTGGCGACGCTGCCGGAGTCGCCGCGTTTCCTGGCGCGTCGACCGCAGCGCTGGGTTGAGTTGAACGCCCTGCTGGGGCGCATGGGGCGGCCCATGGCCTCGGGGGTGAGCTACAGCGATGCCCTGGAGCAGAAGAGCGAGAAGCAGGGCGGTTTCCGCGCCTTGTTCGCCCAGGGCTACGGACGCGACACCCTGGCCCTCTGGGTGGCCTTCTTCATGTGCCTGACCGCGGTCTACAGCGCCTTCAGCTGGCTACCGACCATGCTCCTGGCCGAAGGCCTGGAGCTGTCGGTGGCCGGTTCCGGGTTGACCGCCTACAACCTCGGCGGGGTCATCGGTGCGCTGGTCTGTGCGCTGGCCATCACCCGTTGGGGCTCGTTCTGGCCGCTGCTGATCTGCTGTGCCGGGGGCGCGGCCAGCGCCTTCCTGCTGCAGGTGGTGGATATCCACCAGAACACCGGTCTGCTGATTTTCGGCTTCGGCGTGCACGGCCTGTTCGTCAACGCGGTGCAGTCCACCATGTACGCGCTGTGCGCCTTCATCTACCCGACCGGCGTGCGCGCTACCGGCACCGCTTCGGCCCTGGCCTTCGGGCGCCTGGGGGCGATCCTCAGTGCCTTCGCCGGGGCCCTGGTGATCACCCAGGGCGGGGCCCATGGGTACCTGACGCTGCTGGGCTCGGTGATGCTCATGGCCTTGCTCGCGCTGCTGATCGTGCGCCGGCACATTCCCCGGCGCCTGCCGGGCCAGTCATGAACGCAGTCCTTGAAACGGCCATTCAATCAGGAGGTTCGATGCACATCACCATTCTCGGCGCGGGCGCCATGGGTTCGCTGTTTGGCGGCCTGCTGGCGGAAAGCGGGCAGCAGGTAACGCTGCTGGACATCAATGACGCGCACCTTGCGGCGATCCAGCGCGATGGCCTGTTGCTGGCGACCGACCACGGCGAGCGGCGCATCACCGGCCTCAATGCTTGCCGCCCGGAACAGGCCAGCGGGCACCCGGACCTGTTGCTGGTCTTCACCAAGACCCTGCACACCGACAGCGCCTTGCGCAGTGTGGCCGGGCATATCGCCGGGCACACCCGGGTGCTGACCCTGCAGAACGGCCTGGGCAACGCCGAAGCCTTGTCGCGGCATGTGGCCCCGCGGCAGGTGCTGATCGGTATGACCAACTGGCCGGCCGACATGGTCGGGCCGGGGCAGGTGCATTCCCACGGCCAGGGCATGGTCCGGATGCTGGCCCTCGACGAGGGTGAGCGCCAGGCCAGCACAGAGGTGGCGGCGGTGCTGGACGCGGCCGGGCTCAACTGCGCGGTGGACCCCGAGGTCTGGACTTCGATCTGGGAGAAGGTCGCCTTCAACGCCGCTTTGAACAGCCTGTGCGCGGCCACTGGTTGCACCGTGGGCCAGTTGGACGCGGCGCCGGAAGGCGTGGCGCTGGCCCGGGCCATCGTCATGGAGGTGGTGGCCGTGGCCGGCACCCGGGGGATAGTGCTGGATGCCCAGCGCTGCCTGGATAGCGTGGCCTTTGCCATGGCCAACCACCGCACCCACAAGCCCTCGATGCTGCAGGACGTGCTGGCCGGGCGGCCCACGGAAATCGGCGCGATCAACGGCCAGGTAGTGGCCCGGGCGCGAGAGGCGGGGGTGGCGGTGCCCCACACCGAAACCCTGCTCGGTCTGCTGCGGCTGATCGAACAACGCGCTGCCGTGTAGATACCGGCTTGCCGGCGAAGAGGGCCTTGGGTCTTGTGTGTTTCTTGCGGGCGTCTTCGCTGGCAAGCCAGCTCCTACACAAGCCCGCCCCCATACAAGCCGGTTTTTGGGTGACACATCGGTTTATGCATGCTGTTCCATGAGGAGATTTTTCATGAGTGAATCCAACGCGGTCTATCGCGATCTGCATCTGCAACCCATCGCCGGACAGTGGCGCGCCGGTGCCGTCGGCAAGACCCTTGCGGTGACCAATCCGTTTGACGGCGCGCTGTTGCTGGAAGTGGCCCAGGCCAACCGCAGCGACCTGGATGCGGCCTATGCCAAGGCCGCCCAGGTGCAGCCGCAATGGGCGGCCCTGGGCCCGTCGCAGCGCGCGGCGGTGCTGCATCGGGCGGTGGCGATCTTCGACCAGCGCCAGGAAGAGATCGTCGACTGGATCATCCGCGAATCCGGCAGCACGCGGATCAAGGCCCTGGCCGAATGGGGCGCGGCGCGGGCCATTACCCTGGAGGCAGCGTCGTTCCCGGCGCGGGTCCATGGGCGGATTGTCGAGTCCGATGTGCCGGGCAAGGAAAGCCGCGTCTACCGCAGCGCCCTGGGGGTGGTGGGGGTGATCAGCCCGTGGAACTTCCCGCTGCACCTGACCCAGCGTTCCATCGCCCCGGCCCTGGCCCTGGGCAACGCGGTGGTGGTCAAGCCGGCCAGCGATACCCCCGTGTGCGGTGGCCTGCTGCTGGCCAGGATCTTCGAGGAAGCGGGGCTGCCCGCCGGGGTGTTCAGTGTGGTGGTGGGGGCTGGCAGCGAGATTGGCGATGCATTTGTCGAGCACCCGGTGCCGGCGCTGATCACCTTCACCGGCTCGACCCCGGTGGGGCGCGGTATCGGCCGCATCGCCAGTGGTGGCGAGCATCTCAAGCATGTGGCTCTGGAGCTGGGAGGCAACAGCCCGTTCGTGGTGCTCGACGATGCTGACCTTGAGCAAGCGGTGAACGCCGCGGTGTTCGGCAAGTTCCTGCACCAGGGGCAGATCTGCATGGCGATCAACCGGATCATCGTCGATGAACGGCTGTACGACGCCTTTGCCCAGCGCTTCGTGGCCCGGGTCAAGCAGCTCAAGGTGGGTGATCCGCAATCGCTGGAGACCGTGATCGGCCCGGTGATCAACGCCCGCCAGTTGCAGGGCCTTCAGGACAAGATCGCCCTGGCCCGCGAGCAGGGCGCCGAGCCACTGTACGAGGGCGGTGCGAACGGCAATCTGCTGGCGCCCCATGTTTACGGCGAGGTGCGCGCCGACATGGACCTGGCGCGCCATGAAATATTCGGCCCGCTGGTGGGGCTGCTGCGCGCCCGGGACGAAGCCCATGCCCTGGAGCTGGCCAATGCCAGCGAGTTCGGCCTGTCCAGCGCGGTGTTCACCGGCAACCTGGAACGCGGGGTGAACTTCGCCCGCCAGGTGCGCGCCGGCATGACTCACATCAACGATGTGCCGGTGAACGATGAGGCCAACGCGCCTTTCGGGGGCGAGAAGAACTCCGGGCTGGGACGCTTCAACGGCGACTGGGCGATCGACGAATTCACCCGGGACCACTGGATCAGCCTGCAACACCGGCCGCGTCAGTATCCCTTCTGATCCGGCCCTCTGAATAACCCCCGGCCGCCCAGGCCGGGTTTTTTGCGCATCCGTGAGTGGACGGGCCGTTGCCGGCCTGTCGGGGCACGGCTGCGCCTATGCAAAGCGGAGAACAATAATAATGAACACCCGTCATCCGATGCTGTGCCGTTCCCTGGTCGGGGCTTGCCTGTCTGCGGGCCTGTGCGGCCCTTCCTGGGCTGGCGACGACAGTGGTTTCTTCGAGGGGAGCAAGACCGACCTGCTGTTGCGCAACTACTACTTCAACCGGGATTTTCGCGACCACGACGCGCCCAAGGGGCAGATCGAGGAGTGGGCCCAAGGCTTCATCCTCAAGTTCAGTTCTGGTTACACCCCAGGCACCGTGGGGGTTGGCCTGGATGCCATCGGCCTGTTCGGCCTCAAGCTCGACAGCAGCCGCCAGGTCAGCGGTTCGGAGTTGCTGCCGGTGCACGACGATGGCCGCGCCGCGGATAATTTCGGCCGCGCCGGGGCGGCCTTGAAGGCGCGGATTTCCGCCACCGAGTTCAAGCTCGGCGAACTGCTGCCGGATGTGCCGCTGCTGCGCTATGACGATGGCCGCCTGCTGCCGCAGACCTTTCGAGGGGCCATGCTGGTGTCCCGCGAGATTGACGGCCTGGGCCTGCAGGCCGGGCAGTACCGGGCCGTGAGCCTGCGCAACTCGTCAGACATGCAGGACCTGTCGGCCTGGGCCGCGCCTGGGGTGAAGTCCGATGGTTTCAACTATGTGGGTGCCGACTACCGCTTCAACCAGCAGCACACCCTGTTCGGCGCCTGGCATTCGCAACTGCAGGACATCTACCGCCAGAGCTACTTCAACCTGCAGCACAAACAGCCGGTGGGCGATTGGGTGCTGGGGGGCAACCTGGGTTACTTCATCGATCGCGACGATGGCAGCGCGCGCATCGGCCGCATCGACAGCCACACCGCCTATGGCCTGTTCTCCGCGGCGAGGGCCGGGCACACGCTGTACCTGGGGGTGCAGAAGGTCAGTGGCGACAGCCCCTGGATGTCGGTCTACGGCAGCAGCGGCCGGACCCTGGGCAACGACATGTTCAACGGCAACTTCAGCAACGCCGGCGAGCGTTCCTGGCAACTGCGCTACGACTATGACTTCGCCGCTTCCGGGGTTCCCGGGCTACTGGCCATGGTGCGTTACGGGCGTGGCGACAACGCCACCACCAAGGCCGGCAAGGATGGCCATGAGTGGGAGCGCGATACCGAAATCGGCTACACCCTGCAGAGCGGCAGCCTGAAGAACCTCAGCCTGCGGCTGAACAACGCCACCAACCGGCGCAGCTTCAACAGCGACTTCGACCAGACCCGGTTGATCGTCAGTTACCCGCTGTCGTTGTGAAAAACCTGTAGCCGCTGCCGAAGGCTGCGAACGGCTTGGGTGGCATTCCGACGCAGCAGGCGCGGCGATTCCAAGGGCGCTGGAGGTTCGGCGGGAGATCGTCAGGCAAGGTCCTGCGGACCTTTGCGCAGCTTCGCAGGCTCAGCAGCGGCTACAGGGTGTGTCGGGATGCGTGTTGTGGTGGGCTCTGCGTTATGATGGCCGCCCGTTTTTTCAGGAAGCTGCCCGCATGAGTAAACCCGGTCAAACGGTGCTGGTCGCGCTGCGCAAGATGATCGCCTCGGGCGAGCTGGCGGCAGGCGAGCGCTTGATGGAAGTGCCGACCGCCGAGCGCTTCGGGGTGTCGCGCATGCCAGTGCGCATGGCCTTTCGCACCCTGGAGCAGGAAGGCCTCTTGGTGCGTTTCGGTGGCCGCGGGTTTCAGGTGCGCTCGGTCAGCGCCGAGGGCATCGCCGGGGCGGTGGAGGTGCGTGGTGTGCTGGAAGGCCTGGCGGCGCGCCAGACCGCCGAGCGCGGGCTGTCGGCCGAGGGCCGTGCGATCCTTGAGCGCTGTCTGGTCGAGGGCGATGCGCTGTTCGACAAGGGCTATGTCAACGAGGAAGACCTGGAGGTCTATCACGACCTCAATATGCGTTTTCACCAGGTGATCGTGGCGGGCAGCGGCAACCCGGCGATCGCCGATGCCCTGGCGCGAAACGACCATCTGCCGTTCGCCTCGGTCACCGCCCTGGCGGTGGATCGCCAGGACATGGCCCGGGAATACCGGCGCTTCAACTACGCCCATATGCAGCATCACTCGGTGTTCGACGCCCTGGTCAACGGCCAGGGCGCGCGGGCCGAAGCGCTGATGCGCGAGCATGCCAACGCCACCTTGCGTTACGCCGAGATCTTCGGCTCGGCGCTGGCCGATGAGCGCATGAAGCTGATCCTGCCCTCGCCGTGAGTGGCGCTAGAGGTCCAGCACCAGCAACGGGGTTTTGGCTCGGGAGCAGCAGGGCGTGAACTGATCGTTGCGCGCCTGTTCGTCCTCGGTGAGGAACAGGTCGCGGTGCTCCGGCACCCCCTCCAGCACCCGGGTCAGACAGGTGCCGCAGATCCCTTGTTCGCAGGAAATCGCCACCTCGATGCCCTGGTCCTGCAGCACCTGGACCACGCTGCGATCGGCCGGCACCTGGAACACCTGTCCGCTGCTGGCCAGCCTGACCGCAAAACTGCCATCGGCGCTGTGGTCCACGGGCGCGGCGCTGAAATATTCGCGATGCAGGCAGTGTTCCTTCCAGCCCAGGGCTTGGGCGCTGTCCAGCACGTATTGCATGAAACCGCCGGGGCCGCAGACATACAGGTGCACATCATCCTGTGGCTCGGCCAAGGCGTGAGCGATATCCAGGGCAGTCTCGGGCTGTTCGTCGAAATGCAGGCTGACCCGCTCGGCGAAAGGCGATTGCCGCAGGCGCTGGACAAAGGCTGCGCGCTCGGCCGAGCGCGCGCAGTAATGCAGCTGGAAATCCGCGCCGTTGTGGGCCAGTTGCTCGGCCATGCTGAGGATCGGGGTAATGCCGATGCCGCCGGCGAACAGCAGGCTGCGTCGCGCGCCGGGGGCCAGGGGGAACAGGTTGCGTGGCTGGCTGATGCGCAGGCGCGCGCCCACCTGCAGCTCTTGGTGCAGGCTGCTTGAACCGCCTCGCGAGGCGGGATCCTTGAGCACCCCGATCAGGTAGCGGTGGCGTTCTTCGGGGTGGTTGCACAAGGAGTATTGGCGCGCCAGGCCGTTGGCCAGGTGCACGTCGATATGGGCGCCGGCGCTGAAGGCGGGCAGGGGGCTTGCGTCGGCCGCGGCCAGTTCGAAGCTGCAGATGTCCAGGGCTTCGTCGTGGCGCGCGACCACCAGTACGTCGATCATCATCGGTCCTCGCCGGTGGCGGCATCCGCGCCACCAGCCTGTCGGGTTCGGGGGAGGGCTTAACGGCTTGCCGCGATCAGCGCTTCTCGGGGCTCGCGCTCCTGGGCGATCAGGCGTTCCAGCACCCGTCGCGACTGCACGCCGCCGGCGTCGATGTTCAGCTTGAGCAGGCTGCGCTGGGGTTGGGCGAGCAGGTTCTGCTGCTGGCGTTCGAGCATCTCCAGGTCTTCGCTGAAAATCTTGCCCTGGCCTTCGCGGATGCTCTCGGTGAGCGCCCGGTCCTGGGGATTGAAGTTGCGCGCCATGCCCCAGAAGTACCAGATCGAGGTGTCGCTTTCGGGGGTGATGAAATCCACCACGATGCTCGACGCCTTGTACTGCGCAGGGGCGTCGTAGCCACCGTGGCCGGCATGGGCCACGCCGACTTCGATCAGCACATGACTGGGCGGGCTGAAGCGGCAGATCTGCCAGCGGTCCACCGGCACGTCGTCGGCCAGCTGGTTGCCGCGCAAGGCCATGCGCCAGAAGGGCGGCGGCATGACGTTGTGCATGTGCCGGGCGGTGACCACCTGATCGCCGTCCACTGTGGTCTGTGGTGGCGCCTCGTCGATCTCCTTCTGGCCGATGCTGGAGGCGTGGACGTAGGTTTCGTGGGTCAGGTCCATCAGGTTGTCGATCATCAGCCGGTAGTCGCACTGGATGTGGAACAACCCGCCGCCATAGGCCCACTGATCGTTGTCGGCCCATTCCAGGTGATGGATCAGCGCCGGGTCGGCCAGGGCCTGATCGCCGGGCCAGACCCAGATGAAACCGTAGCGCTCGACCGCGGCGAAGGTCTTGTTGCAGGGGAAGCCGCGAACCCGTTGGCCGGGCATCTCCACGGTCTTGCCGTCGCAGCCCATCACCAGGCCGTGGTAACCGCACACCAGGTTGCCGTTCTCGACATAACCCAGCGACAGCGGGGCGCCACGATGGGGGCAGAAATCCTCGACGGCGGCGACCCGACCTTCATGGGCGCGGTAGAACACCATTCGTTCGCCGCAGATCTGCCGGCCCAGGGGCTTGTCCTGCAATTCATCGGGGGTGCAGGCAACGTACCAGGCATTCTTGGGGTACATGACGTCTCTCCAGGCGTTTGTTGTTTTTATTTAATGGATCCATTAAATGGTTCGCGCTCTGGGGGTGTCAAACAAATACGTTGATTTAGTGTTCGGTAATCGGCTGTTTATCGGGGCTTGTAGGTTTATGGATCCATTGATCGGGTTTTATGGATCCATTGAGCATGTAGCTGGGCATGGTTCGCGCCAGGGTCGGGGCGGGGCGGCGTGTGGCGTGGTGCAGGCAGGGCGCAGCGCCAGGGGCGGGAGTCTGGCGGCTGCGGTAGCGGGAGGCGGCTGTGGGAGGTGGGGCGCTCAGCGCCGTTGCAGGCTGTCCTGCAGGCGCTGGATGCCTTCTTCGAGCATGGCCCGCGGGCAACCGAAGTTCAGTCGCACGAATTGCCCGCAGTCGTCACCGAACTCCAGTCCGGCGCTGAGGCCGACCTTGGCCTCCTTGAGGAAGAAGGCGTAGGGATCGTCCAGCCCCAGCTCGCTGCAGTCGAGCCAGGCCAGGTAGGTTCCTTGTGGGGCGTGCATGCGGATGCCCGGCAAGCGGGTCTGCACCGCGTGCAGCAGGTAGTCACGGTTGTCCTGCAGGTAGCCGAGCAGCGCCTGCAGCCAGGGGCCGCCGTGGGTCAGCGCGGCGTGGGTCGCCTCCAGGCCCAGGGGGCTGACGCTGTCCACCATGCCGGCGCGGGCGTTGTTGAAGGCCAGGCGGGTGGCCGGGTCCTGGACGATGGCGAAGCAGGTCTTCATCCCGGCGATGTTGTAGGCCTTGCTCGCCGACATCAGGGTGATGGTGCGCCGGGCGATCTCCGGGCTCAGGGAGGCGGTAGGAATATGCCGGCGTCCGTCGAAGCACAGCTGGGCATGGATCTCGTCGGAAATGATCAGTGCGCCCTGGTCCAGGCAGGCGTTGGCCACGGCTTGCAGTTCTTCCCGGGGGAAGACCTTGCCCAAGGGATTGTGGGGGTTGCTCAGGAGCATCGCGCCAGCACCTTGCAAGGCCTGGCGCAGTGCGTCCATGGGGGTGACATAGGTGCCTTGCTCGGTGAGCTGGAACGGGACTTCGACCTTGTCCAGGCGCCAGTTGTCCGGGGCCATGCGCAGCGGGCGGTAGTTGGGGGTCTGTACCAGCACTGTTTGCCCGGGCTGGACGAAGGCGTGCAGGGCCATGTTGAACCCGGGCTCGACCCCGGGCAGGAAGATCAACTCGTCGGGCTGCACGCGCCAGGCGTACTTGTTCCAGAGGTCGGCGACCACGGCTTCGCGCAGTTCATCCCGGGCCACGCTGTAGCCCAGCAGCGGGTGCTCGAGGCGCTGGCGCAAGGCCTGGAGAATGCCGTCCGCCACGGCAAAGTCCATGTCCGCCACCCACATGGGCAGGACGTCCTCAGGGTAGCGGCTCCATTTGGTGCTGCCGGTGCCCTGGCGCGGATGCAGGGTATCGAAATCGAAGCTCATGAGCGGGTCTCGTCGAATCGCATGGGGAAGGTGGAGGGATTCTAGCCTTCCCTGAGGTTGGCCTGCAGGCTGGGTTGGGCCAGGCCCGGGCAAAGGGGGGATTCAAGGTGAGGGAGTGGGTGCGAAAAATGTCGGTTGTTTGCAGACTGAAATATTGAAGTTGAAACGGGTGTTTATTTAAAGCGGAGTATTGTTTTTCTTTTGTTTTATGGGGTTTGTGTCAAGGCACTTTTTTCTGTTTATTTGTCATTGTTTGTTTCTGGATTTTTTAAGGATTGTCTTAGGTTGTGTTTTTTAGTTGGTGTTATATGGTGTGGCGGTTATTGGAGTTGTTCAAGGTTTAAACCTAAGTGGGTATAACAATAATCGAACCGCCAAGGAGCAGGACAATGACGGCTGAAAGTGGAATTCGCTATCGTGATTATTCGGTCCCCTATCTAGTGGATGAAACCCTTCGGGAAGGAATTGAACGCACGGCCTTTCCCATTTCCGTGGACGCCAAGGTGGCGCTTCTCAAGTCCATGGCAGCAGCAGGCTTGAGAGATTTCGTG
Source organism: Pseudomonas sp. BLCC-B112 (assembly GCF_028550695.1). Lineage (NCBI taxonomy): Bacteria > Pseudomonadati > Pseudomonadota > Gammaproteobacteria > Pseudomonadales > Pseudomonadaceae > Pseudomonas > Pseudomonas sp. BLCC-B112. The sequence continues at coordinate 591,870 of NZ_JAQQGK010000003.1, forward strand.
GTGGGCTGCGGGCCTGAAGAGCCGCTGGTCTGGGACCGCCTGCATCAGGCCCGGGAAGCCCATGAACTGCCCGCCGATACCCGCGCCACCTTCATCATTCTGCTCAACTGCTGGGAGACTGCTTTCGCTTACTTCCAGTCCCGCCAGCAACATCGCCAGTGGATCGCCGACACCGTGTTCAGCTTCGGCATGATCACCTACAGACAGGGCGAGCGGGAGTTCGAGCGGGCCATCGAGGCGTTCCGCAGCATCGGTGCCGTCCGATTCAAGGCCAGCGTGCTCAATAATTTTCGCCAGGGCGTGTCTGAGCCGCGCTATGGCGAAATCTGCCGGCAAATCGACTGGGCTGCCAGCCTGGGGGTGGAGATCATCAGGATCAACGATTCGGTGGGCTCGCTGCAGCCCCATGTGACCCAGTGGCTGTGTTCGAAGCTGGTCAAGGATTACCCCCGGCTGGTGTTTTGCCTGCACGCCCATAACGACAACGGACTGGCCCTTGCCAATACCATGCAAGCCATTCACTCGGGCTTTCAGATGGTTGAAGGGGCGCTCGCCGGTTTTGGCAATAGATCGGGTATTGCGCCCTTGGAACAAGTGGTCAAGTTGTGCAAGACCAATAATATAAGTCTGGGCTCCTGTGAACTTGATCTGGATAAGTTGATCGATGCAGCTCATCAGTGTGAAGACGCCTTCTTGCAAGTGCCCAGTGTTTATCGGCCGGTGAGTGGCAAGTTGGAAACACTTTCCAATTACGGTGTTCTGAATATTCCGGACTTTCTTGAAACTCAGGATGAGAAGAGTTACTTCGTCAACTATGTCGGCCTGCATCCGCAAACCATTCGCCAGGCCCTGAGACACTATTCAACGGCAGGGCTGAATGTGGCGACGATGGCCGATGCGGACCTGTGGCCCATAGTGGAGAGCCTGAAAGTGGAGATGCGGGCCTCGATGAAGGACATCGAGTCCCACTATCGGCGGGTCATGGGCGGGGTGATGGATTTCTACCGCGCCTCGACCTACACCCCCCGGCAACTGGCGCAGTATGCCGAACGGTGGATTGTTCGGGGGCATGCTGCTCATGGATAAGGTCTTTACGGTGGTGATGCCGTTGTTTGCCATGATCTTCGCCGGCTATTGGATAGTGCGGATCGGGGTCATCGGCAAGGAAACAGTAAAGGGCCTGGTGGGCGTCGTGTTCTGGCTGTTCCTGCCATGCTTCATTTTCATCAAGACCCTGGGCACTCGGGACCATGGCGAGCTGGATTGGGGGCTGCTCAGCGCCTACTACCTGGCTTGCCTGGTGATCTTCATCATCGCCGCGGTAGGTGGCTGGCTGATCTGGGGCGGCAATGGGCGCGTAGCCGGCCTGCGTGGGTTGTCGTCCATCTCGGGGGTGGTGGGGTACATGGGGTTGCCCCTGATGGTCATGGCCTTTGGCGATGAGGCGGCCTTGCCAACGTTGATGATCACCATGGCCGACAACCTGGTGATCCTGGCGGGTGGCGCATTGATCATGGAGCTCACCGCGCAACAGGAGGTGCAGGCCAAGCCGGATATCGGCCGCGTGCTGCTCTCCACGACCCGCTCCATTGTCACCAACCCGCTGATCCTGGCGGTGCTGCTGGCCGTGCTGTTCATTGTCCTGCAATGGCAGTTGCCCAGTCCGCTGCAGATTTTCGCCACGCAGATGACCAACGCCACCGGACCTTTGGCCCTGGTAGCCCTGGGCGCCGCCTTTGCCGTGCATCGCAATCAGAGCCTGATCAAGGGCGACGCCCTGTCGCTGGCACTGTTGAAGGTGGTGGTGCTGCCGGTGCTGGTGTTCGTTTCCGCCCGGTATGTGTTTGGCCTCAGCGACTTTCTGATCAAGATTGCGGTGATCATGGCGGCGTTGCCGGTGGCGGTTAACGTTTTCATCCTGGCGTCGCGCTACAAGACCTATGAGACGGAGGTCTCCAGCAGCATGCTGCTCTCCGCGGTGATGGGCATCGGGGTGATCTCGGGGTTGCTGGTCGTGCTGGACTGATGCTCAAGCCTGCCGGCACATGACCGGCCATTGCACCCTGCAAGCGTTAGGCGCTTGCGGGGTGTTTTGTTTGCCTGTCCTGCGGCGTTCGCTGCAAGGCTGATGATCCCTGCGAAAACCTGCAGCAGCTTCCCGCAAAGCAGCTTTTCCCTTGCCTGTGCCTCACAAAAACCTCGTTTCGCAACGTTCCGGGTTATGGAAACAATGAACCCCTGCATACGCCTGCCCGACTGCCACGGGCGCCTGCGGCGATGCACTGCCGATCGATTTGTTCTTCCTACAAAAACAACAGGGAGCAAGCGATGAACCGCCATTCGAGCAAGACCGCGTCCGCTCACCCCGGACCGGTTGCAAACACTCCAAGCGAACGGGGCCACAGAGCCCGCAACGGTGACGATCCGGCTACGCGGCCTGTGCCGCCAGGCGCCTTGCACCGCTGACCAAGACTCGTAGTGCCTGGTGCAGTACCGCCCGTGAATACGGTCGCTTCCAGGCTCCTGCTGTGCGGGTTCGTGCGGGCGAGCCGGCTTTCTTTGAGGATGGGTTTCATGTCCAACACCTTGCGTTGCGGCGTTGCATTGTCGTGGGTTCTGCTGTGCACCGGGGCTTGGGCCCAGCCGCAGAATCTCACCGTCATTTCCTTTGGCGGAGCCACCAAACAGGCTCAGGAAAAAGCCTATTTCCAACCCTTCAACCAGAGCGGGGCGGCCCGGGTGGTGGCGGGGGAGTACAACGGTGAACTGTCGAAGATCAAGGCCATGGTCGATGTCGGCAAGACCAGCTGGGATGTGGTCGAAGTGGAGAGCCCGGAGCTGTTGCGCGGCTGTGACGAGGGCTTGTTCGAACCTTTGGATCTGGCCCGCTTTGGTGATCCGGCGCAGTTCGTCCCGGGCACCCTGAGCGAGTGCGGCGTGGCCACCTACGTCTGGTCGATGGTCATGGCCTTTGCTCCGCAAAAGCTGGCCAAGGCGCCCGGGTCCTGGGCCGACTTCTGGAACCTCAAGGACTTCCCCGGCAAGCGCGGTTTGCGCAAGAGCGCCAAGTACACCCTGGAAATCGCCCTGCTGGCGGACGGTGTGGCGCCGGCCCAGTTGTATCAGGTGCTCAACACCCCGCAAGGCGTGACCCGGGCCTTTGCCAAGCTGGATCAGATCAAGCCCTACATCCAGTGGTGGGAAGCCGGGGCTCAACCTCCGCAATGGCTGGTGGCCGGTGATGTGGTGATGAGCGCGGCCTACAACGGACGCATTGCCATGGCCCAGAAGGAGGGCATGCAGTTGAGTATCCTCTGGCCCCAGAGCCTGTACGATCCGGAGTACTGGGCGGTAGTCAAAGGCTCGCCGAACAAGGCCCTGGCCGAAGATTTCATCCTGTTCGCCAGCCAGCCCCAGGCGCAGAAGGTGTTCTCGCAGAACATTCCCTATGGACCGGTGCATCGTCAGGCACTGCCCCTGTTGCCTGAGGCGGTGCAGCAGCAACTGCCGACCTACGAGGCCAACCTGCGGGACGCGCGGGCGGTGGATGCGGCGTTCTGGGTCGACCATGGCGAGGAGTTGGAGCAGCGCTTCAACGCCTGGGCGGCCCGTTGAATGCATCACTGATGCACTGAGGAAAAAAGGGCCTGCACAAGCTGTGCAGGCCCTGGTCCGATTTCCGGGACCTGACGGCGTTTCCGGGGCGGCGGCGAGCTGGACACACCCGTCGGTTCAATGGGCGGGGGCTTGAGGGCGCTGGGTCAGCCAGTCGATAAACAACGAAAACAGCTCCGCCTGGGAACTGATGGCCAGCTTGGTATAGAGATTCTTACGGTGCATGCGCACGGTTTCCGGAGAGATTTCCAACACCTTGGCCGTGGATTTCACCGAGTGACCGCGCAGGATCAGGTGGGCGATCTCCCGTTCACGCACCGTCAGTAGCGGAGTGCCGAAGCTCATGAAGGCGGCTTCGATCTGTTGGTTGAGGTCGGCCGGAGCCAGGGCCGGCAGCGAACCCTGAGTCGCGTGTCGCACCAGTTGCTGCAGGCCGCCGGCACTGCCGAAACGACGGATCAGCTCGCGCACCAGCGGCTCCACCGCCCGCAGTAGCGCCAAGGGTTCGCTGGCGAAGCGTGCGCCACTCAAGCCCTGGAACATGCACAGGGAAATCTTGCTGTGCGGGTCGAGATCGACGATGTAGTAACTGTCTTCGGCGCCCCCGGTCTTGAGGTAGTAGGTCTTGTAGTACTCGCTGGCGAAGAAGTCGTCCGGGGCGATTTCCGAGAGGTGGTAGAAACCTTCCGCCAGACCGTTTTCCACCGCCAGGCAAAAGGGGTCGAGCAGGTAGCCGCGGGAGAAATAGCGGTTGATGATCTCGTCGCGGTACGCGCCGACAATGCCTTGCTCATGCAGCAACTGGGGTGGCAAGCCTTTGCGTTCCAGGCTGATCATCATGGACTCGATGGGGGTCAGGGCATTCAGCGCTGCCGCCAGATGGCTGAGGAAGGCCTCATCGTCCACGCTGTCGAATGCCTTGGCCAAGCCGGCATGCCAGGCCTGCAGGGCATCGAGGGAGAGTGGGGCGTTGGGGGGATTGGCAGATGCGCTCATGCCCGGCAGTTTAACTGCCGGGCGCAGGCCGGGTAAGACCCCGATTCGCAGTGCTGTCGGTGCCCGTTGTCGATTCATCAACCCAGGTACTGGCCGTCACGGCGCAGCTCGGCTGCAGCCTCGAGGATGCATTCGCGCAAGGTATCGACGATTTCGTCGATCTGCGTACGGGTGATGATCAACGGTGGCGACATGACGTTGAGATGGCCGATGGGACGCACCAGCAAGCCCTTGGCCTGGGCTCGCAGATGGATGCGTTCGGCAATGTTCAGGGCTTCCGGCAACAGGCTCTTGCTGTGCTTGTCGGCGACGAACTCGACGCAGGCCATCAGCCGCTTGCAGCGTACATTGCCGACCAGGGGCAACTGCGCCAGGGTCTGCAGGCGTTGCTCCATGTAGACCCCCACCTCCTCGACATGGGCCAGCAGGTTTTCCCGCTCGATGATCTCGATGTTCTTCAGCGCCGCGACGCAACTGACTGGGTGCCCGCTGTAGGTGAAGCCGTGGGTGAAGCAACGGCCCTTGCCCGGCTCGCCGATCACCTGCCAGATGCGTTCGGAGAAAATGCAGGCCCCCAGGGGCAGGTAGCCCGAGGTCAGGCCCTTGGCGGTGGTGATGATGTCCGGCTGCATGCCGAACACGTCCTGGGAGGCGAAAAAGGTGCCCAGGCGACCGAACGAGGTCACCACCTCATCGGCGACATACAGCAGGTCGTAGCGCTGGCAGATTTCCCACATCCGCCGGTGATAACCCTCGGGCGGAATGATCACTCCGCCTGAGCCCATGATGGGTTCGGCGAAGAAGGCGGCCACCTTGTCCGGGCCGATGGTGAGGATCTTGTCCTCGAACTCGGCCACCAGAAAATCGAGGAAATCCGCCTCGCTCATACCTGCCGGGGCACGGTAGTAGTTGGGGCAGGAGATGTGGTGAAACAGGTCGCTCATGAAGTCGAATTCGGGAGCTCGGTCGGCGGCCTTGTTGCCGATGGACATGGTCAGGAAGGTCGAGCCGTGGTACGCATTGATCCGCGAGATCACATGCTTCTTCTCATGCTTGCCACGACTGTTCTGATAGAACTGCACCAGGCGGTAGGCGGTGTCTACCGCCGTGGAGCCGCCAGTGGTGAGGAACACGTGGTTCAGGTCCCCCGGTGCCAGGCTGGCGAGTTTTTCACAGAGCTGGATGGCGCTGACGTTGGCCATGTCGCAGAACGGATTGGAATAGGCCAACTGCCGTACCTGATCGGCAATCGCTTCGGCCATTTCCTCGCGGCCCAGGCCGATGTTGGTGCACCACATGCCGCCGACCGCATCCAGGTAGCGCCGGCCGGCAGTGTCATAGATATAGGCACCGTCACCGGCAGCGATGTTCAGCGAGCCCTGCTCGCGGTGCTCGTCGAACATATGAAAGCCGTGCATGTAATGGGCCTTGTCGGCGGCCACCAGTTGTGGGTCGTCGAACTGTTGAAAAAAAGCTTCGGGTTGGATGGCCATGGGCTTCACCTCGGGTTGAACCATTGGACGCAACGTCCGTGTAATGGGTAGGCATGGATCACTTGCCGATCTTCACCATGTTCCAGGTGCGGGTGATCAGGCGGGTGCTGGCGGGAGACTGGATTTTCTGGGTGAACAGTCGCTCCCGGGTCTGGGCATCGGGGTAGATCGCCGGGTTGTCACGCACCTCGGCAGCGAGCAGCGGGGTGGCCTTGAGGTTGGCATTGGCATAGCGGATGTAGTCGCTGACCTCGGCCATCACCTGCGGCTGCAACAGGTACTCGATAAAGGCATGGGCATTGGCCACATTCGGCGCATCGGCGGGAATGTAGAAGTTGTCGAACCAGATCAGCGAACCTTCTTTGGGAATGAAATAGTCGAGCTTGACCGGTGCCCCCGCTTCATTGGCCCGGGCCTGTGCGGTGGCGTAATCGCCGGACCAGGTCGCACTCAGGCACAGGTCGCCATTGGCCAGGCCATTGAGGTAGCTGGTGGAGTCGAACTTGCGGATATAGGGCCGTATGGCCATCAAGGCATCTTGCGCGGCCTTGAGGTCTGTGGGCTCGGCGCTGTTGGGATTGCGCCCCAGCCAGGCCAGCACCAGCGGCAGAATGTCCGTGGGCGAGTCCTGCAGCGTCACTCCGCAATCAGCGAAGCGCGACACCACCTTGGGATCGAACAGCATTGCCAGGGAACCGATGGGCGCGTCCGGCATCCGCTCACGGATCTTGTCGACGTTATAGGTCACCCCATTGCTGCCCCAGGTATAGGGCGCCGAGTACTGCACCCCGGCGTCGTAGTTCTCCAGGCTTGTCAGCACCTGGGGATCGAGATTTTGCCAACTGGGCAACCACTGCTTGTTCAGCGGCTGGAACACCCGCGCCTTGATCAAGGGCGGCACTAGCGCCGCATTGAGTACCACCAGATCGTAGCCGGAGCGCCCGGGCAGCAACTTGCCCTGGACGGTTTCATAGGAATCGAAGGTGTCGTAGATCACCTTGATGCCGCTGGCCTTCTCGAAGCCGGCGAGGGTGTTCTCGCCGATATAGTCCGACCAGTTGTACAGCCGCAGCGTCTTGCTTGCGGGCTCCTCGGCCTGCACCCAGGCCGCCGCCACTATCAGAACCACGCCAAACACCGCAGGGAATGCTGTACGCATGCTGGAATTCCGCCTTGAACCTGATGGGAGGAGCCCGGGTCGAGCCGTTGGCGCTACTGTCCGCGAGCGGCCGCACACACGCCATAACCCGATCGGGTAGGTGAGTGAGGAACAGGCAGGGCGAGCTATCGGACTTGATCTATGCAATCATCCAGCCCCGTCGGCGACTTCGAGGCGTATTTGCCCGCCCGGAAACCTGTAGAAACAGCCCGGCAGAAAAAATATCGAATAGGAGTTGCCAGGAATGGAAAACATGTCCATAATTGCGACCATTCCTCAGCGAGGAAACGGGAAAACTCTTTAGAAATCAAAGAGTTGCGAGATGAGGTTGATCTCGAAAACCGTTCTAGTTTGTATGTGGCCAGTGTTGTTTTTCAGGCATTGGACATTTGGGGCCGAGTAGCAAAATGGTTATGCAGCGGATTGCAAATCCGCCTACGCCGGTTCGATTCCGACCTCGGCCTCCACCCTTGAAAACCCCGTAGATTAACATCTAC